>NZ_FOFJ01000026.1 GCF_900110885.1 Azotobacter beijerinckii | reverse complement strand
AAGCTCGGCGACAAGGTGCAACTGGTCGGCGACGACCTGTTCGTCACCAACACCAAGATCCTCAAGGAAGGCATCGAGAAGGGCATCGGCAACTCGATCCTGATCAAGTTCAACCAGATCGGCAGCCTCAGCGAGACCCTCGACGCGATCCGCATGGCCCAGGCCGCCGGCTACACGGCGGTGATCTCGCACCGTTCGGGGGAGACCGAGGACACCACCATCGCCGATCTGGCGGTGGCGACCCGCGCCGGACAGATCAAGACCGGCTCGCTGTGCCGCTCGGACCGGGTGGGCAAGTACAACCAGCTGCTGCGCATCGAGGAAGCGCTGCAGGGCCAGGCGCCCTACGACGCCGGGCCGCTGCTGAAGCGGCTGGGCTAAGAGAGCGGGCCGGTCCTGGCAACCGGCGCCTGCAGGCGGGGGCGGGCGCGCCTATCCACCCTGCAGGCGCTACACCGGAGACGGTCCCTCACCAACTGCTCCCCAAGCCCAGCAACTCCAGCGCCTGCTGGCGCAGCTCGACCAGGTGCGGGTCGTCGCGGTGGCGCGGGTAATCGCGCTCGACCTTCAGCTCGGCGAGGATGCGCGCCGGGCGGTTGCTGAACACCAGCACCCGGTCGCTGAGCAGCAGGGCTTCCTCCACGTCGTGGGTGACCAGCAGCGAGCTGTAGCGCTGCTGCTGCCACAGGCGGATCAGCTCGCCCTGCATGGCGATGCGGGTCAGCGAGTCGAGCTTGCCCAAGGGCTCGTCGAGCAGCAGCAGGCGCGGTTCGTTGACCAGCGCGCGGGCCAGTGCGGCGCGTTGGGCCATGCCGCCGGAAAGCTGGCGCGGATAGGCGTCGCGGAATTCGCCGAGGCCGACCTTGGCCAGCGCCGCGTCGACCCGCTCGCGCTGGCTGTTGATCAGGCCGCGGGCCTGCAGGCCGAGGGCGACGTTGTCCCACACGGTGCGCCAGGGGTAGAGGGTCGGGTCCTGAAACACCAGGATGCGCGACGGATCGGGCGCACCGACCGGCTGGCCGTCGACCAGAATCTGCCCGGACAGCGGCGCCTCCAGCCCGGCGACCAGGCGCAGCAGGGTCGACTTGCCGCAGCCCGAGGGGCCGAGCAAGGCGACGCTCTCGCCCGGCTGCAGGCTCAGGTCGACCTGGTTGAGCACCGGCAGGCTGGTCTTGCCCAGGTCGAAGGCGTGGCTGAGGTTCTTCACTTCCAGGTGCAGGCCCCGCGCCGGGGCGGCGGTCTTCAGGCTGGCGCTCACCATTTCACGGCTCCTTTCTGCCAGGACAGGACGCGGTCGCGGATCAGGAACAACGCGGTGATCAGCCCCGAGCAGAGCAGCGCCATCACCAGCAGCGCGGCGTACATGTTGGCGTAGGCCGCCCAGCCCTGGGCCCATTGCAGGTACCAGCCGAGGCCGGCCTTGACGCCCATCATCTCGGCCACCACCAGCACCGAGAAGGACGCGCCGAGGCCCATGAACAGGCCGACGAAGACGTGCGGCAGGGCCGCCGGGATCGCCACGCGGAAGATCAGGAAGCGCTCGCTGGCGCCCAGGGTGCGCGCCACGTCGTAGTAGGCGCGGTCGACGCTGGCGACGCCCGACCAGGTCAGCACGGTGACCGGGAACCAGGTCGCCAGGGCGATCAGGAACACGCTGGCGCCCCAGCTGCTGGGGAAGATGAAGAAGCAGATCGGCAGCAACGCGGTGGACGGCACCGGGCCGAGGATGCGCAGCACCGGGTGCAGCCAGTAGCCGATGCGCTGCGACCAGCCGATCGACACCCCGGCGACGAAGCCGAACACCGAGCCGAGCAGCACGCCGTTGGCGAGCAGCCAGAAGGAGTGCAGCAGGCTCTCGGCGAGGCGCGGCCAGTCCTCGGCGTAGACCTCCAGCAGTGCCTGCGGCGGGGCGAAGAAGGGTACCGGCAGCAGCCCCAGCTTGGCGGTGGCGAGCTGCCAGAGGCCGAGCAGCAGCGGCAGGGCGAGCAGCCACGGGCCGGCGGGGCGCAGGCGCTCGGCGAGCCGGGCGGTCGGGCCGGGGAGCAGGGCGATCAGCGCCAAAAGGGCGGCGTTGGCCAGCGAGAGGTTGGCCAGTTCGCGGGTGTAGGGCCAGTCGCGGATGGCGTTGGGCGCCTCGCTGCTGTAGAGGGCGAAGGCCAGCCAGCCGGCGGCCGCCAGCAGGCCGGTCTTCCACACGGCGAAGGGGCGGGCGGCGGCCCGCCGCGGCAATTCAGCTGAATACGTCGGCATGGATGCTCTCCGCGAATTTTCGGGGATCGGTACTGGCGCGCAGCACCTCCACGGCTTTCAGGTCGCGGGCATAGACGGCGATTTCCTCGACGAAGGCCTTGCCCACCGAGTAGTGGGCGTGGGTGTGCTCGTTGAGGATGGCGCGGATCTCCTCGGAATTGGTGTTGACCGCGAACTTGAGGAAGTCCTGGGCCACGGTTTCCGGGTGCTGCGCCGCCCAGGCGTGGGCCTGGAGGATGGCGTGGGTGACGGCGGCGGCGACCGGTTTTTCCTTGCGCACCAGGTTGCCGCCGACGCCGACCACGCAGCAACTGAGGTTGGCGTACTCCTCGACCAGGTTGGTCGACAGCTCGCGCTTGCCCGGCTGGTTGCGCAGGCGGTACATCATCGGGTCGGAGCCGCTGGCGGCCTGGATCTCGCCTTTCTCCAGGGCGGTGCCGAGCAGGTCGATGGGGTAGGTCCGCCAGTTCACGTCGCGGACCGGATCGACGCCGTGGCGCTTGAGCATCAGCGAGAAGAAATTCTTGTCCGGGCTGGCCATGTCGGTGACGCCGATGGTCTTGCCCTTGAGGTCGGCGAAGCTGCGCGGGCCGTTTTCCTGGGCGATCAGGCGCAGGCAGCCGCCGTGGGTGCCGGCGGTCAGCTTGACGTCGAAGCCCTGCTCCAGCGCCTTCAGCCAGCGCAGCGCCATGCCGGTGGCGGCGTCGGCCTTGCCGGTGGCCAGGGATTCGAGCAGCACCTCGGTGGAGTGGCCGAAGTTGACGAACTCGACTTCCAGGTTGTGGTTGCGGAAGAAGCCCTGGCTGTCGGCCACCGCGACCGGGGCCAGGCAGATCGCGTTGAGGTTGGTCGCCAGCTTGAGCTTGCGCGGCGCCGGCAGCGCCCAGCCCTTGGCGTCGAGCGAGAAGCTTTGTGCCGGCGCGGCATGGCCGGCGTGGCCGGCATGGGCGTGCGGATCGGCGGCCCAGGCGAAGCGGCCGACGGCGGCGGCCGCGGCGGCGGTGCCGGCCAGACCGAGCAGGCGGCGGCGGGAGAGGTTGGAGTTGAAGGTCATGCGAATCGCTTCCGTGAGAATCGGGTAATGGGTTCGGGGTCGGCGGATTTGCTAGAGGCCCAGGGCGGCCTGACCGGCCTTGACCAGCACGACATCGCTCTGCGGCGTGTGGATGCGTCCGCACAGCACGTCGCGGTAGTGCCGCTCCAAGGGGTTGTTCCTGCTCAGGCCGTGGTTGCCGGAGGCCTGCAGGGCCAGCTCCACCGCGCGGATGGCGTTGTCGGTGACCAAGTGCTTGAGCTGGCCGCTGCTGCCTTCCGGCAGGCGCCGGCCGGCGGCGGCCTCCAGCAGGCTGCGGTTGACCAGCAGCAGGCTGTCGATTTCGCCGACCAGTTGCTGCAGGCGCGGCAGGGAGGCGAGCGGCGCGCCGAGCGCACTCGGCGTGCGGTTTTTCAGCCAGTCGACCAGCCAGTCGCGGGCGGCGCGGGCGACGCCGTCGTAGAGGGCGCCGAGCAGGGCGCCCATCCACAACAGGCCCTCGGGGTCGAGTTCGGTATCGGTGCTCCGGTGGCTGGCCGGCGCCACGTTGACCGCGTGCTCCAGCGGCACCAGCACCTCGTCGAAGTCGATGCGGTGGCTGCAGGTGGCGCGCATGCCCAGGTGGTCCCAGTCCTCGACGATGCGGATGCCGGGGCTGTCCTGGCGCACCAGCCAGACGCCGACCAGCGGGTCGGGGTCGTCGCTGCGGGCGAACACGTTGCACCAGGTCAGCCCGTAGCTGCCGGTGGAGTAGAGCTTGCTGCCGCTGATCCGCCAGCCCTCGGGCGTGCGCCGGGCGACGGTGGCCGGCAGGCCGCCGCGCGAGGGCGAGCCGAGCGCCGGCTCGACGCGCAGCGCGTTGATCAGCGCACCGTCCTCGACGGCCTCGCGGACCACCCGCTGGCGCAGCGCGTTCGGCCACTGCGGGTTGTCCTGCAGGCGGTTGTGGTGGAGGTACTGCATGGCCAGGATCAGCGCGGTGGACGGATCGCCCTTGGCCACCGCGCCGATGGCCTCGACGGCCTCGGCCAGTCCGCCGCCCAGGCCGCCCTGGGACAGGGGAATGGTCAGGGCCAGCAGGCCTTCCTGATGCAGGCGATGGAAGTTTTCCTGGGGAAACTCGCCGCTGCGGTCGTAGTCGGCGGCACGCCCGGCGAACTCCTCGCCGAGACGGTTCAGCAGCGCGGAAAAGGCCGGGCTGCCGGGGCGGACGGGCGAGCCCGCGGCTGCCCGGGAAGGGTTGCGAAGTGGAGTGATGCTCATCGGAATGCACCTGGGGCGACTGTCACGATGCCGAGTCGTCCGGTGGTCCGGTGGGCCAGCCATCTGTAGCGCCGGTTGAGGGGCCTGCAGGAAGTGGTGGCCCAATACTGCATGCATAAGAGAGCAATCTGAAATTCGATTTTCTTATAAATTAATATTCCTCAGTTTTAACTTTAATCGTCTTTAATTTGCTTTATTTGCATTTTGTGCGTGGCTTTCATGCGTGCCTCGCGGGTTCGGAGTGGGTAGGGTGGATGGCCGAAGCCATCCACCTTCGTTCGGCTTCGCCATCGGCCTGCTGTTGTTAGGGCGGCGCCCGGATCGGCGTGAATGCGCTTGCATGACAGAAGGCAATACATTGCCTGTTTCGCACGAGTAAGACGTCGAAATGGGTATTTAAATACCTTTTTCATGCTTGGGAAGGCTAAAAATAGGCACTATGATGCCTATCTGGACCGACTCACACGGGGCGCGCAGCAGTCGCTGCCGGACATGCCATGAAGAAGCCGGAAGAAGACCGCGGCGCGGTACTCGACGAAATCCGCCAGCAACTGGCCGACGGCACCCTGAGCTTCGGCGGCGCGATCCGCCAACTGCGCCTGCGCGTCACCGGCCTGAACCAGACCGACTTCGCCCGCATGTGCAAACTCTCCCTGCGTACCCTGCGCCAGCTCGAACAGGACACCGGCAACCCCACGGTAGCGACCCTGGACAGCGTGTTCAGGCTGTTCGGGATGCGGGTGGGGATAGTGGCGGTGAGGAGGAAGGGGACGTGAGGGGGGATCATGATCGGTTCCCCGTTGCCCCCTCAGATGCTGCAGGAGCTGAACGAGGGGGGACTTGCTTGGTCGTGTGGCGCCTCAAGTGGCTGACATCCATTGGCCATTGGCTGCAGTCGACCAGAAGCGGCTAGGCGCGAGAGTACCAATTGACATATAGGCATCATAGCACAATGCCATGTAACTTAATCGGCTGCTACTTACAATGATTACTCTTATAGAAAACGCGGCGGCTTTACAGCGGCAACAGGGGGAGCAGTGTCTATAAAAATCAACGATGAGGTCCACTACAACGCTATCCGCAAAGCATTAGCCAACGGCAATGCCGCAGTCATGGTAGGAGCCGGATTCAGTCGAAATGCAGAAAATGGCGATCAGTTGGCCATGTGGTACGACGTTGCGAAAGAACTATGGCGCGAATTGAACCCGACGGACAGTGATCTGAAGGATTTTTCAGCAGGCATGGTAACGCAACTGGGTGAGCAATATGCCCGCGTTTTTTCTAAGCCCGCACTCGAAGAAGTTTTGAAGCGCCTCATTCCTGACGACAGAGTGCGTCCAGGTATTTTGCACAATCAACTACTTCAGTTGCCATGGTCAGAGATCTTCACTACTAACTACGACACCTTATTGGAACGAGCAGCGGACGACATCGTTGAGCGTGCCCATTATACGGTGATTTGTCGCGAAGACATTCCACAATCGAAAATCCTAGGCAGACGACGCATTGTAAAATTGCACGGATCTTTTCCGTCTCAGAGGCCATTCATCTTTACGGAAGATGACTATCGGCGCTACCCAGAGTTATTTGCACCTTTCGTAAATTTGGTGCGCCAATCATTGCTTGAAAATGTGTTCTGTCTCGTTGGATTCTCCGGTGATGATCCAAATTTCTTGCACTGGATCGGATGGGTTCGTGACATGCTTGATAAACATGCTTTGCCCATCTATTTATTTGTCAGTCGTGCCCCGTCGCTTGGTCAGCGAACGCTACTCGAAGCACGCCAAGTGACCCCAGTGGTTTTGCCTTTGCCAAGTGGGGTAGACGAGTTGGACTACTTCTCCCGATTTGACGCTATGTTTCGGCTATTGGCAAAGCCGCTTGAGGAAGAAGACTCTGAGTGGGGTGACCTTCCCCCTCTGGATCAGGTATCACGCCTTCCTCATCAAGATGTAGACGAACGGCGAAGTCGCCTGTTGAACGTATATGCTCCTGTTGGAAATTTGCGTAGAACTTATCCGGGATGGCTAATAGCACCAATCTCTGTACGCCGGCGCTTTCAGCATAGCATTGATGCAATTCCTGGATTCTTAAATGGCAAAGATCTGCTCGACAAACTAGTACAGGACACGCCGCATGTCGGAGTTGCAGTGCTCGCAGAGTACGCTTGGCACCAGGAAGTACTTCTCCAGTGCTTCGATGACTCATTGGCCTTAGCCGCGCTGGCTTTGATCAAAGCAACAAGCAAGTATTCCGTCACTATGTTCGATAAGCAGAAAACGGAGCTTAAGCGGTTCGGCATTGAATCAACGATAGAATTTCAACGACGCTGGCGTGATCTCGGAGTGAGCCTGTTGCGCTGGGCTAGGCAAGAGCTTCGTCGAGATGATTTCAACGCACTGAAAGAACTTCTTGCGTCCGTGCTACCGAAGGATCTTCAGCTTCATGACGAGATTGCGCACGAGTCAATTCTACTTGCACTTTATGAGGGTGACCGTGATATCGCCCACCGTTTACTTAGTGAATGGCACATCCGCTCATCGGACAGCTATATGCGTGTTCGAAAAGGTATGCTTTTGGGAGAGGTTGGCAAACCAGAGGCAGGTATTGCTGTCAGCTTGAAAGGGCTGCAGCAGTTACGCAGCAATCAACGGTTGCGTTCTAATAGCACGCAATATTTATCTCAAGAAGCATGGGCATGCTTGGCGATAAGCTATTTACAAACCTCCAAAAGTTGGCGTTGGCCCTCTACTGAAGAAGACTCGAATAATGCGCTTCCATCCGAGCAGCTTGATCGTCGGCTGGCGGATCTCGCAGCGAAAGGATTTGACTCTCGGCTTGAGCTGCAACAGCTTACCGCTGCCTTAAATGCCGAAACACCTCCCCCATCTCAGCCCAAAAGCTACACTCCCCAATTTGAGTTGGGACGCTATTCAGCAACTGAACAGCTAAACGGCTCTCAGAACTTAAGAGATAAAATATACGCAGCATTCGCCTGGCTAACGTTGAGCGATCGAGTTGCGTTGGTGCCTCGCATTGAAAGTGTGACCTTCGACATTGGCTCATTTGCTCAAGCCGCGTGGTGGGTGCAATACGCGGACTCAATGCAGCGGGTGCTGAGCGTAATGATAAGAGGCCTCAACAAAAATATGTTGAAACCGAGAAATCCAAATCAATTGCTGCACACAGCAGGCTGGCTATCTCGGTACCAAGTTGCTCGCACCGAGGAGTCGCTTGCGCTACAGATTTGCTCTCGCTCTCTAAGCCTTGTCGAGCGTATGTTCAGCGATCCGGTCGATGACGAAGATCTGCAACGTGTGACTGGCTTTCACATGGACGTATTCGCTCGGTTGGTCATCCGCATTAGCGATACAGCAAAAGTATATTCTTTCATGGAACGAGTCATCGCCCTGTACCACCAGCCTTTGCTTTGGCGTCTTCACCTGCTTTGGAAAGAGCTTGCGCTAGTACTTTCACGGTGTTTTGAAGCTCTGCCGGTGGATGACAGGGCGAGAATTGCTCCTTCAATTGCCAGCATTCCTGACGTAACTGCTTTGTTGGTAAGAGATCAGTATTTTGAAGATGATTGGATATGTCTGCACATGCTTCAACGGCGTGACAATGATTTAATTATTTCTAACGAAAATCATAATATTTCGGCCGTTATTGATAATCTAATTTCGAAATTAGAACCGCTACAGCTAAACCAGAATCCGAGCAATGCCCCAAGCACCACAGTGTTGAAGGATGCCTGGCAACGTTTATTCTGGCTGAATAGCTGGGGCTTCATCACAAATAGTCAAAAAGAGGTCATCAGGCAGTTTCTAGTTAAAGGCGAATCCTGGCCACTGATACCTGGCCACTATCCTTGGGCCGCCTTCACTTGGCTAGATGATAATAACGTCGATTTTGACCTCTCTTTTAGACGCTGGATTCTTAGTCAAGAAATAACATCTTTCGCGGCACCATCATCCTTCACGATAAGTTCCCGAAACTCTAGAAAATCCTGGAGTCCCCTTGCTAATAATGACTTGCTACAGAATTGGATTCGTTCACTGGAAAGAAAACCATGGCCGGAAAGCGACATGCTTGCAGGCCTTCAATTAGTAAAGCGGTGGTGGGACAACGAGTGGCAGGACGTACGTGAAGAACTGCTCCATGTAAATGAATTGCGCACAGCAGTCAATCAGCGACTGGACTTATTTGATAGCATTGTCGCAGCGATGGTTGAAAACGAAAACACATCTGGCTCGCTCTGTGACTCAAATATAGGCAAATGGTTTCAGTCAGTCGTTGATCAAAGCGCCGAATTTGGCAATAATTTTTGGCGATTCCGTCTTATGAGAGCATTAAAGTAGCGCGATGAATATGAGCTGCTCCGAGTGGAAGCTGAACTGGTAGAGCACCTCATAGATTCGGATGTTTCCAAAGTAAATAATGCCTCAAACGTAATTTCATACTGGATTCATCGGCCTGATCTAAGTCAGTCTGGGCTGCCAGAGCTGTTGATTAATACGCTTTCTGGAATTATTGCAGCGCGCCGCATGCCAGCACTGCCATGGGGCTTAAGCTTGATGCTAGACATTGCGAAGCACCAGAGCGCATGGATTAGCGAAAGCTCTTTTGCATTAATTGAGTCAGGGCTTAAAAAGATGCTCGTAGAGCTTTCATATGAGCACCGACCGCTTGGCTCGGGAGTGCCAGATGATAATGTACCAACGTTACGCTGGAGTTGCGCGAGACTAGCGCGAGAGCTCGTAAGCAGCAGACCCACGAAAGTTTCTAAAAGCATCACCGCCTGGGTCCAACTAACGTCCTCTGACCCGCTACCAGAATTGCGTTTTCTTGGAGAAACCTCAAAGCTATATTGGGAAAAAACTGATGGCAAATGAGATTCTGAAGTTTTGGTTGACAATGAGAGAGCGTCTGCTTTAGGTCATTGCTGCCAGCGCCGATTGGTAGAAAACCACACCGCGTTTTCTACCAATCCGCTTCCATCCCGTAATGCCCGGTGGAAAAGACCTGCGGTCGTTTTCCACCCTACAGGGCGCCACCCGCCGCGAATGAGTCCGCCCCCCGTTCAGACGCCGCCCGCCACCGGCGGCGAAGCCAGGTGGCGGGCCACCAGGTTGCCGAACAGTTCGATGGCGCCGTGCAGGTTGCCGACGAAGCGCGGCTGCAGCAGCCAGAGGTCGACCGTCGGCTTGAAGTCGGCGAGGGCGACGACCTCCAATTGCTCGCGGTAGCGGCTGGCCAAGAGCAGCGGCTCGGGAACCAGGCCGAGGCCGAGGTTCTTCGCCACCAGGCCGAGCTGCAGTTCGCTGCCGAAGGTTTCCAGGTTGATCCGCAGTTTCAGGCCCTGTTCGGCCAGGGCGTGCTGCAGGCCGGCGCGGAAGCCGCAGCCGTCCGGGTTCAGCACCCAGCCGCGGTCGCAGCAGTCGGCGAGTCTGCCGCCGCGCCTTTCCGAGCTGCCGCGGGCGGCCACCACCAAGAGCCGCAGGCGCCCCAGCGAGGTGGCGGCGATGCCCTCGGGAAAGCTCTTGCTGGCGGGAAACAGCGCCGCCACGGCGTCCAGTTCGAGGTTTTCCAGGCGCTCGAGCAAGGTGCTGCCCCAGCCGCTGGAGACCTGGGTCTGCAGGTCGGGATAGGTGTTCCTCAGCTGCTCCAGGGTGTCGAGCAGCACCACGTCGCCGATGGTCTGCGGCACGCCCAGGCGCAGGGTGCCGCTGGGCGGGGCGTCGCGGGCGACGATCTCGCGCAGCACGTCCATGCTGCGCAGCACCTCGCGGCACTGCTCGTAGACCCGCAGGCCCATGGCCGTCGGCTTGAGGGGCTTGGTGTTGCGGTCGAGCAGCAGGGTGCCGAGGTCGTCCTCGAAATTCTGCACGCGGCGGGTGATCGCCGACTGGGTCAGTTGCAGGCTGTCGGCGGCCAGGCTCAGCGACTGGCAGCGGACGACGGCGACGAAGGCTTCGATGTCATCTGTCTTCATGCGTTATCAGCATATTAGCTTATGAATAAAGTGCATTTTGATAATGATATGGTGCTTGGTAACGTGGCGCCATCTTGTCACAGAATGGATGAGCGACGATGAGTCAATCCCCCCTGCGCCTGGACCGCCTGCGTGATTTCGTCGGTGCCCTGGGCGAGCTGCTCGACCGTCATGACGACGAGGAGAGCGTACTGCGCGAAGGCCGGCACCTGCTGCGCGAACTGGTCCGCCACGACGACTGGCTGCCGGAAGCCTTCGCCCGACCCGACCCGGAGCGCTACCAGCAGTATCTGCTGCACGCCGACTCCCGCCAGCGCTTCTCGGTGGTCAGCTTCGTCTGGGGACCGGGACAGACCACCCCGGTGCACGATCACCGGGTCTGGGGCCTGATCGGCATGCTGCGCGGCGCCGAGGATGCGCAGCACTTCGAGGTGAGCGCCGAGGGCCTGCGCCCGCTCGGCGATCCGCAGCGCCTGTCGCCCGGCCAGGTCGAGGCGGTGTCGCCGCGGATCGGCGACATCCACCGGGTGTTCAACGCCAGCCCCGACCAGCCGTCGATCAGCATCCACGTCTACGGCGCCAACATCGGCGCCGTGCGGCGTGCCGTCTACCTGCCGGACGGCAGCGAGAAGCCGTTCATCTCCGGTTATTCCAACCAAGTCCTGCCCAATATCTGGGATCTGTCCAGGGAGAATGTTCCCGCATGAGCCGTATCGCCACCCGTTCCTTCACCGATATCCGCGCCGCCCTGCTGGCGCGCGAGGAACTGGCCCTGCTGGATGTGCGCGAGGAAGCGCCGTTCGCCGAGGGCCACCCGCTGTTCGCCGCCAACATCCCCTTGTCGCGCCTGGAGATCGAGGTCTATGCGCGAGTTCCGCGCCGCAGCACGCCGGTCACCGTCTACGACGACGGCGAGGGCCTGGCCGAGCGGGCCGCCGAGCGCCTGCTGGCGCTGGGCTACAACGACGTCGCCCTGCTGGAGGGCGGCCTTGCCGGCTGGCGCGAAGCCGGCGGCGAGCTGTTCATCGACGTCAACGTGCCGAGCAAGGCCTTCGGCGAGCTGGTCGAGGCCGAGCGCCACACGCCGTCGCTGGCCGCCGAGGAGGTCAAGGCGCTGCTGGACGAGAAGGCCGACGTGGTAGTGCTGGACGCCCGGCGCTTCGACGAATACCAGACCATGAGCATTCCCGGCGGGATCAGCGTGCCCGGCGCCGAGCTGGTGCTGCGGGTGCGCGAGCTGGCGCCGAACCCGCAGACCCGGGTGATCGTCAACTGCGCCGGGCGCACCCGCAGCCTCATCGGCACCCAGTCGCTGGTCAACGCCGGGATTCCCAACGCGGTGGCGGCGCTGCGCAACGGCACCATCGGCTGGACCCTGGCCGGCCAGCAGCTGGAGCACGGGCAGAGCCGCAAATTCCCCGAAGTCTCCGCCGAAAACCGCGCGCTGGCCGCCGCCTCCGCCCGGGCGGTGGCTGACAAGGCCGGGGTCGGCCGCGCCGCTCTCGCCGATCTGGCGCGCTGGCGGGAGGAGGCCAGCCGCACCACTTATCTATTCGACGTGCGCACCCCGGAGGAGTACGAGGCCGGCCATCTGCCGGGCGCGCGTTCCACGCCGGGCGGCCAGTTGGTCCAGGAAACCGACCACTTCGCCAGCGTGCGCGGCGCGCGCCTGGTGCTGGCCGACGACGACGGCGTGCGCGCCAACATGAGCGCTTCCTGGCTGGCGCAGATGGGCTGGGAGGTGCATGTGCTGGACGGCCTGGGCGCCGCGGAGTTCGCCGAGCGGGGCGGCTGGTCGGCGCCGGTGCCGCCGGCGCCGCAGAGCGAGGACATCGCGCCGGAAGCTCTGCAGACCTGGCTGGCCGAGGGCGACACCCGGGTGTTGGACTTCACCACCAGCGCCAACTACGTCAAGCGGCACATTCCCGGCGCCTGGTGGGCGCTGCGCGCGCAGCTGCCGCAGGCCCTGGAGGCGCTGCCGCCGGCCGGACGCTACGTGGTCACCTGCGGCAGTAGCCTGCTGGCGCGCTATGCGGTGGACGAGCTGCAGGCGCTGACCGGCAAGCCGGTGTTCGTCCTGGCCGGCGGCACCGCGGCCTGGATCGCCGCCGGCCTGCCGCTGGAGGAGGGCGAGACCGCCCTGGCGGTGCCGCGCAGCGACCGCTACCGGCGTCCCTACGAGGGCACCGACAATCCCCGCGAGGCGATGCAGGCCTATCTGGACTGGGAGTTCGGTCTGGTCGAGCAACTGGGCCGCGACGGCACCCACGGGTTCTTCGCGATCTGATCGGGCGGAGCCGGCGCCGCACGGGGTAGCGCCGGCCGTTCGCCCGACGACAGGAACTGTATCGGAAGCGTAAAGACTCGCCACTCGACCGGCAGGCATGCTGTGATAGCCGCTCCGAACTGCCCTAGAGGTGCAACATGCTGAAAATCCGTCACATTGCATTGCTGGCCTGCCTGGCCGCGCCCCTGGCGATGGCTGCCGAGGAGGGCGCTGTCGGCCATCCGCCGGGCGAGCACATGGTGCCGCCGCCGGAAGCCGCCTTCAAAGCCTGCGAAGGCAAGCAGGTCGGCGACCGAGCGTCCTTCGGCAAGGCGGACGGCAAGAGTTTCTCCGGCATCTGCCGGAACGTCGAGGGCAAGCTGGCGGTGGTGCCGGAGCACGGCCGCATGGGCCCGCCGCCGGGCGCCCTCAAGGCCTGCGAAGGCAAGCAGGTCGGCGACAGCGGCTCCTTCACCGGACCGGACGGCAGGACCTTCTCCGGCACCTGCAGCGACATGGGCGGCAAGCTGACGCTGATGCCGGAGCCCGCGGACAAGTCGGGCAAGCACGGCAACGGCCACTGACGCCCCGAGCCGCGCAGCCGTCTTCCGCCGGAAGGCGGCTGCCCTGCCGCCAGCCCCCGCCTGGCTGGCGCCCTGAGCGGCCCGATGGCAACGCCGCCGTTCGCATGGCGAAGTCGGTCATTACCATAGGCTAAAAAGTTATTTAAATAAAAATTCATATTCCATTAAATTGCGCCTGTCGCGTACTTGTCGGTCAACCGCCGAGCCGCATGAAGAGAAATGGATGCGCCATTCGCGTCCACGCCAGTTCCTTCGGGCCATGCCCGATCATGCGTTTGGAGATCCCCATGTCAGCGGTTGAATCCTTGTTGTCTGCCTCCCAGGTTCCTTCCCAGTCGTTCGAGATCCGTCCCTTCGACGGCGGTCTGGGTGCGGAAATCATCGGTCTGGATCTGTCCCGTCCGCTCAATCCGCAGGATTTCGCCCGTATCCACGGCGCGCACCTGGAGCACAAGGTCGTGGCGTTCCGCGACCAGCGCATCACGCCCGAGCAGCATATCGCCTTCAGCCGCCGCTTCGGCGCGCTGCAGATCCACGTCCTCAAGCAGTTCCTGCTGGCCGGCCATCCGGAGATCTTCGTCATCTCCAACATCGTCGAGAACGGCAAGCCCATCGGCCTGGGCGACGCCGGCAAGTTCTGGCACTCCGACCTGTCCTACAAGGAGCTGCCCAGCCTCGGCGCCATGCTGTACGCCCGGCAACTCCCGGCCGAGGGCGGCGACACCCTGTTCGCCGACCAGCAGTACGCCTACGAGACCCTGCCGGAGGCGCTGCGCAAGGCCATCGAGGGACGCCGTGCGGTGCATTCCTACACCGCCCGCTATGCCGACGAGGTGTTCGAAGGCATCCAGCGGCCGACGCTGACCCTGGCCCAGTTGGAAGAGGTGAAGGCGGTCGTCCATCCGGTGGTGCGCACCCACCCGGAAACCGGGCGCAAGGGCCTGTTCGTCAACGAGAACTTCACCACCCATATCCTCGATATCCCGGAAGAGGAAAGCCGGCAGATCCTCGCCGAACTGTTCGCCCACAGCGCGCGCCCCGAGTTCGTCTATCGCCACCGGTGGCAGCCCAACGATCTGCTGTTCTGGGACAACCGCTCGGTGATCCACCTGGCCACCGGTTGCCCGAACCACCTGCCGCGCCGGATGCATCGCACGACCATCCAGGGCGACGCCCCGTTCTGACCCTGAGCGGGAGCTGCCGCGGCAGCTCCCGCGCGTGGAGCACGCGTGCGCCCATCGACCGCTCGTGCCCGCGCTTTACCCGGTCGCGCACCGAACCGACTTTCAGCGAATCCGTTTCGTCACGTATCCAATGGAGCTTCCCATGTTTCCAGGCAAACGCTTTCCCGCGATTCGCCGCCTCGCCGGCGGTATCGCCCTGGGCCTCGGCCTCGCCGGCGGCCTGCTGACGCCGGCGGCGGCCCAGGCCGAGGGCCAGATCCGCATCGCCGAGCAGTTCGGCATCGTCTACCTGCTGCTCAACGTGGTGCGCGACCAGCACCTGATCGAGAAGCACGGCAAGGAGCAGGGCCTCGACATCCAGGTCGACTGGACCCAGCTGTCCGGCGGCTCGGCGGTCAACGACGCGCTGCTGGCCGGCACCATCGACATCGCCGGGGCCGGCATCGGTCCGCTGCTGACCGTCTGGGATCGCACCCAGGGCAAGCAGAACGTCAAGGGCGTGGCCTCGCTGGGCAACTTCCCGTACTACCTCTTGAGCAACAATCCCAAGGTTAAGACCATCGCCGACTTCACCGAGAAGGACCGCATCGCGGTGCCGGCGGTGGGCGTCTCCATCCAGTCGCGCTTTTTGCAGTACGCCGCCGCCAAGCAGTGGGGCGACAAGGCCTACGACCGGCTGGACAAGTACACGGTCGCGCTGCCGCACCCGGAGGCCACCACGGCCCTGACCGGCGGCGCCACCGAGCTGACCGGCCATTTCTCCAACCCGCCGTTCCAGAACCAGGCGCTGGAAAACCCCAACGTGCACGTGGTGCTCGACACCTACGATCTGCTCGGGCCGAACTCGCCGACCGTGCTGTACACCACCGAGAAGTTCCGCAAGGACAATCCGAAGACCTACCGGGCCTTCGTCGACGCGCTGGCCGAGGCGGCCGACTTCGCCCAGAAGGACAAGGCCGCCGCGGCGGACACCTACATCCGCGTGACCGGGGCGAAGATCGGCAAGGACGCGCTGCTGAAGATCATCGACAACCCGCAGTTCGAATTCAGCGTGACGCCGAAGAACACCTATCCGCTGGCCGAGTTCCTCCATCGGGTCGGCGCGCTGAAGCACAAGCCGGCGTCCTGGCAGGACTACTTCTTCCCCGATCCCAAGCTGGCCCAGGGGAGCTGAGACGATGAACGCCTTTCTCCAGAATTCCGCGCCCGCCGTGGCGACGGCTTTCCAGCCGCTGCTGCAGGTCGAGGGCGTCAGCCTCGAATACCGCACCGCCGAGCGCGTGGTGCGCGCCACCCACGAGGTCAGCTTCGAGGTCGATCCGGGCGACCGCTTCGTCCTGCTCGGGCCCTCCGGCTGTGGCAAGTCGACCCTGCTCAAGGCGGTGGCCGGCTTCATCCGCCCGCGCGACGGCGCGATCCGCCTGGACGGCCGGGAAGTCCGCGAGCCGGGGCCCGACCGCATCGCGGTGTTCCAGGAGTTCGACCAGTTGCCGCCGTGGAAGACGGTCAAGCAGAACGTGATGTTCCCGCTGCTGGCCACGCGCACCCTGAACCGCCGCGAGGCCGAAGAGCGCGCCCTGCATTACCTGGACAAGGTCGGCCTGGCCAGGTTTGCCGACGCTTACCCGCACACCCTCTCCGGCGGCATGAAGGCGCGCGTGGCCATCGCCCGCGCCCTGGCCATGCAGCCGAAGATCCTGCTGATGGACGAGCCCTTCGCCGCGCTGGATGCGCTGACCCGGCGGCGGATGCAGGAGGAACTGCTCGAACTGTGGCAGGAGGTGAAGTTCACCCTGCTGTTCGTCACCCATTCGATCGAGGAGGCGCTGGTGGTCGGCAACCGCATCCTGCTGCTCTCGCCGCATCCGGGACGGGTCCGCGCCGAGGTCGCCAGCCATGCCTTCGACCTGCACAGCAGCGGCAACGCCGACTTCCAGCACGCCGCCCGGCGCATCCACCGGCTGCTCTTCGAGGAAGGGGAAAGCCCCGCCGCCGTGCATGCCGCGTAGGAGCCAGCTTGCTGGCGATCGGTGATCGGCCCGGCCACGGCTATCGCCAGCAAGCTGGCTCCTACAAGGGCGCTGACGCGCCTTCCCGTTTTTACCTAAGACTCTACGGAAAACACACCATGAGCCAGACTCCGCCGCTGCGACCGGAATACGAAATCGCCCTGCAACCCCTGACCGATCTGCCGCTCGAGCGCGAGCTGTCGCTGGCGCAGCGCCTGTGGCAGCAGGGCTGGCTGCGCAAGTCGCTGATCCTCGCCGCGCTGGCGCTGCTCTGGGAAGTGGTCGCCCGCCTGCAGGGCAACGACCTCCTGCTGCCGAGCTTCCTGCAGGTCGCCCGCGCCCTGGCCGAGGGCCTGGCCAGCGGCGAGCTGCTGGAGAAGGTGGCGATCTCCCTGTCGGTGCTGGTCCAGGGCTACCTGATCGGCATCCTGCTGGCCTTCGTCCTGACCAGCCTGGCGGTCTCCAGCCAGCTCGGCCGCGACCTGCTGTCGACCCTGACCGCGATGTTCAACCCGCTGCCGGCCATCGCGTTGCTGCCGGTGGCGCTGCTCTGGTTCGGCCTGGGCGAGGGCAGCCTGATCTTCGTGCTGGTGCATTCGGTGCTCTGGTCGCTGGCGCTGAACACCTACGCCGGCTTTCTCGGCGTCCCGGAAACCCAGCGCATGGTCGGGCGCAACTACGGCCTGCGCGGGCTGCGCTTCGTCGCCCTGATCCTGGTGCCCGCCGCGCTGCCGTCGATCCTCTCCGGCCTGAAGATCGGCTGGGCCTTCGCCTGGCGCACCCTGGTCGCCGCCGAGCTGGTGTTCGGCGCCTCGTCCGGCAAGGGCGGGCTCGGCTGGTACATCTTCCAGAACCGCAACGAGCTGTACACCGACAAGGTGTTCGCCGGCCTGGTGGTGGTGATCCTCATCGGCCTGCTGGTGGAGAGTCTGGTCTTCGCCCTGCTGGAGCGCTGCACCGTGAAGCGCTGGGGCATGCAGCGCTGAACCCTTCCTCCCTTTTCCCTTTCATGTAGTCGCAACGAGAGCATTGCAGATGAGCAACATCGTCTTCATTACCGGTGCCACCTCCGGTTTCGGCCGCGCCGCGGCGCGCCGTTTCGCTGCCGCCGGCTGGTCGCTGGTCCTCACCGGACGCCGTCTGGAGCGCCTGCAGGCGCTGCAGGAGGAACTCGGTGGCCAGGTGCCGGTGCATGTCGCTGCCCTCGACGTGCGCGACGCCGCCGCGGTGCGGCAGGTGGTCGGCGAGCTGCCGGAAGCCTTCCGCCAGGTTCGGGCGCTGGTCAACAACGCCGGCCTGGCCCTGGCGCCACAGGCGGCGCAGCAGGTCGAGCTGGCCGACTGGCACACCATGATCGACACCAACGTCACCGGGCTGGTCAACGTCACCCATGCACTGCTGCCGACCCTGATCGCCAGCGGCGCGGGGGCGAGCATCGTCAACCTCGGCTCGGTCGCCGGCCAGTGGCCCTATCCGGGCAGCCACGTCTACGGCGCGACCAAGGCCTTCGTCCAGCAGTTCAGCTACAACCTGCGCTGCGACCTGCTCGGCACTGGCGTGCGGGTCACCGACATCGCGCCCGGCATGGCCGAGACCGAATTCACCCTGGTGCGCACCAGGGGCGACCAGGCCGCCTCCGAGCGCCTCTACAGCGGCACCACGCCGCTGACCGCCGAGGACATCGCCGAGCAGATCTTCTACGTGGCGAGCCTGCCCGCGCACATCAACATCAACCGCCTGGAGGTCATGCCGACCCGTCAGGCCTGGCAGCCGTTCGCCGTGGATCGCGACTGATCCGCCGCGCCGTTTCCGTTTTCGCCCGCGCGGGCCTCGCGCGGGTTCGTCCGAGGTTTCCCATGCAGAAAAACCCCTTTTTCCGTCCCGCCCGACTGGCCGCCGGCGTGCTCGCCGGGCTGCTGACCGGCCCGTTGCTCGCCCAGGCCGAGGGCAGCATCGGCATCGCCCAGCAGTTCGGCATCGCCTACCTGCTGCTCGACGTGGTCCGCGACCAGAAGCTGATCGAGAAGCACGGCAAGGAGCAGGGCATCGACATCCAGGTGGAGTGGCGCAGCATCTCCGGCGCCACCGCGATGAACGAGGCGTTGCTGGCCGGCGTCCTCGACGTGGTGTCGGCCGGCGTGCCGCCGATGCTGACCATGTGGGACCGCACCCGCGGCCGGCAGAACGTCAAGGCCATCGCCGCGCTGGGCTCGCAGCCCAACTACCTGCTGACCAACAATCCGGCGGTGAAGTCCCTGCAGGACCTGGGCGAGAAGGACCGCATCGCGGTGCCCGCCGCCGGCGTCGGCTTCCAGTCGCGGACCCTGCAGATCGAGGCGGCCAAGCTGTTCGGCAAGCAGCACTTCCAGCGCTTCGACGGCATCAGCGTCAGCCTGCCGCATCCCGACGCCACCGCGGCGCTGATCTCCGGCGCCTCGGAGATCAGCGCGCATTTTTCCAGCGCCCCTTTCTATTACCAGGCCCTGGAGAACCCGAAGGTGCGCAAGCTGATCAGCTCCTACGACATCCTCGGCGGGCCGGCGACCTTCAACGTGCTCTACACCACCGAGAAGTTCCACAAGGAGAATCCCAAGACCTACCGCGCCTTCTACGACGCCCTGGCCGAGGCCGAGCGGATCGTCAAGGCCGACAAGCGCGCCGCGGCGCAGACCTACATCCGCGTGGAGAGCTCCAAGCTGGCGCCGGCGCTGGTGGAGAAGATCGTCGAGGATAAGGAAAACGACTTCACCATCGTCCCGCAGCGCACCTTCATCTATGCCGAGAAGCTCCACGAGCTGGGCGTGCTGAAGAACAAGGCGGCGTCCTGGAAGGACTATTTCTTCGAGGAAGCCCATGGAGGGGCGGGGAGCTGAGGCTCCCCTTCAATGGCCTCTCCCCGGCAGGGAGAGGCCACGCTTTCGCTACGGCTGGCGCCGGCTCCAGACCTGCGGGTTGACGATGTCCCGCGGAGTGCCGCCGAGCAGCGCGCGCTCGAGGTTGTCGATCGCCCGTTCGGCCATGGCCCGGCGGGTCTCGTGGGTCGCCGAGCCGATATGCGGCAGGGTGACCGCGTTGGGCAGGGCGAACAGCGGCGACTCCTGCAGCGGCTCCTTCTCGTAGACGTCCAGTCCGGCGGCCAGGATGCGTCGTTCCTGCAGGGCCTCGATCAGCGCCGCCTCGTCGATCACCGGGCCGCGGGCGATGTTGACCAGGATCGCCGAGGGCTTCATCAGCGCCAGTTCGCGGCGGCCGATCAGCCGACGGGTGCGCTCGCTGAGCGGCACCACCACGCAGACGAAATCCGCCTCGCCGAGCAGCTCGTCGAGGCTCCGGTAGCGGGCGCCGAGTTCCTCCTCCAGCTCGGCCTTGCGGCCGTTGCCGTGGTAGATCACCTCCATGCCGAAGCCGAAACGTCCGCGCCGGGCGATCGCCGCGCCGATCTTGCCGAGGCCGAGGATGCCGAGGGTCTTGCCGTGCACGTCGCTGCCGAACTGCGCCGGGCCGACCGGCGCCTGCCAGTGGCCGGCCTTGACCCAGGCGTCGAGTTCGGCGACGCGGCGGGCGGCGCCGATCAGCAGGGCGAAGCCCAGGTCGGCGGTGCTCTCGGTGAGCACGTCCGGGGTGTTGGTGAGGAGGATGCCGCGCTCGTCGAGGTAGGCCAGGTCGTAGTTGTCGTAGCCCACCGAGATGCTGGTGATCGCCTCCAGCTGCCGCGCCGCTTCCAGCTGGGCGGGGCCGAAGGGCCGGCCCACGCCGAGCAGGCCGTGGGCCGCTGGCAGCGCTGCGGCGTACTGGGCGGCGATGTCCCCGGCGGGGTCGAGGAGGGTGACGTTGAAGTGCCGGCGCAGGCGCTCCTGGTGCTCGGGAGCGAGGCGGCTGAAGACGAAGACGTTCTTTTTCATGGGGGTCCGTTCTGGGCTGGGGACGCGGCAGTGGGCGTTTCCGTCCCGTCTTCGACGGTGCGGCGGCGCCCGGCAAACGGGTTGGGGCAGGGCACTTGCAGGGTGGACAACGCTGCGCGGTCGTCCACCCGGCGGCAGGGGCTCCTCAGCGGGCGCCGTAGACCTGGTCGAACACCCCGCCGTCGTTGAAGTGGGTCTTCTGGATTTCCGGCCACTCGCCGAAGGTCTTCACCACGTCGAGCAACTCGACCTTGGGGAAGCGGTCGGCGAATTCGGCGAGGATCTTCGGGTTGCGCGGGCGCAGGTAGTTGTTGGCGGCGATGCGCTGGCCCTCGTCGGACCACAGGTATTTCAGGTAGGCCTCGGCCTCCTGGCGGGTGCCTTTCTTGTCGACCACCTTGTCGACCACCGTCACCGGCGGCTCGGCCTGGGCGGAGACGCTGGGGTAGACCACCTCGAAGGCGCCGCGGCCGAATTCGCGGGCGATCATTTCCGCCTCGTTCTCGAAGGTCACCAGCACGTCGCCGATTTGGTTCTGCATGAAGGTGGTGGTGGCGGCGCGACCGCCGGTGTCGAGGACCGGCGCCTGGCGGAACAGTTTGCCGACGAAGTCGCGGGCGGCCTGCTCGTTGCCGCCGCTCTTCAGTACGTAGCCCCACGCCGAGAGGTAGGTGTAGCGGCCGTTGCCGGAGGTCTTGGGATTGGGCACCACCACCTGCACGCCGTCCTTGAGCAGGTCGGGCCAGTCCTTGAGCTGCTTCGGGTTACCCTTGCGGACGATGAACACGGTCGCCGAGGTGAAGGGCGCGCTGTGGTCCGGCAGGCGCTCGGCCCAGTTCTTCGGAATCAGCTGGCCGTGGTCGTGCAGGGCGTTGATGTCGGTGGCCATGTTCATGGTGATGACGTCGGCCGGCAGGCCGTCGATCACCGCGCGGGCCTGCTTGCTCGAGCCGCCGTGGGACATCTGGATCTGCAGCGGCGGATGGCCCTCGGCCTGCCAGTGCTTCTGGAAGGCCGGGTTGTATTCCTTGTAGAAGTCGCGCATCACGTCGTAGGAAACGTTCAGCAGAGGGGCCGCCTGGCTGGTGGCGCAGGCCAGGGCCACGCCGGCCGCCAGCAGGGAAGAGGTCAGCAGTCGCTTCATGGAGACTATCCAGGGGGTTCGGACAAAAGATGGTGGCACTATAGGAGAATCTTTTTTATGCCATAAAAGAATATTTGGTTACTTGGATATTCCCCCGGGCTGGCCTTTTGTTTTATTCCAAATAGCGATTAATAAATCAAAATATATTCTTTTTGTTTTTGAAACGCCCTGCGCATAGTGGCCGCCAGTTCAGGACCACACTGCAGGAGCAGACCATGAGCATCCGTCTCGGCGACATCGCCCCCGACTTCGAACAGGATTCCAGCGCCGGCCGCATCCGTTTCCACGAGTGGCTGGGCGACAGCTGGGGAGTCCTGTTCTCCCACCCCGCCGACTTCACTCCGGTATGCACCACCGAGCTGGGCTTCACCGCCAAGCTCAAGGAGGAGTTCGCCAAGCGCAACGTCAAGGCCATCGCGCTCTCGGTGGACCCGGTGGAGTTCCACCTGAAATGGATCGGCGACATCGAGGAAACCCAGGACGTCCAGGTCAATTTCCCGATCCTCGCCGACGCCGACCGCAAGGTCTCCGGGCTCTACGACCTGATCCACCCGAACGCCAGCGACACCCTGACCGTGCGTTCGCTGTTCATCGTCGACCCGAACAAGAAGGTGCGGCTGATCATCACCTATCCGGCGAGCACCGGGCGCAACTTCCACGAGATCCTGCGGGTGATCGATTCGCTGCAGCTGACCGACCACTACAAGGTCGCTACCCCGGCCAACTGGCAGGACGGCGAGGAGGTGGTGATCGTGCCCTCGCTGCAGGACCCGGACGAACTCAAGCAGCGCTTCCCGAAAGGCTTCCGCGCGGTGAAGCCCTATCTGCGCCTGACCCCGCAACCCAACAGGTAAGGAGACGATCATGCACGTTGTCCTGCTCTCCGGCAGTCCCTCGCAACGCTCGCGCGGCGAGCTGCTGCTGGATTACGCCCGCGAATACCTGGAGCGCCGGGGGATCGCGGTGTCGCTGATCCGGGTGCGCGACTTTGCCGCCGAGGAGCTGCTCCATGCCCGCTTCGACAGCCCGGCGGTGCGCGATCTGCAGGCCACGGTCGGACTGGCCGATGGCCTGATCGTCGCGACCCCGGTGTACAAGGCATCCTTCTCCGGCGCGCTGAAGGTCCTGCTCGATCTGCTGCCCGAGCGGGTGCTGAACGACAAGGTGGTGCTGCCGGTGGTCAGCGGCGGCAGCCCGGCCCATCTGCTGGCGGTGGATTACGCCCTCAAGCCGGTGCTCTCGGCGCTGAAAGCCCAGGAGGTGCTGACCGGGGTGTTCGCCGTGGATGCGCAGATCGCCTATCCCGAGGGCGAGCAGCCGGCCCGCTTTACCGACGAACTGGTCGAGCGTCTCGACGAATCCCTCGACGATCTGCTCGCCGCCCTGATCCGCCGCAGCGGCGCCCTGGATATTCACCACTCGAACGACCGGCCGGAACGCGCCCGCCGGAGTCTCTGATCCCGCAAGCCGCTGCCAGCAGCGGAAACCCCGCCTTACTGGCCCGTCAACGGGCGAGCAGGTCGCACACCCAGTCCATGCGAAGGAGAGGTCGCCCATGCGCGCCATCGCTTTGCGTCGAAGTCTGGTTGCCCTGTTCGCGGCAGCCGTTTCCTTCGGCGTCATCACCCAGGCACAGGCCGAGTCCCTGCGGATCGGTTATCAGAAATACGGCACTCTGGTGCTGCTCAAGGCCAAGGGCACGCTGGAGAAGCGCCTGGCGGCACAGGGCATCGAGGTGCAGTGGACCGAGTTTCCCGGCGGCCCGCAGCTGCTGGAGGGGCTGAACGTCGGCTCCATCGATTTCGGCGTGACCGGCGAAACCCCGCCGGTATTCGCCCAGGCCGCCGGCGCCGATTTGCGCTACGTGGCCTTCGAACCGCCGGCCCCGCTGGGCGAGGCGATCCTGGTGCCCAAGGATTCGCCGATCAAGAGCGTCGCCGAACTCAAGGGCAAGAAAGTTGCCCTGAACAAGGGCTCCAACGTCCACTACCTGCTGGTCCGCGCCCTGGAAGAGGCGGGCCTGGGGATCGGGGACATCACCCCGGTGTACCTGCCGCCGGCCGACGGCCGCGCCGCCTTCGAGGGCGGCCGGGTGGACGCCTGGGTGATCTGGGACCCCTTCCAGTCCGCCGCCGAGAAGCAGCTGGCGGCGCGCACCCTGCGCAACGGCCAGGGGATCGTCGACAACCATCAGTTCTATCTGGCCACCGGTGCCTACGTCGGCAAGCACCCGCAGGTGATCGAGACGCTGATCGAGGAAGTGCGCAGCGTCGGCGAGGATTCCAGGGCCGATCCGCAGAAGGTCACCGCGCAGGTCGCGCCGCTGATCGGCCTGTCCCCGGAAATCACCCACCAGGCGGTGGTACGCCAGGGCTACGGCGCGCAGCCGCTCACCCCGGCGGTGGTCGCGGCGCAACAGAAGATCGCCGACACCTTCGCCGAGCTGAAGCTGATTCCCAAACGCCTGAGCATCAAGGACGTGGTGTGGACGCCGCCGGCCAAGGTGGCCCGGCAGTAATTCACCGGCGTTCGCCCGCGTCCCAAGCCCCCATCGAAAGGAGACCACTCCATGAGTCTGAACGTTTTCTGGTTCCTGCCCACCCACGGCGACGGCCACTACCTGGGCACCGCCGAGGGCGCCCGCGCCGTCGACCACGCCTACCTGCAGCAGATCGCCCAGGCCGCCGACCGCCTCGGCTTCGGCGGCGTGCTGATTCCCACCGGGCGTTCCTGCGAGGATTCCTGGCTGGTCGCCGCCTCGCTGATCCCGGTCACCCAGCGCCTGAAGTTCCTCGTCGCCCTGCGTCCGGGGATCATCTCGCCGACCGTGGCGGCGCGGCAGGCGGCGACCCTCGACCGGCTGTCCGGCGGTCGCGCGCTGTTCAACCTGGTGACCGGCGGCGACCCGGAGGAACTGGCCGGCGAGGGCCTGCACCTGTCCCATGCCGAGCGCTACGAGGCGGCGGCCGAGTTCACCCGGATCTGGCGCGGCGTGCTGTCCGGCGAGACCGTCGACCTGAAGGGCAAGCACATCCAGGTCGAGGGCGCCAAGCTGCTCTTTCCGCCGCTCCAGCAACCCCATCCGCCGCTGTACTTCGGCGGCTCCTCGGAGGCCGCCCACGAGCTGGCCGCCGAGCAGGTCGACCTCTACCTGACCTGGGGCGAGCCGCCGGCCGCGGTGGCTGAGAAGATCGCCGACGTGCGCGCCCGCGCCGCCCGCCACGGGCGCACGGTGCGCTTCGGCATCCGCCTGCACGTGATCGTCCGCGAGACCAACGAGGAAGCCTGGGCGGCCGCCGACCGGCTGATCAGCCACCTCGACGACGAGACCATCGCCAAGGCCCAGGCCTCGCTGGCGCGCTTCGACTCGGTCGGCCAGCAGCGCATGGCCGCCCTGCACGGCGGCAGCAAGGAGAACTTGGAGGTGTCGCCCAACCTCTGGGCCGGCGTCGGCCTGGTGCGCGGCGGCGCCGGTACCGCGCTGGTCGGCGACGGGCCGACGGTGGCGGCGCGGATCAAGGAATACGCCGACCTCGGCATCGACACCTTCGTGTTCTCCGGCTACCCGCACCTGGAGGAGTCCTACCGGGTCGCCGAGCTGCTCTTTCCGCACCTCGAGCTGGCCCGTCCGGCCAGGCCGGACGGGCGCAACTACGTCAGCCCGTTCGGCGAGGTGGTGGCCAACGACATCCTGCCCAGGGCGGCGGCTGCCAGCTGAGAGACCGAGCGTGCTCACGCTCCTGCGTGGGCACGCTGCCCCGACCACTGGACGCCGAGCGTCCAGGTCGCGGGTTTCCACGCAGGAGCGTGGGAACCATCGTGAAAAGTGCTGCGCGCGTTTTCCATCCTACGGACCGCAAGACTCAAGAGGTCGAAAATGACTACACCCCATATCAAGCGGCTGGCCCAGCGCCTGTCGCCCTGGGCGCTGCCCCTGACGCTGTTGGCGGTCTGGCAGGGCGCGGTGGCCAGCGGGCTGCTTTCCACCCGCATCCTGCCGGCGCCGAGCGCAGTGCTAGAGGCCGGCTGGGACCTGTTCGCCAGCGGCGATCTCTGGCAACACCTGGCGATCAGCGGCTGGCGGGCGAGCATCGGCTTCGCCATCGGCGGCGGCCTCGGCCTGCTGCTCGGCTTCATCACCGGCCTGTCGACCTGGGGCGAGCGCCTGCTCGACAGCTCGGTGCAGATGATTCGCAACGTGCCGCACCTGGCGCTGATCCCGCTGGTGATCCTCTGGTTCGGCATCGACGAGGCGGCGAAGATCTTCCTGGTCGCCCTCGGCACCCTGTTTCCCATCTATCTGAATACCTACCACGGCATCCGCAACGTCGACGCCGGCCTGGTGGAGATGGCGCGCAGCTACGGCCTGTCCGGGTTTGCCCTGTTTCGCCAGGTGATCCTGCCCGGCGCGCTGCCGTCGATTCTGGTCGGCGTGCGCTTCGCCCTCGGCTTCATGTGGCTGACGCTGATCGTCGCGGAAACCATTTCCGCCAGTTCCGGCATCGGCTATCTGGCGATGAACGCCCGCGAATTCCTGCAGACCGACGTGGTGGTACTGGCGATCCTGCTCTACGCCGTGCTCGGCAAGCTGGCCGACGTAGCGGCGCGCACCCTGGAGCGCCTGTGGCTGCGCTGGCATCCAGCCTATCAGGCCAAGGCAGGTGCCCAATGAGCGCCTTGCACAATTTGAAGAACGGCATCCCGCTGGCGCTCGAAGGCCTCCACAAGGCGTTCGGCGAGCGCCGGGTGCTGCAGGAGATCGATCTGCACATTCCGGCCGGCCAGTTCGTCGCCGTGGTCGGTCGCAGCGGCTGCGGCAAGAGCACCCTGCTGCGTCTGCTGGCCGGGCTGGATGCGCCGAGCGGCGGAGCGCTGCTGGCCGGCCAGGTGCCGCTGGCGCAAGTGCGCGAGGACACCCGGCTGATGTTCCAGGACGCACGCCTGCTGCCCTGGAAACGGGTGATCGACAACGTCGGTCTCGGCCTGTCCGGCGACTGGCGTCCCCGTGCCGAGGAGGCCCTGGCTGCGGTGGGGCTGGCCGAGCGCGCCGGGGAGTGGCCGGCGGCGCTGTCCGGCGGGCAGAAGCAGCGGGTGGCCCTGGCGCGGGCGCTGATCCACCGCCCGCGCCTGTTGCTGCTCGACGAGCCGCTGGGCGCGCTGGACGCGTTGACCCGCATCGAGATGCAGCAGCTGATCGAACGGCTCTGGCAGCAGCATGGCTTCACCGTGCTGCTGGTCACCCACGACGTCAGCGAGGCGGTCGCCGTCGCCGACCGGGTGATCCTGATCGAGGAGGGACGCATCGGCCTGGATCTGCCGGTCGATCTGCCGCGTCCGCGCAGCCGGGGCTCGGCACGCCTTGCTGCGCTGGAGGCGGAAGTCCTCGATCGGGTGCTCAGGCCGGTCGAGCCTTCGCCCAGCCGCGAGCCTCTGCCAGCCCGTGCCGTCCGGTGGGG
Organism: Azotobacter beijerinckii; assembly: GCF_900110885.1. Classification (GTDB taxonomy): domain Bacteria; phylum Pseudomonadota; class Gammaproteobacteria; order Pseudomonadales; family Pseudomonadaceae; genus Azotobacter; species Azotobacter beijerinckii. The sequence continues at coordinate 31,162 of NZ_FOFJ01000026.1, read as the reverse complement.
TGGAGCGGGAGCGTCCTGAACCGCCGTGCCCGGTAAGTAATTGTTCTATTGGCAAAAAAAATCGAAAAATCTGTTGACAGCCCCAGGGTGTAATCCTAATATGCGCCCCGTCCTCGAGACGGGGCTATAGCTCAGCTGGGAGAGCGCTTGCATGGCATGCAAGAGGTCGACGGTTCGATCCCGTCTAGCTCCACCACTCTCGACTGCGAGAGTGGCCGCGTCAGTCAGTGTGACTGATCGCTTTTGAAGGTTTCGTCCCCTTCGTCTAGTGGCCTAGGACACCGCCCTTTCACGGCGGTAACAGGGGTTCGAGTCCCCTAGGGGACGCCATTTCCAGCGGCAGCGCCAAGGCGCTGTCTACGTCGAGAGACGCTAAATCCGGGGCTATAGCTCAGCTGGGAGAGCGCTTGCATGGCATGCAAGAGGTCGACGGTTCGATCCCGTCTAGCTCCACCAATTCCACGCAAGGCCGGCGGTATCGCCGACTTTGTATCGAAGGTTTCGTCCCCTTCGTCTAGTGGCCTAGGACACCGCCCTTTCACGGCGGTAACAGGGGTTCGAGTCCCCTAGGGGACGCCAGTTCTACCCTCCATTGGGTTCAAAGGGTCGCCTGCATGGGCGGCCCTTTTTGTTTTTCGCCTCCAGTGGCCGGTTCCCGGCTGGCTCCCCTGTCGCCCAGTCCCGTTTCGGGTCTGGCCTGGCGACAGGGGAGCGTTGTTCCGACGTCCGTGTCGGCGGGTGTTTCAGCTCCTTACTTGATGACGCCGCAGGCCACCCGGGCTCCGCCACCGCCCAGTGGGGCAGGGCTGTCGGCATGATTGTCGCCGCCGGCGTGCACCATCAGGGCGTGGCCCTTGAGGGCTTCCAGATCTTTCAGGCGCGGTGCCAGCAGCGGCTGGGTGGCCTTGCCGTCGGTGCCCACGTAGAGGGCTGGCAGATCGCCCAGGTGGCCGTCCCCCCAAGGCTGGCCATGCTTGGCGGTGTTCTGCGGGTCCCAGTGGCCGCCCGCGGCGCCTGCGGGGATCTTCTGACCGTCCTTTTCCGCGACGGCGCAGCTGCCCGAGGCGTGGACGTGGAAGCCATGGATGCCGGGTTGCAGTCCGCTGAGATCGGGGGTGAAGACCAGGCCGTATTCGCTCTGCTCGATGCTGACGGTGCCGAGCGCTGCGCCGGTACCGTCGGCGCTCACCGCGTTGAGCGTGACGCTGAGCGGCGCGGCCTGCAGAGTCATCGCACTGCTGGCGGTCACTGCCGCAATCAGCCATTTCTTCATGGTGGGTATCTCCTTGTTGTGCGTGCGGAAGGGCTGTTCTTGCCCCTGGATGGCCAGGCTGGCGTAGGCTTGCTGGCACAATGGGTATGCTGGGCCCCGGCGGAGCGGGCGGTCAATGGTGGCGAGCGGGCAGGGCGGGTATTGATGGACGGCATGACAAGCGTATATCCCGTGCAGGTTATCGCGGTGGCCAGCGGCAAGGGCGGGGTGGGCAAGAGTGTGGTGGCGGTGAACCTGGCGCTGGCGCTGGCCGGGCTCGGACGACGGGTGATGCTGCTCGATGGTGACCTGGCGATGGGCAATATCGACCTGCTGCTCGGTCTCGGCGCCGAACGTACCCTGGCCGACGTCCTTGCCGGGACTTGCGAGCTGGGGGAGGTGGTGGTGTCGGGGCCGGGCGGTATCCGTGTGGTGCCCGCCGCCTCCGGCATGCGCAGCATGGTGCGACTCTCGGCCCGGCAGCAGGCCGGGCTGATCCATGCCTTCGGGCGGCTTGCCGAGCCGCTCGATGTGCTGGTGGTGGACACCGCTTCCGGCGTCGACGATTCGACGGTCGGCTTCGTCCGGGCGGCGCGGGAGGTGCTCGTGGTGCTCTGCGACGAGCCGGCGTCGATCGCCGATGCCTATGCGTTGATCGGGCTGCTCAATCGCGACTATGGGGTGAGCCGCTTCCGGGTCCTCGCCAATATGGTGGCGGGGCCTCGGGAGGGGCGCGAGTTGTTCGCCAAACTGCTCCGGCTGACCGAGCAGTTTCTCGCCGCGACCCTGCAGTACGTCGGTGCCGTGCCCTGGGATGACAACCTGCGCAGGGCAGTGCAGCGGCAATCTGCCGTCTGCGAGGCCTTTCCCCGTGCGAAGAGCGCGCTGGCCTTCCGGGCGATCGCGGAGAAGGTCGACGGCTGGCCTTTGCCGGCCAATCCGCGGGGGCATGTGGAGTTCTTCGTCGAACGTCTGATCCGCGCGGCGCAGGCGAAGTCGGCGTAGGATTCCGACCGTCGGGCACTTTTTTACGGGTGTGCCGGTGCTGGGCGGGCTGTCCGGACGGGGCGCCGGAGCGGCGAAAATAGCCCCTCCGGCCTGCCGGGCCGGCATGTATAATGCCGGCCCGTCCAGGCCGGTGCCTGCCGCATGCGGCGCTCGGGCCGGGACCGCTGTGTTGAGCCGATGGGTAGCCCTATTGTGACCACTCCCTTTCTCGAAATCATGGCGCTCGCCTGCGAGCGGGACTGGCGCCTGCTGTTCGAGCGGCTCGATCTGGCGCTGGCGCCCGGCGACATGCTGCAGGTGGTGGGGCCCAACGGCAGCGGCAAGACCAGTCTGCTGCGTCTGCTGGCCGGACTGATGCAGCCCTCCGCCGGGGAGGTGCGCCTGCAGGGACGCAGCCTGTGCGGTCAGCGTGCCGAGCTGGCGCGCAACCTGCTCTGGATCGGCCATGCCGCTGGCATCAAGGGGCTGTTGACCGCCGAGGAGAATCTGGCCTGGCTCTGCGCCCTGCACCGCCCCGCCGGACGCGAGGCGATCTGGCAGGCGCTGGCGGCGGTCGGCCTACGCGGCTTCGAGGACGTGCCTTGCCATACCCTGTCGGCCGGCCAGCAGCGGCGTGTGGCGCTGGCCCGTCTGCATCTGGAGGCGCCACCGCTGTGGATCCTCGACGAGCCCTTCACCGCCCTCGACAAGCAGGGCGTGGCCCAGCTGGAGCGGCATCTGCAGGATCACTGCGAGCGCGGCGGGATGGTCGTGCTGACCACCCACCACAGTCTGGCGGTCAAGCCGGCGACCTTCCGCGAACTGGATCTGGAGCGGTGTGCCGCATGAGCCCTGTGTTCGCTCTCCTGCTCGCCCGCGAGTCGCGGCTGCTGTTCCGCCGCCCGGCCGAGCTGGTCAATCCGCTGGTGTTCTTCGCCATCGTCATCGCCCTGTTTCCGCTCGCCGTGGGACCCGAGTCGCAGCTTCTGCAGACGCTTTCGCCCGGGCTGATCTGGGTGGCGGCGCTGCTCGCCGTGCTGCTGTCGCTGGATGGACTGTTCCGCAGCGACTTCGAGGACGGTTCGCTGGAGCAATGGGTGGTGGCGCCGCAGCCGCTGCCGCTGCTGGTGCTCGCCAAGGTACTGGCGCACTGGCTGTTTTCCGGGCTGGCGCTGGTCCTGCTGGCGCCGCTGCTGGCCCTGATGCTGGGGCTGCCGGCCCGTTGCCTGCCGGTGCTGCTGCTCTCGCTGCTGCTCGGCACGCCGGTGCTGAGCCTGCTCGGTGCCGTTGGCGCGGCGCTGATCGTGGGCCTCAAGCGCGGCGGCCTGCTGCTGCCGCTGCTGATTCTGCCGCTGTACATCCCGGTGCTGATTCTCGGCAGCGGGGTGCTGCAGGCGGCGCTGCAGGGATTGCCGGCGACCGGCCATCTGCTCTGGCTGGCCAGCCTGGCCGTGCTGGCCGTGACCCTGCTGCCCTTCGCGATCGCTGCCGGTCTGACCATCAGCGTCGGCGAGTGAGTGATCCGTCCGGAAGGCCGGATCGAACGGTTACGGAACGACCGAAGCGGGCCGGGCGCATCCGGCCCCCTGAGAATGTGAGTGGTCTCGATGAATTGGACGTGGTTTCACAAGCTGGGTTCGCCCAAATGGTTTTATGAGGTCAGCGGCCGCTGGCTGCCCTGGTTCGCCGTGGCCGCCGCGCTGCTGCTCGGCGTCGGCCTGGTCTGGGGGTTGGCCTTCGCACCGCCGGACTACCAGCAGGGCAACAGCTTCCGCATCATCTACATCCATGTGCCGGTGGCCTTCCTCGCCCAGTCCTGCTACGTACTGCTGGCGGTGGCCGGGCTGGTCGGGCTGGTCTGGCGCATCAAGCTGGCCGACGTCGCCCTGCAGTGCGCCGCGCCGATCGGCGCCTGGATGACCTTCATCGCCCTGGTCACCGGCGCCATCTGGGGCAAGCCGACCTGGGGCACCTGGTGGGTCTGGGATGCCCGGCTGACCTCGATGCTGATCCTGCTGTTCCTCTACTTCGGGATCATCGCCCTCGGCCAGGCGATCGCCAACCGCGACAGCGCGGCCAAGGCCTGTGCGGTGCTGGCGATCGTCGGGGTGGTCAACATCCCGATCATCAAGTACTCGGTGGAGTGGTGGAACTCCCTGCACCAGCCGGCCACCTTCACCTTGACCGAGAAGCCGGCGATGCCCATGGAAATGTGGTTGCCGATGCTGGTCATGGTGCTCGGCATCTACTGTTTCTTCGCCGCCGTGCTGTTGCTGCGCATGCGCCTCGAGGTGCTCAGGCGCGAGGCGCGCAGCAGCTGGGCCAAATCCGAGATCAAGGCTCTCGTGGGGGCAGCATGAGTTTTTCCTCGTTCGCCGAATTCGTCGCTATGGGCAACCATGGCCTCTATGTGTGGTCGGCCTATGGCATCAGCCTGGCGGTGCTGATCCTCAATGTCGTCGGACCGCTGCTGGCACGCCGGCGCTATCTGCAAGAAGAGGCGCGTCGCCTGCGCCGGGAGGCGTCGAAGTGAACCCTGTGCGCAAGAAGCGGCTGTTCATCGTCCTAGCGATCCTCGCCGGCGTGGGCATCGCTGTGGCGCTTGCCCTGTCTGCCCTGCAGCAGAACATCAACTTGTTCTACACCCCCAGCCAGATCGCCGCGGGCGAGGCGCCGCAGGGCGCGCGGATTCGCGCCGGCGGCCTGGTGGAGCGGGGCTCGGTGCAGCGCGATGCGGACTCGCTAGCGGTGTCCTTCCGGGTCACCGACGGCGCCGAGACGGTGACCGTCCGCTACCAGGGCATCCTTCCCGACCTGTTCCGCGAGGGGCAGGGCATCGTCGCCCTGGGGCGGGTCGCCGGCGACGGCGCGCTGCAGGCCGACGAGGTACTGGCCAAGCACGACGAGAACTACATGCCGCCGGAAGTCAGCCAGGCGCTGGAGAAGAGCGGCATGCTCAAGCACTACGAAGGCGGCAAGCCGGGGGGCGCGCAATGATTCCCGAACTCGGCCACCTGGGGATGATCCTCGCCCTGTGCCTGGCGCTGGTGCAGGGCAGCCTGCCGCTGATCGGTGCCTGGCGCGGCGACCGCCTGTGGATGGGCCTGGCGCAGCCGGCCGCCTGGGGGCAGTTCGCCTTCCTGCTGTTCGCCTTCGCCTGCCTGACCCAGGCCTTCTTGGTCGACGACTTCTCGGTCGCCTACGTGGCGGGCAACTCCAACAGTGACTTGCCCTGGTACTACAAGCTCAGCGCCGTGTGGGGCGCCCACGAGGGCTCGCTGCTGCTCTGGGCGCTGATTCTGTCGGGCTGGACCTTCGCCGTGTCGATCTTCTCCCGGCAGTTGCCGGAGGAGATGCTGGCCCGCGTGCTGGGCGTGATGGGGCTGATCAGTGCCGGCTTCCTGCTGTTTCTGATCGTCACCTCCAATCCTTTCGCGCGCCTTTTGCCGCAGTCGCCGGCGGATGGCCGCGACCTCAATCCGTTGCTCCAGGACTTCGGCCTGGTGGTACACCCGCCGATGCTCTACATGGGCTACGTCGGCTTTTCGGTAGCCTTCGCCTTCGCCATCGCCGCGCTGCTCGGTGGCCGTCTGGACGCCGCCTGGGCGCGCTGGTCGCGGCCCTGGACGCTGGTCGCCTGGGCCTTCCTCGGGGTCGGTATCGTGCTCGGCTCCTGGTGGGCCTACTACGAGCTGGGCTGGGGCGGCTGGTGGTTCTGGGACCCGGTGGAGAACGCCTCCTTCATGCCCTGGCTGGTCGGCACCGCGCTGCTCCACTCGCTGGCGGTGACCGAGAAGCGCGGGGTGTTCAAGAGCTGGACAGTGCTCTTGGCCATCGCTGCCTTCTCCCTGAGCCTGCTCGGTACCTTCCTGGTGCGCTCCGGTGTGCTCACCTCGGTGCATGCCTTCGCCAACGATCCCGAGCGCGGGGTGTTCATCCTCGGCTTCCTGCTGCTGGTGGTCGGCAGCTCGCTGACCCTGTTCGCCCTCCGCGCGCCGGTGGTCAGGAGCCAGGTCGGCTTTGCCCTCCGCTCGCGGGAGGCCCTGCTGCTGGTGAACAACCTGCTGCTGGTGGTGGCGACCTCGACCATCCTCCTCGGCACCCTTTATCCGCTGCTGCTGGATGCGCTGTCCGGCGCCAAGCTGTCGGTCGGCCCGCCGTACTTCAATGCGCTGTTCCTGCCGCTGATGGGCCTGTTGATGCTGACCCTCGCGGTGGGCGTGCTGGTGCGCTGGAAGGATACCCCGCTGCGCTGGCTGGGCGGCATGCTCGCCCCGGTGCTGTTGGCCAGCGTGGCGCTGGCCCTGCTCGCCGGCTTCGTCCTCGACGATTTCGCCTGGGCGGTGCTGGCAACCGGCTTCCTGGCCGCCTGGGTGATCCTCGCCGGGGGCCGCGACCTGCTCGACAAGACCCGCCACAAGGGGCTGTTCAAGGGACTGCGCGGCCTCTCGCCGAGCTACTGGGGGATGCAGCTGTCCCATGTGGGGATCGCCGTCTGCGCCCTGGGCATCGTCCTGAGCAGCCAGGAAAGCGCCGAGCGCGACCTGCGCATGGCGCCGGGCGACGCCGTGGAGCTGGGTGGCTACCGCTTCGTCTTCGAAGGCACCCGCCACCACCAAGGTCCCAACTTCGTCGCCGACCGGGCCAGCGTCCGGGTCTTCGACGGCGATGACGAGGTGACCGTGCTGCACCCGGAGAAGCGTCTGTATACCGTGCAACGGATGCCGATGACCGAGGCCGGCATCGACGCCGGCCTTGCCCGCGATCTCTACGTCGCCCTCGGCGAGCCGCTGGAAAACGGCGCCTGGGCGGTTCGCCTGCATATCAAGCCGTTCGTCCGCTGGATCTGGCTGGGAGGCCTGATGATGGCCTTCGGCGCAGCGCTGGCGGCTTGCGACCGGCGTTATCGGCTCAAGGTCAAGGCCCGCGTGCGCGAGGCCTTGGGCTTGGCCGAACAAGGAGCCTGAACGTGAAGCGAGCGCTACTCCTGTTGCCGCTGGTGCTTTTTCTGGGCGTCGCGGCTTTTCTCTACCGCGGCCTGTTCCTCGATCCCGCCGAGCTGCCCTCGGCATTGATCGGCAAACCGTTCCCGCCGTTCTCCCTGCCGGCCGTCGAGGAGCCGGGGCGCACGCTCACGGTCGAAGACCTCAAGGGCCAACCGGCGCTGGTCAACGTCTGGGCGACCTGGTGCGTGTCGTGCAAGGTCGAGCACCCGGTGCTCAACGAGTTGTCCCGGCGTGGCGTGAGCATCGTCGGCGTCAACTACAAGGACGACAACGCCAGCGCGCTGAAATGGCTGCAGGAGTTCCACGATCCCTACCGGCTCAACATCCGCGACGAGCAGGGCAGCCTGGGCCTGGACCTTGGCGTCTACGGCGCGCCGGAAACCTTTCTCGTCGACAAGCACGGGATCATCCGCCACAAGTTCGTCGGGGTGATCGACGAGCGGGTCTGGCGCGAGCAGCTTGCCGCGCGCTACCAGGAGCTGCTGGACGAATGAACGCCCTGATACGCGCCGCGCTGTTCGGCCTGGCGCTGAGTGCGACGGCCCATGCCGCCATCGACACCTATGAGTTCAAGAGCGATGCCGAGCGCGAGCGCTACCGCAGCCTGATCGAGGAACTGCGCTGTCCGAAGTGCCAGAACCAGAACATCGCCGACTCCGACGCGCCCATCGCCATGGACCTGCGCCGGGAGATCTACCGGATGCTCGGCGAAGGACAAAGCGACGAGCAGATCGTCGACTACCTGGTGGCCCGCTACGGCGACTTCGTCCGCTACAAGCCGCCGCTCGATGCCCGCACGCTGCTGCTCTGGTACGGCCCGGCGGGCCTCCTGGCCGTCGGTTTCGGCGTGCTGGCACTGATTCTCGTCCGACGCCGACGCGGCATCGCCGACCCCGCGTCGAACGCCCTTTCCCCGGCCGAGCGCGAGCGCCTCGCCACCCTGCTGGACAAAAAAGACCCATGATCGACTTTTGGATCGCCGCCGGCCTGCTGTTGCTGCTGGCCCTGGCTTTTCTGCTGCTTCCCGTGCTGCGCGGTCGCCGCGCTCAGGCCGAGGAGGACCGTACCGCGCTCAACGTGGCGCTCTACGAGGAGCGCCTGGCCGAGCTGGAGGCGCAGCGCGCGGCCGGCACCCTGGACGCCGAACAGCTCAAGGCCGGCCGCGCCGAGGCGGCCCGCGAGCTGCTGGCGGACACCGCGGATGGCGATGCGCCGTGGCGCTCCTCCTTGGGCAAGGCCGTGCCGCTGGCGGCGGCTTTGCTGGTGCCGCTGCTCGGCTACGGCCTGTACCTGCACTGGGGCGCTAGCGACAAGCTCGAACTGGCCCGCCGGTTCGCCGAGCAGCCGAAGACCCTCGAGGAGATGACCGCCCGCCTGGAAGAAGCGGTCAAGGTCCAGCCGGAGTCCGCCGAGGGCTGGTACTTCCTCGGCCGCACCTACATGGCCGAGGAGCGTCCGACCGATGCCGTGCGGGCCTTCGAGCAGGCCGCCCGGCTGGCCGAGCGGCCGCCGGAGATCCTCGGCCAGTGGGCCCAGGCGCTGTATTTCGCCGAGGGCAAGCGCTGGAGCCCGCAGATGCAGGCGCTGACCGACGAGGCGCTGGCCGGCGATCCGACCGACGTCACCAGTCTCGGCCTGCTCGGCATCGCCGCTTTCGAGGCGCGCCGCTTCAGCGATGCGGTCGGCTATTGGGAACGCCTGGTGGCGATCCTCCCGGAGGGCGATCCGTCGCGCACGGCGATTCTCGGCGGCATCGCCCGGGCCCGCGAGCAGGGCGGGATCGCCGGGACGCCGGAGAGCGCGAAGCCGGCGGCCGGCCAGGTCGAGCTGAGGGTCAGCGTCGCCCTGGCCCCGGATCTGGCCGGCAAGGTGCAGCCGGACGACAGCGTGTTCGTCTTCGCCCGTGCCGCCTCCGGTCCGCCGATGCCGCTGGCGGTCGAGCGCCTGCGGGTGGCCGATCTGCCGGCGCAGGTCGCCCTGAGCGATGCCGATGCGATGATGCCGCAGCTCAAGCTGTCGAACTTCGCCGAGGTGCAACTGGTCGCCCGGGTTTCGCGGGCCGGCAATCCCACCGCGGGCGACTGGGTCGGCCGCCTCGACCAGGTGAGCGGCAAAGCCTCGGGCGAATACGCCCTGACCATCGATCGAGCCGACGCGCCCTGAGGGTGCGCCCCCGGAGAGGACTCATGAAGGTTCGTTCCCCCTCGCTGCGGTTCCCGGCCCGGCTCGCCGGGCGGCTGTGTCGCCTGCGGCCGCTTGGCGTGCTCGGCCTGACCCTGCTGCTGAGCGCCTGCGCCCACCAGGGGTACGACTACCCGTCCGAGCAGCACCCGGCGCCGTCCCCGCGTCCCCCGGTGCAGAGGCCGCCGGCCCAGGTGCCGCCCCAGCCGCAGCAGACGATCAAGGCCCTGCCGCCCAAGCCCGGTAGTTCGCCGCAGGCCCGGAGCGGCAACCATCCGCGCTATGCGCCGCCGCCGGATGTCGACGCCTACTGGGACAACAACCTGGGGGTCTACGTGGTGAGGGGCCGGCCGCTGTACTACCGGGAGCGCCTCTACTACCGCTGGAGCGACGGCTGGTACAGCTCCGGACGGCCGAACGGCCCTTGGGAGACGGTCGAGGGGCCGAGCGTGCCGCCGGGGCTGCGTCGTAGCCATCCATAGCCCGGCCTGTGGCGTAGGCCTCAGCCGCGCGGCGCTTCGCCGGCTGCGGATTCGGGGTGCCGGGGAAACAGCGCGTTGCCGCAGCGGCTGCAGTAGGCGGCATCGGGCTCGTGGGCACTCTTTTCGCAGGTCGGGCAGATCCGCTGCAGGCGTTCCGACTGCATGGCGCTGGCCAGTTCGGCGGTGAAGATCCCGGTGGGCACGGCGATCACCGAGTAGCCGGTGATCATCACCAGGGTCGCCAGGGCCTGGCCCAGCGGGGTCTTCGGCGTCATGTCGCCATAGCCGACCGTGGTCATGGTCACCACCGCCCAGTAGATGCTGGCGGGAATGCTGGTGAAGCCATGTTCCGACCCTTCGATTACATACATCAGGGTGCCGAAGACGATCATCAGGGTGGTCACGCTGAACAGGAAGACGATGATCTTCTGCCGGCTGCCGCGCAGTGCGACGAGCAGGAAATTCGCCTGGCTGAGGTAGGGCAAGAGCTTCAGCACGCGGAACACCCGCAGCATGCGCATGACCCGGATGATCAGCAGGTACTGCGCCTCGGGAAGCAGCAGGGCGAGGACGGCCGGCAGCACGGCCAGCAGGTCGACGACGCCGTAGAAGCTGAAGATGTAGTGCGACGGTCTGGGGTGGATGGCGATGCGCAGCAGGTATTCGGCGGCGAAGAGCATCGTGAAGCCCCATTCCAGAGCGTAGAGCAGCTCGCCGTAGCGGTCGTAGCCCGGCACGCTGTCGAGCATCACCACCACCAGGCTGGCGAAGATGGCCAGCAGCAGCGCGATGTCGAACTGCCGGCCGGCCGGCGTGTCGCTGAAGAAGACGACGGGGTAGAGGCGCTCGCGCCAGCTTTTCTTGCCCATGCTCACTCCTGCGCTTCGCGGCGCCGGGCCTCGAACTGGTCGGCTGGCGCGCATCCTGCTTCACTATAGAGAAGAAGGTCGCCGATGTTTGGCATCCGTGACCTGCGATCATAACCGGCTCGAGGACGCGAGCGATCCAGCCTGGTCCCACGGAGCGGTACCCTGCAGGCTGGCGAGAGTGAACTACGCCATGTCCAATGCCGAACTGGTCGATCCCTTCGGGCGCCGCATCACCTACCTGCGGCTGTCGGTGACCGACCGCTGCGATTTCCGCTGCACCTACTGCATGAGCGAGAACATGGTGTTCGCCCCGCGCGAGCAGATCCTCAGCCTGGAGGAGCTCTACGACGTGGCGGACGCCTTCATCGGCCTGGGCGTCAAGCGCATCCGCATCACCGGCGGCGAGCCGCTGGTGCGCAAGGGCCTGTTCAGCCTGCTCGAGCGCCTGGGCGCGCGCCCGGAGCTGGAAGACCTGGCCATGACCACCAACGGTTCGCAGCTGCCGTTCATGGCCGGCGATCTGCGTGCGACCGGACTCCGGCGGCTGAACATCAGCCTCGATTCGCTGCAGTCCGAGCGCTTCGCTGCCTTCACCCGCCGCGACAAGCTCGACCAGGTCCTCGCCGGCATCGACGCGGCCCGCGCCGCAGGCTTCTCGCGGATCAAGCTGAACAGCGTGGTGCAGAAGGGCCGCAACGACGACGAGGTGCTCGATCTGGTCGAGTTCGCCGTGGAGCGCGGCCTGGATATCAGCTTCATCGAGGAGATGCCGCTCGGCGGCATCTCCAGCCACCAGCGCAGCGAAACCCTCTGCTCCAGCGACGAGGTGCGCCAGCGCATCGAGGAGCGTTTCACGCTGGTGCGCAGCAGCCATGTCAGCGGCGGTCCCTCGCGCTACTGGCAGGTGGTCGGCAGCCAGACCCAGGTCGGCTTCATCTCGCCGCACAGCCACAATTTCTGCGGCGCCTGCAACCGCGTGCGGGTCACCGCCGAGGGCAAGCTGGTGCTCTGCCTCGGCCACGAGGGCGCGCTCGACCTGAAGACCCTGATGCGTGCCCACCCCGGCGATTCCGCGCGGCTGCGCCAAGCCCTGATCGACGCCCTGCAGCTCAAGCCCGAGCGCCATCACTTCGAGGCCGATGCCCAGGTGCAGGTGGTGCGCTTCATGAGCATGACCGGCGGTTGAGCGAAACGAGTGCACGCCTGCTTCTCGCGTGCACCGGACTGGAGCCTCCTGCGATCTTCGTCGCATCCGCCGGCGCTGTCCGGGCGGGTCCCTGTGCTAGACTTCGCGCCCTGCACGCACCCGACGAATCCCAACTCCAGCCATGATCCCGCCGGCTCCCGACCGCTCCCTCTTCATGCTCCCTGCCGGCCGCGGCCTGCCCGAGACCCGCCATGCGTCTTAAGTGCATCAAGCTGGCCGGTTTCAAATCCTTCGTCGATCCCACCACGGTGAGCTTCCCGAGCAACATGGCGGCGGTGGTGGGCCCCAACGGTTGCGGAAAGTCCAATATCATCGACGCCGTTCGCTGGGTGATGGGCGAGAGTTCGGCGAAGAATCTTCGCGGCGAGTCGATGACCGACGTCATCTTCAACGGCTCCAACACGCGCAAGCCGGTGACCCAGGCCTCCATCGAGCTGATCTTCGACAACTCCGACAACACCCTGCTCGGCGAGTACGCCAGCTACGCCGAGATTTCCATCCGCCGCCGGGTCACCCGCGACGGCCAGAACACCTACTTCCTCAACGGCACCAAGTGCCGCCGGCGCGACATCACCGACATCTTCCTCGGCACCGGCCTGGGGCCCCGCAGCTACTCGATCATCGAGCAGGGCATGATTTCCCGGCTGATCGAGGCTCGCCCCGAGGATCTGCGCAACTTCATCGAGGAAGCCGCCGGCATTTCCAAGTACAAGGAGCGCCGCCGCGAGACCGAGAGCCGCATCCGCCGTACCCAGGAGAACCTGGCGCGCCTCTCCGACCTGCGCGAGGAGCTGGAGCGCCAGCTCGAGCGTCTGCAGCGCCAGGCCCAGGCCGCCGAGAAGTACCAGGAATGCAAGGCCGAGGAGCGCCGTCTCAAGGCTCAGCTCGCCGCCCTGCGTTGGCGGGCGCTGAACGAGCAGGTTGGCCAACGCGAGCAGGTCATCGGCGACCAGGAGATCGCCCTCGAGGCGCTGCTCGCCGAGCAGCGCAACGCCGACGCTGGCATCGAGCGCCTGCGCGACGGGCACCACGAACTTGGCGAACGCTTCCATCAGGTGCAGGGGCGCTTTTATTCGCTGGGCGCCGACATCGGCCGGGTCGAGCAGAGCATCCAGCACGGCCAGCAGCGTTTGCGCCAGTTGCAGGACGACCTGCGCGAGGCGGAGAAGAGCCGCGAGGAAATCGAGGCCCACCTCGGCCAGGACCGCGGCCTGCTGGTCGAACTCGACGAGGAACTGGCCCTGCTCGAGCCCGAGCGGGAAATCGCCGCGGCCGGCGCCGAGGAAAGCGCCGCCCGCCTGGCGGAGGCGGAGTCCTCCATGCACGCCTGGCAGGAGCAGTGGGACGGCTTCAACCAGCACTCGTCGGAGGCGCGGCGCAGCGCCGAGGTACAGCAGGCGCACATCCAGCAGCTGGAGCAGAGCCTCGAACGCCTGCTCGAGCGCGAGCGTCGTCTCGACGAGGAGCGTGCCCGGCTGACGGCCGATCCGGAGGAGGCCGAGCTCGCCGAGCTGGCCGAGCAACTGGCCCTCGGCGAGCTGACCCTGGAGGACCTGAGCGCCGCCGAGGCGGCCTTGGGCGAAGCGCTGGAGCGGCTGCGCGGCGAACTGCAGCAGGCGAATCAGGAGCAGCAGCAGGTCCAGGGCGAACTGCAGCGCCTGAACGGGCGGATTGCTTCCCTGGAGGCTCTGCAGCAGGCAGCACTGGACCCCGGCCAGGGGGTCGCCGAGTGGCTGCGCGGGCAGCGCCTGGAGGACCGCCCGCGGCTGGCCGAAGGGCTGCGGGTAGCGCCGGGCTGGGAGCTGGCGGTAGAAACCGTGCTCGGCGCCGATCTGCAGGCGCCGCTGCTGGAGGACTTCGCCGGCCTCGACCTGGCGGGCTTCGCCCAGGGCGAGTTGCGCCTGCTCGGCCCGGCGCCGGACGCTACGCGCCTGGCCGGCAGCCTGCTCGACAAGGTCGAGGGCGGTGCCGATCTGGCGCCCTGGCTGGGCCGGGTGCTGGTGGTGGAAAGCCTCGCCGAGGCTCTGCAGCGGCGCCCCTCCCTGATGGAGGGCGAGAGCCTGATCGGCCGCGACGGCTACTGGGTCGGCCGCCATTTCCTGCGGGTGCATCGGGCCAGCGATGCCGAGTCCGGTCTGCTCGCCCGCGGCCAGGAGCTGGAGCGCCTGCAGGCCGAGCGCGAGACGCTCGAGGCGCGCCTGGCCGAGCTGGAAGAGCGCCTGTTCGCCCTGGACGAGGCGCGACGCCAGCAGGAGGAAACCCGCGAGGGGCAACGCCGGCGTTTGCAGGCGGAGGCCCGCCAGCAGGGCGAGCTGAAGGCCCGGCTGGCGGCCCTCCAGGCGCGGGCCGAACAGTTGTTGCTGCGCCGGCGCCGCTTCGACGAGGAGCTTGTCGAACTGGTCGAGCAGCGCGCCCTGGAGATCGAACGGCTGGGCGAGTGCCGCCTGCAACTGCAGGACGCTGTGGAGACCATGGCCGCGGACAACCAGCGCCGCGAGCAACTGCTGGCCGGACGTGACGCCCTGCGTGGGGGCCTCGAGCGCCTGCGCCGGGAGGCCGGCTCATACAAAGACCAGGCCCACCAACTGGCCGTGCGGCTCGGCTCGCTGCAGGCCAGGCGCGATTCCACCCGGCAGTCCCTGGAGCGACTGGAGCGGCAGTTCGAGCGGACCCTGGAGCGCCGCGAACAGCTCGGCCTGGACCTGGAGGAGGGCGCGGCGCCGCTGGAGGAGCTGCGCATGAGGCTCGAGGAGTTGCTCGAGCAGCGCCTGGCTGTCGAGGAGGAGCTGCGCGAGGCCGGCCTGGCCCTGGAAGACGCCGAGCGCGGGCTGCGCGAGGTGGAGAAGCGCCGCAGCCAGGCCGAGCAGCAGGCCCAGCTGCTGCGCAGCCAGCTGGAACAGCAGCGTCTGGACTGGCAGGCCCTCAGCGTGCGGCGCAAGGCCCTGCAGGACCTGTTGCAGGAGGATGGCCATACCCTCCACGAGGTGCTCGGCGCGCTCCCCGACGAGGCGTGCGAAGCGGACTGGGAGGCGGAACTGGAGCGCGTCGCCGCGCGCATCCAGCGCCTCGGCGCGATCAACCTGGCGGCCATCGACGAATACCGCCAGCAGTCCGAGCGCAAGCAGTATCTGGATGCGCAAAATGCCGACCTGGTGGAAGCCCTGGAAACCCTGGAGAGCGTGATCCGCAAGATCGACCGGGAAACCCGCAACCGCTTCAAGGATACCTTCGAGCAGATCAACGCCGGTCTGCAGGCGCTGTTCCCGAAAGTTTTCGGCGGCGGCCAGGCTTATCTGGAACTTACCGGCGAGGATCTACTCGATACCGGGGTAGCCATCATGGCGCGCCCCCCGGGCAAGAAGAACAGCACCATCCATCTGCTTTCCGGCGGCGAGAAGGCGCTGACCGCGCTGGCCCTGGTATTTGCGATCTTCCAGCTCAATCCGGCACCGTTCTGCATGCTCGACGAGGTGGACGCGCCGCTGGACGACGCCAACGTCGGCCGCTACGCCAGGCTGGTCAAGGAGATGTCGGAAAAGGTGCAGTTCATCTATATCACCCACAACAAGATCGCCATGGAGATGGCCGACCAACTGATGGGGGTGACCATGCACGAGCCGGGCTGTTCGCGCCTGGTAGCGGTGGACGTGGAGGAGGCGGTGGCACTGGCGGGCATCTGAGGCGAATGTATTGCCGGATCTTCCCGCTCACCGGAATACGGCGCCCGGCGGTACAATCCGCGGATGGGGCGTGCTAGCTTAATGTGCAATTTTCGGTACGCGTGGAATGTACTGCGGGAACACGCGGTGGCCACGTTTTTACGAGGGTAGGACGCCCTTTTTTGTGTGGGGATGGGAAGCCCTTTTTGTCAAATCAGTTCAGGGGTTGTGGATTTCATGGAAATCGGTCTGCGTGAGTGGCTGATCGTCATTGGCATCGTCGTCATCGGCGGCATCCTGTTCGATGGATGGCGGCGCATGCGTGGCAGCAAGGGCAAGCTCAAGTTCAAGCTCGAGCGCAACATTGCCGAAGCGCCCGAGGCCGTCAGCGAAAACAGCGAGTTGCTGGGGTCCCCCCGGTCGGTCGATTTCTCGCGGGAGCCCTCCTTCGAGCCGGACGAGGAAAACCTGCCCTCGCTGAGTGCCCGTGGGCTGAACCGGCGGCACCTCGACGAGGAGTTGGAGCCGGGCGATCTCGAGCTGGATCTCGACGAGCCGGTCCGCCTGGCCGCCGAGCCCGCACCCAGGCCCCGCAGGGCCGAGCCGAAGAGCGAGCCGAGGAGGGCCGAACAGGTCGAGCGCAGCGAGCCGCGGGAACAGCAGCCGCTCGAGGAGGTGCTGGTTATCCGCGTGGTGTCGCGGGAGGAGGTGGGCTTCAGGGGGCCGGCGCTGCTGCAGAGCATCCTCGAAAGCGGCCTGCGCTTCGGCGAGATGGACATCTTCCATCGCCACGAAAGCCTGGCCGGCAACGGCGAGGTGCTGTTCTCCATGGCCAATGGCGTCAAGCCCGGCACCTTCGACCTGGACGACATCGACCATTTCACCACCCGGGCGGTCAGCTTCTTCCTCGGTCTGCCCGGCCCGCGCCATCCGAAGCAGGCCTTCGACCTCATGGTGGCCGCTGCCCGCAAGCTGGCCCAGGAGCTGAACGGCGAGCTGAGGGACGACCAGCGCAGTGTGATGACCGCGCAGACCATCGAGCATTACCGGCAGCGAATCGTCGAATTCGAACGCCGGCAGCTGACCCACAAGCGCTGAGCCCGGGGGCCGGCGGCCCTGAAGCCGCCGCCCCGGTGCTTTCCCCGACGCACCTTCCTCGAGCAGCCACGGCTGCTCGTTTCGTTTTCCGGAAACCACCGCCATGACCGACGCCCAGACCGCCGCCGAACGCATCGCCCGGCTGCGCAGCGAGATCGACGAACACAACTACCGCTACTACGTGCTCGACACGCCGAGCGTGCCGGATGCCGAATACGACCGTCTGTTCTACGAGCTCAAGGCCCTGGAGGCCGAGCATCCCGAGCTGGTTACTCCGGAGTCGCCGACCCAGCGCGTCGGCGGCGAGGCCCTGGCAGCCTTCGGCCAGGTGCGCCACGAGCTGCCCATGCTCAGCCTGGGCAATGCCTTCGCGGAGGAGGATCTGCTCGATTTCGACCGCCGCGTGCGCGAGGGGCTCGGCCTGGACGGCGGGATCGTCGACTACAGTTGCGAACCCAAGCTGGACGGCCTGGCCGTCAGCCTGCTTTACGAGAATGGCCAACTGGTGTGCGGCGCCACCCGCGGCGACGGCAGCACCGGCGAGGACATCACCGCCAACGTGCGGACCGTGCGCAATATCCCGCTGCGCCTGCACGGCGAGGGCTGGCCGACGCTGCTCGAGGTGCGCGGCGAGATCTACATGCCCCGCGCCGGCTTCGAGGCGCTCAACGCCCGTGCCGTCGAGAACGGTGGCAAGACCTTCGCCAACCCGCGCAACGCCGCTGCCGGCAGTCTGCGCCAGCTCGACCCGAAGATCGCCGCCAGCCGGCCGCTGGACTTCTGCGCCTATGGCATCGGGCGCAGCGCCAGTGCGCTGCCCGGCAGCCACATCGGCATCCTCCGGGCGTTGAAGGGCTGGGGCCTGCCGATCAGCCGCGAGCTGAAGGCAGTCCGCGGCATCGAGGCGTGCCGGGCCTATTACGAGGAGATCGGCGCACGGCGCGACGCGCTGCCCTACGAGATCGACGGGGTGGTGTTCAAGGTCGACTCGGTCGCCCGCCAGCAGGAGCTGGGCTTTCGCGCCCGCGAGCCGCGCTGGGCCATCGCCTACAAGTTCCCGGCCCAGGAGGAACTCACCGAGTTGCTCGGCGTCGAGTTCCAGGTCGGCCGCACCGGCGCCATCACCCCGGTGGCGCGCCTGAGGCCGGTGCAGGTGGCCGGCGTCACGGTGTCCAACGCGACCCTGCACAACCTGGACGAGGTGGCGCGCCTCGGGGTGATGGTCGGCGATACGGTGATCGTCCGCCGCGCCGGCGACGTGATCCCGCAGATCGTGCAGGTGGTGCCCGAGCGCCGCCCGGCCGATGCCCGCCCCATCGAGGTGCCGCCGCAGTGCCCGGTGTGCGGCTCGGCGGTGGAGCGCACCCAGCTGGTCCGGCGCGGCAAGGGCAAGGCTACGCTCAGCGAGGGGGCGATCTACCGCTGCGTCGGCCGCCTGGCCTGCCAGGCCCAGCTCAAGCAGGCGATCGTCCACTTCGTCTCGCGGCGCGCCATGGACATCGACGGCCTCGGCGAGCGGATCGTCGAGCAGCTGGTGGACACCGGCCTGGTGAAGTCGCCGGCCGACCTCTACACCCTGACTTTCGAGCAGTTGGTGGTGCTGGACGGCTTCGCCGAGGTTTCCAGCAACAACCTGCTGGCCGCCATCGCTGCCAGCCGCAAGCCGAGCCTGGCGCGCTTCGTCTATGCCCTCGGCATTCCCGATGTCGGCGAGGAGACCGCCAAGCGGCTGGCCCGGGCCCTCGGGTCGCTTTCGCGTATCGAGAAGGCTCTGCCGGAGGTGCTCACCTGGCTGCCGGACGTCGGCCTGGAGGTCGCCCACGAGATCCACAGTTTCTTCGAGGACGAGCACAACCGCACGGTGATCGAGCACTTGCTGGCGCGCGGCGTCGAGCTGCAGGAGGAGGGCGAGCTGCAGGCAGAGTTCGCCGCTTGCGCCAGCCTCGACGAGCTGCTGGACAAGCTGGGCATTTCGGGAGTCGCCGCCACCGGCGCGAAGAAGCTCGCCGAGGCGGCGGGCAGTCTGGAGGCGGTGATCGCCCTCAGCCAGGACTGGCTGAGCCTGAGCATGACCAAGGGGCTGAGCGAGAAGGCCCGGCAGGCGCTACGCGCGTTCTTCGCCGACGCCGCCAACGTCGAGCGCGCTCGGGCCATCGAGGCGCAGCTGCGCGAGTTCGGCATGCACTGGGAAAGCGAGCGCCGGAGCGCCGTCGGTCTGCCGCTGGCCGGGCAAACCTGGGTGTTGACCGGCACCCTGGAGTCGATGAGTCGCGAGCAGGGCAAGGAGAAGCTGGAAAGCCTCGGCGCCAAGGTGGCCGGTTCGGTTTCGGCGAAGACCGCCTGCGTGGTCGCCGGTCCCGGCGCCGGCTCGAAGCTGGCCAAGGCCGGCGAGCTGGGGGTGAAGGTGCTCGACGAGGAGGCTTTCCTCGTCCTGTTGCGGCAGCTGGAGAGATGAGCGCTCTCTCGTGAAGACGTAGGGCGGGTGAAACCCGCCGACTCTGGGCGTGATCCTGCACCATGTCTGGCGGGTTTCACCCGCCCTATGCAAGCTGAATGGGGTGGAAAACGCGCATAGCGCTTTTCCACCGTTACCGAGTCGGCCGCGAAAAACGGGCGCAATGTTTTTCGGCCCGACCGCATGGGTGGGAAAGGCCTGTGGCCGTTTCCCACCCTGACCATGCAGGTGGGCGCAGCCTCAGCCGGCCACCAGCACGCGAATCGCCTCCAGGCGCAGGGCGGCCTTGTCGAGCATGGCCAGGCCGTCCTCGCGCTGCTGGCGCAAGGCTTCCAGTTCGCTGTCGCGCACGCTCGGGTTGACCGCCTGGAGCGCGCTCAGGCGGGCCAGCTCCTCGTCGAGGCTGGCCTTGAGGCGCTGGCGGGCTTCGGCGACGCGCTCGGCGTGGCGCGGCGCGACCTTGGCCTCGGCGGCGTTGATCTGCTTGGCCAGTATGTCGCGCTGGGCCTGCACGAACTTGTTGGCGCTGCCGCGCGGCACGCTTTCCAGCTGGTCGTTGAGGGTGTCGAAGGCGACCTTCGGTGCCAGGTCGTTGCCGTTGGCGTCGAGCAGGCAGCGCAGCGCCAGCGGCGGCAGGAAGCGGGCGAGCTGCAAGGCGCGCGGCGCCACCACCTCGCTGACGTAGAGCAGTTCGAGCAGCACGGTGCCGGGCTTGAGCGCCTTGTTCTTGATCAGCGCAACCGCGGTGTTGCCCATCGAGCCGGCCAGTACCAGGTCCATGCCGCCCTGCACCATGGGATGTTCCCAGGTGAGGAACTGCATGTCCTCGCGGACCAGGGCCTGGTTGCGGTCGTAGGTGACGGTCGCTGCCTCGTCGCTGCCCAGCGGGAAGCTGGCGTCGAGCATCTTCTCGCTGGGACGCAGGATCAGTGCGTTCTCCGAATGGTCCTCGCTGTCGATGCCGAAGGCGTTGAACAGCTCTTCCATGTAGATCGGCAGGGCGTACTGGTCGTCCTGTTCGTGGATGTCCTCGACCAGCGCATCGCCCTCGCCGCCGCCGCGGGAGTTGAGTTCCAGCAGGCGGTCGCGGCCGGCATGCAGCTCGCTTTCCAGGCGTTCGCGTTCGGCGCAAGCCGCATCCAGCAGGTCCTGCCACTCGCCGTCGTCGCCGCCTTCCAGAAGCGGCAGCAGGCGCGGGCCGAACTGGTGGTGCAGGGCGTTGCCGGTGGGGCAGGTGGCGAGGAAGGCGTTCAGCGCCTGGTGGTACCACTGGAACAGCCGCTCCTGGGCGCTGTTCTCCAGGTAGGGCACGTGCAACTGGATGCTGTGCTTCTGGCCGATGCGGTCGAGGCGGCCGATGCGCTGTTCGAGCAGGTCCGGGTGGGCCGGCAGGTCGAACATCACCAGATGGTGGGCGAACTGGAAGTTGCGTCCCTCGCTGCCGATTTCCGAGCAGATCAGCACCTGGGCGCCGAACTCCTCGTCGGCGAAGTAGGCCGCCGCGCGGTCGCGCTCGAGGATGCTCATGCCCTCGTGGAACACCGTGGCCGGGATGCCGGAGCGCACCCGCAGGGCGTCCTCCAGATCCTGCGCGGTCTCGGCGTGGGCGCAGATCACCAGCACCTTGACCTTCTTGAGCATCTTCAGGGTGTCGATCAGCCACTCGACGCGGGGGTCGAGGCGCCACCAGCGGTTCTCCTCGCTGGCGTCCTCCTGCTGGGCCTGGAAGCTGACCTCCGGATACAGATCGGCATGCTCGCCGACCGGCAGCTCCAGGTATTCGTCCGGGCTCGGTAGCGGATAGGGGTGCAGCTGGCGCTCGGGGAAGCCCTGCACGGCGGCGCGGGTGTTGCGGAACAGCACCCGGCCGGTACCGTGGCGGTCGAGCAACTCGCGGGTCAGGCGCGCGCTGGCCTGGATGTCGCCGTCGCTGACCGCGGCGAGCAGCGCCTCGCCCTCGGCGCCGAGAAAGCCGTGGATGACCTCGTGGGCCCGCTCGGAGAGGCGGCCCTGGTCGAGCAGCTCCTGCACCGCCTCGGCCACCGGGCGGTAGTTGGCGCTCTCGGCGCGGAAGGCCTCGAGGTCGTGGAAGCGGTCGGGGTCGAGCAGGCGCAGGCGCGCGAAGTGGCTCTCCTGGCCGAGCTGTTCGGGAGTGGCGGTGAGCAGCAGCACGCCGGGGATCACCTCGGCGAGCTGCTCGACCAGCGCGTATTCGGGGCTCGGCTGCTCGGGGTGCCAGACCAGGTGGTGCGCCTCGTCGACCACCAAGAGGTCCCAGCCGGCGGCGAACAGCGCATCTTGGGCGTGCTCGGCATGGGTCAGCCATTCCAGGGCAACCAGCGCCAGCTGGGTGTCCTCGAAGGGGTTGCCGGCGTCGCTGGCGGCGAAGCGTTCGGCGTCGTACAGCGCCACTTCCAGGTTGAAGCGCCGGCGCATCTCCACCAGCCACTGGTGCTGGAGGTTCTCCGGGACCAGGATCAGCACCCGGCTGGCGCGGCCGGAGAGCAGCTGGCGGTGGATCGTCAGGCCGGCCTCGATGGTCTTGCCCAGGCCCACCTCGTCGGCCAGCAGCACGCGGGGATTGACGCGGTCGGCGACCTCGCGGGCGATGTGCAGCTGGTGGGCGATCGGCTGGGTGCGGGCGCCGGACAGGCCCCAGAGCGAGGATTGCAGCAGACGGCTGCGGTGCTCCAGGGTGTGGTAGCGCAGGCCGAACCAGGACAGCGGGTCGATCTGGCCGGCGAACAGACGGTCGCTGGCCAGGCGGAACTGGATGAAGTTGGAGAGCTGGGTTTCCGGCAGGGTACGGCCCTGGCTGTGGCCGTCGAGGCCATGGTAGATGAGCAGGCCGTCCTGGTCCTCGACCTCGCGGACGACCATCTTCCAGCCGTCGAAGTGGGTGATCTCGTCGCCCGGAGCGAAGCGAACGCGGGTCAGGGGAGCATTGCGCAGGGAGTACTGGCGGGTTTCGCCGGTGGCAGGATAGAGCACCGTGAGCAAGCGGCCATCCGCGGTGAGAATGGTTCCGAGTCCGAGTTCCGCTTCGCTGTCGCTGATCCAGCGCTGCCCCGGTTGATATTGCTGCACCATGCCTGTCTCCGCTGTAAAAAGGCCGGCTATGGTAACGGAATGCCCTGGGTAGATCGACGTCGACTGCCGGCGCATTGATAGGAAAGCGTAGCTTTCAATGGTCGGCTTGCCCGTGCCGGCCGGTGTAGGATGGCCTCCCGTTTCTACCGATCCCTGCGCCATGACGCTGTTCGACGCCGATCCCCTCGATCTGCTGCGCCATTTGCCCGGCTGGGTGGACGGCGCCACGGCGGACCGCTGGCTGGCCGCGCTGCTGGCTGAAACCCCCTGGGAGCAGCCGCAGGTGCGGTTGTACGGGCGCCTTTACCCGGTGCCGCGGCAGGTCGCCTGGTACGGCGATGCCGGTGCCCGTTATCGCTATTCCGGGCTGAGCCACCGGCCGCTGCCCTGGACGCCGCTGCTGGCGGAGATCCGTGCGGCCGTCGAGGCGTTCGTCGGCCAGCCGCTGAATGGCGTGCTGCTCAACCATTACCGCGACGGTCGGGACTCCATGGGCTGGCACAGCGACGACGAGGCCGAGCTGGGACGCAATCCGCTGATCGCCTCGCTCAGCCTGGGCGGCACGCGGCGCTTCGACCTGCGCCGAGTCGGGCAGAGCCGCATCGCCCATTCGCTGTTCCTCGAGCACGGTTCCCTGCTGGTCATGGCCGGCGCAACGCAGCATGATTGGCAGCACCAAGTGGCGAAGACGCGCAGGCCCTGCGCGCCGCGCCTGAATCTGACCTTCCGCCAGGTGCATCCGCAGCCATGAATTCCGACGACAAGCTGATCGATTTCAGCAGCGAGCGCAGCAAGCGCATCCACGACCTGCACGAAAAACGCCTGGACGACATGCGCCAGGCCTTCGCGCAGGCCCTGCCGTTGCCCCAGGGGAAAAAGAAGAAGCCTGCCGGCAAGCCGAAGAAGAAGCGCTGAACTTCGCCGGGAGCCTGGCGAAAGGAAAGGACCGTGGCGGAGCGCTCCGCCACGGCCTGGTCGGGTCGAGTTTCACTCGTAGGCGGTGGCCCCGGCGATATGCCGGCCGGCGATGTAGCCGAAGGTCACCGCCGGGCCGAGGTTGATGCCGCCGGCCGGGTAGTTGCCGCCCATGATGCTGGCCATGTCGGTGCCGGCGGCGTAGAGGCCGTCGATCGGCTGGCCGGCGCCGTCCAGCACTTGGGCGTGGGCGTTGGTCTTCAGGCCGGCGAAGGTGCCGAAGCAGCCCGGCTGCACCTTCACCGCGTAGAACGGGCCGTTCTCGATGGGCGCGACGCAGGGGTTGGGCTGGTGCGTGGCGTCGCCCTGCTTGCGGTTGTAGGGCGTCGAGCCGCGGCCGAAGGCCGGGTCCTCGCCGTTGCGGGCATGGCGGTTGTACTCGGCGACGGTCTCGGCCAGGCCCGCCGGGTCGATGCCGCAGGCCCGGGCCAGCTCCTCGAGGGTCTTGCCGGTCTTCAGGTAGCCGTTGCGGACCCACGGGCCGACCGGTACCGGCGTCGGGCGCGAGATGCCCAGGCCGTAGCGGCGCTGGAAACGGTGGTCGCAGATCAGCCAGGAGGCGACTTCCTGTCCCAGCGGCACCGCGGCGACCATCGCCGAGGTGTAGTCGTAGTAGCCGTGAGCCTCGTTGACGAAGCGCTTGCCGTTGGCCAGCACGCCGATGATGCCGGGCTTGCCGCGCTCGATGATATGCGGGAAGTGGCCGGTGCTGCCGTCTTTGTGGCGCACCAGCGACACCGGCGCCCAGGCTACCGGCGAGACCAGGTCGGTGGCGACCTGGCCGCCGGCCGATTCGCCCAGGCGCAGGCCGTCGCCCGAGGCGCCCAGCGGCGGTAGGGCCAGGTGTTCGCGGCCGGTCGGCGTGCGCGGGAACAGCTGCTTGCGCCGCTCGATGTCGTTGGGGAAGCCGCCGGCGGCGAGCACCACCGCCTTGCTGGCGCGGATGCTGACCTCGCCCTTGGCGGTCTCCACCACCGCGCCGCGCACGGCGCCGTTTTCCAGCAGCAGGCGCCTGGCCGGTGCCGATTCGATCAGTTGCACGCCGAGGTCCTCGGCCGATTTGGCCAGCCGTGCCACCAGTGCCACGCCGTTGACCAGTTGCATGGCGCGGCCGTGGCGGGCGAGGTCGATCAGGTGGCGGCCGAAGCGTCGCCCGGCGTAGACGAACGAGCGCGCCGAGCGGGTCATGTTCATGAACGAGGCCAGGTCCTTGCCGGCCATGATCGGCATGCCCATGAACGAGGTCTCGCGCATGGTCTTGCTCAGGCGGTGGATCAGCGCGCCGACCTCGCGGCCGTCGTAGGGCGCGGCGATCACCGAGCGCCCGCCGGTGCCTGCGCCGGGGGTGTCGCCGTGGATGTCGGCGATCAGGTTGCCGTCGGAAAACTGCAGGGCGGTGTGCCGCTCGAAGAACTCGACCATGCGCGGGCCGGCCTCAAGGAAGGCGTCGATGCGTGCGGCGTCGTACTTTTCGCCCAGCTCGTGCTTGAGGTAGGTGCGCGGCAGCTCGGGGTCCTCGACGATGCCGGCACGGCGCGCCAGCGGGTTGCACGGCACCCACATCCAGCCGCCGGACCAGGCGGTGGCGCCGCCGAACACCGGGTCTTTTTCCACCACCACCACCTTCTGCCCGTGCCAGGCGGCAGTCACCGCGGCCGACAGGCCCGCGGCCCCCGAGCCGACAACCAGAACATCGCATTCGACCGTGTGGGCCAGAGGACTCGCAGGCATCGATTTTCTCCCGTTCGGAAAGGTGAGGCGCGGCTTTTGCGCCTTTTTATTTTTTGGAACACAATTCCAATATTAAGGGTTCGCGCCACGTTCGCCAAGCGGGTGTCGTTCCAGGGGGCTGTCGGGGGCCTACGGCTTGGCAATGCCCAGGGTGTCCGGCGAGATCTGCACCGCCTTGGCCTTGTACATCGACCAGGCGGTGACCGATTGCCAGCGCTGGAGATACCGGGAGGCCTCGTCGCCACTGAGGTTCAGCGGTTTGGCGCCGTAGTTCTTCAGGAAGGCCTGGAACTCCGGGGCAGCCACGGCCCTGGCGTAGGCGCCGCTCAGCTTCTGCTTGATGTCCTCGGGGGTGTCCTTGTGCACCCAGACGCCCCAGAACGAACCCCACGGCAGGTATTCGGCGATACCCGGCAGGGCCTTGCTGATCGGTTCGACGCCCGGCAGCTCCGCCACCTTCTCGGTGCTCACCACGGCCAGGGCCTTGAGCTTGCCGGCGCGGATCAGCTCCTTGCACGAGGCCAGGCTGAGGGGCATGAAGTCGATTTGCTTGCCCATCAGCGCGGCGATGCCGGAGCCATCGCCGCTGAAGGTCTGTTCGCTCACCTTGAGTTCTTCCACGGCATTGATCATCGCGTGCACGGTATTTGGCAGGGCACCGACGCCGGCGCCGCCCATGCGCAGGCTGCCGGGATTGGCCTTGGCCGCGGCCAGCAGGTCCGCCATGCTGTTCCACGGGCTGTCGGGATAGGTGGCGATGACCGCCACGTTCTGGCCGATCAGGTTGATCGGATAGAGGGCGCTGTAGTCGAACTTGGCCAGGCCGAGCACCGGGTACAGCTGGGGGTTTTCCGCGCCGAGCAGCAGGGTGTAGCCGTTGGGCTGCTGGCCGAGGACGTAGCTGGTGCCGATCACCGCGGTACCGCCCGGGCGGCTGCTGAGGGTCAGTTTGCCGCCCAGTTCCTTCTCCACGAAGGGCGAGAGGCTGCGCATCACATTGTCGGTGGCGCCGCCGACGCCCCAGGGGATCACCGCCTGGATGCTGCGCTCGGGGTAGGCGGCATGGGCGGCGAGGGTGAAGCCGGCGGCACTGGCGGCGAGGGGCAGTCCGACGAACAGTTTCTTGAACATGGGGCACTCCGCTTGTCGTTGTTTTGGGGGCGATTGGTCAGGGTGTTGCGCTTTTCGGCCAGCCCGGCACGAGCGTCTGGCCGGGCTGGCAGACGCCGAAGGCGAGGGTGGGCGGCAGGTAGATCGGGCTTGCCCACAGGCTGCTGGCCGGCAGGGCCGTCGGCGGCCGGCCGCTGCACAGCTGGCGGATCGACAGCTGCAGGAGGACGCAGGCGCTGGCGTGGAAGCTGACCCATCGGATGCGGGCCGGGCCGGTCACCGACGTGTGTTTGTGGCAGGGGCGCGGCGCCGCTGGGGCTGGCTGCGTCTGGCGCAGATACTGGTGGCAAGCCTGATGGCAATCAATCGGCGGCGCTCGATAATCGAACGAAAACTAACCGGTTAGGACATTTTTGGCGACGATTCCCGTGCCGCCGGGGGCCGGGACGCGGAGAAGGGTGTGGTCCACGCTGGCCGGCTCTTTTAGAATTGCGGCATTTTCCGCCTGGATGCTGAACATGGCTGGCAGTCAAATCGAACGCGCGCTGAGTCTTCTGGAAAGCCTGACCGCCGATCCCGGCGGAACCCCCCTGCAGAGCCTGGCCGACCGGCTGCTCATCCCCAAGAGCGCCACCCACCGGATGCTCGCCGAGCTGATCCGCCTGGGCTACGTGCGGCAGGACCCGCAGACCAGCCGCTACCAGCTGTCCACCAAGCTGGTGGCGCTGGGTTTTCGCTACCTGGCCAACAGCGGTGCGGACGTGGTCCAGCCGATTCTCGACCGCCTGGCCGAGGAAACCGGCGAGCTGGTGCGCCTGGGGGTGATCGACGGCGAGCGGCTGACCTGGATCGCCAAGTCCCAGGGTGCCCGCGGCGGGCTACGCTACGATCCGGACATGGGCCGCGACGCGCCGCTGTCTTCCACCGCCTCCGGGCACGCCTGGCTGGCCAGCATGGGCGACGAGGAGGCCCTGGCCCGGGTCGCGCAGCAGGCGGCGGTCGATCCGGCCGAGCTGGGTCCCAATGCGCCGCGCTCCAGAGCCGAACTGCTCGAACGCCTGCATCTGGCACGTGCGCACGGCTATGCCTGGGTGGTGGAAAGCTCGGCGGTCGGCACCGCCGCCATGGCCGCGGCGGTCCGCGACCCGCGCAATCACCGCCCCATCGGCGTGCTCAGCCTCGCCGGCCCCAGCGCCCGCCTTGGCGAAGCGCGCATGCATCAGCTGGCGCCGCGCCTGCTGGCTGCCAGCGCGGAACTCTCCGAAGCCAGCCAGGCTTCCGAGCTGTTCCCCTGTGGCCTGGGCTAACGGTGTTTCACCCTTGGCAGCCGTCGATCCAGCGCAGACGCCGGTCTGAAATTGGCCGAGGTGATCGTGGCCGGCAAGAGGCTATGGCGAAGCGTGCATTCGCGAGCAGATCGAGGCACAGGACGCTCGACCGGGAATCGTTTTGCCACATTGCCATTTGCGTACGACCTACCGCTTGGGTGGCATAATCCGCTCAAGCTCATGAGGCGGATCGATAAGTGCCCCGCGAAAACTACAACGATCTCCTGGCCTTCGTGATGGTTGCCCGTGAGGGAAGCTTTACCCGGGCAGCGGCGCAGCTCGGGGTATCGCAATCGGCGTTGAGCCACACCATTCGTTCGCTCGAGGCCAGGCTGGCTCTTCGGCTCCTCACCCGCACCACGCGTAGCGTCTCGCCGACCGAGGCGGGCGAGCGCCTGCTCCTGACGCTGGCCCCCCGGTTCGAGGAGATAGACGCCGAGCTTGCGGCCTTGAGCGAACTGCGCGAAAAACCCGCAGGTACCCTCCGCATCACCTCCGCCGAGCATGCCGTCGATACTGTCCTTTGGCCCAGGTTGGAGAGGCTGCTGCCGGACTATCCCGACATCAAGGTGGAAATCACCATCGACTACGGGCTGAGCGATATCGTCGCGCAGCGCTATGACGCCGGCGTGCGCCTCGGCGATCAGGTCGCCAAGGACATGATCGCCGTGCGCATTGCGCCGGACATGCGCATCGCGGTGGTGGGGGCTCCGGCCTACTTCGCCAGGAAAGCGCCGCCGCGGACGCTGCAGGCGCTGGCCAGCCACGACTGCATCAACCTGCGCCTGCCGACCTACGGAGGCCTGATGGCCTGGGAGTTCATCAAGGATGGACACGAAGTCAAAGCGCGCGTCGAAGGCCAACTGGTGTTCAACAATGGCTCGCAGATACTCCGCGCGGCACTGGCCGGCTTCGGCATCGCCTACCTGCCGGAGGACATGGCGCGGGAGCACATCGCCACAGGCCGGCTCGTATCGGTGCTGGAGGACTGGTGCCCGACCTTCCCGGGCTACCATCTCTACTACCCGAGCCGCCGGCAGTCTTCGGGGGCCATGGCGGTGCTGATCGAGGCGCTGCGCTATCGCGCGTAGCCCCGTATTGCGCTTGCGACGACAGTGCCGGTCACTCCCCGGGCGGGAAGTCCGTGGAGGCGGCGAGTTCGGCCTGCGCTTCGAAGCCGGCGATCCGCTTGCGCAGGGTCGAGAGGGTGCTCTCCAGCGCCTGGGAGCCGAGCACCAAGCGCAGCGGCGCGGGCTCCACGTCGACGCTCTCGATGATCCGCGCGGCCATGCGGGCTGGGTCACCGGGGGCCGAAGCGTTTTGGGGATCGAGCATCCGCAGGAAGCCGTGTGCCGGGGTGTCGTCATAGACAGGCAGGAGTGTCGCCACCCGCGCGCTCCCGTAACGGAACTCGGTGCGCGCGCCGCCGGGCTCGACGATCGTCATGCCGATCCCGAAGGATGCGACCTCCTGCGCGACCGACTCCACGAAGCCTTCGATGCCCCACTTCGTCGCGTGGTACATCGAGTTTCCCGGGAAAGCGACCTGGCCGCCGTAGGACGATATCTGGACGATGCGTCCGCCGCCCTGGGCGCGAAGACGCGGCAGAGCGGCACGGATGAGCTGGATCGAGCCGACCAGGTTGGTCGCGACAATGTGCTCGATCTGCTCGTCGGTGAGCTCCTCCGCCGCGCCGAACAGGCCGTAGCCGGCGTTGCCGATGATCACGTCGATGCGTCCGAGCCGGGCGAACGAGCGTTCGACCACCTCGCGGATCGCCGCTGTGTCGGTCACCTCGAGCACTTCGGCGTGGAACGCTTCGGGATAACGCTCGATCAGATCGGTGACCTTGCCGGTGTCGCGGACGGTTCCGACGACGCAGTCGCCGCGCTCGAGGAGCTGACCGGTGAGCTGGCGGCCGAAGCCGCTGCTGACCCCCGTGATGAACCAGGTGCGTTTCGACATGGTGAATTCTCCTGTAATTGTTGCAGTGACACCGTAGCCATCCCGAAGCGCGCTATGCCGAGTACACCAGGGCACGCACGAAGGACCACCTCATCGGCGCCGGGACGCCCGCTGCTGCCGGTCGCCCCGGCGACCAGGCAGTTCTGCGGAGAATAGCCATGACATCTCCTGTCTGTGCGGTGTCGCAGCCCGTCGTGTTCATGAGGCGGTGACCTCGTCGACGACCCGCAACGCATTGAGCGTGCGGGGATAGCCGATGAATGGCAGTAGCTGGGTCAACACATCGATCAGTCGTGCGCGGTCGTTGCCGACGTTGAGGTTCGCCGCGACATGGCCCTTGACCTGCGCTTCGCATCCACCGAGCGAGACGAGCATGCCGAAGGTGAGCAGCTCGCGTGTAGGTACGTCGATGCCGGTGCGCGTGTAGTGGTCGCCGAAGCAGTGGGCCGACAGGTAGCGCTGGATGTGCACCAGGTCGGCGGGCGCGGAGGCGTAGAGGCTCTCGACGGCATCGCTGCCGACGATCTGCTTCTCGACCTCGAGCCCCTTCTGCGCGCGGTTGTCGGGCGTGGTCGTGGACTGGCCCGGCAAGGGCAACTCGACCCCGCGCTCGGTGAGTACGTTGTTCGTGGCGTGGATGAAGTCGAAGACCTTGGCCATGCCCACGTACGGCACCGCCTGGTAGACGATCTCCTTGGCCTCCACCGGCGTGACCCCAACGGTGAGCGCCGCGCCGAGCATGATGCGGTACTCGCTCAGGGCTTGGGAGGCAATCATCGAGGCGAGTTGGACCATCAGCCGGGTCCGGGCGTCCAGACTGCCGTGACGGAGCACCTCGTCGAAGGCAAAGTTGTCGAACGTCTCGATGAGCTCGGGGTCGGTCACCGCCAGGGTGGAGACATGGCCAGGAAAAAGCTCGTCGTGGTTCTTGCGCGCTCGCTCATTGGGAGCCATCGCCGTTCTCCTTGTCGTCTGTCGTCGTCAGGGCCGACCGCTCAGGCCTTGGCTCCTGCGGCCGAGTCCAGCGAAGCCATGTCGATCACGAAGCGATAGCGGACATCGGCATGCTCCAGCCGCTCGAAAGCCTCGTTGATCTGGTCCATGCGGATCATCTCGCACTCCGGCAGGATGTTCTTCCGTGCGCAGAAGTCGAGCATCTCCTGGGTCTCGCGGATGCCGCCGATCAGCGAGCCGGCGATCCGGCGACGACCGAGGATCATCGGGACGGTGTTCGGCTCGGCGAGCGGACCGACCTGTCCGAGCAGCACCAGGGTGCCGTCGACGTCCAGCAGCGGCAGATAGGGGTTGAGGTCGTGCTTGACCGGAACCGTATCGATGATGAGGTCGAAGCCGGACTGCGCCTTGGCCATGGCCTCCTCATCCGTCGAGACGAGCAGCCGGTCGGCGCCTAGTGCAGTTTCATAGATGTAGTTGTTGAAAATGCGGTGTCGGGCGATGCTATGGCCCATGAAAGCACCTCTATTCGTTCGCCCTTTGACTACTGAGGAACGGCAGGCCCTGCAGGTTGGCCTGCGTGCCCGGGAAGCCTTCACGCTGCGGCGCTGCCAGATCCTGCTGGCCAGCGCCGACGGCAAGACCGCCACGGAAATTGCTGCCCTGTTCGGCTGCGCCACGCAAACCGTACGCAACACCCTGCGGGCCTTTGCCGCCGAGGGGTTGTCTTGCCTGACGGAGAAGTCGCATCGGCCCAAACGTGTCCGTCCCTTGCTTGCGGGCACGCAGGCCGAGCGCTTGCGCACTTTGCTG
>NZ_FOFJ01000136.1 GCF_900110885.1 Azotobacter beijerinckii | reverse complement strand
TAGTATTGAAGGCGCTCGGGTTGCCCCAACGTCGCAGCCATCTCCTCAACCAACTGGCGCTGGAACTGCTCGAAGAGCGGTTCGCCGCCGGCCGGGAGTGCCCGACGGGCTGCCCCATGTCATCGCGTTTCTCCTGCTCGACGCGGCCCAAGCCAGTCGCCTCGACAGGCTATGCCAGCAGCGGCGGTTGCCTACGGACTGGCAAAACCACCGGTGTCATCCCAACGGCACCGTACCGGGCTGACACCCACCAGGACTCCCCCAAACACCAAGGACCCACCATGCCGAAATACTTCGATCCCCACATCCACATGGTCAGCCGCACCACGGACGACTACCAGAACATGGCGGCCGCCGGCATCACCGGCGTCATCGAACCGGCCTTCTGGCTGGGCCAGGCACGCACCAGCGTCGGCAGCTTCATCGACTACTTCGATACCTTGTTGGGCTGGGAGCGCTTCCGTGCCAGCACGTTCGGGATTCACCATTTCTGCACCATCGCGTTGAACCCCAAGGAGGCCAATGATCTGTCCCTGGCCAGCGAAGTGCTGGACATCCTGCCCCGTTACTTGGTGAAGGACGGCGTGGTGGCGGTGGGCGAGATCGGCTACGACGACATCACCCCCGAGGAAGACCGCTTCTTCGCCAGCCAACTGGAACTGGCCAAGCAGTTCAACCTGCCCGTGCTGGTGCACACCCCACATCGCGACAAGATCGGCGGCACCAAGCGCACCCTGGCGGTGATCCGCGAGGTGGGTATCGCCGAGCACCTAGTCATCATCGACCACCTGAACGAACTGACCCTCCCGTTGGTGCTGGACAGTGACTGTTGGCGTGGGCACTCGATCTACCCCAACACCAAGATGTCGGAGCAGCGCATGGTGGCCCTGCTGCAGGAGTACGGCACCGAGAAGATGGTGGTGAACAGCGCCGCCGACTGGGGGATCAGCGACCCGCTCAAGGTGCCCAAGACGGGCCAGGCGATGCTCGCCGCCGGTTTCAGCGAGGCGCAGGTCGAACAGGTGCTGTTCCACAACCCAGTTGACTTCTTCGCCCAGAGCGGCCAGTTGGACAAGGCTCTGGTCAGCACTCCCCTGCCCATCGACCAGCGCCGGCAGTGGCAGGACAACTCCGTCCTGCGCGGCCAGGAGCCGGTGGTCGAATGAACGCCAGCGCGGGTTGGACTGCCGGCCAGATCGGCTATTGCGGCAATGTGCACCCGGCCCATGACTTGGCCGAATTGCGCGCCTCGATCGAGCGGCAGTTCCAGGCGGTTAGAGCCTGTTATTAACCCGTTCGTTTCTTGATCAGCCTGGTGCTGCCAAGGCCTTGAGAGCAGTCGGCAGCATCAGGCAAACAAAGGCTATGAAGTGTTTTCCTCGATCACTGGGCTTGCACTACCGAGGCAGCAACTACCTGCTGCTCGGGATAAAGAACGCGGCGCACATCCTTCTCGCTAAAGGCCAGCATCGACGATGCTCAGGCGGTCGAACTCGCCGCTCTGCTCGTGCTTGGCATACTCGCCTTCGAGGTAGTCGGGATTGTCGGAGTGGCCGATTTCATCCATACAGGCCAGGGCTTCCAAGGCATATTGGCCGGAGTAGTCGCATTTGCGCTGGCCAAATAGGACAAACAGCTTGATGGTCATTTCCTTGATGAGTTGGCCTTGCCAACCATGATATTCACGTCAAAGAAAGAAAGCTGGTTGAACCTATGCTCAGACCGAGCGGGCTCAACGATCTGGACAACACTTCCTTTGATTTCGACCATGCGACACGCCGCCTTCACTGAGGGACCGTAGGTCGGGTGAGTCCAATAAAGGCCGTCTTCATACTTCGTCTGCATAGCGGCTTTCTATTTGTGAGAGAGCTTTTCCTATCTCCGGGTGGTGTTCAGCTCAGCTGTCCAGCAGCCGGCGAC
Organism: Azotobacter beijerinckii; assembly: GCF_900110885.1. GTDB lineage: Bacteria > Pseudomonadota > Gammaproteobacteria > Pseudomonadales > Pseudomonadaceae > Azotobacter > Azotobacter beijerinckii. Next base: position 849 of record NZ_FOFJ01000136.1, on the reverse strand, counting down.
AATCTTCGGTAATGACTCGCACCTGCTCGCGTAGATCCATCATTTCGTGTTCGGTAACCGTCCGGCCAAGTCATCTGGCTTGAACCCGCCAGGCTAGGAGAGGGTGTCCACCTATTTATCGTGGACACCCTCTCCAGGCTTTTAAGCGGGAAAATCATGCAGCGTCGTTCCTATTCCACAGCCTTCAAGGCTCAAATCGTGCAGGAGTGTGGCCAGCCCGGCGCCTCCGTCGCCAGCGTAGCGCTGAGCCATGGCATCAACAGCAACGTTGTCCATAAATGGATACGCACGGCTCGCAACCAGGCAGTTGAAACCCTGCCGGCGTTCATCCCGCTTGCGCTTGAATCGCCGGCGCGAGCGGAGTGCTCATCCAGCGCGGACATCCGCATCGAAATTCCTCATCGCCGTACGACCTTGACCGTTCACTGGCCTGCGGGCGATGCCGAAGGCTGTGCCCGGTTCATGCGTGAGCTCCTGCAATGATCCGCATCGATGCCATCTGGCTCGCCACCGAACCACTGGATATGCGGGCCGGAACGGAAACGGCCCTGGCCAGGGTGGTGGCGGTCTTCGGTGTGGCGAAGCCGCACAACGCCTACCTGTTCGCCAACAAACGAGCCAACCGCATGAAAGTGCTGATTCACGATGGTTTCGGTGTCTGGCTCGCCTCGCGCCGGCTGAACCGGGGCCGCTTCGTCTGGCCAGGCAGCTGGCAGGGTGCCCAGCTTGAGCTGAGCGCCGAGCAGCTTCAGGCCCTAGTGCAGTTTCATAGATGTAGTTGTTGAAAATGCGGTGTCGGGCGATGCTATGGCCCATGAAAGCACCTCTATTCGTTCGCCCTTTGACTAC
>NZ_FOFJ01000166.1 GCF_900110885.1 Azotobacter beijerinckii | reverse complement strand
TACCTGCCCGAGCTGGAGCAGATGGCGCAGCAGCCGGGGCCGCTCGGCGAGCAGGCGGCGGCCGAGGTCGGGCGGGTGCGCAATGCGCTCGTCGAGGCGCGCAGTGCCGCCACGGAGTTCAAGCGCACCCTCGAGGAGGGCCTGAGCAGCGGTATCCAGGACGCGGTGCAGGGGCTGGCCGACGGCACGCTCAACCTGCGCGACGCGGTGACCAGCCTGGTCTCCAGCGTGGCGGACGCCATGGCCCAACTTGCCGTGCAGCGGCTCGCCGAGCAGGCGACCGCCGGCATCATGGGGCTGCTCGGCGGCGGGAAGAGCGATTCCACCGCCCAGGCGGCGGCGATCACCTCGGCGTCGATGGTAGGCGGCCAGAGCATGGCGGCGGCCATTGTCGCTGCCGGGGTCCAGGCGGGGGCCGCCATGGCGGCGGCGATTTCGGCGGCGGGGACCGGGCAGGCAGCCGGCGGAGCGGCATCCGGCGCGTCCGGTGCGTCGGGGATAGCGGGAGAGATCGGTGCGGCCTCGTCGCAGGGCGCAGCAGAAATAGGCAGCTCCATCACTGCCGCATCGGAAACCGGCAGCGGTACGTTCAGCAGCGCTCTGAACTCGGTGTTCAGCGGCGGCGCCGATCTGTTCGGCAGCCTGTTCGATAGCTTGGGCGGCCTGTTCGGTGGCGGGGGCGGCGACTCGATTTTCAGCGGAATCCTTGGCGGTATTGGTGGCCTGTTCGGTGGTGGTGGCGGTGCAGTAGCTGCCGCCACCGGCGGCCACGTCACCGGCCCGGGCACCACCACCAGCGATTCGATTCCCGCGATGCTCTCGAACTGGGAGTACGTCACCCGCGCCGCGGTGGTTCAGCAACCCGGCGCGCTGGACTTCCTGCACGCCTTCAACGCCAACGGCATGGCTGCCCTGGACGACTACGCCCGCCGCGTGCACCACGCCACCGGCGGCCTGGCCGGCGTGCCGGCTCCGGCCCTGCCGGCACCGAGCCTGGGCACCACCCGCCTGGCCGAGCCGGCCAAGGCCATGAGCACCCAGGTGCAGAACGCGATCAACCTCTACGCCGTGCAGGACGAAGGCCAGATCGCCTCGATGGCCTGGGGTAAGCCAGGCCAGGAACACTTCAAGGTCTTTCTGCAGCGCAACGCCAGCACCGTTCGCAGCATCCTCAAGGTTTAACCTCATGCCCCATCAAATCGGCTACGTCGACAACGCCAACGGCCAGTTGGCCCACTACAACCTGCTCGCCGCCCTCCGCCTGTTCTGCGGCGGCTTCGGCGTGCTCGGCAC
>NZ_FOFJ01000030.1 GCF_900110885.1 Azotobacter beijerinckii | reverse complement strand
GTCTGCGGCAGCAGGCGGTTGTCGGTGTGCGCCAGGATCGGCAGGTTCGGCGTCTGCTCGCCGTACCTCAGCTCGGTGCTGGAAAAGCGGGCCTTCAGCGTCAGCCCCAGGCGGCCATACTCGCTGGCCGCCTTGCCGTCGTCGTGCACCGGCAGCAACCCGGTATTGGTGCGGTCGCTGTTGCTGTCGAGCTTGACGCCCATCAGGCCGAGCACATCGAGGCCGAAGCCGACGGGCCCCGGGGTATAACCGGACTTGAAGTTGAGAATGAAACCCTGGGCCCACTCTTCCGCCTTGGACTGTTGGTTTCGTCCCTGGATATCGGAGAAGTCGCGCATGAAGTAATAGTTGCGCAGTTGCAGGGTGGCCGTGGAATCTTCAATGAGTCCACCTCCGACAGCCAGTGCCGACGGCAAACCGCCCGCCATCGCAACCGATATAGCGAGTTGCAGTTTTCGCTTCATGATGTCTCTCTTGTTGTTATTGTGAGAGGCGCCCTGGAGTTTCAGACGCACTCACATACAGGCATTGGCGATATATTATTCGAATCAAGCAATGACGACTTCAGTTCGGCCGGATTAGTCGTGTTGCTTTATTTGTTTTCCGTTTCCGGGATAACTTCCCCGGGCGGCAGAAAGAGGAAACCGAGGACAGACTCGGCAGCCGACTACCTCCCCTTCCTCCATCCGCCGCCGCGGACGGCTACCCTCCCGTTACGCCAAGACCTCGCCGGCCGTGGCACCGCTCACCTGCTGGTGCACACAGAACAGGGTCATGGCAATGGCCGCGACCAGCCCCGGGACGGCGAAGACGACGAAGCTCACCTGCAGCGGCAGGCTCATGCCGACCAACGCCCCGCCAAGCAGCGGGCCGACGATGGCGCCGTTGCGACCGATCCCCGACGCCCAGCCCAGGCCGATGGAGCGGATGGCCAGGCCGTAGAACTGCGCGGTGCAGGCGTAGAGCAGGATCTGCGAGCCGATGGTGGTGGCGCCGGCGAGGGCGATCAGGCCGTAGAGCACCGGGGTCGGACTCTTGAAGCCGAGCAGGCCGATCGACAGGGCGGCGATAGCGAAGAACACCACCAGCACCCTGGGCAGGTTCAGCCGGTCGCCCAGCCAGCCGCCGCCAATCGCCCCGAAGATCGCCCCGAAGTTCAGCACCAGCAGGAACGACAGGCTGGAACCCAAGCCGTAGCCGGCGCTGGCCATCATCTTCGGCAGCCAGGAACTCAGCGCATAGACCATCAGCAGGCAGCAGAAGAACGCCACCCAGAGCGACAAGGTGCGCAGCGCGCGGCCCTCGCGAAACAGTTGCAGCACCGGGGCACCGGTCGCCTTGATGGCCGGCATCTGCAGCTCGATTTCGTCGTCCGGCTGCACTTGGAAGGCCGGCTCGACGCGCTTGAGAATCCGCACGGCCTCGGCGGTGCGTCCCTGGCGAATCATGAAGCCCACCGATTCGGGCAGGAAGAACATGATCAACGGCAGCAGCAGCGGAATGCCGGCGACGAAGAAAACCGCCTCCCAGCCGAAACGCGGGATCAGCAGCATGCCCAGGCCGGCGGAGAGCATGCCGCCCACCGAATAGCCGCTGAACATGATCGCCACCAGGGTGCTGCGGATCTTCTTCGGCGCGTATTCGTTCATCAGCGCCACCACGTTGGGCATCACCCCGCCGATCCCCAGCCCGGCGAGGAAGCGGCAGATGCCGAACTCGGTGGGATTGCGGGTGAAGCCGTTGAGCACGGTGAAACCGCTGAACAGGATGATGCAGAGAGTGATGGCCTTCTTGCGACCGATCCTGTCGGACAGCGGACCGAAGAACAGCGCGCCGAACATCATCCCGAACAGCGCATAGCTACCCATCGCGCCGGCCTGCAGCGGGGTCAGCCCCCACTGCTGCATGAGCACCGGCAACACCACGCCGTAGATCACCAGGTCGTAGCCGTCGAAGATGATGATCAGGGCGCACCAGAACAGCACCCGCCAGTGGAAGCGGTTGAAACGCGCCTCGTCGATGAGGCGATTGACATCGATGTTTCGCATGGCTTGGATCTCTGTTGTTGTTGTAATCGGAGAACCACGAGAGCGCTTCGCCTGCCGCGGGCAGCGGCGAAGCGCCGGCTTCACCCCAGATCGCCCCCCCCCACCGGCAGGGTCGTGCCGGTGATGTAGGAGGCCTCGTCGGAGGCCAGGAAGAGGATCGCCCCGACCTGTTCGTCGATGGTCCCGTAGCGTTTCATCAGGCTGCTGTCGACGGTCTGCTCGACGATCTGCTGGTACCAGGCCTTATCCTGCTCGCTCGGCTCGGCGGCGTTGCGCGGGATGCGCCGCGGCGGCGCCTCGGTGCCGCCGGGAGCGGTGGCGTTGACGCGGACACCGCGCTCGGCGGTCTCGAAGGCGAGGCAGGCGGTGAGCGCGTTGACACCGCCCTTGGCCGCGCCGTAGGGCGCGCGGTTGACCCCGCGGGTGGCGATCGAGGAGACGTTGACGATGGCCCCGCGGCCCTGTTCGAGCATCGCCGGCAGGGCGGCGCGGCAGCACCACAGGGTGGGGAACAGCGAGCGGCGCACCTCGGCCTCGATCTGTGCTTCGTCGTAATGCTCGAAGGGCTGGGCCCAGATGGTGCCGCCGACGTTGTTGATCAGGATGTCGAGCCGGCCGAAGCGCTCGAGCGCGGCGGTCATCACGCCCTGGCAGTCGGCGAAGCGTTCCAGGTCGGCGGTCAGGGTCAGCACCCGGCTGGCACCCAGCTCCTGCAGCTCGTGAACCAGTTCGGAGCGGTCCACGGCGACCAGCCGGGCGCCCTCGGCGACCAGCCGCTCGGCGACGCGCCGGCCGATGCCCTGGGCCGCGCCGGTGACCACCGCGACCCTGTCTTGAAAGCGTTTTTCATGCATGGCGTTTTGTCCTTGTAGCCGCCCGTGCGGGCAGAGGCCGGCGGCGCCGTTCAGACGCTGGCGGCGAACTTCTCGTAATGGAAATTGGCCGGCTGGATGCCCTGCTCGCGGAGGAACGTGTTGACCGCCTCGACCATCGGCGGCGGGCCGCACAGGTAGATGTCCACCTCGCCCTCGTTCAGATGCCCGGGTGCGATGTGCTGGGTGACATAGCCCTTGTGCGGATAGCTACTCTCCGGGCTGGCGACGCAGGCCGTGAAGCTGAAGTTGGGGAGGCGCGCGGCGAACTCCTCCAGCTTGTCCATTTCCACCAGGTCGGCATCGTGGGTGACGCCGTAGATCAGGTGGACCGGATGGTCGCTGCCGCTCGCGGCGATCTTTTCCAGCATCGCGGTGAAGGGCGCGAGGCCGGTGCCGCCGGCCAGCATCAGCAGCGGCCGACGGATCTCGCGCAGGTAGAAACTGCCCAGCGGGCCGGTCAGGGTCATGGCATCGCCGGCCTTGGCCTGCTGGCTGAGATAACCGCTCATCAGGCCGCCCGGCACGTTGCGGATCAGGAAGCTGACCTCGCCGTCGTGCGGCAGCGAGCTGAACGAGTAGGCGCGGGTCTGGTCGGTGCCCGGCACCTTGAGATTGACGTACTGGCCCGGCAGGAAGGACAGCTTGGTCAGGGACGCGCCCTTGATCGACAGGCCGATCACGCTGGGAGACAGCGCGCGCACGTCGCTGATGACCGCTTCGTAACTCGCCTGCTCGGTCTTGCAGACCTCGGAGGAGGCCGGAATGCGCAGCACGCAGTCGCTTTCCAGGCGCATCTGGCAGGTCAGCACCAGCCCCTGGGCCTTCTCCTCCTCGTTCAGCGCGTCCTCGATGTAGTTGTCGCCCAGGTCGTAGCGACCGGCCTCGGCGAAGCACTTGCAGGCGCCACAGGCTCCGTCGCGGCAGTCCAGCGGAATATTGATGCCCTGGCGGTAAGCGGCATCGGCGACGGTTTCGCCGTCGTCCACCTCGATGAAGCGGGTGACCCCGTCCTCGAAATTCAGCGCAACTTTGTATGACATATGGCACCCCGCTCAAATACGGTGATTGGAGCAACCGCCGGGCGGCGGGCGGGGACCCGAGGGTCCCGCGCGACGCCGGCGGAGCGCGGTCTTCGAGCCCTGTTCAGATGTGGTAGATGTCGAGGACGTGGCGCACGTAGTCGTTCTTCAGCACGACCTTCTTCTCCTTGATCAGCGGGTTCTCGCCGCGGATATCCAGGGTGTAGAAGCTGGTGCCGTAGAACGGGTCGACGGTCTTGTAGCGGAAGCTCAGGGTGTGCCAGTTGAAGCGCAGGCGGCACAGCTCGTCGGTCTTCTCGAGGATTTCCAGGTTGCTGATGTTGTGCGAGGTGCGGGTATCCGGAATGGTCGCACTGGAGCGCTCGGTGCGGATGCGGAACACCCGGTCCTCCAGACCGCGGCGGCTGCCGTACCAGATCAGCGAGATCTGGCTCTGCGGATCTTCGGTCAGCTGGTCGCGGTCGTCCCAGGACGGCATCCAGAAGGTGCAGTCGGGGGCGTACTGCTCCAGCCAGCTGTCCCAGTCCTTCTCGTCCAGGTAGCGGGCTTCGCGGTAGAGGAAGTCACGTACGGCTTCGTAGGATGCGTTCATGATCAGTTGCCCTCCACGTGAATCAGCTTGTCCTGTTCTTGCTGCAGTGCCGCGGTCATGCGCTCCTGCCAGTAGCGGTGCTGCATGATGTAAAGCCCTTCGTCCTCGGTGCGCACGCCGCTCATCTTCGGCGCCAGGCCGATTTCCCGGGCGGCCTCGTCGGCCCCGTCGATCCAGTGGGTGGCACCGCGGGACATGTCGTTCCAGACCGCGGCGCGGCCCTGGAAACCCTGCTGGCAGGCGCGGAACTCCTCGAGGTCGTCCGGGGTGGCCATGCCGGTCACGTTGAAGAAGTCTTCGTACTGGCGGATGCGGTGGGCGCGGGCCTCGGCGTTCTCGCCCTTGGGCGCGATGCAGTAGATGGTCACCTCGGTCTTGTCGACCGAGATCGGCCGGAGCACGCGCAGTTGCGAACCGAACTGGTCCATCAGGTAGAGGTTGGGGTACAGGCAGAGGTTGCGCGAATGGCCGATCATCCAGTCGGCGCGGGCCTGGCCGAACTCCTGGGCCAGCTCGTCGCGGCGCTGGTACAGCGGTCGGTCTTCCGGGTTGTCCCAGCGGGTCCAGAGCAGGATGTGGCCGTTCTCGAAGGCGTAGAAGCCGCCGCCCTTCTTGCCCCAGCCGCCGGCGCTCATGGCGCGGATGTCGTCGCCGGCCTCCTTGAGCTTGCGCTGGTTCTGGGTCGCGGCGTAGTTCCAGTGGGTGGCGGTCACGTGGTAGCCGTCGGCGCCGTTCTCGGCCTGCAGCTTCCAGTTGCCCTCGAACACGTAGGTGGAGGCGCCGCGCAGCACTTCCAGGCCTTCCGCCGACTGGTCGACCACCATGTCGATGATCTTCGCCGACTCGCCGAGGAACTCGGTCAGCGGCTGGACGTCGGCGCTCAGGCTGCCGAACAGGAAGCCCCGGTAGGATTCGAAGCGGGCGATCTTCTGCAGGTCGTGCGAGCCGTTGCAGTTGAAGCTGTCCGGGTAGCCCGCATCGGCCGGGTCCTTCACTTTCAACAGCTTGCCGGAGTTGCTGAAGGTCCAGCCGTGGAACGGACAGGTGTAGGTGGCCTTGTTGCCGCTCTTGAAGCGGCACAGCGCCGCGCCGCGGTGGCTGCAGGCGTTGATGAAGGCGTTCAGCTCACCGTCCTTGGTGCGGGCGATGATGATCGGCTGGCGGCCGATATAGGTGGTGTAGTAGTCGTTCTTTTCGGGGATCTGGCTTTCGTGGGCCAGATAGATCCAGTTCCCTTCGAAGATGTGCTTCATCTCCAGCTCGAAGAGCTCCGGGTCGATGAACATATCCCGCTTGCAGCGGTAGAGGCCCTTTTCGCGATCCTCTTCCAGCAAGCCATTGATCTTGTCGATTCCAAGAGTCATTGCCGTCGGCTCCGTTGTTTTTGTAGAGCCCCATCGTAAGAACCGGCAAGGATCGGCAATATCCGTTTCCTGCATGACCTTTATCCACTCCCTGCAAGGGGATGTTCCACGCCGGGCAGAAACGAGCGCGCCGCCGTGGCGCGAAGGCCAGGGCGGCGCGGGTGGATCAGGCGACAGGGCGGGAGAGGATCAGAGGCGACGCTTCAGGGTGTCGGAAGGCAGCTCGCCGAAGGCGTTGCGGTAGGACTCGGAAAAGCGTCCGAGGTGCAGGAAGCCGTAGTCGAGCGCCACTTCGGTGATGTTGCGCACCGGCACCGACGGGTCGCGCAGGCTGGCGTTGATGCGTTCGAGCTTCTTCTGCCGCACGTAGTGCTTGGGCGTGGTCCTGGCGTGCTTCTCGAACAGCGCGTACAGGGAGCGCGGACTGACGTTCGCCAGACCGGCCAGTTGCTCGAGGGTGATGTCCTGCTTGAGGTTTTCCTCGATGAAGTGCGCGATCCGGTCGAAGATGCCCGATGCGCCCCCCGGCAACTCGCGGCGGACGTTGCTCTGCAGGCAGAGCAGCTTGTTGGCGATGATCCGCCCGTAGTGCTCCTGGAGCCGGGGCGGCGCGCCGCCGGACTCCGCCTCCTCGCAGACCAGGCCGAGCAGATTGAGCAGGCCGCCGATTTCCTCCAGGCCATGGCGGTTGGCGGTGAAGCGGATGCCCTCGTCGGGCCGGTGCCAGTGGTTCTCGGCGCAGGCCGCCTCGAGCAGGGACTCGGGCATCTTGACGATGAACTTCTCGCAGTCCTGCGAATAGGTCAGATCCACCGGATCGTCCGGATTGATCAGCAGCAGCTCGCCGGGCGCGAAATGATGTTCCTGCCCGCGCGCGCCGCGCCACAGGCAATGGCCCTTGAGGAGGATCTGCAGGTGGTAGATGGTTTCCAGCGCCTCGGAGGTGACGCGCACGGTGCCGCCGTAGCTGATCCGGCACAGATCGAGATCGCCGAACTTGCGATGGCTGAGGTCGGCGGAGGGATGGCTGGTCTGCGACAGGCGGATGGAATGGGAGCCGACATGCTGGTTGACATAGCCGGAAACGGCGTAGGGGTCGGCACCCTTGAAGACCACGCTTTTTTCTTTCAGCAAAGAAAATTCCATCACTCAAGGCCTCTCGGTATTGTTTTTCTTATAAAACCCAAGCGGTGCTTTGCCGCTTTGGAGTCGCTCTTCACAACGTGCTCCCCGTTCCTGGCGGGGGATTCTACCGATTGTTCTCCTGATGCCGGCACGCCACCTAAGTTGAAGATAAACAGCCGCGGCGATGCCGTCCAATCGAATACAATCACCGGACGATAGCCAAACGGCATCGGTAGCCATCTCCCCTCGAGCGCCATGGTGATTCCTTGGAAATCCGGCAGTTGAAGTATTTCGTCGCGGTGGCCGAAGAGCTGAACTTCAATCGCGCCGCCGAACGGCTCTACATCACCCAGCCCGCCCTGAGCCGGCAGATCCAGCAGCTCGAGGACGCCATTCCCGCCGTGCTGCTGGAGCGCAACTCCAAGCGCGTCGCGCTGACCGACGCCGGCCGGGCCTTCTACCACCAGGCGCTGAACATCCTCGCCCAGCTGCAGCACGCGGCCGACGAGTCGCGCCTGCTCGCCGAGGGGCGCAAGGGCAGCCTGGTGATCGGGATCTTCGGCTCGTCGATCCTCGACTTCATTCCCCGGGTGCTGCAGGCGTTCGGCCACACGCACCCCGCCGTGGAAATCTCCCTGCATCCGATGGACAAGGACGCGCAGATCCAGGCGCTGCGCGAGCGCCGGCTGAACATCGGCTTCAACCGGCTGGTGCCCGGCGAGCCGGACATCGAGCAGGAGCTGGTGCGCAAGGAGGCGCTGATGCTGGCGCTGCCGACCACGCATCCGATGGCGGTGCGGGACAGCATCGAGCTGGGCGAGGTGCTGCAGGAACCCTTCATCCTCTACCCGCGCGGCGTGCGGCACGGCCTGACCACCCATGTGCGCCGGCTGTTCGCCGACTACGACGCCGTTCCCCAGGTGGTCCAGGAAGTCACCGACGTGACCACCAGCATCGCCCTGGTAGCCGGCGGCCTGGGGCTCTGTGTGGTGCCCCAGGCCACCGTCAACCTGCGCCTGCCGGGCGTGGAATACCGCGCCCTGCGCTGCCGCGGCAAGGCCGAGATCGAGCTGGCCTGCCTGTACCGCAAGGGCGACAGTTCACCCATCCTGCAGGCCTTCCTCGATACGGTCCGCCAGCTCGGCAGCCAGGAAGCGACGCCCGCGGCGGGCAGCCCGCAGGCGTCGTGAGGAGCGCGGCAGCCTGAGCGGGAAGGCGCTCAGGCCGTCGGCTCCTGCTCCGGACGGCCCGGCACCGCCGTCCGCTCTTCCGGCTGCGCCGCGCGCGCCCCCGCCTCCCGATGCAACCAGCGATACAGCGCCGGCAGCACCAGCAGGGTCAGCAGGGTCGAGGAAACGATCCCGCCGATGACCACCGTCGCCAGCGGGCGCTGGACCTCGGAACCGGCGCCGACGTTGAAGGCCATCGGCAGGAAGCCCAGCGAGGCCACCAGGGCGGTCATCAGCACCGGGCGCAGGCGACCGAGGGCACCCTCGACGATCGCCGCCTCGAGTCCGGCGCCGTGCTCGCGCAGCTTGCGCACGAAGGCGATCATCACCAGTCCGTTGAGCACCGCCACCCCGGACAGGGCGATGAAGCCGACCCCGGCGGAGATCGACAGCGGGATGCCGCGCAGCGCCAGGGCGATCACCCCGCCGGTCAGCGCCAGCGGCACGCCGCTGAACACGATCAGCGCGTCGCGAACCGAGCCGAAGGCCCAGAACAGCAGGGTGAAGATCAGCGCCAGGGTGACCGGCACCACGATCGCCAGGCGCTGGCTGGCCGAGATCAGTTGCTCGAAGGTGCCGCCGTAGTCGATCCAGTAGCCGGCCGGCACCGCGACCCCGGCAGCCACCCGCTGGCGCAGCTCGGCGACGAAGCCGCCGAGGTCGCGGCCGCGCACGTTGGCGGTCACCACCACGCGGCGCTTGCCGTTCTCCCGGTTGATCTGGTTGGGGCCCTGCTGGATCTCGATGCTCGCCACCTCGCGCAGCGGCACCGTCTGCGGCGCGCCGGCCAGCCAGGCCGCGGCGCGGCTCGACTCGTCGGCATTGGCGACTCCGCCGAGGGGAATCGGCAGATCCGCCAGGGCCGCCGGGTCCCGGCGCAGGCGCTCGGGCAGGCGCACCACGATGTCGAAGCGCCGGTCGCCCTCGAACAGCTGGCCGGCGACCTCGCCGCCGACCGCCGTGGCCAGGGCGTCCTGCACCGCGCCGGGGTTGAGGCCATAGCGCGCCAGCGCCTGGCGGTTCGGCACGACGCTCAGGAGCGGCAGCCCGGTGGCCTGTTCCAGCTTGACGTCGGCCGCGCCCGGCACCGCCCCGGCAACGCGTTCGATCTGCTTGCCGACCGCCACCAGGCGCTCCAGGTCGTCGCCGTAGAGCTTGATCGCCACGTCGGCGCGTACCCCCGAGATCAGCTCGTTCATGCGCATCTGGATCGGCTGGGTGAACTCGTAGTTGTTGCCCGGCAGGCGCTTGACCGCCGCCTCGATCTCGGCGACCAGTTGCGCCTTGGGCTTGTGCGGGTCGGGCCACTGCGCGCGCGGCTTGAGGATCAGGAAGGTGTCGGCCACCGAGGGCGGCATCGGGTCGGTGGCCACCTCGGCGGTGCCGAGCTTGCCGAACACCCGCTCGACCTCGGGGAACTGCTTGATCCGCGCCTCCAGGGTCGCCTGCATACTGATCGCCTGGTCGAGGCTGGTGCCGGGAATGCGTAGCGCGTGCAGGGCGATGTCGCCCTCGTCGAGGCTCGGGACGAACTCGCTGCCCAGCCGGGTGGCGAGCAGCGCACAGGCCGCGACCAGGCCCAGCGCCGCACCGATCACCCAGCCGCGCCGGCGCACCGACCAGGCCAGCACCGGCGCATAGCCGCGCCGGCTCCAGCGCATCAGCCGCGTGTCCTTCTCCTCCACGCGGCCGCGCAGGAACAGCGCGATCGCTGCCGGCACGAAGGTCAGCGAGAGCAGCATGGCGCCGCTCAGGGCCAGCACCACGGTGATCGCCATCGGCTGGAACATCCGCCCCTCGACCCCGGTGAGAGCGAAGATCGGCAGGTAGACGGCGGCGATGATGCCCAGCCCGAACAGGCTCGGGCGGATCACCTCGGCGGTAGCCGAGGCCGCGGCGTCCAGCCGCTCGCCCTCGTCCATCGGCCGGCCCAGCACGTGCTGCAGGTTGCCGAAGCGGAGCAGGCAGTTCTCGATGATGATCACCGCGCCGTCGACGATCAGCCCGAAGTCCAGCGCGCCCAAGCTCATCAGGTTGCCCGACACCCCGCCGCGCAGCATGCCGGTGACGGTGAGCAGCATCGACAGCGGAATCACCGCGGCGGTGATCAGCGCCGCGCGGAAGTTGCCGAGCAGCAGGAACAGCACCGCGATCACCAGCAGCGCGCCTTCGGCGAGGTTCCGCGCCACCGTCTCGATGGTCCGCTCGACCAGCACGGTGCGGTCGTAGACCGGGTGGGCGACGACGCCGGGCGGCAGGCTGCGGTTCGCCTCGGCGAGCCGGGCCGCCGAAGCCTGGGCGACCTCGCGGCTGTTCGAGCCGATCAACATGAACACCGTACCCAGCACCACCTCACGGCCGTTCTGGGTGGCCGCGCCGTTGCGCAGCTCCGGCCCCTCGCCCACCTCGGCCACGTCGCGCACGCGGATCGGCACGCCTTCGCGGCGGTCCAGCACGATCTCGCGGATCGCCTCGAGGTCGGCGACCTGCCCAGGGGCGCGGACCAGGAACTGCTGGCCGTTGCGCTCGATGTAGCCGGCGCCGACGTTGCGGTTGTTCGCCGCCACCGCGCCGACCACGTCGTGCAGGGTGAAGCCCAGGGCGACCAGCCGGGCCGGGTCGGGGGTGATGTGGATCTGCCGGGCGAAACCGCCGATGGTGTTGACCTCGGTGACCCCGGGGGTGTTGCGCAGCTGCGGACGCACCACCCAGTCCTGCAGGGTGCGCAGGTCGGTGGCATTCCACGGGCTGCCGTCGGCCTTGCGCGCCTGCGGGCCGGCCTCCACGGTGTACATGAAGATCTCGCCCATCCCGGTGGCGATCGGCCCCATGTCGGGATCGAGGCCCGGCGGCAATTGCGAGCGCACCTGCTGCAGCCGCTCGCCGACCTGCTGGCGGGCAAAGTACAGGTCGGTGCCGTCCGCGAACACCACGGTGACCTGCGACAGGCCGTAGCGCGAGATCGAGCGCGTGTAGTCCAGGCCGGGCAGGCCGGCCAGCGCGGTCTCGATCGGGAAGGTCACCCGCTGCTCGGCCTCGAGCGGCGAGTAGCCGGCAGCCTCGGTGTTGATCTGCACCTGGACGTTGGTGATGTCCGGGGTGACATCGATCGGCAGCTTGGTGAAGCTCCAGGCGCCCACGGCCGCCAGGGCCAGGGTGAAGACCAGCATCAGCCAGCGGCGAGCGATGGCGAAACGAATAAGGTTCTCGAGCATCGTGGCGTCCTCAATGATCGTGGGAAGCGCCGGACTTTTCGATGTCCGCCTTCACCAGATAGCTCTGCTCGACCACCACCTGGTCGCCCGGCTCGATCCCCGCCAGCACCTGCACCCGTTCGGCATCGCGCTTGCCCAGCTCGACCGGGCGTACCTCGTAGGTGTCGCCGACGCGGACGAACACCACCTCCCAGTCGCGGAAGCTCTGCAGCGCGGCCAGCGGCACGACCAGCGCGGCCGGCTGGCGGTCGACGACGATCCGCGCCTTGACCGCCGAGCCGGGACGCCACAGGCCGTCGGCGTTGGCCAGGGTGGCGCGAGCCACGGTGCTCTGGCTGGCCGTCGCGGTGCCGGGCAGCACGCGCTCCAGCACCGTCCTGGCGCTGGCGCCGTCGCTCAGGCGGGTCACCTCGACGGCGGCGCCGGGACGGATGTATTGAACGTCCGCGCCGAACACATGCAGATCGACCCACAGCGTCGACAGGTCGGCGACCTCGAACAGCGCCGCGCCCTCGCCGGCCTGGGCGCCGAGACTGGCGTTGCGCGCCAGCACCACGCCGGCGATCGGCGAGGTCAGCGAATAGTCGGTCAGGCTCAGGTTGCTCTCCACCGTGGCGAGGGTCTGTCCGGCGCGCACCCGGTCGCCGACGTTGGCGGCGAGGCGGCGGATCGGTCCGGGAAAGCGCGCGGTGACCCGCGCGACCTTGCCGTCCACCGGGGTCAGCAGGCCCTGCACCTCGTGGGCGTCGGCGATCTCGCCGGAACCGGCCGGGGCCACGCGGATACCGGCCTCCTCGGCGACGGCCCGCTCGATCTCGGTGCGCCCCTCGTAGCTCGGATAGGCCCAGCGCAGCGCCTTGCCCTCGATGCTGGCAAGCACCTCGACGTCGAAGGAGTGCGGCTCGCCGACCACGCTGGAGGCCATCAGGCTGCCATCGGTCTGGGCGTCGAGCCGGTGGTTCTCGGTACGCTCGCCGAGGCGTTGCAGATGCACCTCGACGCTGCCGGCCGAGGGCGGCAGCGGCTGGCCGTCGCGGTACAGCCAGGCCTGGTACTTGGGCGGCGTGCCCTTCTCGGCGATGGCCAGCTCGACGCCCAGCGCGCCCTCTTCGAGCAGGCGGCCGCCGTGTTCGCCCTTGGGCGGCTCGTCGTGCTCGTCGTGCTCTTCATGTTCGCCATGCCCGCCGTGTTCGCCGGCCGCTTCGGAGTGGGCGGACTCGGCCGCCGGACGGTCGTCGCAGGCGGCCAGCGCCAGAGTCAGAGCCAGCAGCAGGCCGGCCGGAAGAGATGTTTTCACGGGGTGTTTCCTTTATCGGTGGACGGACCGGCGACGAACGCCTGGCCGGTGAGTCGCTGGATTTCGATGAGGGTGCGCTGGGCATCGAGGGCGGCCTCGAGCTGCTGGCGGCGGGCCGCGGTCCGCTCGGACTGCAACTGGGCCCATTCCAGGTAGCTGACGGCACCCGCGCGGTAGGCGCGCTCGGCGGCACCCTCGGCGCGGGACAGCAGGGGGATCACCTCGTCCCGCAGACGGCGGACCTCAAGCTGCGCGGCGCGATAGCGGCCGTGGGCCTCGACCAGGGTGGAGTGGAGCGCTATCTCCCGGGCCTCGCGCTCGATCTCCAGCGCCCCCAACTCGGCCTCGGCGGCGCGGATCTCGGGTGCGGCACGGTGCTCCGCGCCCAGCGGCATCGACAGGGTGCCGACCATGCCGAAGTCGTTGCCCGCCTCGATGCGGCGGGCGCCGACCTGCCAGCTCAGATCGGCCGTCGCCTGGCTGCGGGCCAGTTGCAGGCGCGCCTCGCGGACGCGCCGCTGGCTGACGAACTGGACCAATTCCGGCGTGCCCTCCAGCAGCGCGGTCAGCGCGGCGAAGTCGGCGATCTCCGGCAGCCTCACGGGATCGGCGGCGACCGCCTCGAAGCGCGGATCGCGCTCGCTCCATAGCGCCGCCAGGTACTGGCGCGCCGCGTCGAAGCGCTGCTGCGCGCGGGCCTGCTCCAGCTCGGCGCGAGCCAGGGCCGCCTCGGCGGTGAAGACCACCGACTCCGGCGAGGCGCCGGCCTGCAGGCGCTGGCGCGCCGCGGCCACGGTACGCCGGCGCTGGGCGATGTCCTGCTCGGCGATCTCGCCCTGGCGGCGGGCCGCGACCATCGCCAGGTAGCGCCGGGCGACCTCGGCCAGCAGGTCCAGGCGACGCGCCTCACGCTCGGGCGCCAGGGCGTCGATGTGGCTGCGGGCCAGGGTCTTGCGCGCATCCAGCTTGCCGCCGCGCTCCAGCACCGAGGCCAGGGTCAAGGTGAGTTCGATGCCCTGCAGGCCGCTCGCCGAGCCGGTGCCGAAGGCATTCTCCACCGTGGCGCCGGCAACCAGCGCCGGACGCAGGGCGGCGCGGTCCCGCTCCGCGGCGAGCACTTCGCCACGGCTGTCGAACAGACGCAGCTCGGGATGGGTGGCGGCGACGCGGGCGAAGGCGTCGTCCAGGGAAAGGCGGTCGGCGGCAAGCGTGGGCCACGCCACGACGACTGCCGCGACCCACACGGCGCACGCCGCGAGTCGTGAACACATGAAGAAGCTCCGATCAAATCGAGTAAGGGAAGGCCGGCCAAGGGCCTGGCGAATGCTTACGCGAAGATCGGCGGTCGGTAGGGCACACGCGGGGGCGACACGGGGAGGCGTTGACTCTCGTCCGGCGGCTGGGCGTCGCACGTCGGGACAACCGCCAGACACGGGAAATCGGCCAGGGCGACCAACACGGAATGGCCGGCGCAATGGACGGAATGGAGCAGCGCATGGAGACCTCCGCCGCCCTCCTCGTCCGACTCGGCCAGTGCAATCAGATCGCCATCATGGCCGGACGCGTGCCCGAGACGGGCATGGCCACCGAGCGGCGCATGGGAGAGGTCGTGGAGTTCGCCGAGCGAATCCAGCACCGGCTTCATCGACATGGCCAGCAGCAGCGCCAGTGCGACAAGGCACGGGACAAGCGCGGGGCGATGGCGAGAAAAACCGGACATGGCGGCAAGGACCTGGGCAATCGGCGGTCGAGGGAGCGGAGACAATAAGCGCGGGCCACCCTACACGCGCCGGCAATGCGACGCAACCGCAGCGCGCGCCCGTCCGACGGCACGGGCGGACAAGCCTTTCCCCGACATGTTATGGTCGGCGCTTGATCGCAGCCTTTCGAGATGTACCGATGCTCAGCACCCCGGCCTTCGGCCAGATCCTCCGCCAGCTGATCGCCGGCAGCGCACTGGTCCTGCTGACCGCCTGTGTCGACACCCCCGCCGCCGACTCCGCCCCGGCCGTCGCCGCGCCGACCCCGAGCGCGCCCAGCGTGGCGACCGCGACGACGGGCAGCATGCCGCCCGCACTCCTGACCCCGACCGCGCCGCCCGCCGCCATCAGCTTCGAGGACTGGCGCGAGAACTTCCGCCGCGAGGCGCTGGCCGGCGGCATCCAACCGCAGGTCTTCGACCAGGCGTTCGCCGGCGTCGCCCCCGATCCCGCGGTGATCAACGCGGACCGCAGCCAGCCGGAGTTCACCCGGCCGGTCTGGGAATACCTGGAAGGCGCCCTGGCCGAACAGCGGGTGCGCAACGGCCAGGCCCTGTTGGGCCGGAATGCCGAACTGCTGGGGCGGATCGAGGCGCACTATGGCGTCGACCGCCAGGCATTGGTGGCGGTATGGGGGCTGGAAAGCAACTTCGGGCAGGTCATGGGCAGCAAGTCGGTGATCCGCTCGCTGGCCACCCTGGCCTTCGAGGGGCGTCGCCCGCAGTTCGCCCGCGACCAGCTGCTGGCGGCCCTGTCGATCCTGCAGAGCGGCGACGTGCGACCGGAGCGGATGATCGGCTCCTGGGCCGGCGCCATGGGCCAGACCCAGTTCATCCCGACCACCTACCACAGCCATGCGGTGGACTTCGACGGCGACGGACGCCGCGACATCTGGGACTCGACCGCCGACGCCCTGGCCTCCACCGCCCACTACCTGCAGGCTTCCGGCTGGCGCCGGGGCCAGCCCTGGGGGTTCGAAGTGCGGCTACCGGAGGGCTTCGACTACGCCCAGGCCGACATGGCCACGCGCAAGTCGCTGAGCGAATGGCGCCAGCTCGGCGTGACCCTGCCCGCCGCCAGCGCCGGCCAGGAGGGCGAGCAGGCCAGCCTGCTGCTGCCCGCCGGCCATCGCGGCCCGGCCTTCCTGGTGCTGGAGAACTTCCGCAGCGTCCTCAAGTACAACAACTCCACCTCCTACGCGCTGGCCATCGGCCTGCTCGCCGAGCGCTTCGAGGACGGCGGGCGGATCCTCGCCGCCTGGCCGCGCGGCGATACCCCGCTGAGCCGCAGCGAACGCATCGAGCTGCAGAACCTCCTGGCCGGTAACGGCTTCGACCCCGGCAGCGCCGACGGCATCATCGGCGCCAATACCCGCCAAGCGGTGCGCGGCTTCCAGCAGACCCTCGGCTGGCCGGCGGACGGCTATCCGACCCAGGACCTGCTCCAGCGCCTGCGCGCAACGCGTTAGCCGGTCGGCCGACTCAGGTTCGGCCGACTCGCCCGGCTCATCCCCAAGCTCTCCGGGGGATGAGCGCGCGACCACCTCGACCCGCGCTGGCCAGCCTCATTCGACCCTCTTCTCCCTGGCCGAACGGTTGACCAGGGAAAAGCCGAGCGCGAACAGCAGGATGCTCGCCACGATCACCGCAAAGACCCCCGACGAGAAATTCTCCGCCCCCGGCACCCCCATCTGCAGCGGCATGGCCGACAGCACGCCCGCCGCCAGACCGCGCGGCATGGCCACCGCAACCACGCCTTTGTCGCGACGGCTGAAATCGGCGCCCCATAGGGACAGCCAGGTGGCGGGGACGCGGAACACCAGCAGCACCAGTGCCCCGGCGATGCCCAGGACGACCAGCTTGAGGTTGAGCGGGAACATCAGGCCGATCAGGAAGAAGAAGAAGGACTTGACCAGGAAGATGACCTGGCCATGGAAGGCCATGGCGTTCTCGTCGACCTGCAGGCGCTCCGCCTGGCGGATCTGCACGTACCGCTCCAGGCGCCGAACCACCAGCCCGCTGTTGCCGATCAGCAGGGAGGCCGCCAGGATGCCCAGGGCGCCGTTGCCGCCGGCCAGGCCGATCAGGGCATAGATCAGCAACAGGGACGCCAGCAGCACCGGAAAGGCACTGGTCTTGCCATGGATCACATAGGCGATGGGGAGGAACAGGAGCCCGCCCAGCAGCCCCAGCCCCAAGCCGATGCCCACCGCCCGGAGCAGGGCCAGGATCGAGCCCCCCACCGACACGTCGCCGCTCAGCACCAGCTCGACGCACACCAGCGCCAGCACCACGCTGAGCGCGTCGGTGATGCTCGACTCGACGCTCAGCAGGTCGGCCACCCTGGCCTCGACCTTGCCGGCGGCCATGGTGGGAATGATCACCACCGAGCTGCTGCCGCCGAGGACGGCGCCCAGCATCAGCCAGATCATCCAGCCGTGCTGGCGGATGTAGCCGAGTTCGGCACAGCTCCACAGGAAGGCCGCCATGGCCAACATGGAGAAGAAAAAGCCGCTCAGCGCCAGCTCCAGGGCGCGCGGGGCGCTGTCGGCGACCTCGCTGATCTTCAAGTGCAGGCCGCCGCTGGAGAGGATGGTGACCAGCGCGAAAGCCCCGAAAAAGGGCAGGATAGGCCGCAGCATGTCGGCAGAAACCAAGTCGAGCACGGGGCCGGCCAGGATGCCCGCGGAGACCAGCCAAATGATGTCCGGTATGCCGGTGCGGGAAAAAACCACTTCGCCCAGCGTGCCGAGAATCAGCAGGCCGGTGATCAACAGGATCATCTGCGTGACGGGATCCATCGCCGCTCCTCGAGAGGCACTGTCGTGCCGGCCCCGGCACGCACTCGCTCCTGAGTATCGAGCGGCCTCCGGGTCTTTTCAAATCGGCGACAGCATCCCGGGAAAGGTCTTCCGCCAACGTCGACCGTGCAAGAAAAAGGGCGCCCCGCGGCGCCCTTTCTCATGGAGCGAAGAGGACTCAGTCGCCCTTCGCGCCATGGGCCTGCTGGTCGGCGTGGTAGGAGGAGCGCACCAGCGGACCGGAGGTGACGTTCTTGAAGCCCATCTTCTGCCCTTCCTCGGCGAACCAGGCGAAGGTGTCGGGATGGACGAAACGCTGCACCGCCAGGTGATTGCGCGAAGGCTGCAGGTACTGGCCGAGGGTGAGCATGTCGATCTCGTGCTCGCGCATGCGCTGCATCACCTCGATCACCTCCTCGTCGGTCTCGCCGAGGCCGAGCATCAGCCCGGACTTGGTCGGCACGCTGGGGACGCGTTGCTTGAACGCCTGCAGGAGGTCCAGCGACCACTCGAAGTCCGCCCCCGGCCGCACGGCCTTGTAGAGACGCGGCACGGTTTCCAGATTGTGGTTGAACACGTCCGGCGGCTCGGTGGCGGTGATCTCAAGGGCGATCTCCATGCGCCCGCGATAGTCCGGCACCAAGGTTTCCAGCTGGGTGCCGGGGCTCAGCCGGCGGATCTCGCGCAGGCAGTCGGCGAAGTGCTGGGCGCCGCCGTCGCGCAGGTCGTCGCGGTCCACCGAGGTGATCACCACGTACTTCAGGCGCAGGTCGGCGACGGCCACGGCGAGGTTGTTCGGCTCGTCGGGGTCGAGCGGGTTCGGCCGGCCGTGGCCGACGTCGCAGAACGGGCAGCGACGGGTGCAGATGTCGCCCATGATCATGAAGGTCGCGGTACCGCCGGAGAAGCACTCGCCGAGGTTCGGGCAGGAGGCTTCCTCGCAGACGCTGTGCAGCTTGTGCTTGCGCAGCAGCTGCTTGATCCGCTCGACCTCGGGGGAAGCCGGCATGCGCACGCGGATCCAGTCCGGCTTGTGGGGCAGCTCCTCGGTCGGAATGACCTTCACCGGAATGCGCGCGACCTTTTCCGCACCGCGCAGCTTGACGCCGGTTTCGACCTTGCTGGCCGGGCCCTTGCCCGTGGTTTCCGTCGTACTCATATGCTTTCGATCCCGCCCTTGAGGGTCTTTGTTTCAGCGTAACCGAGCTGGGCAGCGAGCCGCGCACGCAGGCGTTTGCTCACCTCGGCGAATTCGACCGGCCCGCGGGCCTGATCCTTGAGTTGTGTCATGGCCAGGCCGGCATAGCCGCAGGGATTGATGCGCTGAAAGGGCCCCAGATCCATGTCCACGTTCAACGCCAGGCCATGGAAGGAACAGCCGTTGCGGATGCGCAGGCCGAGGGAGGCGATCTTCATCCCGCCGACGTAGACCCCCGGCGCGTCCGGCTTGGCGTAGGCCTCGACCCCGTAGCCGGCGAGCAGCTCGATCAGGCTGCGCTCCATGCGGCTGACCAGCTCGCGCACGCCGATGCCCAGTCGGCGTACATCAAGCAAGAGATAGGCCACCAACTGGCCGGGGCCGTGGTAGGTCACCTGGCCGCCGCGGTCCACCTGCACCACCGGGATGTCGCCGGGGAACAGCAGATGCTCGGCCTTGCCGGCCTGGCCCTGGGTGAACACCGGGGCATGCTCGAGCAGCCAGAACTCGTCGCCGGTTTCCGGGCCGCGCCCATTGGTGAAGCGCTGCATAGCCTGCCAGGTCGGCAGGTAGTCGACCAGACCCGGCTCGCGAATGCCGATCGTGCCCGACATCAGAGCACCATGTGCACGCACCCGGTGGCGCGCAGGTCGAGGTGGATGGCCTGGAGCTGCTCGACGCCGGTGGCGGTGATCAGCACCTGCACGGCGAGATAGCGCCCGTTGCGGCTGTCGCGCACGGTCAGGGTCGAGCTGTCCAGCCCAGGTGCGTGGCGCTGGATCACCTCGACGACCAGGTCGGCGAAACCCTCGCCGGCATCGCCGATCACCTTGATCGGATAGCGCTCGCAGGGAAATTCGATTTTCGGAGCTTGTACGTCGGTATCGGTCATGGCGGTGGCGGGCCGCTCGGCCCGCGGGGACGGCCACCCACCGGAAACGGCGGGCGGCGGTCGGCAGAGGATCAGTTGAACAAGTCGTAGAAGAACAGTCGGATGCTATCCCATAGACGACGGAACAGGCCACCCTCCTCGACGGTTTCCAGGGCGACCAAGTCGGCGCTGCGCAGCACCTGCTCGCCCAGCTTGACCTCGACCTTGCCGACCACGGCGCCCTGCTCGATCGGCGCGATCAGCTGCGGCTCGAGGCTGCTGCTGGTGGTCAGCTGCTTGATCTGGCCGCGTGGCATGGTGAAGGTCAGGTCTTCGGCCAGGCCGACCTTGACCTCGCGGCTGGAACCTTTCCACACCGGTGCGCGGGCCAGCTCGGTGTTCTTCTGGAAGAAGGTCTGGGTCTCGAAGAAGCGGAAGCCGTAGGTCAGGAGTTTCTGGGTCTCGGCGGCGCGGGCCTGTTCGCTTTTGGTGCCGAACACCGCGGCGATCAGCCGCTGGCCGTCGCGCACCGCGGAAGCCACCAGGCAGTAGCCGGCCTCGTCGGTGTGGCCGGTCTTCAGGCCGTCGACGGTCTTGTCGCGCCACAGCAGCAGGTTGCGGTTGGGCTGCTTGATGTTGTTCCAGAAGAATTCCTTCTGCGCGTAGATCGCATAGTGGGCCGGGTCGTCGTAGATGATCGCACGGGCCAGCTTAGCCATGTCATGGGGCGAGGAGTAGTGGTCCGGATGCGGCAGACCGGTGGCGTTCATGAAGTGGCTGTTGGTCAGGCCGAGACGCTTGGCGGTGTTGTTCATCATGTCGGCGAAGGCGTCCTCGCTGCCGGCGATATGCTCGGCCAGGGCCACGCTGGAGTCGTTGCCGGACTGGATGATGATGCCGTGCAGCAGGTCGCCGACGGTCACCTGGGTGCCGACCTGGATGAACATCCGCGAGCCGCCGGTGCGCCAGGCGTGCTCGCTGACGGTGACCAGGTCGCTTTCCTTGATCTGCCCGCGCTTGATCTCCAGGGTGGCGATATAGGCGGTCATCAGCTTGGTCAGGCTGGCCGGCGGCAGGCGCTGGTCGCCATTACTCTCGATCAGCACCTGGCCGCTGGCGGCGTCCATCAGCAGGTAGGCGGAAGCGGCCAGCTGCGGCGGCGCCGGGAGAGCCTGGGGCTCGGCGGCACGTGCCGGTGCCGGCGTCGGTGTCGGCGTGGCTTGAGGCTCCGCGGCCCAGGCGCTCGGCACGCAGATCAGGAGGGCCAGGAAAAGGCGTTGCACACGTTGGGTGGTTTTCATCGTTTCTCGCGTCGTTGGCTAATCGGACACACCCTTGCGGGCTGTGGGGATGGGTCCCGGTCTCACTCGGGTTTGACCAGGGTCGGCTGGCCAAGTCTGGCCAGGCGCACGCTGTCCTGCAGTTGCCGGACCTCGTCCTGGCTGCCGATCGGCCCCAGGCGCACGCGGTGGAAGGTCTGCCGGTCGCGCACCACCGAGCTGACAAACGCCGGGGTGGCGCTGATCCGGCTCAGCTTGTCCTTGAGCAGCTCCGCCGCGTCCGGATTGGCGAAGGCGCCGACCTGCAGGTACAGGCCCTCGGCCTGGCTGGCAACGGCATTGTTGGCGGAGGCGACCTCCACGGGCAACACGGCCGCCGCATGCTGGCTGGGCGGCGGCGAGTATTCCTCGATCGGCTGTGCGGCCGGCCGGGTCGCCGGCTGCGCCTGGACCACCGGCGGTCGAGCCGACACCAGCGGCGGCTTGCGGCCCTGCTGGGCCCACCACTCCTCGGGATCGATGCCTTCCACGCTGACCCGCGCGGTACCGATTTCGGCATAGCCGAGCTTCTTCGCCGCGGCGAAGGACAGGTCGATGACCCGGTCGGAATAGAAGGGACCGCGGTCGTTGACCCGCAGGATCACGCTCTTGCGGTTGTCCAGGTTGGTCACCCGGACGTAGCAGGGCAGCGGCAGGGTCTTGTGCGCCGCGCTCATCCCGTAAAGGTCGTAGTGCTCGCCGTTGGCGGTGGCCTGGCCATGGAACTTGGTGCCGTACCAGGAGGCGGTGCCGGTCGCCTTGTAGCGGCGGCCGTCGTTCATCGGGTAGTAGGTCTTGCCCAGCACCGTGTAGGGGTTGGCCTTGACCGGACCCTCGTGGGGCGTGGGCACCGCGTCGGGAATCTGCGAGACATCGATGTCCCACCAGGGGGCGCCGTCCTTGAGCGGTCGCGGGTAGTGGACCGCGGCGGAGCCCGACGACGCGCCGCGCTCCGGCGGCGTGCTGGAGCAGCTGACCAGCAGCGCCAGGCCGCCGAACAGGGCCAGACGGATCGGCAGGGCGTGCCGCGTCATCGGCGCCCGCCCCGCGCCTGGAGCAGCAGATCGGAGAGCTGGTAGACCGCCATGGCATACATCGCGCTGCGGTTGTAGCGGGTGATGGTGTAGAAGTTCGGCAGTCCCATCCAGTATTCCGCACCCTCGGCGCCATCCAGCCGGAAGGCGGTGACCGGCAGGCCGTCGTCGAGGCGCTCGCGGGTCGCCCAGCCGAGGCTGCGCAGCTCGCCGACGCTTTTCACCGGGTCCAGTCCCTCGGTCAGGCCCTGTTCGGCCTCGGCGCCATCGATCTCGGCACGGCTGGCCACCGGCCCGCCGGCGACCCAACCATGGCGCTTGAAGTAGCTGGCGACGCTGCCGATGGCGTCGGTCGGATTCCTCCAAATGTCGATGTGGCCGTCGTTGTCGAAGTCCACCGCATAGGCGCGGAAGCTGCTCGGCATGAACTGCGGCAGGCCCATGGCGCCGGCGTAGGAGCCGGTCAGGGCGAGCGGGTCGACCTGTTCCTCGCGGGTCATCAGGAGGAACTCGCGCAGCTCCTTGCGAAAGAAGGGCGCGCGCGGCGGGTAGTCGAAGCCCAGGGTGGACAGCGCGTCGATCACCCGGTAGTTGCCGGTGTTGCGCCCGTAGAAGGTTTCCACGCCGATGATCGCGACGATCACCTGGGCCGGCACGCCGTACTCCTGCTCGGCGCGGGCCAGGGCCGCCTCGTGCTGGCGCCAGAAGTCCACGCCGCGGGCCACCCGGGCCTCGGTGATGAAGATCGGCCGGTATTCCTTCCACGGCTTGGCCCGCTCCGCCGGCCGCGAGATGGCGTCGAGGATCGGTTGCTTGCGCTCCACCTCGCGGAACAGGCCGAGCAGCTGCTCGCTGGCGAAGCCGTAGTCGCGGGACATCTCCGCGACGAACTCGTCGACCTGCGGCGAATCCGTGTAGTCGCCGGCCAGCGCCGCGCCGCCGCGCAGCGCGCAGGACAGCCCCAAGGTACCCGCCAGGCCGGCCCAAGACAGGGTTCTGGCCGCCCGGCCACGCCGTATGTGCATTGATCCGTCACTCTTCAAACCTGCGCGATCCACTTGCGATGGGTGTGGATCGACATCAAAACCCCGAACCCTGACAGCAGGGTCACCAGCGAAGTTCCGCCGTAGCTAATGAACGGCAGGGGTACCCCCACCACCGGCAACAGGCCGCTCACCATGCCGATGTTGACGAATACGTAGACGAAGAAGGTCATGGTCAGGCCGCCGGCCCACAGCTTGCCGAACAGGGTCTGCGCCTGCACGGTGATCACCATTCCGCGGGCGATCAGCAGCAGGTAGACCAGCAGCAGCAGGCAGACGCCGACCAGCCCGAACTCCTCGGCCAGCACCGCAATGATAAAGTCCGTATGGCTTTCCGGCAAAAAATCCAGGTGCGACTGGGTGCCGAGCAGCCAGCCCTTGCCGAACACCCCGCCCGAACCGATCGCCGCCTTCGACTGGATGATGTTCCAGCCGGTCCCCAACGGATCGCTTTCCGGATCGAGAAAGGTGTGGATGCGCTGCTTCTGGTAGTCGTGCAGGACGAAGTACCACATGCCCACCGCGACCGGCACCACGGCCGCCACCGCGCTGCCGATCCACAGCCAGGGCAGCCCGGCGACGAACAGCACGAAGGCTCCGGAGGCGAGGATCAACATCGCGGTGCCCAGATCCGGCTGGCGCAGGATCAGCACGAAGGGCACGCCGACCAGCGCCAGGCTGACGGCGGTGTGCTTGAGCCCCGGCGGCAGGTTGTTGCGGGCAAGATACCAGGCGATGGTCGCCGGCATGATGATCTTCAGGAACTCCGAGGGCTGGAAGCGGATCACCCCGGGGATGTTGATCCAGCGGGTGGCGCCCATCGCATTGTGGCCCATGACCTCCACCACCCCCAGCAGAATCACGCCCAGGACGTAGGCCAGCGGCACCCAGCGCGCGATGAAGCGCGCCTCCACCTGGGCGATGAGCAGCATGGCGAGCATGCCGAAACCGAACGAGCTGGCCTGCTTGATCACCAGCTCGAGGTTCCTGCCGCTCGCCGAATAAAGGACGAACAGGCTGCCGGCGGCGAGCAGCAACAGCAGCAGCAGCAGCGGGCCGTCGATGTGCAGGCGCTGCAGCAGGGTAGCACGGCGGCGCAGCACGTCCTCGTCGGACAGGGTGCGGTCGAAGTTATTGAAATTATTGTGCATTGGTGGGCTCCTGAGGCGGCGCCGCGAACTGCGCCTTCAGCCGGCCCTTCTCGTCGAGCAGCCAGGCGTCCATCACCTGCTTGGCCACCGGCGCGGCGATGCCGGAGCCGGACTCGCCGTTCTCCACCATCACCGCCACGGCGATCCGCGGATTCTCGGCGGGGGCGAAAGCGACGAACAGGGCGTGGTCGCGATGGCGCTCCTGCAGCTTGTTGCGGTCGTATTTCTCGCCCTGGCGGATCGCTACCACCTGCGCCGTGCCGCTCTTGCCGGCGATGCGGTAGCGCGCCGTGGCGCCGACCTTGTGCGCGGTGCCGCGCGCACCGTGCACGACCTGCTGCATGTCGGAGCTGATCAGGTCCCAGTTGTGCGGATCCTTGAGCTGGATGTCCGGCGGCGCCGGGCGCGCCTCGAGCAGGCCGCTCGCCATCAGTTGCTCCGGCGACAGGCCGTCGGCCTTCATCAGCAGCCGCGGACGGTGCCACTTGCCCTTGTTCGCCAGGAGGGCGGTGGCCTGGGCCAACTGCAGCGGGGTGGCCAGCATGTAGCCCTGACCGATGCCGGTGATCAGGGTCTCCCCCGGATACCAGGCCTGGCGGCGCTTGATGCGTTTCCACTCGCGCGAGGGCATCAGCCCCTCGGCCTCCTCGAACATGTCCAGGGACACCCGTTGGCCGATGCCGAAATGGCTCAGGTAGCGGTGCAGACGGTCGATGCCGAGGCGGTGCGCCAAGGAGTAGAAATAGGTGTCGTTGGAACGGGAGATCGCCGCTTCCATGTTCACCCAGCCGTCGCCGCCGCGGTTCCAGTTGCGGTACTTGTGATCGACGTTGGGCAACTGGAAGAAGCCCGGGTCGAAGATCCGCGTGCTGCGCTCCACCACCCCGCTGTCGAGGCCGGCCAGGGCGACCACCGGCTTGATCGTCGAGCCCGGTGGGTAGATGCCGCGCAGCACGCGGTTGTACAGCGGGCGGTCGATGGAGTCGCGCAGGGCAGCATAATCCTTGCCGCTGATCCCGGTGACGAACAGGTTGGGGTTGTAGCTCGGCTGGCTGATCATCGCCAGTACCTCGCCGCTGGTCGGGTCGATGGCGATCACCGCCCCGCGGCGGTCGCCGAGGGCTGCCTCGGCGGCCTTCTGCAGACTCAGGTCGAGACTCAGGGTGAGATCCTTGCCGGGCACCGGATCGGTATGCTTGAGCACCCGCAGCACCCGCCCGCGGGCGTTGGTCTCGACCTCCTCGTAGCCCACCTGGCCGTGCAGCAGATCCTCGTAGAACAGCTCCACGCCGGTCTTGCCGATATGGTGGGTGCCGCTGTAGGCGACCGGATCGAGCCTCTTCAGCTCGCGCTCGTTGATCCGCCCGACATAGCCGACCGAATGGGCGAAGTGCTCGCTCTGGGGATAGTGGCGGACCAGTTGGGCGGCCACCTCGACGCCGGGCAGCAGGAACTGGTTGACCGCGATGCAGGCGATCTGCTCCTCGGACAGCTCGAAGAGCACCGGCACCGGCTCGAACGGCCGGCGCCCCTGGCGCACGCGCCTCTCGAACAGGGTGCGCTCCTCAGGACCGAGTTCGAGCACCCTGACGATGGTGTCCAGCACCTTCTGCCAATCGCCGGCCCGCTCGCGGGTCACCGTCAGGCTGAAGCTCGGCCGGTTGTCGGCGAGGATCACCCCGTTGCGGTCGAAGATCAGCCCGCGGTTCGGCGGGATCGGCTGCACATGGATGCGGTTGTTTTCCGCCAGGGTCGAATGCTGCTCGTACTGGATCACCTGCAGGTAGTACAGGCGCGCCACCAGCACCAGCGACAGCAGCGCGATGGCCACGGCGCCGACGACAGCCCGCGCGCGGACCTGGCGCGCGTCCTTCTCGTGGTCTTTGAGGCGAATCGGCTCCGGCATTGGCGCAAACCGCGGTCACTTGTGATACGGATGCCCGGACAACAAGGTCCAGGCACGATAGATCTGCTCGCCGATGAGGATGCGGACCAACGGATGCGGCAGGGTCAGCGGCGACAACGACCAGCGCTGCTCGCTGCGCGCGCAGACCTCCGGCGCCAAGCCCTCCGGGCCGCCGACCATGAGGTTGACGGTGCGCGCGTCGAGACGCCAGCGCTCCAGCTCGGTGGCCAGCTGCTCGGTGCTCCAGGACTTGCCGGTCACCTCCAGGGTGACGATGCGCTCGCCCGCCAGCACCTTGCCCAGCATGGCCTCGCCCTCCTGGCGGATCAGGCGGGCCAGGTCGGCATTCTTGCCCCGGGTGTGCAGGGGGATTTCCACCAGCTCGAGGGCCAGCTCGGGCGGCAGGCGCTTGGCATACTCGTGCCAGCCCTCCTCCACCCAGCGCGGCATCCGCGAGCCCACGGCGATCAGGCGCAGACGCACGGCGGCTTCATTCCTCGCCGTGCTGGGCGCGGCTCTGCTCCGCGCCCTGCCAGAGACGCTCGAGGTCGTAGAACTGGCGGGTGGCGACCTGCATCACGTGGACCACCACATCGCCCAAGTCGAGCAGGGCCCACTCGCCGCCCTCCAGGCCCTCGCTGCCCAGCGGGCGCACGCCCTGCTCCTTGACCTTCTCCAGGACGTTGTCGACGAGGGATTTCACATGGCGGCTGGAGGTGCCGCTGGCGATCACCATGAAGTCGGTGACGCTGGTCTTGCCGCGCACATCGATGACGGTGATGTCCTTGGCCTTGAGATCTTCCAGGGCGTCGACCGCCAGCTGGACCAGTTGTTCGTTTTGCATGGACGACTCGTGTGTGATGTTCAGTTCGACGCCGGGTACAACCCGTGCGCATGGATATAGGCCAGCACCGCATCGGGCACCAGGAAGCGCACCGAGCGGCCGCTGGCCAGGCGTTCGCGGATCTGGGTGGCGGACACCTCCAGCGGCGTCTGCCAGACGAAGGCGATGTGCCCGCCCGGCCCGGCAAGGGCCTGGGGATCGCCGCCGCTGCGCGCCGCCAGCAGGTTGCGCAGGGCTTCCGGCGGCTCGCTGGCGGCATCCGGGCGCTGCAGGACCAGAATGTGGCAGTGGTCGAGCAGATCCTGCCAGCGGTGCCAGCTCGGCAGGCCGCAGAAGGCGTCCCAGCCGAGCAGGAGGAACAGTTGGTCGTCCGCGGCCAGTTCGCCGCGCAGGGACTCCAGGGTGTCGATGGTGTAGGACGGCCGCTCGCGCCGCAGTTCGCGATCATCCACGGTCAGCGGCGGCACGCCGTCGACCGCGCAGCGGACCATCGCCAGGCGATCGGCCGCCGACACCTGCGGCGACTGCCGGTGGGGCGGGCGCGCGCAGGGGATCAGCCGCAGCTCATCGAGGCCGAACTGCTCGGCCACTTCGAGGGCGCCGCGCAGATGGCCGATATGGATGGGGTCGAAGGTACCGCCGAGAATTCCGATCTTTTTCGCCATCAGCCGCGCACATGGCCGTCGCCGAACACGACGTACTTCTCGCTGGTCAGTCCTTCCAGACCGACCGGGCCGCGGGCGTGCAGCTTGTCGGTGGAGATGCCGATCTCCGCGCCCAGGCCGTACTCGAAACCGTCGGCGAAGCGCGTCGAGGCGTTGACCATCACCGAGCTGGAATCCACCTCGGCGAGGAAGCGCCGCGCATCGGTGAAGCTCTCGGTGACGATGGCATCGGTGTGGTGCGAGCCATAGCGGTTGATGTGGGCAATGGCCTCGTCCAGAGAGTCCACCACCCGCACCGAGAGGATCGGTGCGTTGTACTCGGTGGACCAGTCGGCCTCGCTCGCCGCCAGAGTGCCTGGGCCGAGCAGCTCGCGGCTGCGCGGGCAGGCGCGCAGCTCGACGCCCTTGGCCCGGTAGATCTCGCCGAGCGGCGGCAGCGCGCGGGCAGCGATGGCGGCATGCACCAGCAGGGTTTCCATGGTGTTGCAGGGCGCGAAGCGCTGGGTCTTGGCGTTGTCGGCGACGCGCACGGCCTTGTCGAGGTCGGCGGCATGGTCGATGTAGACGTGGCAGATGCCGTCCAGGTGCTTGATCACCGGCACCTTCGCCTCGCGGCTGATGCGCTCGATCAGGCTCTTGCCGCCGCGCGGGACGATCACGTCGACGAACTCCGGCATGGCGATCAGCGCACCCACCGCGGCGCGGTCGGTGGTTTCCACCACCTGCACGGCGGCCGCCGGCAGGCCGGCCTCGGCCAGGCCGAGCTGGATGCAGCGGGCGATCGCCTGGTTGGAGTGGATCGCCTCGGAACCGCCGCGCAGGATGGTGGCGTTGCCGGACTTCAGGCACAGGCTGGCGGCGTCGATGGTCACGTTGGGACGCGACTCGTAGACGATGCCGATCACCCCCAGCGGCACGCGCATCTTGCCGACCTGGATGCCCGAGGGCATGTAGCGCATGTCGCGGATCTCGCCGATCGGGTCGGGCAGCCGGGCGACCTGGCGCAGTCCCTCGATCATCTCGTCGATGCGCGCCGGGGTCAGCGCCAGACGGTCGAGCATCGCCTCGTCCAGGCCGCCGGCGCGGCCGGCGGCCAGATCCTGCGCGTTGGCCGCGGCGAGCGCCTCGCGGGCAGCGTCGAGAGCGGCGGCGGCAGCTTCCAGGGCGCGGTTCTTCTGCGCGGTGCTGGTGCGCGCGAGGACCCGCGAGGCTTCGCGGGCTGCGCGGCCCAGGCGGGTCATGTAATCGAGCACGGACTCGGTCATGGTCTCGGGTCTGGCAGTCGGGGAAAGCGGCTGATTATAGCGATACCGCCGCCCTGCGCCCAGCGTGCTCGGGCAGATGGTTGCGGAGCGGGCTCCCCCGGCCGCTGCCGGCTGCTATCATGCGCCGTCGGGCGGCATGCCCCACCCTTCACCGGCTCACGACAAGGAGCGCCGCCCGATGAGCGCATGGCTCGACAGCCTGACCGGCTGGCTGACCGCCCACCCCGAAGGGCTGGGACTGGCCATTTTCCTGACCGCCTGCATCGAGTGCCTGGCGGTGCTCGGCGTCATCCTTCCCGGCGGCGTGCTGATGTTCGCGCTCGCCGCCATGGCCGGCAGCGGCGTCCTCTCCCTCGGCCAAACCCTGCTGCTGGGCTATGTCGGCGGCCTGCTCGGCGATGCGCTGTCCTACACCCTGGGCCGGCATTTCCATCAGGGCATCCGGCGCCTGCCGGTGTTGCGCCACCACCCGGAATGGCTGATCGGCGCCGAGGTGTACTTCCAGCGCTACGGTATCGCCAGCCTGTTGGTCGGCCGCTACATCGGTCCGCTGCGGCCGATGCTGCCGATGATCGCCGGGATGCTCGACATGCCGCTGCTGCGCTTCATCCTGGTCTGCCTGCTGTCCGCCGCCGGCTGGGCGACGGCCTATCTGCTGCCCGGCTGGGCCACCGGCGCCGCCCTGCGCCTGCCGCTGCCGAAAGGCTTCTGGAGCGAGGCCGGCGTAGTGCTGGCGGTGCTCGCGGTGGTCCTCGGGCTGATCGCCCAGGCCAGCCTGCGCCGCCAACGCTGGACCACCGCGCTGGCCGCCGGGCTCTGCCTGGCCTCGCTCGGCGCCCTGCTGCTGGGCTGGAGCCGGCTGCACGAACTCGACCTGGGCCTGCTGGCGCTGTTCCAGACACAGCGCCACGCCAGCCTGGACTGGCTGATGGTGCTGATCACCAGCCTGGGCGACACCCGAAACCTGCTGTGTGCCGGCGCGCTGCTCGGCCTGCTGCTGCTCGCCGCTCGACAACGCCGGGCGGCACTGTTCGCC
Source organism: Azotobacter beijerinckii (assembly GCF_900110885.1). Taxonomy (GTDB): domain Bacteria; phylum Pseudomonadota; class Gammaproteobacteria; order Pseudomonadales; family Pseudomonadaceae; genus Azotobacter; species Azotobacter beijerinckii. Next base: position 13,553 of record NZ_FOFJ01000030.1, on the reverse strand, counting down.
GTCCTGACCCTGTTCGGCACGGCGCTGAGCAACAGCACCCTGAAGGCACTGTTCGCGCGCAGCCGCCCGGAGGTCCTGCTCGAGCCGCTGCGGAGCTACAGCCTGCCGAGCGGGCACAGCTCGTCGGCCTTCGCCTTCTTCCTGGTGCTGGGGGTTCTCGCCGGATGCGGCCAGCCGCCGCGGATGCGCCTGACCTGGCTGCTGCTGGCCGGCCTGCCGGCACTGACCATCGCCCTGTCGCGGGTCTACCTGGGGGTTCACTGGTCTACCGACATCATCGCCGGCGCCCTGCTCGCCGGCGGCCTCTGCGCCGCCAGCCTGACCCTGGTGCAGCATCGCCAGCCCCTGGAGCCCCTGAATCCGCGGACCTGGTGGCTGATCCTGCCGCTGTGCCTGGCGCTGCTCGCCGCCATCGCCAGTTGGACGCTGCCGGACGCCCTGGTGCTGTACCGCTACCGGTGAGCCGGACGGATCAGCCCGGCGCACCGCCCTGCAGGCGCTCCAGCAGGGCCCGGATGTATTCCAGGCGGCGCGCCGGCTCGCCCATCGCCAAAAGCTTGAGCTTCTCCTCCGGATCGAGCGGCAGCAGGTAACTCAGTTGGTTGGCCAGCGCCTGCTGATCCGCCACCGTGCCGCCCATCCCCAGCGCCCCGACCAGCGGATGTTCCGCCAGCGACGTCAACAGGGCGGCCAGGTCGGCGTGTTCGGCGGCCAGCGGTGCCGCCTGGACCTCATGCAGCCAGTCCACCTCGGCGACCGTCAGTTGGTCGCGCCGCACCTCGGTGCGCCCGACCCGGAAGCGCCGCGCGCCTTCCACGCGGATCTCCAACACTCCGTCGGGGCGCTGCTGCCAGTCGCAGATCAGCGCCTCACAGCCGAGCGCGGCGAAGCGGCTGGCCGCCTCGCCAACCTCCTCGCCCTCGAGGATGCACACCACGCCGAAGCCCGTGCCGCGGCGCAGACAACGGCTGAGCATGTCCAGATAGCGTGCCTCGAAGATCGACAGATCCAGCCGACAACCGGGAAACAGCACGGTATTCAGGGGAAACAACGGAAAGTCCATCGCGCCTCCTCAAACGACCATCGCCACGCTCAAGGGCAGCAGGACCGCGGTGAACACCCCCATCAGACTCATCCCCAGGGCGGCGAAGGCGCCGCACTCCTCGCCCTCCTGCAGCGCCCGCGAGGTCCCCACCGCATGGGAGGTCAGGCCCAGGGCCATGCCCAGTGCAGCCGGATGGCGAACCCCGCAGCGCCGCAGCAGCGCGGGGCCGAACACCGCGCCGAGGATGCCGGTGACGAGCACGAACACCGCGGCCAGACCGGCCATCCCGCCGATCTGCTCGGACACCAGCATGGCGATCGGCGAAGTGACCGACTTCGGCGCCAGGGTCATCAGCATCAGTCGCTCGGTGCCGAACAGCCAGGCCAGCCCCACCCCCAGCAGGGTGGTGAAAACGCCGCCGACCAGCAGGGTCGTCACCACCGGCCAGAACAGCAGGCGAATCCGCTTCAGGTTGAGAAACAGCGGCACGGCCAGCGCCACCGTGGCCGGGCCGAGGAACACGGTGAGAATCTGCGCGCCCTCGCGGTAGGCGGCGTAATCCACCCCGCAGAACAGCAGCACGCCGATCACCAGCAGCATCGACACCAGCACCGGCTGCAGGAATACCCAACGGGTCCTCTCGTAGGCGGCCACCGCCAGCTGGTAGGCGCCCAGGGTGATGCCGAAGGCGAATAACGGATGCTGCACCAGCGCCTGCCAGGCGCCCTGCCAGTCGAGACTCATGCCCCCTTTCCCCCATTCGCCTGGCGCTCGATCAGCCGCTGCATCAGCCAGCCGGCGAAGGCCAGCGACACCAGCAAGGACAGCAACAGCGCACCGGCGATGGACCAGAAGTTGGCGGCGATCAGATCGGCATAAGCCATCACCCCCACCGCCGGCGGCACCAGCATCAGCGGCAGATAGCGCAGCAGGCTGCCGGCCGCCTCCTGTACCGGCGCGCTCACTTCGCCGCGCCAGACCAGATAGACGAACAGCAGCAGCAGGCCGATGATCGGCCCCGGCAGCATGGGCAGGCAGAGCGCCTGGATGGTCGTGCCGAGCAATTGGAACAACACCAGCCAGGTGAGGCCTCGCAACAACATATGAACCTCCGAGGTCGAACCGCCGCCCGAAAAATCCCGACGCCACCGGGCGGCCTCGAGACAGGCGGACGGGAAAGGGCCCATTATAGGCAGGCAGGGCGGCTCGCCATAAAGCGCAAAAGTCTGCCCGCTCCCTCCGGCGGGAGGCCGCCGGGCAGTGACCAGGGCTTTAGGCCACACTACAACCCATAACGACAAGCGAAACGGCAGTGTTGGCCGATGCACGGAGCGCATGTCCGCCAGCCGCCCGATCATCCACCTTGCGCGAGGACTTCCCCATGTACCTGACGCCTCAGCACATCCTGCTCGCCGGCGCCACCGGCCTGGCTGGGGGGCACCTGCTCGACCGCCTGCTCACCGAACCGACCATCGCCCGGGTGCTGGCGCCCGCCCGCCAGGCGCTGGCCGAACACCCGCGCCTGGAAAATCCCCAGGGCCGCCTGGCGGAGCTGCTGCCGCGCCTGACCGGGCCGGTCGACACCGCCTTCTGCTGCCTCGGCAGCACCGCCGAGCAGGCCGGCACCCAGGAAGCCTTCCGCGCCATCGACCACGACCTGGTGATAGCCTTCGGCCTGCGCGCCCGCGAGCTGGGCGCCCGCCATCTGCTGGTGGTCAGCGCCCAGTGCGCCGACCCGCAGTCGCCGCGCGTCTACTGCCGGGTCAAGGGGGAGATGGAGGAAGGCCTCAAGGCTCAGAACTGGCCGCAGCTGACCCTCGTCCGGCCGACCCAGCTGCTCGGCCCGCGCAGCGAACTGCGCCTGCTCGACCAGTTGACCGACCCGCTGCTGCGCCTGACCCCGGGCCACTACCGCGCCATCGACCCCTGCGCCCTGGCCCGTGCCCTGTGGCGCCTGGCCCTGGAGGAGGACAACGGGGTGCGCGTCGTCGAGTCGGAGGAGTTGCACCGGCTGGGACGGTAAATCGACGCCTCCACGCCGCCATGGCGAAACGGCTGCCTGCTTGGCTCGGACGTTCCATGGCGCGATGGCCCTGGGCCCGAAACCGCTTTCCCCCTGCAGGGCTCTGTGCAAGGCACGATGCAATGAGCGTTCTATATACGAACGCTCATTATTTTCGTCCATAGATCGACCCGCTCCGGCTTCATATCATCCCCAGCCCGCCGAGCCTTCCAGGCTCTGCCGGCGACACGTCATTAAAAACAATTGGGGATCAGAGGTCCTAGCATGCGAAACCCTCGTTTTATACTCGTCACCCTGCTGGTGGCGCTGCCGACGCTGGCCAATGCGCAGCCGGCGATACCGGAGCAGCCCGAAGTCCTGCGGGTCGACAAATACACCGACGATGGCAGCGAGGGCACCCTGCGCTGGGCGATCGAGCGCAATAACGAGAAGCCCGGCCACTATCGCATCGAGATCCAGGCCGTGGGCGAGGCGCCCTACGTGATCAAGCCCGCCTCGCCGCTGCCGCCGCTCCTGGGGCCGGTCGTGCTGGAAGGCAGCCTCTGGCAGCGGACCGGCGAGTACATCGCCATCGACGGCTCCGACTACGTCAAGGGAGATGGCGCCCTGGCCTGTCCGGGCGCCAATCCGGGCGAATTCGGCACCAACGTGCGCACCACCACGCAGCCCGGCCTGATCCTGCGGGATACCCATTCGGTGTACATCAGCGGCCTGGAGGTGCGCAACTTCTGCATCGGCATCCTGATCAACCGGGCCAGCAACAACCTGATCCGCGACAACCGCATCGTCGCCAACAAGGGCGGCGCCGGCATCATGCTCACCGGCGACGACGGCCAGGGCAACCCCACCTCGACCACCACCAATAACAACAAGGTGCTGCGCAACCAGCTGATCGACAACGGCGACGGCCTGGAGCTGACCCGCGGAGCCGCCTTCAACCTGATCGCCGACAACCTGTTCCTCTCCACGCCGCTCAACCCCGAACCCTCCCAGGGCATCGAGATCCTCTGGGGCAACGACAACACGGTGGTGCGCAACCGCTTCGAGAACTATTCCGACGGCCTGCAGATCAACTGGGGCAAGCGCAATTATCTCGGTGCCAATGAGTTCACCGGCAACTCCATCGGTCTCAACCTGAGCGGCGAAAGCAATATCGCCGACGGCAACCTGATCCACGGCAACCGTATCGGTATTGCCCTGCGGCCCGAGGCCGCGCTCACCGCCACCCGCCTGAGCGCCAACCGCATCTGGAACAACAGCCGGGATATCCGCCGCTGCGAGGCCGGCGGCTCCTGCGTGGAGGGGCAGCGAACCGGTGCCATCGTCTTCGGCGTACCGGCGCTGGAGCATGCCGATTTCGTTGGCTCGCGCGGCAAAGGCGACAACCCCAATCCGGGCAAGCGCCACAAAATCTGCGCTCCGGGGGCAGTCGTCGACGACTGCCAGTCGATGCCCAACCGCAACCAGCAACCGCCGCTGCTGACCGGTATCGAGACCCAGGAAGGCCGGCGCCAACTCGCAGGAGAGCTGCGCGGCGAGCCGAACGGCAACTACCGCCTGGAAGTATTCGGCAACCGCGCGGCCAGTGGCAGCGAAGCCGAGGAATACCTGGGCGAACTGTACGTGCCGACCGATGCCCAGGGCCTGGCCCGCTTCACCTTCCCGGTCACCGATCCCTCGCTGCAATCCTTCACCGCGACGGCCACCACCCCGGACGGGGCCACTTCCGAGCTGAGTAGCGCCCTGATCGTCAGCCAGGCCTCGAGGGCCGGAACCGTACCTACGGCAACGGTCCAGCAGGCCGAATCGGCTTCCGCCCTCGAGCCGGTACGCCGCATCGTCCTCAAGAATGTCGTCATCGGCGAGGGGTCCCCCAAAACCATCGTGCCGACCACGGCCAAGACGGCGGCCACGCTGCTCGCGCAGGCCGAGCGTATCGGCAGCAACAAGGACGTGGATATTGCCGAGTTCCGCATCGACTATCTGGATATCGCACTCGACGGCGAAGCGCTTGCCAACCTTGGCCCGCAAGTGGCCAAGGCGCTCAATGGCAAGCCCATGATCCTCACTTTCCGCACCAAGGCCGAGGGCGGCGCCACCGCCATTACTGACGAGGCGTATGGAAAGCTGTACTCGACCCTGCTCAAGGCGGGCTTCGCCGACATGCTCGACCTGGAAATGTTCCGTGACGAGCGGGTGGTCCGGCAGATCGTCGCCGAAGCCCACCAGGCCGGCGTCGCCGTGGTGATGTCCAACCACGACTTCGAGAAAACGCCGGCGACCGAGGAAATCATTGCCCGCCTGCGTCGCCAGCAGGATTTGGGGGCGGACGTCCTCAAAATCGCGGTCATGCCCCATGACGCCGATGACGTGTTGAGGCTGCTGGACGCCACGTGGCAGATGCGTAGCCGCTATACCGACCGTCCCTTGCTGACGATGTCGATGGGCGGAGCCGGTGCGGTGTCCCGCCTGTCCGGCGAGGTGTTCGGTCAAGCCATGACGTTCGGCATGATCGGCCAGGCTTCCGCCCCCGGTCAGATCGATGTTACGGAGCTGCGCTCGGTGCTCGGTACCCTTCATGAGTCGGTAAAGGCTCGCTGATCCCGTGAGTGCTCGAAAAAGCCGGCACAGTGTATGCTCGGCACTCCGGAAACGCTGAAAGCCGCTCGAATCGAAGAGGGCGTCTTTCAGTTCAAATGACGGTGTCAAACAAAGGGGCCTGTCTGACGAAAGGCCCCTTTTTTCGTTTGCACGATGCCCAGACGTCCAGCGCCGCAAGCGTTATCGACAAGGGCGTCCAGAGGTGAGCCGATGAACAAGCGAAACAGACTGGAAAGCTTCAGCGCCCGCGAGGACGACCTGGAGGATTTCGCTGCGGAGATCCGCCAGCCCCGTCAGGTCGAACCGCGAGAACGAGCGAGCAGCCGCCTGGTCCTGCAGATCGCCCTCGGCGTCTGGCTCGGCGGCCTGGCGCTGGGGCTGACCTGGTACGGCCTGTCGCTGGTATTGCCGGAGATGGCCAACCTGCAGGTGTTCCTGCGCTGAGGACGGCTTTCCGGGCACCGACCGTCACTGGCCGGGAGGGCGCAGGCGGTACTGCTCGGGGATCTGCTCCAGGCTGCCGACGGTGACGCCGAGATTCTTCCAGCGGCCATCCTTGAGCCCGTAGATGCAGCCATGCACGGATAGCGGCTGGCCGCGATGCCAGGCGTTCTGCACGATGGACGTATGGCAGACGTTGGCCACCTGCTGGATCACGTTCAGCTCGCAGAGCCGATCCACCCTGGCCTCCTCGTCGGCCAGGCCGGCCAGGTGGCTGCGGTGCTCGTAACAGAGGTCGCGGATCGAACGGAGCCAGCCGTCGATCAGGCCCAACTGGGCATCCTGCATCGAGGCTCGCACGCCGCCGCAGCCATAGTGGCCGCTGACCAGGACGTGCCTGACCTTGAGCACATCGACCGCGTACTGGATGACCGACAGGCAGTTGAGGTCGGTATGCAGCACCACGTTGGCGACGTTGCGATGGACGAACAGTTCGCCCGGCAGCAGGCCGACGATCTCGTTGGCCGGCACCCGCGCGTCGGAACAGCCGATCCACAGGTATTTCGGCACCTGCTGCCGGGCGAGCGTCTCGAAGAAGTGCGGATCCCTCTCCTTGATGGACTCCGCCCAGCGCACATTGTTTTCGAACAGCCGATCAAGGTCGCCCATTGTCGTTTCGCTCCCTGCCATGCCTGGACCGGCCATCCCCGGCCGGCCGCACCCGATTGTCGCCAATGCCCCGGCGAGGCCCCCTGCCGGATCAATCCAGCAGGGTACAGACCATCACCAGGGCGTCCTCACGCCCGCCGGCAGCCGGGTAGTAGTCGCGGCGCCGGCCGACCTCATTGAAACCATAGCGCTCGTAGAGCCGGTAGGCGCTGCCATTGCCGGCGCGCACCTCGAGGAAGCACTCCGCGGCCCGGCGCGCCCGCGCCCGCACCATCAGGTGCTCGAGCAGCCGCTGGCCGAGCCCGCGCCCCTGGCTTTGCGGCTTGACGGTGATGTTCAGGAGATGAGCCTCGTCGAGAATCACCTGGATCACGCCGTGACCGACCTGCTGGCCGCCCTCGAACATCAGCCAGCATTCGTAGGACTTCAGGGCGTCCTGAAACGTGCCGCGGGTCCAGGGATGGCTGAAGGCCGCATATTCGACCTTCAGCACCGCCTCCAGATCCGCCTCGGTCATCGGGCGGAAGCTAATCGCATCATTCATTCACGGATATCCAGCGCATACGTACCCGGCGCATGGTGCGCCATAGCTCGGCCTTGCAGGCCGGTTCCTCCATCAGCGTTTCCAGTCCGGGCAACGCCCAGAGCGGCGGCAGGCCTTCGATCCGCAGTTCGCGGTGGTAGGCCTCGGCCTCGACCGCGCCGGCGAAGCGCAGCGCCGGCAGGCCGACCAACCACAGGCAGGCGCACGCCTCCTCCTCCAGCCGCGCCGCGACAAAGGTCTGCACGTACTCCCGCGCCGCCTGCGGCCCCTGGTCCAGATTGCCGCTCCTGAGCAGTGGCCAGCGCACCGGCTCGCCGAGCGGGCGCGGGCTGTCGGGCAGGCCGGCGGCGCGCAGCAGGTCCTTGAGCAACAGATAGACCGGGTCGCGGCTCTGGAAGGAGTCGCCGGTGGGCAGCTCGACCAGCAGTGCGCAGCAGCCGGCGCGCAGCAACTGCAGGGCGAAGCGCGGCGGCGGTAACGGCACGGCCTTGGGCGTGGCGGGTTCGACTGCGCCCTCGCTGGCAGCCACGGCAGGCACCTCGATCCTCGCGGCGGGGCGCGGCACCTCGATCTTCGGCCGCTCCACCGGCCGCTGACGCGGCGGAACCTCGGGCACGACCTTGAGTTCTGCATCCGGGCGAAGGACCGGCACAGCCGGCGCTGCCGGTGGCTCGAGCGGTTCGAGCAGCTCCGGCCGCGACGGGGCGGCGAACGGCAACGCCACCCGCGGCAACCAGCTGACCACCTGCATGGCGCCGAGATAGGCGCGGCGACGGGCCTCGTCGATCAAACGTCGGCCGCCTGCGGATGGGCCTTGGGCACACCGGCACGCATCAGGTTCAGCGCATTGATGTAGGCCTTGGCCGAGGCCACCAGGATGTCGATGTCAGCGCCATTGCCGTTGACGATGCGCCCACTCTTTTCCAGGCGCACCGTGACTTCGCCCTGGGAGTCGGTGCCCTCGGTGATGGCGTTGACCGAATAGAGCTGCAGGCTGGCCTGGGAAGCGGCGACCGACTCGATAGCCTTGAAGATCGCGTCCACCGGACCCGCGCCCTCGGCCGTCGCCTCCTGTTCGTGGCCGGCGACGGTGAGCATCAGGCGTGCCCGCGGCACCGTGCCGCTCTTCGAGACGACTTCCAGGGAGTGCAAGCGGTAGTGCTCCGGGGCTTCCTCGTCCTGGGTCTCGGAAACCAGCGCCTGCAGGTCCTCGTCGAAGATCTCGTGCTTCTTGTCGGCCAGCGCCTTGAAACGGGCGAAGGCCGCGTTCAGTTCGGTGTCGTCGGCGAGCTGGATGCCCAGCTCCTCCAGGCGGGTGCGGAAGGCGTTGCGCCCGGAGTGCTTGCCCAGCACCATCCGGTTGGTATGCCAGCCGACCGACTGCGCCGACATGATCTCGTAGGTCTCGCGATGCTTGAGCACGCCGTCCTGGTGGATGCCCGACTCGTGGGCGAAGGCGTTGGCGCCGACGATGGCCTTGTTCGGCTGCACCGGGAAGCCGGTGATCCCCGAGACCAGCCGCGAAGCGGCGAGGATGTGCGGGGTATCGATGTTGGTGTAGACGCCGAGCAGATCGTGGCGGGTCTTGATCGCCATGACGATCTCTTCCAGCGCGGCGTTGCCGGCACGCTCGCCGAGGCCGTTGATGGTGCACTCCACCTGGCGCGCCCCGGCCGCCACCGCGGCCAGCGAGTTGGCCACGGCCAGGCCGAGGTCGTTGTGGCAGTGCACCGAGAACACCGCCCGGTCGGCGTTGGGGATGCGCGCGAGCAGTTGGCCGATCGTTTCGCCGTACTGGTGCGGAATGGCGTAGCCGACGGTATCCGGGATGTTGATGGTGCGCGCGCCGGCATCGATGGCCGCCTCGATGATCCGGCAGAGGAAGTCGATTTCCGAACGGCCGGCGTCCTCGCAGGAGAACTCCACGTCGGCACACAGACTGCGGGCCTTCTTCACCGCCCGCACGGCCTGCTCGACCACCTGGTCGGGCTGCATGCGCAGCTTGTACTGCATGTGAATCGGACTGGTGGCGATGAAGGTGTGGATACGCCCCGAGTTGGCATTCCTCAGCGCCTCGGCGGCGCGCTCGATGTCCGCATCGACGGCGCGCGCCAGGCTGCACACGGTGCTGTCTTTGATGCTTTCGGCGATCGCCTTGACCGCCTCGAAGTCGCCCGGACTGGCAATGGCGAAGCCGGCCTCGATCACGTCCACCTTGAGCCGCTCCAGCGCCTTGGCGATGCGCAGCTTCTCGTCCTTGGTCATGGACGCGCCGGGGCTCTGCTCGCCGTCGCGCAGGGTGGTGTCGAAGATGATGACGCGGTCTTTGCTGCTCATTCGCGGGCTCCTTACGGCCCCGCCGCGCAGTCGGCGGGGCTCGGGCTTGTTCGACGCTTGCAGGAGGGCAAGCCGATAACCGAATTGTGGCCGGAAACGCGGCAGGCGGAAAGCCGCAGGCCGGCCCTTCGTCCTCCCGCGGCGCGACGCGCCCCAGCCTCCGGCTTTACTTCTGCTCCTTCTCCAGAACGATCTTCGGCGCCCACTGCAGCCACTCGTCATTCGCTTCACCGAACAGCGGGAAGGTCTGCCCCGGAGTAGCCGGCCGGCCCATCTGCTCGCCCTCCGGAGTGGCGAAGGCGATGCCGCCCTCGAGCAGGGTTTCCAGCGACTCGGTACGCAGCTGCGCGCCCTTGAGCAGGCCGAAGTCGAAGCCGAAACCGCTGCTGTTCCAGAAGCGGCTGCCGCTGCGTACCAGCGGCGCGTAGCGCGGCTCGATGAGGATGCTGACCAGTACCCGGTCGGCGTTTGGGCCCAGTTCGAATCCGGTGACCTTGCCCACCGTCACCTCCCGGTAGGTGACCGGCACGCCGGCCTTGAGCGAGCCACGCCGCGGCGTGCTGAGCACCAGGTTGAGTCCGGCCTCCTTGGTGGAGGCGGTCGGCGCCTGGGGTGCGGCGACGAAACGGGTCTGCCGGGGAGAGCTGCCCGGATCCGGACGCACCTCGAGGTAGGGACCGCTAACCAGGGTGTCCAGGTTGGCCGTGCGCATCAGCCCCAGTTCGGGCCTGACCACCCAGAACAGGCTGCCGGCGCGGGCGATGCGCTCGCCGGCCTGGGTGATCCGGGCGGCGAGCAGCACCGCTTGCAGGTCCTCGCTCAACTCGACCCGCTCCACCTTGCCGACTTCCAGCCCCTTGTAGCGGATCGGCGTACCGGCCTTCAGCCCGTCGCCACTGTCCACGCGGATCTGCAGCTCCAGCCCCGTCTGCAGGGCGCTCTCGCGGTCGGCATGCAGCGCATAGCGCGGAATCCGCCGGCTGCTGGCGGGCGCCTCGGGATCCGGCGTTTCGAAGGCGATGCCGCCGGCCAGCAGGCTCTGCAGAGACTCGCTCTTCACCTCGATCCCGGACAGGCCGCCGCTCAGGGTGATGCCGCTGGCGTTCCAGAAGCGCGTCGAGCCGTTCACCAGGCTGGCGTATTCCGGCTCGATGTGCACGCCCAGCAGTACGCGGCGGCGGTTGCGGGACAGCCGGAAGCTTTGCACCGAGCCGACCTTCATCTGCCGGTAGAGCACCGGGCTGCCGACATCCAGCGAGCCCAGGGTGTCGCTGCTCAGCACCAGATGCAGACCGGGTGCACCGAGATCCATCGGCGGCGCCTTGGGCCGGGCGACGAATTCGCGCTGGGACGCGGCGCCCTTCTCGCCCGGGCGCATGCCGATGTAGTTGCCCTTCACCAGCGCCTCGAGGCCGGTGACGCCGCCCAGGGAAATCGAGGGCTTGACCAGCCAGAAGTTGGTTCCCTCGACCAGGAAGTCCTCGGCCAGGGGGTCCATGACCAGCTCGGCCCTGGCGCTGGAAAGGCCGGGCTCGATCTTCAGCGTCTTCAGGATGCCGACCTGGATTCCCTTGTACATCACCGGAGTACGCCCGGCCTGCAGCCCCTCGAAATCGCTCAGCTCGACCACCACCTTGATACCGGTCTGGGCGGCGTCGAAGCTGTCATAGAGGCGAAACGGCAAGCGCGGATCGGTGGGCGGGCTGTCCTGGCGATTCTCCGGCGTGGCAAAGGCAATGCCCCCGGCCACGATGCTGGCCAGGGACTCGGTGCGGAACTTGACGCCGCCGAGCCCGGCATCGATCGTGATGCCGCTGGCGTTCCAGAAACGTGTGTGCTTGCGCACCAGATGGGCATAGGCCGGCTCGACGAAGATCTTGATCTCCACCGTACTCAGGTCCTGGGCCAACTGGTAGCTTTTCACCCGACCGACCTGGATCTGCTTGTAGAACACCGGGCTGTCGCGGTTCAGCGAGCCCAGCCGCTCGGCCTTCAGGGTGACATGCAAGCCCGGCGTGCTATCCGGCAGCGGCGGCTCTTCGGACAAGGCGGTGAACTTCTTGCTCGGCTCGCCATCCCCAGGACTGACGGCGATGTAGTTGCCCGACACCAGGGTTTCCAGACCGGTAATGCCGGCCAAGGTGACCCGCGGTGTGACCAGCCAGAAGCGCGTATTGCTGCGCAGATAGGACTCGACCTCCTTGTTCATTTCCAGGGTGGCGATCACCCCCTTGTTCGAACCTTCGTCATCCAGGGTGAGTTCCACGACCTTGCCGACCGGCATCCCCTTGTAGATCACCTCGGTCTTGTTGACCTGGATGCCCTCGCCACTGGTGAAGCGTACCTGGACCTCGATGCCGGCCTGGCTGTAGGTACGCCAGGCCAGCCAGGCACCGATCAGCAGGGCGATCAGCGGCAACACCCAGATCGCCGACCAGGTGGAAGCCGGACGGGTTCTGGCCTCGGGCAGGTCATTCATGGTCATCGTCGGACTCCGTATTGTCCCAAATCAGGCGTGGATCGAAGGTAACGGCCGCCAGCATGGTCAGAATCACCACGGTGGCGAAGGCCACGGCCCCCAAGTTCGGCTCGACCCTGGCGAGGGTGCCGAAATTGACCACGGCCACCAGGATGGCGATGACGAAGATGTCCAGCATCGACCAGCGGCCGATCCATTCGATGAAACGGAACATGATGATCCGCTGGCGGGCGGAGAGTGGCTGATGACGCTGCACGGAAATCAGCAGCAGGGCGAGGCCGACCAGCTTGAAGGTCGGCACCAGAATGCTTGCCACGAACACCACCAGCGCGACGGGCAGGGACCCCATGTGCACCAGGGTAATCACGCCGGACATGATGGTGTCAGGCTCCCCCTTGCCCAGGGAGCTGACAGTCATGATGGGCAGCAGATTGGCTGGGATGTACAAGATGGCGGCGGTAAGCAGCAATGCCCAAGTCCGCCCCAGGCTGTCCGGGTGGCGAGCATGCACGCGCGCCCCACAGCGCACGCATCGTTGTCCGTCGTGGCCCTTCTCCTGCCGGTTCAATTGATGGCATTCCGGGCAAATAAGGATTCCCGCATCAATGGCTCGCATGGCCCCTCCCCCGGGACAAGGCTTCCCAGATCTGGTGCGGCGACATGATGACCTCGAGCCAGAGCTGTACCAGAAGCAGGCCAATGAAGCAGGCCAGCCCTACTCCCAGCGCCAGATCGGCCAGGGAAACCAGCTTGACGATCGAAACCAGGATCCCCATCAAATAGACCTCCAGCATGCCCCACTCCCGCAGATGGTGGTAGGCACGGTATAGCAATAGGCCATAAGCGCGGCCGATATCCCAGCGGATGCTCAACAGGACAACCAGCTGGCAGAGCAGCTTGAGCAGCGGAATACCCATACTGCAGAGGAAGACGACCACCGCAATACCCTGTAGATCGCTGTAATAAAGAGCGGCAACCGCGCTCCAGACCGTATCCTGGGTCGTCTGACCCAGGAGGCGAAGATGCAGGATCGGCAGGAAATTGGCCGGCACGTAGAGCAACAGGGCAGCGATGACCAATGCCAGACTGCGCCCCAGCATATGAGGCCGATCGCTGAACAGCTCGAAACCACAGCGGGGACATTCGGCACGTTCGCCTGCGGAGAGCTTGGGCTTGAGCATCAGCAGGTCGCATTCATGACAGGCGACCAGCTCATCCAGAGGGAGCTCCGTTAAATCAAGGGACCGATTCAAATTATGCATGGCAGGTGCCCAAATGAAGCGGCTGCCTATTCTAAACGAGCATGGCTGCTAGAGTATTTTTGAAAATACCCATTTGATGCTGGGTGTTCAGCCTTGCGAAGAATAGAGCCGATGAAGGCCTGAGTTCCGCCCGGCCAAGCAAAAACCCCCGA
>NZ_FOFJ01000050.1 GCF_900110885.1 Azotobacter beijerinckii | reverse complement strand
GCGATACGGTCTCGCGCGTGACCGCCAGAATGTCGCTGATCTGGTTGATGCTGTAGCGCTTGTGGCTGAGCACGATGGCATGGGCACGACGGCGCAAGGCTGGTTTCTCGGCATGGACGTAGGCCTCCATCAAGGCCTGGAGGTCAGTGTCAGAGAGGGGCGATACGAACTTCACAAGGGCGGATCCTGGCGCTGCTGGGGCGAGGTGCTTAGTATGCGGGAAAATTTACGTTCAGGTACTTAGCGGCCGCAGCATTCGTCGAGCCGGCGGCCGCTGCCACAGGGACAGCCCAGGTTGTGGGCTTGTGCGGGATGGGTCGTCATCCGTTCACCACCAGTATTTGCCGAAGAGTTCCGGGTTGGCCCAGAACTTGGCGTTCAGCCAGTCCGGTACCTGCTTGTAGTCGTAGAGGTCGTAGGTGAACAGGGTGAGGATCTGTTCGTCGCGTCGGAAACGCTCGTTGGCCTGCAGCGCCAGGGCGAAGAAGTCGGTATCCTGCCAGCCGCATGCGGCCAGGTCGACCAGTACGGCGAGGCGACTGGCATTCAGGTTGCGGATGCCGCCGAGCAGCTCCAGGCCGGTGCGCTTGGGCAGGTGTTCCAGGCAGTCGACCAGCACGGCCAGCTCGTAGCGCTGGGCGGCGACCTCGGGCGGCAGCGGTCCGGCCGGGCAGTGAGTCACCCGGGCCTCGGGATGCGTGCTGCGGAAGGCCACGAGGGCGGGCAGGTCGCCGGCACCGACCAGCAGCAGCCGGTCGGGGGCATGACGTTCGAGCAGGGCGGCGAGGGCCTGCTGCGGCGTGCGGGAAGAAAAGCTGTCGATCATCGAAGATCCTCGATCGGGAGTGCAGCTGACTGTATGGATATGGAGGCAATAAGTATTCCGTCGGGCAGTGCCGTCAGACGGATGCTTCGCCTGGACCAAGATCGCATGATGGGAGCGAGATGAAACGGTTGTTGACCCTGGGAAAAGCTCTGATCCTGACGCTGTGGCTGGCGCTTGCCGGCAGTCTACTGCAGCCCTTGAACAAGCCCTTCGACCTGCTGCTGCCGCTTTGCGGCGGGCTGCTGCTATTTGCCCACCTGCTCGCGCTGATGTTGTCCGGGCGCGGCTCCCGGACCGCCCCGCCGTGCTGGAAGAGCCGTCTGCAGGTGCTGCTGTTCGGCATCCTGCATCTGTACGCTCCGCCGGAGGATGGCCAGGCCTGATTCCGGGCGGCCGGGATTATCAGAACACCGGCCGTGCGGCGGCGATGGCTACCAGCGCCAGGCCGATCAGCAGGTTGAACCCCACCAGCCGGCGAATCCGCCCCAGCGCCGCGCCGCCGGCCGTCCAGTCGCGAACCTCCACGGCCCGGCGCAACTGAGGCAGTTGCAGCAGTTGCACGCGCAGGAAGAGGGCGAGCATGACCAGGTACAGCCCCATCATGACGTGTACGTAGGCGGGCGCCGTCTCGACGCCGGCGAAGCGCATGTGCAGCAGGCCGATGCCGCTGATCGGCAGCAGCACCACCGCGACCCAGACCCACTGGAAGAAGCGGCGGAACACCTCCGGCCAGAGCTTCAGCCGGGCTGGGGCATCCAACTCGCTGACCGCGGCGGGGCGCAGGATCATCCAGGCGAAGAACATGCCGCCGACCCAGATCAGGGCGGGCAGCACATGCAGGGTATAGGCAAGGGAATAGGGTGTCATTCGGCAGTCTCCGGTGGTGGTCGGCGAAACCCGCGCTATCATAGCCGCCCATTTGCATACTGAAAATTTGTCCAGTTTCGATTCGGGAAGCGGAATGCTCAGCGCCGAACTCAAGTCACAGATCCAGGGTGCCTACTCCCGCTTTCTCGAAGCCAAGGGGCTCAAGCCACGCTACGGCCAGCGCTTGATGATCGCCGAGGTGGCCCGGGTCCTGGGGGCCATCGAAACCGACGGGGAGGGCCGGCGCGCGGGCGAGCCGGCAGTGGTTGCGGTGGAGGCCGGGACCGGCACCGGCAAGACCGTGGCCTACAGCCTGGCGGCGATTCCCGTGGCGAAGGCCGCCGGCAAGCGCCTGGTGATCGCTACCGCAACCGTCGCCCTGCAGGAGCAGATCGTCAATAAGGATCTGCCCGACCTGATGCGCAACAGCGGGCTGAGCTTCAGCTTCGCCCTGGCCAAGGGGCGCGGCCGCTACCTGTGCCTGTCCCGGCTCGACCTGCTGCTGCAGGAAGGGCAGGCGCAGAGCGCCACCGCTCAGTTGTTCGAGGAGGAGGGCTTTCGCATCGATGTCGACGAGGCCAGCCAGAAGCTGTTCACCCAGATGATCGAGAAGCTCGCCGGCAACCGCTGGGACGGCGACCGCGACGCTTGGCCGCAGGCCGTCGAGGACGACACCTGGTCGCGGCTGACCACCGACCACAGCCAGTGCACCGGCCGGCACTGCCCGAACTTCCAGCAATGCGCCTTCTACCGGGCGCGCGAGGGCATGACCAAGGTCGACGTGATCGTCACCAACCACGACATGGTGCTCGCCGACCTCGCCCTGGGCGGCGGTGCCGTGCTGCCCGATCCGCGCGAAACCCTCTACGTGTTCGACGAGGGCCACCACCTGCCAGACAAGGCCATCGGCCACTTCGCCCACTTCACCCGCCTGCGCTCCACCGCCGACTGGCTGGGGCAGGTGGAGAAGAACCTGACCCGGCTACTCGCCCAGCAGCCGTTGCCCGGCGAGCTGGGCCGGCTGATCGAGGGTGTGCCGGAGCTGGCCCGCGAGCTGCGCACCCAGCAGCAGTTCATGTTCGCCGCCTGCGAGCAGCTCGCCGACTTTCGCGCCGGCGAAGACATGGACGGCCGCGAGAGGCCGCGCCATCGCTTCGTTGGCGGGGTGGTGCCGGAGCACCTGCGCGAACAGGGCCTGGAGCTGAAGAAAGGGTTTTCCAGGCTGGTGGAGCTTTTCACCCGCCTCACCGAACTGCTCAAGGAGGCCATGGACGGCGAGCCCGGCATGGGCCTGGCCAGCCACCAGGCGGAGGAGTGGTACCCGCTGTTCGGCAGCCTGCTGGCGCGGGCCGAGGGCAACTGGCAGCTGTGGATGGCCTTCACCGCGGAAGACCCGGAGGACAGCCCGCCGATGGCGCGCTGGTTGACCCTGGCCGAGAGCGGTGCGCTGCACGACATCGAGGTCGATGCCAGTCCGATCCTCGCTGCCGAAACCCTGCGTCGTAACCTGTGGAACGTCGCCCATGGCGCCCTGGTGACCTCCGCCACCCTGACCGCGCTGAACAGCTTCGAGCGTTTCCGCCTGCGCGCCGGCCTGCCGAAGGGCACGGTCACCGCGGTGGTGCCCAGCCCCTTCGCCCATGCCGAGGCGGGCCTGCTGCGGGTGCCTGACCTCCGGGCCGACCCGCGCGACGCCGCCGCGCACACCGCGGCCATCGTCCGCGAGTTGCCGCAGCTGGTGGCGGGCGCGCGCGGGACCCTGGTGCTGTTCTCCTCGCGCAAGCAGATGCAGGACGTCTTCGACGGCCTCGAGCGCGACTGGCGCCGGCGCGTGCTGATCCAGGGCAACCTCTCCAAGCAGGAAACCCTGAACCGGCACAAGGCGCGGGTCGACGACGGCGAGCCCAGCGTGCTGTTCGGCCTGGCCAGCTTCGCCGAGGGCGTCGACCTGCCCGGCGCCTACTGCGAGCACGTGGTGATCGCCAAGATTCCCTTCGCTGTGCCCGACGATCCGGTGGAGGCGGCGCTGGCTGAGTGGATTGAGGCGCGCGGTGGCAATCCGTTCATGGAGATCGCCGTGCCGGACGCCGCGCTGCGCCTGGTCCAGGCCTGCGGGCGCCTGCTGCGCACCGAAGAGGACCGCGGTACCATCACCCTGCTCGATCGCCGGGTGGTGACCCAGCGCTATGGCAAGGCGATCCTCGATGCGCTGCCGCCGTTTCGTCGGGAGATCGACTAGGCGGCCGGAGCGAGCCGCGCCGCAGGGGTGTGGAGTGCGTCGGAAAATCTGTTACGAACGTGCATCTGCGCAGCGGATGGCTGCGGACTATGGTGAAATAGGCTCCAGACCAGAGCCGCTGCCTTCGCTTCAGCCATTGCAGGGGCGGCTGGCTCATGCCGATTCCGGTTGTCCACCTCCCGTCCCGCTGGAGAGCGAGCTCGATGATTCGTCCCCTGGTTTCTCTGCTGTTCGCCTGCTGCCTGGTGCCCATGTCTGCACAGGCGGCCAACGAGCAGGTGCTGTTCAACTTCGTGCGTCCCACCGATGTGGTGCAGGTCAAGGGCGAGGGCGCCTACCTGCCTGTGCTGACCGCGGAGAGCGTGACCGGGGGGGAGCTGCTTCGGCGGGTTACCTTCAATCCTCAGGAGGGACCGAGCCTGCGTCTGACGCCGAAGCAGGGCAGTTGGGACTGGTCCGGCGCCGGAGCGGTCAGCCTGCGCATCCAGAACGCCATGGACTGGGCGCTGACCCTGCAGGTGGGCATCGAGAGCGCCGACGGCAAGGTCCTGAAGGCGCTCGTCGCGCTGCCGGCCGGTCCGGCGCAGACTCTGGTGCTGCCGCTGCACGCGGTTTCGCCCGCGGCGCAGGGAATGCGCGCCGGTCCGCCGATGCCCTGGACCCATGAGAACCAGCGCCTGCTCGTGGCGACCACCCTGGAAGGGGAGATCGATCCCCGCCAGGTGCAGGCGGTGAGTATTTCCCTGGAGAAGCCGGACGTGCAGCAGAGCATCCTGCTCGGCCGCTTCGGCGTACGCGATGACCTCGAGCCGGCAGCCTACCGCGGTATCGTCGATGCCTACGGGCAGTACAGCCGGGGCGACTGGCCGGAAAAGGTCGCCAGCGACAAGCAGTTGAAGGCGGCTGCCGAACAGGAGCGGGCGCAGCTCGGCCGCTGGCTGGCCGAGCGGCCCCAGCAGGATCGCTTCGGCGGCTGGTCGAAGGGGCCGCAGCTGGAGGCCACGGGCTTTTTCCATGTGGCCAAGCACGAGGGCCGCTGGTATCTGGTGACGCCGGAAGGCCATCCGTTCTTCTCCCTGGGCGTGAACACCATTTCCTCCGGCAACAACCGCACCTACACCGAGGGGCGCGAGGGAATGTTCCTCGCCCTGCCCGGCAAGGACGAGCCGCTGGGCGCCTTCTATGGGGCCGGCGACAGCCGCCAGGCCACCGGTGCCAACGAGGGGCGGAAGTTTGCCCAGGGGCGCTGGTACGACTTCTATCGGGCGAACCTCTATCGAACCTACGGCCAGACCTGCAAGCCGGTCGAGGTGCCGGCCGCTGCCGAGCCGGAGCCCGCGCCGCCAGCGGCTCCCGCCGCGGAAGCGCCCGCGACTCCGGCGGCTCCGGCGACCGCCCGGGCTGCCGCGCCGGTCGCCGAGCAGCCGGCCGCCGCGCCGCCGGCCGCCGCGCCGCCGTGTGTCGCTCAGTTCTTCGACGCCCAGCGTTGGCGCGAGCACACCTTGGACCGTCTGCAGGCCTGGGGCTTCAATACCCTCGGTAACTGGAGCGATCTCGCCCTGGGGGCGATACAGCGGGTGCCCTACACGATCCCGCTGCTGGTCCGTGGCGACTATGCCACTATCTCCACCGGCCACGACTGGTGGGGCGGCATGCCCGATCCCTTCGACCCACGCTTCGCCATGGCCGCCGAGCGCGCCATCGCCATCGCCACGCGCGATCACCGGAGCGATCCCTGGGTAGTCGGCTATTTCGTTGACAACGAACTCAGCTGGGCCGCTCCGGGCACGGACCCGAAGTCCCGCTACGCCCTGGCCTACGGCACCTTGCGGCAGACCACCGACGTACCGGCCAAGCGCGCCTTCCTCAAGCTGCTGCGCGACCGCTACCGCAACCAGCAGGGCCTTTCCGCCGCCTGGGGCATCGAGCTGCCGGCCTGGGAGCTGATGGAGGACCCGGGTTTCGAGGCGCCCCTGCCGAGCCCCGAGCATCCGGCCGTCGAGGAGGATCTGCAGCGCTTCCAGCAGCTCTTCGCGGAGACCTATTTCAAGACCATCGCCGAGTCGCTGAAATGGCACGCTCCCGACCATCTGCTGCTCGGCGGTCGTTTCGCGATCTCCACCCCCGAAGCGGTCGCCGCTTGTGCCAAGTATTGTGACGTACTGAGTTTCAACTTCTATACCCGCGAACCCCAGCATGGCTATGACTTCGAGGCCCTGCGCGCGCTGGACAAGCCGGTGCTGATCAGCGAGTTCCATTTCGGTTCGCGGGATCGCGGTCCGTTCTGGGGCGGCATGGCCGAGGTGTACAAGGAGGAGGAGCGGGGGCCGGCCTATGCCCACTTCCTCGAGCGGGCCCTGGCCGAGCCGTCGATCGTCGGCACGCACTGGTTCCAGTACCTCGACCAGCCGGTGACCGGGCGTCTGCTGGACGGCGAGAATGGCCACATCGGCCTGATCGGCGTCACCGACCGGCCGTTCGCCGGCTTCGTCGAGGCGGTGCGCAAGGCCAACCTGCAGGTGGGGAAAACCTTCGAATCGGCTGCTGCGACTGCTGCAGGGAAGCCGGCGGCGGAAAGCGCAGCTCAGCCCGGAGCGCCCGCCAAGACGCAGTGATTGCGTCCGGCAAGGGCTTTGTGCTGGAGTTCACAAGACCCCGCTGCGGCTGGGAGAATGACGACCGGTTGGGCTGCTAGGAGAGACAAGGTGCAGGTTCAAGGCTATTTCGATCTCAAGTTCGAGGCACTGAAGGACGCATTCGCCGCGTTGTTCGAGGACGCCCAGACCCGTGGCGCGGCGCTCTGCATCCAGGTCGGCGGGGAAACCGTGGTGGATCTCTGGGCCGGTGTCGCCGACCGGGACGGCAGCGAGGCCTGGCAGAGCGACACCATCGCCAACCTGTTTTCCTGCACCAAGCCCTTTGCCGCCGTCGCCGTCCTGCAACTGGTGGAGGAGGGCAAGCTGGACCTCGACGCCCCGGTGGCCCGGCTGTGGCCCGAGTTCGCCGCCGCCGGCAAGGATCGCATCACCCTGCGCCAGCTGCTCTGCCACCAGGCAGGCTTGCCGGCGATCCGTGCGCCGCTGGCGGCGGAAGCGCTCTACGACTGGCAAACCATGACCGGGGCGCTGGCCGCCGAGGCCCCCTGGTGGGACCTGCACGACAAGAGCCACGGCTATGCGCCGATCACCTTCGGCTGGCTGGTCGGCGAGCTGCTGCGGCGTGCCGACGGCCGCGAGCCCGGCGACTCGATCGCAGCACGCATCGCCCGGCCGCTCGGCCTGGATTTCCATGTCGGGCTGGACGACGCCGAGTTCCACCGGGTCGCCCATATCGGGCGGGCCAAGGGTAACCTCGGCGACGCCGCCGCCCAGCGCCTGCTCAAGGTTACCCTGAGCGAGCCGGAGGCCCTGACCACCCGTGCCTTCACCAACCCTCCGTCGGTCCTGAACAGCAGCAACAAGCCCGAGTGGCGGCGCATGCATCAGCCGGCGGCGAACGGCCACGGCAACGCGCGCTCCCTGGCAGGCTTCTATGCCGGGCTGCTCGACGGCCGCCTGCTGCCGGCCGAGCTGCTCAACGAAATGACCCGCGAGCACGGTTGCGGCGAAGACCGCACCCTGCTCACCCAGACCCGTTTCGGCCTCGGTTGCATGCTCGACCAGCCGGCACTGGCCAATGCTACCTTCGGCCTCGGCGCCAAGGCCTTCGGGCATCCGGGCGCCGGCGGCTCCTGCGGTTTCGCCGATCCCGAGCGCGAGCTGGCCTTCGGCTTCGTCACCAACAGTCTGGGACCCTATGTCTTGATGGACCCGCGGGCGCAGAAACTGGCGCGCCTGGCGGGAGAGTGCCTGGGCTGACACCGCTGGTCTGCCCGCCATTGCAATGCCTTGCCTGCGATGAGCTTGCGGCCAGACTCAATGCGAACCTTGGGGCTTGCCCGAGTCACGCTGCTCGTGACGCCTCATCGTCCCTATCACTTCCCAACGACGGGATTTGTCGATGAAACTTCTCATAAAAAGCAGCACCCTGATCCTTTGCCTGGCCATCGTCGCCTGCAGCTCCCCCGGCAAGCCGGAGCGTCCTGCCGCCCAGGCGGCCAAGTCCGGGGCCGGCGCACCGGCGGCCAAGTTCGAGTCCGGGGCGAGCCGGGCCTCGACAGCGAAGCACGAGGCGGGTGTGCGCGAGGCCGTCAAGGGCAGTCGGTTCGAGGTGGAGCGCCGCGGCGACCTGCTGGTCGTGACGGCCCCGGTGGACAGCTCCTTCAACCCGGATCGCCCGAGCATGATGCTGGCGTCGACCCTGGGGCCGCTCAGCCGGGTGGCCAAGCTGGTGGCGCCGGACCGCGAGGTCGCCGTGCTGCTGCTGGGACACGGCGACAACAGCGGATCGCCCGCGCTGACCCTCAAGCTGAGCCAGGAGCGGGCACAGTCGATGGCGTCGATCTTCCGCCTGAGCGGCCTGCACCAAGACCGTCTGATGTACAAGGGCATGGGCGACGGCGCTCCGCGGGCCAGCAATGACAGCAAGGACGGGCGCTCCCGCAATCGCCGCGTGGAAATGTTCCTGGCCGCCCGCGGCAGTCTGCCTGCCGTACTGGCCCAGTACGGTGTGCCAGGGGTACGGGTGGTTGCCTCAGGTCAAGCGAAGTGATGGTGGTCTGGTTAAACTTTGGTCGATCCCAATCCATCCGAAGGAACCCGCCATGCCCCAGACACTGGCCGACATGCGCCGCGACTACACTCGCACCGGCCTTTGCGAGGCCGACGCCCCGCTCGAACCTTTTTCCCTGTTCCACCAGTGGTTCGCCGAGGCGATGAAGACCGAGCAGTTGCCGGTCGAGCCCAATGCCATGAGTCTGGCCACCGTGGACGCCAGCGGACGGCCGCATTGCCGGGTTCTGTTGCTGAAGGGACTGGACGAGCGGGGCTTCACCTTCTTCAGCAACTACGACAGCGCCAAGGGCCAGCAAATGAAGGCGCGGCCGTTCGCCGCCATGACGTTCTTCTGGCCCACCCTGGAGCGTCAGGTGCGTATCGAGGGACAGGTGGAGCGGGTGACGCCGCAGGAGTCCGACGCCTATTTCCAGGTGCGCCCGCTGGGCAGCCGTCTGGGGGCCTGGGCTTCGCCGCAGAGCCAGGTGATCCGCGACCGCGCCGAACTGGAAGAACTGCTGGCGCTGACCGAAAAGCGCTTCCTCGACCAGTCGCTCCACTGTCCCGGACATTGGGGCGGCTACCGCCTGCTGCCCGAGCGCATCGAGTTCTGGCAGGGGCGCGCCAGCCGTCTGCACGATCGGCTCAACTACCGCCTGGAGAAGAGCGGCTGGATTCGCGAGCGCCTGGCCCCCTAAGCCCGGCGCCAAGCCTGTTGGGTTCGTGCTTGGCCGCCGGCGGCGCTACTTCTCTGTCGCTGGAGTCTCTTTCCGCCTGGAGCTTGTTCCCTCGCGACTAGGCAGGCTTTCTCAAGGCACGCTATATTCCGCCGCCGCTCGCTCGAGCCACTGCGCCAGATCGCGGCGCCTGACGCCTAGGGTCCGGGCTTCGGCGAGGCGCTCCAGCATGTAGGCGCGCCTGGCTTCGTCCTGTCCGGCAAGGGACAGGGCCAGGTCGCGGTCCATCCAGCGCTTGATGCGCACATACAGCCACCCGTGGAAGTACAGGCCGGTCACGGTGGTGATGAAGATGATGAAATAGTCCATGACGATCCTCTGCGGCGGCACACCCTAGCCGATCCGCTCGCCGGCGGAAAGAGCAGGGGATCAGCCGTTCGTGACGTGCGGCCGCGCCGTGCTGCCGCCGGGACTTGCGGGGCGAGTCCCGCTCCGGCCATCGGCTGGTGGCACGAAGGCGCCGTGACAAGCGGGGTGGGTGGGGTTTAAATGATTGCAATGACTTATCCGGAGTGAAGGTAATGAAGCCCGTTCTGTTGATCGCCTCGCTAACCGCCGTGACGCTGGCCTTGGGGGGCTGCGCCTCCAGCCAGACCGGCGACACCTATTCGCGAGCGGAGGCGCGCACCGTCCAGACCGTGCGCATGGGCAGCATCGTGACGTTGCGCCCGGTACGTATCGAGGGCACCAAGACGGCCATCGGTGCCGGTGCCGGTAGCATCGTCGGCGGCGTGGCCGGCAGCGGCGTGGGCAGCGGTCGTGGCAGTGCCGTGGCGGCGGTGATCGGCGCGGTGACCGGCGGCCTGCTCGGTGCCGCCGCGGAGGAAGGCCTCACCCGCACCCAGGGCGTGGAGATCACCGTGCGCGAGGACGACGGCAGCATGCGTGCCTATGTGCAGGCCGTGGAGCCGAACGAAGTCTTCCGGGTCGGCGAGCGGGTGCGCATCCTGACCGTCAACGGAACCAGCCGCGTTTCCCACTGAGGATCTTGCGACCGGATGGTCGCCTTCTTTCGGGAGCCGGCGGGCGAAACCGTACCGCTCGATTCCCGTCCGGGCCTTTCAGTCCTCGCGGCCACCGCCTAAATAGGCACAGCCGCGTTGTACCTGGCCATCGAGGCGCAGTTCGGCGCTCAGGTGGCGGATCGCGCCGCTCGTGGCGTCGACGCAGCGCTGCGGCGCCACCCAGAGTTCCAGATGCTGGCCGTTGGCCTCGCTGGTCAGGTTCAGGGCGCCGCCAGGCAGTTGTTCCTCCAGATAGGGCAGAGCCAGCGGCGGCTGGCCGGGACGCTGCAGCAGCAGCCCCTTGGCGCCGACGCTGACGCTCCAGGACGGCTCGTTGCCCGCCGCGCGGAAGATCATCTGGCGAAAGTCCGGGTCCCTGCAGCTGCGCCCGCCGAGTTCCAGGCGATAGAGCCGGTTCGACTCGAAGCGCCCGTCGACGCCGGTTTTCTTGCTGGAGCCGAGAACGCCGCGCAGGTCGGCGAACAGCGGATCACTGCTGCCGCCCTGCAGCCCTCGGACCTCCTCGGCCAGGTCGATATTGCCGGCATCGACCAGAGCGAAGCGGCGCTGCTCGTCGCACGGACGCAGCAGCAGCTCGCCGTCACGCACGCTCAGCTCGCCCTGCAGGCGGACCTGCTCGACCCGGGGAGGAAGGTCCTTCCCGGCGAACAGCTGGCAGCCGCCGAACAGCGGCAGAAGGCAGTACAAGAGGGTGCGGGCGCGGCGCATCGGCGGTCTCCTGAAGGGGCGCCCACGTTACCCAGAGGTCCTGCCGATCACAAGCCTGCCGGCGATCCGCTGGGGCGGCGAGCGCTCGCGCGCTGTCTACACTGAGCGCAGGCGGAGTCCTGTCGGGGCTCCGATGTTCGGTTTTCCACTCTGTAAAGGAGGCTTCCATGTTCACACCCGGTCACGTGCATCGCGAGCTGCTGCCGGACGAGTTCAACCAGCAGAAGTTCATCTGCGACGTCTACTACGACGTGCGCGAAGATCCCAAGGAGGGACAGATGCTGCATATGCGCATGGAGGGCGAGATCGACGGCAAGTCCTTCGCCGAGGAGTGCGAGTTGCACCGCGACATGGCGTTCGACTTCATGAATACGCTGACCCAGGTCGTCGTGCGCAATGGCGGCTATCCGCGCCTCGGGCCGGTCCTGCGCGCGCATGATGAGTTCGACGCGATGTTCAAGGACATCCGCGACAAGCTGGGACTGAAGCCGGGCGATCCGATCGACCTCAACCATCTCCCCGGTCTTTAGCGTCTGCCCTCCCGATGGCCGCCGCGGTCCGCCGGGGCGGCTCGGCCGCCCAGGTAGGCCCTAACATGCCTGGGTCTTGCCCGGTGTTGCCCTCCATGGCGATCCGCCCGTTTTCCAGCACGTAGTCGCAGTCGGCCGGTCTCAACGCCTGGTTGGCGTTCCGCTTAACCAGAAAGGCCGTCACCTCGTCCTCGCGCAACTGCCCGACGGGGCGTTTCGTCACCTGGGAATCTTGTCGACCCGACTTGCCTGGCCATGCTGCGCCGCTATGATGGCGCTCCTCCCGATCGGTGAGTTTTCCATGACAGACACGACCAATCCCCTCTACGCCAAACTGCTCGGCGAAACTGCCCGGATCGGCTGGGAAGAACTGCAGCCGTTCTTCGCCCGCGGCGCGCTGCTTTGGGTGGCTGGCGAAGTGGATCTGGTGGCGGTGGCGCTGGCCGTCGCCGAGGACGATCAGGCCCGCGTGGCTGCTTGGCTGACCGGCGGCCAACTGGTCAAGCTGGAGGAGACCCGCGCCGAGGACCTGCTCGCCCGCTGCCCGCCGCTCTGGGCGGTGGTGGTGGCGCCCTGGGTGCTGGTGCAAGAGCGTGGCGAGGCGCCGGGTCTGCACCGCTGAGCGGGTTGGGAGCGCCGCCGGCTTCGGGCGAGCCAGGCGCTGCGACAAATCCGTCCTTGCGGTGAGGATGGGCGCTTGTCCACTATGAAAACGAGGAAGCATGCTTCTAGGACGAAGGAAGGGGCGGTGGCAGCGAATCTCGAAGGCAGTGTCAGCGCCGTGCGCGGCGCGGTGATCGACGTGAGCTTCCCGGCAGCCCTGCCGGCCATCGGCGACGCCCTGGCGATCCTGCGCGAGGAGGGCAAGCCACTGCTGGCCGAGGTGCAGGCCCACCTCGATCCGCAGCGGGTGCGCGCCATCGCCCTGTCGGCCACCTCGGGTCTGTCGCGCGGCGTATCGGCGCATACCTTGGGCGGACCGCTCAGGGTGCCCGTAGGCGAGGCCGTGCTCGGCCGTCTGCTCGACGTCAGTGGTGCCATCGGCGACAAGGGCGCCCCGCTGCCGGACGATGTGCCGCGCCGGCCGATCCACCGGGCGCCGCCGCCACTCTCGGCGCAGGACCCGACCCGCGAGCTGTTCGCCACCGGGATCAAGGCCATCGACCTGCTCACGCCCCTGGTGCAGGGCGGCAAGGCGGCGATGTTCGGCGGCGCCGGGGTCGGCAAGACGGTGCTGGTGATGGAGCTGATCCATGCCATGGTCGAGCGCTACCGGGGCATTTCGGTATTCGCCGGGGTCGGCGAGCGCTCCCGCGAGGGCCACGAGATGCTGCTCGACATGCGTGAATCCGGGGTGCTCGAGCACAGCGTGCTGGTCTACGGACAGATGAACGAGCCGCCCGGCGCGCGCTGGCGGGTGCCGCTCACCGCGCTGACCATCGCCGAATACTTCCGCGACGAGCGTCGGCAGAACGTGCTGCTGCTGATGGACAACGTGTTCCGCTTCGTCCAGGCCGGTGCCGAGGTGTCCGGCCTGCTCGGCCGCCTGCCGTCGCGGGTCGGCTATCAGCCGACCCTGGCCGACGAGGTGGCGGCGCTTCAGGAGCGCATCGTCTCGGTGGCGGGCGTGGCGGTGACCGCCATCGAGGCGGTCTACGTGCCCGCCGACGACTTCACCGATCCGGCAGTGACCGCGCTGGCCGCCCACGTCGACAGCATGGTGGTGCTGTCCCGCTCGATGGCGGCGCAGGGCATGTATCCGGCGGTCGACCTGATCGCCTCCTCCTCGCTGCTGCTCGACCCGCTGGTCGTGGGAGAGGAGCACGTCGCGGTGGCCACCGAGGTGCGCCGGGTGATCGAACACTACCGCAGCCTGCAGGACGTGATCGCCCTGCTCGGCATCGAGGAGCTGGGCATCGAGGACCGGCGCATCGTCGGCCGCGCGCGGCGCCTGCAGCGCTTTTTGACCCAGCCGTTCGCGGTGACCGAGGCCTTCACCGGCATTCCCGGCCGCTCGGTGGCGCTGGCCGACACCCTGGCCGGCTGCCGGGCGATCCTCGCCGGCGAGTGCGACGACTGGCAGGAGCGCTCGCTGTACATGGTCGGCACCCTCGACGAGGCGCGGGCCAAGGAACAGGCGACGCGCCAGGGCGAGGCCAAGTCATGAGCACGCCCCTGCACCTGCTGATCGCCACGCCGCAGCGGGTCTTGGTCGACTGCGCCGACGTGGTGTCCCTGCGTGGCGAGGACGACAGCGGCTGCTTCGGCCTGCTGCCCGGCCACGTCGACTACCTCACCGTGCTGCTGCCCAGCGTGCTGCGCTGGCGCCGCGCCGGCGGCGAGCCGGGCTTCTGCGCGGTGCGCGGCGGCGTGCTCAGCCTGAGCGGCCGCGAGTTGCGGGTGGCCTGCCGCGAGGGCATCGTCGGCGAGCATCTCGAGGAACTCGAGGCCCGCGTCCGGCAGACCCGCGAGGCGCAGCGCGACAGCGCGCGCCAGGCGCGGGTCGAGCACCTGCGCCTGCACACCCGCGCGGTGCGCCAGCTGGTGCGTTACCTGCGGGCCGAGGGTGAGACGCCGTTCCATACCGAGGGAGAGCCGTGATGAAGCCGGACGAGGAGACCGATCGGCGCATGGACGACGCCGCGCGTCGCGCGCTGCGCCGCGAGGAGCAGGCGCGCAAGGACCCGGAGCCGTCGCTGGGCCGGCGCCTCGGTCAGATCGGCGTGCTCGGCTGGGCTATCGTGGTGCCGCTGCTGATCGGCCTGTTCATCGGCCGCTGGCTGGACCGCCTGTTCGGCACCGGGGTGATGTTCGCCGCCGCGCTGCTGTTCCTCGGCGCCGCCCTCGGCCTGTGGTCGGCCTGGCGCTGGATGCACCGTCAATGACGGGCTGGCCGTTGCTTCCCCTGGCCGCGCAGCTCGGCGCTGGCCTGTTGGTCGGCCTGCTGGTCGGCGCGCTGCACTTCGCCTCCCTGGCACTGAACCTGCGCCTGTTCTGCGCCGGCCGGGTGCTGCCCGCCCTGGCCCTGCAGCTGCTGCGGGTGGGCCTGAGCGTGGCGGTGCTGGCCGCGCTGATCCGCGTGGGTCTGGCAGCGCTGCTGGCCGGCGCTGCAGGGCTGCTCCTGGCACGCCAGCGGGTGCTGCGCAGGGAGCGGCCATGACCTCGTCGCCGCTGACCAGCGCGATCCTCTTTCAACTCGGCCCGGTGCCGATCAGCAAGGCGGTGGCGGCGACCTGGCTGCTGCTGCTGGTGCTCGGCGGCGGCAGCTGGCTGCTGACCCGCCGCCTGAGCTTGCGCCCGTCCAGGGGGCAGAGCCTGCTGGAGCTGCTGGTGGCCACCCTCGACGAGCAGATCCGCGCCACCATGCAGGTGGCGCCGGAGCCCTACCGCGCTTTGCTCGGCACCTTGTTCCTGTTCATCCTGGCCGCCAACTGGTCGGAGCTGGTCCCGGGCCTCGAGCCCCCCACCGCCAACCTGGAGACCGACGCCGCCCTGGCGCTGATCGTGCTGGTCGCCAGCATCGGCTACGGCATCGCCGGCCAGGGACTGCGCGGCTACCTGCGCACCTTTGCCGAGCCGAGCTGGGTGATGATCCCGCTGAACATCGTCGAACAACTGACCCGCACCTTCTCGCTGCTCGTGCGCCTGTTCGGCAACATCATGAGCGGGGTGTTTGTCCTCGGCATCGCCCTGTCGCTGGCCGGCCTGCTGGTGCCGATCCCCTTCATGGCTCTGGACCTGCTCACCGGGGCGATCCAGGCCTATATCTTCAGCGTGCTGGCGATGGTCTTCATCGGCGCCGCCGTACAGGGCCACGTCGGTCCGCCATCCGCAAGCAAGGAGTAGTCGCATGGACAACCTGATCCAGATCGTCAGCATCATCGCCGCGGCCGTTGCGGTCAGCTTCGGCGCCATCGGCCCGGCGCTGGCCGAGGGCCGCGCGGTGGCCGCGGCGATGGACGCCATCGCCCGCCAGCCGGAAGCCGCCGGCAGCCTGTCGCGCACCCTGTTCGTCGGCCTGGCGATGATCGAGACCATGGCCATCTACTGCCTGGTGGTCGCGGTGCTGCTGCTGTTCGCCAATCCCTTCGTGCACTGAGTCCGCGCCCATGACTCTGGACTGGTGGACCCTCGGCCTGCAGACGATCAACGTCGTCGTCCTCGTCTGGCTGCTGTCGCGCTTCCTGTTCAAGCCGGTGGTGCGGATCGCCGCTGCCCGCCAGCAGGAGGCCGGGCGCCTGCTCGACGAGGCCGCCGCCGCCAGGGCCGCCGCCGAACTCGAGCGGCAGCGCGCCGCCGAGGCGCACGCCGAGCTGGCGGCCCAGCGCGAGGCGGCCCTCGCGGCGGTCGAGCAGGAGGCGGCGCACAGTCGCGAACAGCTGCTTGCCGAGGCTCGGCGCGAGGCCGACCGGCAGCGCGAGCAGGCTGAGGCGGAGCTGGCGGCGCAGCGGCGCAGCGCCCAGGCGCTGGCCGAGGATCAGGCCACCGCTCTGGCCCTGGACATCGCCGCGCATCTCCTGGCGCGCGTGCCGGACAGCTTGCGGGTGGAGGCCTTCCTCGGCGGCCTGGTCGAGGGGCTCGACCAACTCGCCCCGGCCGCCCGCCAGACCCTGCTCGACGACCGCGAGGCGCTGACCCTGCGCGCGCCGCGGGCGCTCGCCGAGGACGAGCTGCAGCGCTGTCGCGAGGCCCTGGCCCGCTCCCTCGGCGGCGAGCTGCGGTTGACGGTGGCGGTCGAGCCGGGACTGATCGCCGGGCTCGAGTTGGAGGGCTCCAGCGCGGTGGTGCGCAACAGTTTCCGCGCCGATCTGGCGCGCCTGCAGCGGGAGTTGAGTCGCCATGACCACGCCGACGCCTGAAGCCGTCCCGGCCGCCGACTGGCTGGCGCGCAGCCGCGCGGCGCTGGCCCGCACGCCCCTGCAGGCCGAGGCCGGCGAGATCGGCCGGGTGGTGCAGGTGGCCGACGGCATCGCCCGGGTCAGCGGGCTGCCCGGCGTGCGTCTCGACGAGCTGCTGCGCTTCGCCGACGGCAGCCTCGGTTTCGTCCTCAGCCTGGACAGCGACCTGATCGGCGTGGTGCTGCTCGACGAGGGCGCGGCCATCGCCGCCGGCAGCGAGGTGCACGGCACCGGCGAGGTGCTGCAGGTGCCGGTCGGGCCCGGCCTGCTCGGTCGGGTGGTCGACCCGCTGGGACGGCCGTTGGACCGCGACGAACCGATCCTGGCCGAGACCCGCCTGCCGATCGAGCGGCAGGCGCCGGCGATCATCGAGCGCGCCGCGGTCAGCGAGCCGGTGGAAACCGGCGTGCTGATCGTCGATGCGCTGTTCGCCATCGGCCGCGGCCAGCGCGAGCTGATCATCGGCGACCGCGCCACCGGCAAGACCTCGCTGGCGCTGGACGCCATCATCAACCAGAAACACTCCGAACTGATCTGCGTGTACGTCGCCGTCGGCCAGCGCGTCGCCGCCGTGCAGCAGGCCATCGAGGCGGTGCGCCGCCACGGCGCCGCCGAGCGCTGCGTGTTCGTCGTCGCCTCGGCCGCCGCGTCGCCGGGGCTGCAGTGGGCGGCGCCGTTCGCCGGCTTCAGCATCGCCGAATACTTCCGCGACCGCGGCCAGCACGCCCTGGTGGTGATCGACGACCTCAGCAAGCACGCTGCCACCCACCGCGAGCTGGCCCTGCTGACCCACGCGCCGCCGGGCCGCGAGGCCTATCCCGGCGACATCTTCTACCTGCATGCGCGCCTGCTGGAGCGCGCCGCCAAGCTGGCCCCGGAGCTTGGCGGCGGCTCGCTGACCGCCCTGCCGATCGCCCAGACCGAAGCCGGCAACCTGGCCGCTTACATCCCCACCAACCTGATCTCGATCACCGACGGGCAGATCTTCCTCGACAGCCACCTGGCGGCGGCCAACCAGCGTCCGGCGGTGGACGTCGGCCTGTCGGTCAGCCGGGTCGGCGGCAAGGCCCAGCCCAAGGCGCTGCGCGAAGTGGCCGGGCGACTGCGCCTGGAGTACTCGCAATTTCTCGAGCTGGAGATGTTCACCCGCTTCGGCGGCCTCAGCGACAGCCGGGTGCGCGGGCAGATCGCCCGCGGCGAGCGCAGCCGTGCGCTGCTCGCCCAGCCGCGCTTCGCCGCCCTGCGCTTGGTCGACCAGGTGGCGCTGTTGGCGGCGCTCGGTGGCGGGGTGCTCGACGCCTACCCGCCGACGCTGATCGGCCGCCTGCGTGCGCGCCTGCCGGCATGGCTGGATGCACGCACCGCCGCGCTGGTGCAGGCGGCCCGGCAGGGCGGCGAGCTGGACGCCACCGCGCAGGGCGTGCTGGCCGAGCAGGTCGCCGCGCTGTGTCGCGAGCTGGCCGGGGGCGCGGCGTGAGCGGGCGCTTGGCCGAAGTCGGCCAGCACCTGGCCACCACCCGCGAACTCGGCGTGGTGGTCGGCGCGATGCGCAGCATCGCCGCGGCCCGGGTGCAGGAAGCCCGCCAGCAGCTCGATGGCGTGCGCGCCTACGCCGAGACCCTCGGCACGGCAATCGGCGAGGCGCTGGCGCTATTGCCCGAACCGCAGCGCCCGGCGGCCGGCGAGGCCGGCCATGGCCAGGGTCTGGTGCTGGCGCTGTGTGCCGAGCAGGGCTTCGTCGGCGGCTTCAACGAGCGGGTGCTGGATGCCGCGCTGGCCTGTCGCAGCGGCTCGGCCGGGCAGCTCTGGCTGCTCGGCGAGCGCGGCGGGCTTGGCGCGCAGGAACGTGGCCTGCAGCCGGACTGGACGGCGCCGATGGCGGTGCACCTCGACGAGGTGCCGGCCCTGGCCGGGCGCCTCGCCGAGGCGCTGTATGCTCGCCTCGGCGAGGGGGCGGCGACCCGGGTGACCCTGGTGCATGCCCAGCCGGGCCGTCCCGGTGTGCTGGCGCGGCCGCTGTTGCCGTTCGACTATGGCCGCTTTGCCGTCTCCCGTCGCCCGCAGGCGCCGCACATCACCCTGGCTCCGGAGCGGCTGATCATCGGCCTGGCGGACGAGTACCTGTATGCCGAGCTGTGCGAGGCGCTGGTGCTCTCCTTCGCCGCGGAGAACGAGGCGCGCATGCAGGCGATGGTCGCCGCGCAGGGCAACGTCGAGCAGCGGCGCAGCGAGCTGCTCGCCGAGTTTCGCCGGGTGCGCCAGGACGAGATCACCGAGGAGATCGTCGAGTTGTCCGCTTCGCGCCTGTGAGAGGCGGGCGGCGTGGGTTCAGCTCCACAGCCAGCGCTGGCGGCTCCAGCCGCTCAGCGCATCGACCCCCAGCACCAGCAGCAGCATGGCGAGGATCACCGTGGAGGCCTGGGCCTGCTGGAACAGGCTGAGGCTCAGGTAGAGCATCTGCCCCAGTCCGCCGGCGCCGACGAAGCCCAGCACGCTGGCCATGCGGATGTTGTTCTCCCAGCGGTACAGCGAGTAGGCCAGCAGCTGTGGCCAGACGCCCGGCAGGGTGCCGTAGCAGAAGGCCGCGATCCGCCCGCCGCCGGCCAAGCGCACGGCCTCGGCCGGCTCGCTTGGGGTGTTTTCCAGCGCCTCGGCGAACAGCCGGCCGAGCACCCCGGCGGTGTGCAGGGCCAGCGCCAGGGTGCCGGCGTTCGGGCCGAGACCGGCGGCCAGCACCATCAGCGCGGCCCAGACCAGTTCCGGGATCGCCCGCAGGGCGTTGAGCAGCAGGCGCGCGGCGCCGCCCGCCAGCATCCCGCAGCGCCCGCCGGCAGGCAGCGCCAGCAGCAGGCCGAGGCCGGCGGCGAGCAGGGTGCCGACGGCCGACATGGCCAGGGTCTCCAGGGCGCCGCGGCCGATGGCCTGCAGGTGTGCGGGGGAGAGGTCGGGGTGCAGGAAGCTGCCGGCGTAGTCGCCCATCTGCCGCAGGCTGTCCGTGCCGAACAGTGCGCCCAGGTCGATCTCCAGGTAGCCGAAGGAGGCCGCGACGGCCGCCAGCAGTGCCAGTGGCAGGAGTACGTTGGCCAGGCGTCTCATGTCCACCTCTCGCGCAGCAGGCGGCTGAGCTGATCGGCGAGCAGCACCAGCAGGAGGAAGGTCAGCAGCATGCTGGCCACCTCGCCGCCGGCGAACATGCGCATCGATAGGTCGATCTGCTGGCCGAGCCCGCCGGCGCCGACGAAGCCCATCACCACCGAGGCGCGGATCGCGCACTCCCAGCGGTAGACCGTGTAGGAGAGCATCTCCGCCGCGGCGTTGGGCAGGATGCCGTAGAGAAAGGCGGCCAGCCGCGGACTGCCGCTGCCGAGCAGGGCGCGCGCCGGGCGGGGGTCGACCGACTCGAAGATCTCCGCGTAGACCTTGCCGAGCATGCCGGCGTAGGTGATGGCGATGGCCAGCACCCCGGCGCTCGGGCCGAGGCCCACGGCGCGGACGAAGAGCAGCGCCCAGACGATCTCCGGCACGCTGCGCAGGACGATCAAAAGGCCGCGCACCGGCCAGCGCAGCAGGGCGCCCCACCAGGCCGGGCGGCCGCCGCGGTGTACCGCCGAAAGCGACAGGGCGCGGCTGGCGAGCAGCGCGGCGGGCAGGGCGACGAGCAGCGCCAGGCTCATGCCGGCCGTGGCGATGGCCAGGGTTTCCAGGGTCGCCCGGCCGAGCAGTTCGAGAAACTCGCGGCCGTGCTCCGGCGGCCAGAAGGCGGCGACGAAATGGCCCATGGTGGCGGCGCTGTCGCCGTGCAGCAGCACGCCCAGGTCCAGCTCGCTGAGCGACAGCCCCGGCCACAGCAAGGCCACGGCCAGCAGGCTCAGCGCCAGACGCGGCAGGGCGGCGGGATCGCGGGGAGCGGCGCGGTTCAGCATCGGGGAATGTGCAGTACGTGGGGAGTAGTGGCCGGCGGCGAGGCCGGCCGGGATTGCAGCTGTTCGTTGGCGTAGAGCGCGTCCAGCTCGGCCTGGGTGAGGGCCTGGGCCGGGCGGTCGAAGACCAGGCGCCCCTCGCGTACGCCGAGGATGCGCGGGAAGTGCGCCAGCGCCAGATCCACCGCATGCAGGCTGGCGAGTAGGGCGATGCCGCGGCGTGCGGCTTCCTCGTTCAGCACGCCCAGGGTGTGGCCGGCGAGCACCGGGTCCATGGCCGAAACCGGCTCGTCGGCGAGGATCAGCTCCGGCGCCTGATAGAGCACGCGGGCGATGCCGACCCGCTGCAGCTGGCCGCCGGAGAGCTGGTCGCAGTGCTCGAACAGCTTCTCGGTCAGATCCAGGCGCGCCAGGGCGGCGGCGGCCCCGGCGCTATCCAGCGGATGCAGCAGGTTGAGCAGCCCCTTGCCCAGCGACCACTGGCCGAGCCGGCCGGCCAGCACCGTGGTGACCACCCGCTGGCGGGGCGGCAGGGGCGGCGTCTGATGGATCAGGCCGATGCGCGCCCGCAGTTTCTGGCGGGCCGCGGCGGAGAGGCGCCAGGGATCGGCGCCGAGCACTTCGAGGCGGCCGCCGGCGGGTTGCAGCGCCGTGGCGAGCAGGCGCAGCAGGCTGGTCTTGCCGGCGCCGGACGGTCCGATGATCGCCACCCGTTCGCCGGGGGCGATCTTGAGGTCGATATCGCGCAGCGCAACCTGGCCGTTGGCGTGGGTCAGGCCCACGCCGGACAGGTCCAGGGTCACTTCAGCAGGCCGGCGGCGCGCGCCGCTTCCTCGATGCCCTGGTAGTTTTCCGGTTTGGTCTCGATGAAGCGGCTGGCCGCCTGCAGGTCGAGGATCGCCTTGTGTTCCGGCTTGGCCGGGTCGAGGGCGAGGAAGGCCTTCTTGATCTTCGCGGTCAGCGCCGGATCGAGAGTGCCGCGCACCGTCCAGTTGTAGTCGTAGTAGGTCGGGGTGGTGGCGAACACCTTGACCTTGTCGGTGTCGACCTTGCCGGCCGCGACCAGCTTGTCCCACACCGAGGCGTTGAGCACGCCGGCGTCGACCTTGCCGGACTGCACCCAGGCGACGGTGGCGTCGTGGGCGCCGGAGTAGGCCACGCGGCTGAAGAACTCCTCGGGCTTGATGCCGTCCTTGAGCATGAAGTAGCGCGGCATCAGGCTGCCGGAGGTGGAGGACACCGAGCCGAAGGCGAAGGTCTTGCCCTTGAGGTCCTGCAAGGATTTCACCGTCGGGTCGGCGCTGATGAACTTGCTGGTGAACTTCTCGTCCTGCTCGCGCTGCACCAGCGGGATGGCGTTGCCGGTCTTCAGGCGGGTCTGCACGAAGGTGAAACCGCCCAGCCAGGCCAGGTCCACGCGATTGGCGGCCAGTCCCTCGACCACTGCGGCGTAGTCGGCCACCGGCACGAACTTCACCGGCATGCCCAGTTCTTTCTCCAGGTAGGCGCCGAGCGGCTTGAACTTGCGCAGCAGCTCGGTGGGGGCCTCGTCGGGAATCGCCGAGACGTTGAGCACCTCGGCAGCCTGGGAGAGGGCGCTGGAGAGGGACAGGGCAAAGCCGGCGGCGAGCGCCAGGGTACGCTTGAGCATGGGGTTCTCCGGTTCAATGGCGGAAAAAGGGCGGGCGGATTATAGAGGAAGCGCACGGCGTGCAGGCGCATGCTGTGTTGTGGTTTTTGAGGATAGTCGGGCAGGCATATCAGCTTTGTAGGGCGGGTGAAACCCGCCGGGGGATGTCCAGGCTCCTCGCTGAGCCTTATGGGGGGCTGTGCCCCGGAGTGTTACAGCAGGATCGTCGCCCAGACCGCAGAGATCAGCACCAGCGCGAGCATCTGGGCGGCGCTGCCCATGTCTTTGGCCCGCTTGGAGAGGGGGTGCAGCTCCAGCGAGATGCGGTCGACGGTGGCCTCGATGGCCGAGTTGAGCAGCTCGACGAGCGGCGCCAGCAGCACCACGGCGATCAGCAGGGCGCGCTCGGCCCGGCTCACGTCGAGCAGGCAGGCGACGGGGATCAGCAGCAGGTTCAGCATCACCAACTGGCGGAAGGCCGCTTCGCCGACGAAGGCGGCCTTGAGTCCGGCGAAGGAGTATCCGGTGGCATTGAGAATCCGGCGGAGTCCTCTCTGGCCCTTCAGGGCCTGGCTGTCGAGCAGGTCGGATGGCATGGGGGGCGTCTCTTGGCGAGTGGAAGGCCGCGCCGCGGCCG
Source organism: Azotobacter beijerinckii (assembly GCF_900110885.1). Taxonomy (GTDB): domain Bacteria; phylum Pseudomonadota; class Gammaproteobacteria; order Pseudomonadales; family Pseudomonadaceae; genus Azotobacter; species Azotobacter beijerinckii. The sequence continues at coordinate 3,811 of NZ_FOFJ01000050.1, read as the reverse complement.
TTATGAAGCGGTCAATGGTAACCAAAATGGAGTGAAAAAAGCGTAACTCCACTAGAATCCGGGGCTTTATCGAAGGAGCAGAAACATGCAGATCTCCGCCAATCTCTCCCTGTTGTTCAGCGAAAAACCGTTGCTCGAGCGCATCGTCGCCGCCGCCGCGGCCGGCTTCGACGGCGTGGAAATCCAGTTTCCCTACGACATCCCGGCCATCCGCCTGAAAGAGGAGCTGGAGCGTGCCGGGCTGCCGCTGGTGTTGATCAACCTGCCGGCCGCCGATCTCCTGCAGGGCGGCCCCGGACTGGCGGCGGTGCCGCAGCGTCAGGCCGAGTTCGACGCCGCGCTGCAACTGGCGCTGAGCTATGCCGCGTTGGTTCGGCCGGGGTGCGTCAACATCCTGCCGGGCCGCCTGGCCGAGGGCACGACGCGGGAGCAGGCGCTGGCGACCCTGGCGGCCAACCTGGCGAAGAGTGCCGAAGCCTTCGCGGTGCTGGGGATTCCCGTGCTCTGCGAGGCGATCAACCCGCTGGACATGCCGGGCTTTCTGATCAACAGCGCCGACCAGCTGGATGCGCTGTTGCGCCGCGTGGACCACCCCAACTGCCTGGCGCAGCTGGATCTCTACCACATGGCCCGCCAGGGGCTGGACATTCCCGCGTGCGTCGCGCGCCTGGCGGGGCGCATCGGCCATGTGCAGTTCGCCGACTGTCCGGGGCGCGGCGAGCCGGGCAGCGGCCGGGTGGATTTCGTCGCGGCGCTGGCCGCCTTGCAGGCGAGCGGCTACCGGGGCTGGCTCGGCGCCGAGTACCGCCCGGCGGGGGCGACCGCCGCCAGCCTGGCCTGGCTGCCGCGCTGGCGGGCCGGCGACTATCGCTGATTTCCAAGCCCGCCGGGGCAATGACCGTCTCTGCCCGGTACCCCGGGAAGGGCTTGGCTGAGTACTCGTTGTGCGCCTCGAGGGTCCATTCCGGGTCTCGTCGCTGGACCCGGCTTCTGTCGGCCGTGGCAACCGCCTCGGTTTACCTCGGTAGCACCTGATTCGCGCCCTTGCGCCATGGCGAGGCGGTGCCTGTCGCCTGCCGCATCATATTGTTATGACTTTTAACTATTAGCCGCTTTATACCTATAATTTCATGGCCGTTGACGTCTAAAAAGCGCTTTGCTGAAATGCCATCGCCTTATTGTTAACTGAATTAACTAATTTGGCTTCCTAAATAACAATTTGATAAGAAAGGAAACGAACATGATGAAGCTGGCTCCACGCGCCAAGCGCCTTCCGTGCGCTGCGCCATCCTCTCCCTGCCTTCCCCGTATTGCCCGGCCCCGGACAACGCCTCCCTCTTCACCGACAGCCAGGCCATAACCCGACGAATTCGCCTCGCGATAGCGGTGGTCGATGCCGTCACCCCTCGATGCGCCCAGGCGCCGGCATGCTCCGGGACGAGCGACCGCCTGTCCGAATCCAGTAAAAGGTGGTATTTCGATGAATACGGTAGGGAAAGAGTCTCGTCGTACTTACACGACCGTTGGCCTGTGTTTTGTCGTTGCGCTCCTCGAGGGCATGGATCTGCAGTCCGCCGGGATTGCCGCGCCGGGCATGGCCGCCGAGTTCGGCCTGAACTCGACGGTGATGGGCGCGGTGTTCAGCGCCAGTATCCTCGGCCTGTTGCCCGGCGCCTTGGGCGGCGGCTGGCTGGCCGACCGGGTCGGCCGCAAGCGGGTACTGATCGGCGCGGTGGTGCTGTTCGGCCTGTTCTCCATCGCCACCGCCCAGGTCTGGGATCTCCATAGCCTGCTGGCGGCGCGCTTCATGACCGGCGTCGGCCTCGGCGCGGCGCTGCCCAACCTGATCGCCCTCTCCTCGGAAGCGGCGGATGCGCGCTCCCGCGGCACGGCGGTGAGCCTGATGTACTGCGGCGTGCCGCTGGGCGGGGCGCTGGCGGCGCTGGTCGGCATGGCGGGCTTCGCCGGCGGTTGGAAGGCGGTGTTCTACGTCGGCGGGGTGGCGCCGCTGCTGGTCGCGCCGCTGCTGATCCTCTGCCTGTCCGAATCGGCGGCGTTCCGCGCCCAGCAGAGCGCCAGGGGCGGCGCAAGCGCCGCGCCGCGCGTATCGCTCCGGCAGGGGCTGTTCCAGGAAGGGGCGGCCATGCCGACCCTGCTGCTGTGGATCAGCTACTTCTTCACCCTGATGGTGGTCTACATGCTGCTCAACTGGCTGCCGTCGCTGCTGGTCGGCCAGGGCTTCAGCCGTCCCCAGGCCGGCATGGTGCAGATTCTCTTCAACATCGGCGGTGCCACCGGCTCGCTGCTGCTCGGGCTGCTGCTGGATCGCTGGCGTCCGCTGGCGCTGGTCGCGCTGACCTATGCCGGGATTCTTGCCGCCCTCGCCGGACTGGGTCTGTCCACGGCGTTCGTCAGCATGCTGCTGGCCGGTTTCGCCGCCGGCTTCTTCGCCGTTGGCGGACAGCTGGTGCTCTACGCGCTGGCGCCGTTGTTCTATCCCACCGAAGTGCGTGCCACCGGGGTCGGCGCCGCCGTGGCGGTCGGCCGCCTGGGTTCGATGAGCGGGCCGCTGGTGGCCGGGCAGATGCTGGCGATGGGCACCGGCGCGACCGGCCTGCTGCTGGCTTCGGCGCCCGGCGTCGTGGTGGCCGCGGCGGCGGTGTTCTACCTGCTCGGCCAGCGCCGCACCGAGGGCGTGACCGCCTGAGTGGGACGGCGGGCCGCGAGGAACGGGGCCCGCCAATCCTGCTGTTTCCCTTTGAATGCCGCCGCGTTGCCCGGAACGGCAAGCCTCGGTCGTGCGGCGGCGCCAGACAACAAGAACAAAAAAAGGTAATCGACATGCTCAACGCACGACGAGGCGCGGCAGGCGCGACCGTGCTGCTGCTCGCCCAGGGAATTCAGGCGCAGGCGGCCGGCTTCATCGAGGACAGCCAGGGCAGCCTGATGCTGCGCAACTTCTACTTCGACCGCGACTACAAGGGCGAGTCCAGCATCTCGGCGCGCCGCGAATGGGCGCAGGGCTTCATCCTCAACCTCAAGTCGGGCTTCACCGAAGGGCCGGTGGGCTTCGGCCTCGACCTGCAGGGCATGCTCGGCGTCCAGCTCGACTCCTCGCGCGATAGGGCCGGCACCGGCCTGCTGCCGGTCGACCGCAGCAGCGGCAAGGCCGAGAGCGAGTATTCCGAGCTGGGGATCACCGGCAAGGTCCGCTACTCGAAGAGCGAACTCAACGTCGGCACCGTGATGCCGCGCCTGCCGATCCTGATCAGCAGCCCGGCCCGGCTGCTCTGGCAGACCTTCCGCGGCAGCCACCTGCGTTCCCAGGACATCCCGGGCCTGAGTTTCCAGGGCGGCTACCTGACCCGGATGAACCAGCGCGACTCCACCGACTACCAGAAGATCGCCATCGCCGCGCCCAACGGGCGCTTCGACGGCACCGCCGAGTCCGACCAGTTCCTCTTCTTCGGCGGCGACTACACCGGCATCTCCGGTCTGACCCTGAGCTACTACCACGCCCGGCTGGACGAGATCTACCAGCAGAACTACCTGGGCGCGATCCACCAGTTCAAGCTCGGTCCGGGCGAGTTCAAGACCGATTTCCGCTACTTCCTCAGCGACGAGGAGGGCGAGGGCAAGGCCGGCTCGGTGGACAACCAGTACGTCGGGCTGAACTTCGGCTACAAGCTGGGCGGGCACCGGCTGACGGTGGGCGGCTCGCTGTCCAGCGGCGACTCGGCGATGCCCTACATCGCCGGCTCGGAACCGCACCTGATCTCCGAGTACGCGCTCAGCTCGGAGTTTCTCAACG
>NZ_FOFJ01000019.1 GCF_900110885.1 Azotobacter beijerinckii | reverse complement strand
GTCCATCTGGCGCGCGGCGGCATGCAGCGAAGGGCGCAGCCCCAGGGAAACCAGCGACATCAGCTCGACGACGGTGGAAAACAGCAGCTCCCGGGGATACTGGCGCTGCCGGTTGGTCTCGAACACTTCGTCGACCCAGGCAGCCGGCATCGCCCGTTCCAACACCAGCCGTGCCATGACGCTGGCCGGTGCCTGCTTCTCGAATCGCGCCAGAATCTCGTCCCACACCGCCTTGCCCTCTTGATGGTTTTAGGGAAGGGAGTTTACGTAAAGACCTTGAAAGGGGTGCCCCGTAGGGTGAAAAACTCGCGCAGCGATTTTCCAGCGGGGATGCCCGGGCTGCCTCGCCCGGGTTGGGCTATGATGCGCGCCCCCCACGCTCCGCTTGGAACATCAGGCCATCATGTCCGGTAATGCCCTTTATAACGACTTGTCCGGTTATTACGACCTGATGTGCGCCGATATCGACTACCCGGCGCAAAGCCACTGCGTTCACCGGCTGCAGCAACTGTTCGGCAATGGTGGGCGCCGGCATCTCGATCTGGCCTGTGGAACCGGGCCGCATGTCCGCCATTTCATCGGTGCCGGCTATTCGAGCAGCGGCCTCGACATCAACCAGCCGATGCTGGACCGCGCCGCCCTGCGTTGTCCGGAGGCGCACTTCTCCCGCCAGGACATGTGCGCCTTCACGGTGGACGGGCCGCAGGACCTGATCACCTGCTTTCTGTATTCCATCCATTACAGCGGCGGAATCGACAGGCTGAAGGCCTGCATCGCCAGCGCGCACCGCGCACTGGCCGCCAACGGGCTCTTCTGCTTCAACGCGGTCGACAAGCACCAAATCGACAACGCTTCATTCGTGACGCACAGCGCACGGCACGCTGACGGCCTGTTCCGCTTCAGTTCCGGCTGGAACTACGCCGGCCAGGGCGAGCGGCAGTCGCTCAAACTTCGTATCGAACGAAGCGTAGCGGGCGAAACCCAGGTGTGGCACGACGAACACCCCATGGTCGCGGTGAGCTTCGAGGAGTTGCAGACGCTTCTGCAACCGTACTTCGAGGTTCATGTGTTCGAGCATGATTACGAAAAGCTCATTCCCTGGAGCGGAACCTCCGGGAATGCCTTGTTTGCCTGTGTGAAGCGGTAAGGCCCTTCCAGGCTACCTCGCTCGCTTTTCAGACAAACCCTAGTAGGGATTTCGCCCACGCAAAAATTCTGCTGCAGTTGATAATTGCAATTCCAATGGAAGATAAGAATATTAGGCCTGTCACTAGGATGTTATTTTTGGCTAGCTCTAGTATGGCAACAGGGTGTATTCCGTATTTATCCATGAAATCTGCATTTGTTTTTATGCTTTTGTCGTGGATTCGATCAAATATGTTGGCGAGGATATCTACTTTTCTTAGTGTGGATTGGTGAAGCTTTAAGTATTCGCCTTTCGTGAACGCATCTGCTTCCTCTGCGCCAGGGAGGGCATCAAGGTCAGCTATGTTGTTCATTTCGACGATGCTCATTAGTCGCCCTTTTCTCCCTTTGGGCGATGTATGCGGGGCATACTTCCTGCCGTAGAGAGTGACTAGCTCTCTTGCAAGGTCTACTTTTTTGTCGTCGTTGAGTTCAAACGGTGTTCCGCTAAGTACGTGGTATCTGTGTTCTAGTGCAGCAAAGCCATAGTTCTCATCGCGCATATTCCAGTGTATAAATGTATGGTCTCGATGAGTTTCTAGGAAAGAGAAATATCCATCAAGCATGGACTTTTCAAGGCTGTCAATATTTTGTTGGATGCTGGTAAGTTGTCCTTTAAGTTCGGCTGACTTATGGATTGACCATGATTTTGTTTGGGCGGACTTTAGGTTTCTAATGGCAATTGATGTTACGCGAGTTGATCCACCTGTTGAGTTTTCGTAAAGGGATTCGCAGGAATAGTGTATGAGGTAGGTGCGGATCGCATTGTCGTATATTTCGTTTATCAGTTTTCTGCTTTTTGATCTTTCTTTAATTCTTGAAAGTTCAGAAGAGCTCATGGGGTTCTCGTTCTTAAAAGAAGCCCCGCACAAGGCGGGGGCTTTTGTCTTTCTACTCGCTGCCCCAAACATCCATTTCAGGTAAAGCGCTCTATCTTTCGGTCGTCGCCGACTGGAGTCAATCCCAGGCCAGCGCCCCACCCGTCTGATACTCGGTCACACGAGTCTCGAAGAAGTTCTTCTCCTTCTTCAAATCCATGATCTCGCTCATCCACGGGAAGGGGTTGGTGGTGCCCGGGTACTGTTCCGGCAGGCCGAGCTGGCTCAGGCGGCGGTTGGCGATGAACTTGAGGTAGTCCTCCATCATCGCCGCGTTCATGCCGAGCACGCCGCGGGGCATGGTGTCGCGGGCGTATTCGATTTCCAGCTGGGTGCCCTGGAGGATCATCTGGGTGGCTTCGTCCTTCAGTTCGGCATCCCACAGGTGCGGGTTTTCGATCTTGATCTGGTTGATCACATCGATGCCGAAGTTCAGGTGCATGGATTCGTCGCGCAGGATGTACTGGAACTGCTCGGCGACGCCGGTCATCTTGTTGCGGCGGCCCATGGAGAGGATCTGGGTGAAGCCGCAGTAGAAGAAGATGCCTTCCAGCACGCAGTAGTAGGCGATCAGGTTGCGCAGCAGTTCCTTGTCGGTCTCGACGGTGCCGGTGTCGAATTCCGGGTCGGAGATGGCGCGGGTGTACTTGAGGCCCCAGGCGGCCTTCTTCGCCACCGACGGCACCTCGTGGTACATGTTGAAGATTTCGCCCTCGTCCATGCCCAGCGACTCGATGCAGTACTGGTAGGCGTGGGTGTGGATGGCTTCCTCGAAGGCCTGGCGCAGGATGTACTGGCGGCACTCGGGGTTGGTGATCAGGCGGTACACGGCCAGCGCCAGGTTGTTGGCGACCAGCGAGTCGGCGGTGGAGAAGAAGCCGAGGTTGCGCATGACGATGCGCCGCTCGTCTTCGGTCAGGCCGTCCTGGCTCTTCCACAGGGCGATGTCCGCGTTCATGTTGACCTCTTGCGGCATCCAGTGGTTGGCGCAACCGTCGAGGTATTTCTGCCAGGCCCAGTCGTACTTGAAGGGCACCAGCTGGTTGAGGTCGGCGCGGCAGTTGATCATGCGCTTGGCGTCGACGGTGACGCGGGCGCTTTCGCCTTCCAGCTCGGCCAGGCCTTCGGCGATGTCCAGCTGGTCGAGGGCGGCCTTGGCGCGAGCGACGGCGGCGGAGTCGTCGGCGGCGATGGCGCGGGCGTCGTGGGCGGCGGCGTCGCCGACGCTGTCCAGGCGCTCCAGGCTCACGGCGGCCGGCGGTTGCGCGGCGGCGACCGGCTTGGCGGCGGCGCCTTCTTCGGGTTGGTCGAATTCGTCCCAGCTGAGCATGGCGATTTCTCCTGATCGGGACCGGACGGGCCGGTCGGTGCAAGTTGGATGGCCTCCCGCGGCGCGGGAAACGCGGAATCTGTAGGGAAGGGGAGCGCGCCCCTTTCTCCGGCCCTCTCCCTTGGGAGAGGACTAAAAGCGGTTCGGCCTGGTGCGGGCCGAGCGGTTTCCAGAGCGAGGCAGCGCTAGGCGCGCGGCGGTTCGGAGCCCCTGGGCGTACGGAAGTACGTGATGGGGGCCGGACCGTCGCGCAACGACGCGGGGTCCGCTCTGGGGACCGCGGATTAGCCACTCACTGACAGGCTTCGCAGTCGGGGTTGTCGATGCTGCAGGCCTGTGGCACCGGCGCCGGTTTGGGCTCGGCGGCGGACAGGCTCTCGTCGATCACCGAGGACACGGCGTTGAGTTTGCCGGTGTTGATGGTCGACTTCTCGGCGCTGGTCGCGGCCAGGGCGCGGAGGTAGTAGGTGGTCTTCAGGCCGCGGAACCAGGCCATGCGGTAGGTCACGTCGAGCTTCTTGCCCGAGGCGCCGGCGATGTACAGGTTCAGCGACTGGGACTGGTCGATCCACTTCTGGCGGCGGCTGGCGGCCTCGACGATCCACTTGGTCTCCACCTCGAAGGCGCTGGCGTAGAGGTCCTTGAGGTCCTGCGGGATGCGCTCGATCTGCTGCACCGAGCCGTCGTAGTACTTGAGGTCGTTGACCATCACCGCGTCCCACAGGCCGCGCGCCTTGAGGTCGTGGACCAGGTAGGGGTTGATCACGGTGAACTCGCCGGAGAGGTTCGACTTCACGTAGAGGTTCTGGTAGGTCGGCTCGATGGACTGCGACACGCCGATGATGTTGGAGATGGTCGCGGTCGGGGCGATGGCCATGATGTTGGAGTTGCGCATGCCCTTCTTCACGCGCTCGCGCACCGGCGCCCAGTCGAGGGTGCTGCTGCGGTCGACCTCAATGTACTTGGCGCCGCGCTGTTCGGTGAGGATGTCCAGCGAGTCGAGCGGCAGGATGCCCTTGGACCACAGCGAGCCGTCGAAGGTGGAGTAGGCGCCGCGCTCCTCGGCCAGGTCGCAGGAGGCCTGGATGGCGTAGTAACTGATCGCTTCCATCGACTGGTCGGCGAAGGCGATGGCCGCCTCCGAGCCGTAGGCGACGTGCTGCAGGTACAGCGCATCCTGGAAGCCCATGATGCCGAGGCCGACCGGGCGGTGCTTGAAGTTGGCGTTCTGCGCCTGCGGCACCGAGTAATAGTTGATGTCGATGACGTTATCGAGCATGCGCACGGCGGTCTTCACGGTGCGTTCGAGCTTGGCGGTGTCCAGCTTGCCGTCATTGACGTGGTTGACCAGGTTGATCGAGCCCAGGTTGCAGACGGCGATCTCGTCCTTGTTGGTGTTGAGGGTGATCTCGGTGCAGAGGTTGGAGCTGTGCACCACGCCGACGTGCTGCTGCGGGCTGCGCAGGTTGCACGGGTCCTTGAAGGTCAGCCACGGGTGGCCGGTCTCGAACAGCATGGAGAGCATCTTGCGCCACAGGTCCTTGGCGGCGATGGTCTTGAACAGCTTGAGCTTGCCGTACTGGGTCAGCGCCTCGTAGTACTCGTAGCGCTCCTCGAAGGCCTTGCCGGTGAGGTCGTGCAGGTCCGGCACGTCGGACGGGGAGAACAGGGTCCACTGGCCGTCCTCGAACACCCGCTTCATGAACAGGTCGGGAATCCAGTTGGCGGTGTTCATGTCGTGGGTGCGACGGCGGTCGTCGCCGGTGTTCTTGCGCAGCTCGAGGAATTCCTCGATGTCCAGGTGCCAGGTTTCCAGGTAGGAGCAGACCGCGCCCTTGCGTTTCCCCCCTTGATTGACCGCTACGGCCGTGTCGTTGACCACCTTGAGGAAGGGCACCACGCCCTGGCTCTTGCCGTTGGTGCCCTTGATGTAGGAGCCGAGCGCGCGCACCGGGGTCCAGTCGTTGCCCAGGCCGCCGGCGAATTTGGACAGCATGGCGTTGTCGTGGATGGCGCTGTAGATGCCGGAGAGGTCGTCCGGCACGGTGGTCAGGTAGCAGGAGGAGAGCTGCGGGCGCAGGGTGCCGGCGTTGAACAGGGTTGGCGTGGAGGCCATGTAGTCGAAGGACGACAGCAGGTTGTAGAACTCGATGGCGCGCGCTTCCTTCTGCGGCTCCTCGATGGCCAGGCCCATCGCGACGCGCATGAAGAACACCTGCGGCAGCTCGAAACGGATGCCGTCCTTGTGCAGGAAGTAGCGGTCGTAGAGGGTCTGCAGGCCGAGGTAGGTGAACTGCTGGTCGCGCTCGTGGTCGAGCGCGGCGCCCAGCTTGGCCAGGTCATAGCCGCGCAGTTTCGGGTCGAGCAGTTCGAACTCGATGCCTTTCTCGACGTACACCGCCAGGGCCTTGGCGTAGAGGTCGGCCATCTCGTGGTGGGTAGCGGCTTCGGCGACGCCGAGAAAGCCCAGGGCTTCGGCGCGCAGGGTGTCCATCAACAGGCGCGCGGTGACGTAGGAGTAGTTCGGCTCGCGCTCGACCAGGGTCCGCGCGGTCATCACCAGGGCGGTGTTGACGTCCTTCTCGGCCACGCCGTCGTAGAGGTTCTTCAGGGTTTCCTTCTGGATCAGCCCGGCATCGACCTCGGCCAGGCCTTCGCAGGCTTCGCCGATGATGGTGTCCAGGCGGCCCATGTCCAGTGGGACGAGGACACCGTCGGCGCGGGCGACGCGGATGCTCGGGTGCGGCTGGGCGACTTCCTGGGCGGCGGCGCTGCGCTTGCGTTCCTGGGCGCGGGCTTCGCGGTAGATCACGTAGTCGCGGGCGACCTTGTGCTCGCCGGCGCGCATCAGCGCCAGTTCCACCTGGTCCTGGATCTCCTCGATGTGGATGGTGCCGCCGGAGGGCATGCGCCGCTTGAAGGTGGTGCTGACCTGCTCGGTCAGGCGGGCGACGGTTTCATGGATGCGCGACGAGGCGGCGGCGGTGCCGCCCTCCACTGCGAGGAACGCCTTGGTGATGGCCACGGTGATCTTGTCGTCGGTGTAGGAAACGACGGTGCCGTTGCGCTTGATCACCCGTAGCTGGCCGGGCGCGGTGGCGGCCAGGTCAGGGGTCGACTCGGCGGTCCGTGGTGCGCCGGGCGACAGGGTTTCGCGAGTGGCGTCGGTATGCATGGGGGGGCTCCATTGTGAGAGGTGTCTGCTCGGACGCCCGGGACAGCGATGTCTTCGCCGCCGGCCCGCGACGGGGCGGCGGATGGATCGCTGTGGCGGGCGTCCTCCTGGTGTTTCGAATGCAGTGCCGCGACTTGACTTTAGTCCACAAAGTCGAAACCACAACATCTAGTGGTGGTGTCGCCAGTGGCATGCTTGTCTGGTCGGTATGATTCCTGCCGCTGAAAACAATTCCAGCCGCATTCGCGGCTGGCTGAGCGTGACTCCGGTGGCATGGGAAACCGGGTGGAAACGGCTGTTGACTGGAGTTTCCAGAACTCTTGCGAGCAGGGTGTTTTCCGGTCCATGCCGCTACATATAGATGCGGCGGCGGATGGTAATACAAGATGGTGCGTTTCGGAAGGTAGTGCAAGGCAAGGCGATGGGGGTAACCTGTGGATAAAGTGTGGGTCGTCGGTGGGTGACCGGAGGGTATTTGGGCGCAGGCCGCACCGCTCTTGGCTTGGGCCGCTGGTCGCCGACATGGATGAATTCGGCGGGCCGGCGGAGGATTTTGGCTGGTATGCACAAACACAACATCTTGTGTTTCTGATTTTTCTGTCAAGGGGCTGAACGGTTCGGCGAGGGCGATACAGTCGTCCGCAGGCTGACGCCTATCGCCCGGGCTTTTCGGCGGGAATGGCCACCAGGGTTAGCAGACGCTCGCCTTCGCAGGCGAACTGGCCTTCGAGGAGGCTGCCGGCCGGCCACTCCGGGCCGAGATCGGCGAGCAGGCGCAGGCGCGCCTGGCCGGCGGGGCTCCAGTCGAGCAGTTCGGCGTGTTCGAAGTAGAAGCGCAGGCGAACCAGCGGATAGAGCGCCTTGAACAGGCTTTCCTTGAGGGAGAAGGTCAGGCTGGTCAGCCAGGCCTGTGCCTCGGGCGTGCGGCCGGGCAGGTGGCGCCGTTCGGCGGGGGTGAGGATCTGTTCGGCCAGGCGCAGGGCGCGTTCGGCCGGGAGCAGGGTTTCCGTGTCCAGCCCCAGTCCGCGCCAGTTGCCGGCATGTCCGACCAGAGCGGCGGCTAGGCCGGCGCCGTGGGTGATCGAGCCGACCACCCCGGCGGGCCACTGGGGCGCGCGGTCCTCGCCGACTGCCGGTATGCCGGGGGCGCCGGTCAGGCGCAGCAGGGCCGCTCGCGCGCAGAAGCGTCCGGCCAGGTATTCGGCCTGGCGCTTGGCCACGCCGCGGATCGGTGCGATGCCGCAGGCCTCGAAGTCGGCGGCGTGCAGCCGGGCCGGGTCGAAGTCGATGCTGACCAGTGCGGTGGCGGGCAGTGCCAGGGGCAGCGGCCAGCGCTCGCTCGGCTCGCCGAGGCAGGGGGGCAGGGGGCTGGAGAAGGGCATGGCGATATTCTGCCGTGGACGGCCGTGGCTGGGTAGGGCGGGAAGCGTTGCGGTCAGGCCCGCTCCCGCGGGTTCATTTGAAGACGTGCTTGAGGAACGCCTGCATGTCGGCCCAGGAGCGTTCGTCGGCTTCCTTCTGGTAGCCGATGTCGAGGCCGTGACCCGCATGGGCGTCGGCATCGGGGTTGGTAAAGCCATGCTTGGCGCCAGGGTAGCGGTTGAACTGGTAGCTGGCGCCGGCCTGCTCCATCTCCTGCTTGAAGTGGGCGATGTCCTGGTCGCTGACGAAGCTGTCGGCTTCGCCGTGGGCGACCAGCACGAGGGCCTTGACGCTGCCGGGGGTGGCGGGCGTGGTGGTTGGCGAGGCTGCCGTGGAAGCTGACGACTCCGGCCAGCGGCACGCCCTGGCGGGCCATGTCCAGCACCACCCGGCCGCCGAAGCAGTAGCCGATCGCAGCGAGCTTCCGGCCGTCGGTTTGCGGCTGGGCCTTGAGCAGCTCGAGGCCGGCCAGGAAGCGCGCCTTGGCGCTCTCGGCATTGGCCGTGGCGGCCTGCATGAAGGCCTTGGCATCGGCCGGATGCTGGGTGTTCTTGCCTTGGCCGTACATGTCGATGGCCAGGGCGCTGTAGCCGAGGCCGGCGAGGTCGCGGGCACGGCGCTTGGCGTAATCGTTCAGCCCCCACCATTCGTGCACGACCACGACCCCGGGGCGTGGGCCGTCGAGGGCGTCGTCGTAGGCGTAGTAACCCACCAGGGGCGTGCCGTCGGTGCTCCGGTAGCTCAGTTCGCGGGTCTGGATCTCCGCCAGGCTGGCGGTACTGAAGGCCAGCAGAAGCAGGCCGGGCAAGTAGTGACGCATACCGATTTCTCCCTTTTCGTGGGGCGTGGCGATGGTTGGTCCAAGCCTAGCCGGCCTCTGGCGGAATCTCGCCTCCGGGTCGGCGGATATCCGCCCTTTCAGGCTCTTTCTGTTGCGGATATTTTTTATAAGTCATTGATTATTAATGATATATCCGCATTTTTCGCGGACTGGCATATGCATTGCCTCATGGATTGAACAGCCCCGCCTGCGGGGATTACAAGAATCTCCCCGGAGGAGGGAGGTACCCAGTCTGGTGGCGTCCATATCCAGGAAGGAGTTCAGGCGTCGCTTGTGAGGACCTTGCAATGTCCAATCAAAAACAACCTTTCTACAAGAGTCTGTACGTTCAGGTGTTGGTGGCCATCGCCGTCGGCATCGCGCTGGGACATTTCTATCCGGAAACCGGGGCGGCGATGAAGCCGCTGGGCGACGGCTTCGTCAAGCTGATCAAGATGGCCATCGCTCCCATCATCTTCTGTACCGTGGTCAGCGGCATCGCCGGCATGCAGGACATGAAGGCGGTCGGCAAGACCGGCGGCATCGCGCTGCTGTACTTCGAGGTTGTTTCCACCGTGGCCCTGATCATCGGCCTGGTGGTGATCAATATCGTGAAGCCGGGCGTCGGCATGCATATCGATGTCTCGGCCCTGGATGCCAGCGGCATCGCGGCCTATGCCAAGGCCGGCGGCGAGCAGAGCACCATCGGCTTCCTGCTCAACGTGATCCCCAGCACCGTGGTCGGCGCTTTTGCCAACGGCGACATCCTCCAGGTGCTGTTCTTCTCGGTGATCTTCGCCTTCGCCCTGCAGCGCATGGGTGACTATGGCCGTCCGGTGCTGGAGTTCATCGACCGCATCGCCCATGTGATGTTCGGCATCATCAACATGATCATGAAGGTCGCGCCCATCGGTGCCTTCGGCGCCATGGCCTTCACCATCGGCAAGTACGGCGTCGGCTCTCTGGTGCAACTGGGCCAACTGATGCTGTGCTTCTACGTCACCTGCCTGCTCTTCGTCCTGGTGGTGCTCGGCGGTATCGCCCGCGCCAATGGCTTCAACATCCTGCGCTTTATCCGCTACATCCGCGAAGAGCTGCTGATCGTGCTCGGCACCTCGTCCTCCGAGTCGGTGCTGCCGCGCATGCTGAAAAAGATGGAGAAGCTCGGCTGCCACAAGTCGGTGGTCGGCCTGGTGATTCCGACCGGCTATTCCTTCAACCTCGACGGCACTTCGATCTACCTGACCATGGCCGCGGTGTTCATCGCCCAGGCTACCGACACGCCGATGGACCTGACCCAGCAACTGACCCTGCTGGCCGTGCTGCTGGTCGCCTCCAAGGGCGCGGCGGGGGTCACCGGCAGCGGCTTCATCGTGCTGGCGGCCACCCTGTCGGCGGTCGGCCATGTGCCGGTGGCCGGTCTGGCGCTGATCCTCGGTATCGATCGCTTCATGTCCGAAGCCCGCGCCCTGACCAACCTGGTCGGCAACGGCGTGGCCAGCGTGGTGGTGGCCAAGTGGGTCGGTCAGCTGGACAGCGAGCAGATGCAGCGCGAGCTGGCCAGCCAGGGCAAGGAGACTGCCGTCGAGGCGTCAGCCGAGCCGGTTCTGGTCACTGAAGGCGTTGCTCGCCACTGAACTCCAGTACCGCCCGGCAACGGCGACACAGGTACCGACGACCGCGCAGCACCAGCGAATGGCGCTGCGCGGTGAAGGGAAACTCGCCGTCCGGGCACTGGCAGCGGTACAGGTAACGGGCTGCGAGGCGGCGCTGCACGGCATAGTCGTGGCAGCGTTTCGCCGGCAGTCCGTAGACCTCCTCCATGATCTTCTGCCACTCCTCCCCGTGGGGTCGGATTCCCGACCCGAGCAACTGATAGGCGACCAGGTGGGCCACTTCGTGGGCCACCGTCTGCCTGAGAAAGTCCTCGCGGTTCTCCCGGTACAGTTGGGCGTTGAAACGCAGCAGGTTTTCCGTCGGATGGGCCACTCCCGCCTTCTGTCCACGCAACTGCAGGCTGACCTGCGGGCGCGCGAAACGGCGCTCGAAGAAGGTTTCGGCCTGGCGGAAGCAGGCTTCGACACGGGCAAGAATCGATTCGGGCATGGGGCGTTATCTCCTGTCCGCGCCATTATGCCGAAAGAACTCCGCAGCCCGGAAAGCGGACAAAACGAAGCCGCCCGCAGGCGGCTTGTCGTTTGCCTGGAAAGGGCGTCAGCCGACGTACACCGGGCCGGCGCCGAACCCCCAGAGGATCACCGAGATGGCGATCATCGCCACCAGCACCACCAGGCCGACGGCGAGCACCGAGCTGGAGAACAGGAAGCCTTCCTCGCGGGGGATGTTCATGAAGGTCGGCAGGCCGACGTAGAGCAAGTAGGTCGTGTAGCAGACGGCCAGGGTGCCGACCGCCATGGCCAGCCAGAGACTGGGGTAGAGCGCCGCCAGTCCGCCGACGAACATCGGCGTCGCGTTGTAGGCGGCGAACACGATGCATTGCGTCAGGTTCGGGTTGGCGTCGTAGGTGCGCGCCATCCAGTGGATGAAGCCGCCCATCACCGCCACCCCGGCGAGCATCGCCAGGTAGGTCATGACGCTCATCTGCAGCGCGCTGGCCACGGTCAGCCTGATCGGCTCCCCGCCGGCCACGCTCCAGCCCATCTGGGTCGTGCCGATGAAGGCCGAGACGGCGGGAATCGCCGCCAGGAGCAGTACATGGGTGAGATACATGTGGCCGATGCTTTCCTCTTCGCCACGGATTTCCTGCCACTCCCGATCGGGATGGGTGAACAACCCCCAGACGTGGTTGATCATGCCAGCTCTCCTCTTTTTTATTGTGAGGACCGCCCCAGACAGTCCCTCGCGCATGCGACGGGCGCCAATCCAGCCCCGCGACCTTGCAGTCGAAGTATAGAGGTCGTCTGGAGGCCGCGCAGACCGTGGCTTTAGAGTGATTTGCTCTCTTTCGTGGGAAGGTGATAACGCTACAGTATTACCGTCCGGCGACGGCAGGCCGGGGAAGCGGGCTGGGGCTGGGCGCCCTTTGCGCGTAAAATGCCCGGCCTTTCGTACCTTCGCGGATTCACAGCACCATGGGCACCCTTTCGGTCAATCAGAACAAGCTGCAGAAGCGCCTGCGCCGCCTGGCCGGCGAAGCGGTCACCGACTTCAACATGATCGAGGAGGGCGACAAGGTGATGGTCTGCCTGTCCGGCGGCAAGGACAGCTACACCATGCTCGACGTGCTGCTCTACCTGCAGAAGGTGGCGCCGATCAAATTCGAGATCGTCGCGGTGAACATGGACCAGAAGCAGCCGGGCTTTCCCGAGGACGTGCTGCCGGCCTATCTGAAGTCGATCGGCGTCGAGTACCACATCATCGAGAAGGACACCTACTCGGTGGTCAAGGAGAAGATCCCCGAAGGCAAGACCACCTGCTCGCTGTGCTCGCGCCTGCGCCGCGGCACCCTCTATACCTTCGCCGACCAGATCGGCGCGACCAAGATGGCCCTCGGTCATCATCGCGACGACATCCTCGAGACCTTCTTCCTCAATATGTTCTACGGCGGCACCCTCAAGGCCATGCCGCCCAAGCTGCTTTCCGACGACGGCCGCAACGTGGTGATCCGCCCGCTGGCCTACTGCAGCGAGACGGACATCGAGGCCTACGCCAGGCTCAAGGAATTCCCGATCATCCCCTGCAACCTCTGCGGCTCCCAGGAGAACCTGCAGCGCCAGGTGGTCAAGGAGATGCTGCGCGAGTGGGAGCGCCAGTCGCCGGGGCGCACCGAGATCATGTTTCGCGCCCTGCAGAACGTGCACCCCTCGCAACTGGCCGACCGCAAGCTGTTCGACTTCGCCGGTCTGCGCATCGACGACGAGGCCACGCCGCGCTTCGTCGACGTGATGAGTCTATGAGCCTCGTCGAAACGGCCGGGTTGAAAGCCGCCGGGGCGCTGGGGTAAGGTTCGGATATCTCATGGAGAACAGCATGCCGCTCAGCCTCGACCCTCCGTCCCTCGTCCACGCCGGTGCCGCGCGCACTGCGTCGGGCCGTGCGCGGCAGGTCGCGGCTGCCGGTTATTACTTCGGGTATTGGTTTAGCCACAGGCGCGCCTGATACCCCACAGGCGCCCCAGTAAACAGGGTCGCCACCAGAAGTTTTCGCAAACCCCCGGTCGGCAACCCGACCGGGGGTTTTGTTTTTCCGGCCGCCAAAGGCCCGCACCACGAGGAGTCGCCGATGATCAGCTATCGCAGCACTTACCGTTATTACCGCCATGACTGGCGATTTAGCCGCTTCGTCGCCGCCCCGACACCCCTCGAACGAACAATCGACTAGTGCCGCCGCGGGATCTCCCGCGCCGGCCAAGGACCGCCAGATCATGAATGCATCCGTTTCCGCCCAGCTCGCCACCGCCGAGTCCGTTTCCGCCCGCCGCAGCGCCCAGCCGTTGCCCAGTCCCGCCGTGCTGCGCCAGCGTCTGCCGCTGAGTCCTGCGCTCGCCGAGCGCGTCCAGGCCGACCGCGCCGCCATCCGCGCCGTGCTCGACGGTCGGGACCCGCGCCTTTTGGTGGTGGTCGGCCCCTGTTCGCTGCACGACTCCGCATCTGCCCTGGAATACGCCGCGCGCCTGGCCGCTCTGGCGCCGCAGGTCAGCGACCGGCTGCTGCTGGTGATGCGCGCCTACGTCGAGAAGCCGCGCACCACCGTCGGCTGGAAAGGGCTGGTCTACGATCCGCACCTGGATGGCCGCGGCGACATGGCCGAAGGCCTGCGCCTGTCGCGCCGGCTGATGCTGGACATTCTGGAGCTGGGCCTGCCGCTGGCCACCGAGCTGTTGCAGCCGCTGGCGGCCAGCTATTTCGACGACCTGCTGGGCTGGGCGGCCATTGGCGCGCGCACCAGCGAGTCGCAGATCCACCGCGAGCTGGTCAGTGGCCTGGACCTGCCGGTGGGCTTCAAGAACGGCACCGACGGCAGCCTGGGCATCGCCTGCGACGCCATGCGCTCGGCCGCCCATGCCCATCGGCATTTCGGCATCGACGAGCTGGGCCATCCGGCCCTGCTGGAGACCCGCGGCAACCCGGACACCCATCTGGTGCTGCGCGGCGGCCATGGCGGGCCGAACCACGATGCAGCCAGCGTCGCCGGTGCCCGCCAGGCGCTGGAGCGCCAGGGCATCGCCGCGCGGATCATGGTCGACTGCAGCCACGCCAACAGCGGCAAGGACCCGCTGCGCCAGCCGGCCGTGCTGGACAGCGTGCTCGAGCAGCGTCTGGCCGGCGATGCGAGCCTGCGCGGGGTGATGCTGGAGAGCCATCTGTTCGACGGCTGCCAGCCGTTGTCCGGCGCGCTGCGCTACGGCGTTTCGGTCACCGACGGCTGCCTCGGCTGGAGCGGCACCGAACGGTTGCTGCTGGAAGCGGCCCGGCGCCTGCGCGGCTGAAGCGCTGCCGCCTTGCATCAATACGCACTTGCGGGGCGGCGTCCCCTGCGGGCAACCTCTGCGGCTGCTTTTTCCGGACCGGACCTACAGGATGCGCGACTATCACTGGCTGCACGAATACTGTCTCAACCGCTTCGGCTCGGCGGCGGCGCTGGAGGCGCAGCTGCCGCAATCGAAGAGCGCCGACGAGCTGCGCGCGATAACCGATGACCGCTACCTGTCGTTGATCAGCCTGCGGATCTTCCGGGCCGGTCTCAAGCACAGCCTGGTGGACGCCAAATGGCCGGCCTTCGAGGAGGCGTTCTTCGGCTTCGATCCGCACAAGGTCGTGCTGATGGGCGACGAGCATCTGGAGCGGCTGATGCACGACCAGCGGCTGATCCGCCATCTGGCCAAGCTCGGGAGCGTGCCGCGCAACGCCCGCTTCGTGCTGGACGTGGCGCAGGAGAAGGGCCGTTTCGGGACGCTGATCGCCGACTGGCCGGTCGGCGATATCGTCGGTCTGTGGAGATACCTGGCCAAGTACGGCAACCAGCTCGGCGGGCTGTCGGCGCCGCGCCTGCTGCGCATGGTCGGCAAGGACACCTTCATCCCCACCGACGACGTGGTGGCCGCGCTCAGGGCCCAGGGCATCGTCGACAAGGCGCCGAGCAGCCAGAAGGATCTGGCCGCGGTGCAGGACGCCTTCAACCGCTGGCAGGCCGACAGCGGCCGGCCGCTGTGCCAACTGTCGGTGATGCTCGCCCACACGGTGAACCATTGACGATGCGCCGCCCGGCGAGAAAGGCGACCGGCGGCCTTTTCCATTCGGTGCAGCATGGTCTTCACTAACAAATCGTGTGATTTACAAAGGCGGACAGGGAGCGTGTTCCGTCCGAGGGAGGATTCATGGAAGACGCCGTCGAGCGGATCGCCGAGGCACTGCGGCGGGCCGAGCGCATCCTGATCATCAGCGGGGCCGGGCTTTCCGCCGACTCCGGCTTGCCCACCTATCGCGGCCTCGGCGGCCTCTACAACGGCCGCACGGCGGAAGGCCTGCCGATCGAGGCGGCGCTGTCTGCCAGCATGCTGCGCCGCGACCCGGCACTTTGCTGGAAGTACCTCGCCGAGCTGGGTCGGGCCTGCCTGGCGGCCCGACCCAACGCCGGCCATGAGGCCATCGCCGAGTTGCAGCGGCTCAAGCCCGGCTGCTGGGTGCTGACCCAGAACATCGACGGCTATCACCGTGCGGCCGGTTCGCCGCCGGAGCGGCTGATCGAGATCCACGGCGAGCTGTCGCCGCTGTATTGCCAGGTCTGCGGGACGCGCGGCGACGCCCTGGCCGAACACCTGGAGCGGCCGCTGCCGCCGCGCTGTGTGCGGTGCGGCGGGGTGCTCCGTCCGCCGGTGGTGCTGTTCGAGGAAATGCTCCCCGTGCAGGCCTGCCAGATCCTCTCTGAACAGCTCGCCCGGGGCTTCGACGCGGTGCTGGCGGTGGGCACCACGGCGAGCTTCCCCTATATCGTCGAGCCGGTCCTGTGCACCTGGCAGGCCGGTGGCTTCACCGCGGAAATCAATCCGCAACGGACCGATCTCAGCGACATCGTGGATATCCATCTGCCAAGGAGGGCATCGCATGTATTTCCATCATTACTGGCTCACCTTTCCCGACCCTGATCCCTCTCTCGGCCTTGTCCGGGAGCCGACGGGAGCGTCTGGATCAAGGCCGCTCCGGCGTATCGAAGGGGCGGCCGAGGAAGACAATTCGTTTGCGACGGGTTGTCGCAGGGGGAATCCGTATCGACAGCGACCGCCGGCCCCGTACGAAGGCTGGGATGAGTCCTGGTGCCAGGCTGTAGCCCGCGGAAGTGCTGGGTTGCGGCGATTTTGTGGGTATTTCCGGGCAATGTCTGGAATGCGACATTTTCCGCGCGACGAGCAGCCGGGAACGTCTCTTTTGTCACAATCCGCACAGGAAGAGTTTGTAAATCACTCTCGTCACAGGCATATTTGCCCCGCCATTAGACTTTTAGACAAGCGTTTGCCCATGCTGAATCGTCTCGCAACCTTCGTACCGCTGGCCATTGCCGTCTTTCTGACCGGCTGTGCAGGGCAGGTACCGCAGAATCTGTCTGTCCCGCAGCGGGTATCCCTGGCCCAGGAGCCCAGCCGCGAGGATCTGGCAGCGCTGAACGGCGGCTACCGTCTCCCGGCGATGGCCGGCAGCATCCTGATGCGCGGTTTCGGTCTGCTCGGCACGCCCTACCGCTACGGTGGCAACTCCGAGGCCACCGGTTTCGACTGCAGCGGCTTCATCGGCTACCTGTTCCGCGAAGAGGTGGGCATCAAGCTGCCGCGTTCGACCCGCGAGATGATTTCCCTCGACGCCCCCCGCGTGGCTCGCAACGAGCTGGCGGCCGGCGATCTGATCTTCTTCAACAACCGCGGCCGCGGCCGGGTCAGCCACGTCGGCGTCTACATCGGCGACGGCCAGTTCCTCCACTCGGCCAGCCGCCGCAGCGGTGGTGTGCGAGTGGACAACCTGAACGACGACTACTGGAGTTCCAGTTACCTGCAGGCCAAGCGTGCCCTGGTGATGGCGTCCCACGACGAGTGAGTCCATCGGCTCCGACAAGGCCCGATCCCGGCAACGCGATCGGGCTTTTTATTGTCGGGGATGGCCGGCTTGCGCGGTTGCCGTCGGGGCGGCAGAGTAGAGCGATTCGACAACCGGACTGTCGCCCATGCCCGCTCAGGCCCGTCTCGCCCTGGTCCTTCTCGTCGTACTGCTCGCGGCCTGCTCCGCCCGCTCCCCCACGCCCCCCGTCCCGCGCGATACCGGCATGTCCTCGCCGGCGGCGGAGGACGTGCTGGTCCGCGCCCTTGGGTTGGTCGGCACACCCTATCGCTGGGGCGGCAACACCCCGGATTCCGGCTTCGACTGCAGCGGGCTGATCGGCTATGTCTACCGCGAGGCGGCGGGCATCCACCTGCCGCGTTCGACCCGCGAGATGATTGCCATGGGAGCTGTCAGCGTGCCGCCCGAGGCCCTGCACAGCGGCGACTTGGTGTTCTTCGCCACCGACGGCAGCGGCCGGGTCAGCCATGCCGGCATTTACGTAGGCGAGGGGCGCTTCGTGCATGCGCCCTCCACCGGCGGCACGGTGCGCCTGGATCGGCTGGCCGACGGCTACTGGCAGGGCCGCTATCTGGGTGCCCGGCGGGTACTGCGCGCGGTCCCGCTGGCGCACCGGCCCTGACCGCTCGAGCCCGTCGTCAGGCCAGCCCGGCGAGCCAGTCGCGCAGGACCTGCTGTCCGCGCTGGCGCAGCTCTGCTCCCACCTCTTTCGCCTGCTGGCGGATCGCTACCGGATCGATCCCGCTGGCGGAGAGTTCCGCCGCATGGCCGATCAGCCACTGCTCGATCCGGGCGGGGTCGGCTTCGAGATGAAACTGCAGGCCCAGCACGGACTTGCCGAGCATGAATGCCTGGTTCGGGCAGATCTCGGTGCGGGCGAGGAGGGTGGCGCCCGGCGGCAGCTCGAACATGTCGCCATGCCAGTGCAGCACGCTGCCGTGGTCGCCCAGCCGGCCTAGACAGCCGGCCGCGCCCTCCGCGGTCAGTTGCAGGCTGCCGAAGCCGATTTCCTTGACGCCCATCGGCGCGACCTTGGCACCGAGAGCGCGGGCGATCAGCTGGGCGCCCAGGCAGATGCCGAGCAGCGGCTTGCCGCTGCGCAGCCGCCGGGCGAGCAGCTCCAGCTCCGCCAGCAGGAAGGGATAGGTGGCCTCGTCGTAGGCGCCGATGGGCGCGCCGAGGACCACCAGAAGGTCGGCCGCCTCCACGTCCAGCGCGGCCAGCTCGCCGGCGTCCAGGATGCCGGGATCGGCATAGCGGATCTGGTAGCCCAGTTCTTCCAGCACGGGCGCGAAGACGCCGAGATCCTCGAAGGCGACGTGGCGAATGGCGATGACGGTTTTCATGCCTGTATCGATCCTGGTTATGGTGTAAGAAGGCACCCTATGCGATGGGCTCGATGGCTGTCGAGGCCCGCTCGCCAGTCATCCCTGCAACAGGAGCCCAAGCATGCACGATGCTATTGCCGATCTCGCCCGCCGCCTGCGCAACGCCGCCCGCGTGGTGTTCTTCACCGGCGCCGGGGTGTCCGCCGAGAGCGGCATCCCGACCTTCCGCGACGCCCAGACCGGACTTTGGGCACGCTATCGCCCGGAAGAGCTGGCCAGCCCCGAGGGTTTTCGCGCCGATCCGCGTACCGTCTGGGAATGGTATGCTTGGCGCCGCGAGAAGTGCCTGGCCGCCGAACCGAACCCGGCGCACCGGGCCATCGCCGAGTTGGAGCGGCGGTTGCCCGGGGTCACGCTGATCACCCAGAACGTCGACGGCCTGCACCAGCGCGCCGGCAGCCCGGCTCCGCTGGAGCTGCACGGCAACCTCCACCGGCTGAAGTGTTTCCGCTGCGAGGCCGACGGCGGCGACTGGCCGGAAAACCTCGACAGCCTGCCGCACTGCGCCTGCGGCGGACTGCTGCGTCCGGCGGTGGTCTGGTTCGGCGAGAACCTGCCGGGCGAAGTGCTGGCCCGGGCGAGCGAGGCCGGCCTGCAGGCCGAGCTGTTTTTTAGCGTCGGCACCTCCAGCCTGGTCTATCCGGCCGCCGAGCTGCCGTTTTCGGCCAAGCGCCGCGGCGCCTTCGTGGTCGAGATCAATCCGCAGCCGACCCCGCTCAGCCGGCATGCCGACCTCTGCCTGCACGGCCCGGCCGGCAGCGTCCTGCCGCAGTTGCTGGCCGCGCTGGAGGACTGAGCGCCGGCTTTCGCAGCATGAGCGGATCTCATGATGCTGGACAATCCGTTTCATTGTGCCCGGCCGGCGTTTCCACTACCCTGCGCGCCTCGCTTCAGGTGCCTTTCTCACGAAAGGTGAAACAGGGAAGCCGGTGCGTGCCGCGACGATTCGCGGCGCAAGGCCGGCGCTGCCCCCGCAACGGTAGACGAGTCGCGAAACCGCAGTAAGGCCACTGTGCCCCACGGGCACGGGAAGGCGTGGTTTCGGAAGCCGCCGCATGGCGCTTCGCTCGTGAGTCCGGAGACCGGCCTGTCGCGTTCCATGGCGGCGCGGAGGGCGTTGCAGGCAGGTTCGCTGCCTGTCCGATTTTCTGCCCGCTTTCGCAGCTTTCAGGTCGTGCGGGTGGCGCGGCGGAGAACCAACCTTGATTCGCAAGCCCAGTTTCGGGCCGGCGGCGTCCGCGCTGCTGGGCCTCTTTTCCCTTTCCCCGGCCCAGGCGGCCGACGACACCCTTGCCCTCGACGAAATGGTGGTGACCGCCGCACGCAACGCCCAGACCCTGCGCGACAGCCTCGCCGCAGTGAGCCTGATCGAACGCGACGACATCGAGCGCAGCCAGGCGCAATCGGTGCCGGAGCTGCTCAAGCGGCTGCCGGGGGTGTCTATCGCCAACAACGGCGGGCCGGGCAAGACCACTTCCGTCTACCTGCGCGGCACCGAGTCCGACCATGTGCTGGTGCTGATCGACGGCGTGCGGGTCGGCTCGGTGACCACCGGCACCGCTGCCTGGCAGGACCTGCCGGTGGAGATGATCGAGCGCATCGAGGTGGTCCGCGGGCCGCGCTCCAGCCTGTACGGCTCGGAAGCCATCGGCGGGGTGATCCAGATCTTCACCCGCAAGGGCGGCGACGGCGCGCCCAAGCCGTTCTTCTCCGCCGGTTACGGCACCCACGACACCTACACCGGCAGCGCCGGGGTTTCCGGCGGCAACGCCCACGGCTGGTACAGCCTGGCCCTGAGCGGCCTGGACACCGACGGCATCAACGTGAAGAGCCATGGGACCAGCGGCTACGAGAGCGACGCCGACGGCTACCGCAACCATTCCGCCTCGCTGCGCGCCGGCTGGCGCTTCGACAGCGGCCTCGAGCTGGAGGGCACTTTCCTGCGCGCCAAGTCGCGCAACCAGTACGACCAGGTGAATAGCCGGCGCACCACAGGCTTCTCCGCCCACGCCCATGGCGAGCAGAACGTGGTCAGCGGTCGCGCCCGCTTCAGCCCGCTGGGCTTCTGGCAGGTCACCCTGCAGGCCGGGCGCAACGAGGACAAGTCCGACACCTACCAGGACGGCAGTTTCTACTCGCGTTTCGACAGCCGCCGCGACAGCGCCAGCTGGCAGAACGACCTGACCCTGGCCGAAGGTCATACCCTCACCCTGGGGGTCGACTACCAGCGCGAGGAGGCCAACGGCACCACCGATTACGACGAGGATTCCCGCGAGAACAACGGCGCCTTCATCCAGTACCTCGGCGGATACGGCCGCCACGACTGGCAGGTATCCCTGCGCCGCGACAACAACGAGCAGTTCGGCCAGCACGAGACCGGCAACATCGCCTACGGCTACGCCCTGACCGACGCCCTGCGCGCCACGGTCAGTTACGGCAGTGCCTTCAAGGCACCGACCTTCAATGAGCTGTACTATCCGTTCTACGGCAACCCCGACCTCAAGGAGGAAACCTCCCGCAGCCTGGAGTTCGGGCTGTCCGGCGTGCATGGCTGGGGTCACTGGTCGCTGAACGCCTATCGCACCAAGGTGAAGGATCTGATCGTCTACGATTCTTCCATCCAGGGGCCGGCGAACCTCGACGAGGCACGTATCCGCGGCCTGGAACTGGAAGTCGGCAGTCGCTCGTTCGGCTGGGACTGGAGCGCCAACTACAGTCTGCTTGAGCCGGAGAACAGCGGTTCGGGCGCCAACCACGGCAACGAGCTGCCGCGCCGTGCCTCGCAGATGTTCAACCTGGACCTGGACCGGAACATCGGCGATTTCGCCGTCGGAGCCACGCTGCACGCCGAAGGCCAGCGCTACGACGACGTGGCCAACGACAACGAGCTGTCCGGCTATGCCACCCTGGACCTGCGCGGCGAATACCGTATCACCCCCGAGTGGCGTCTGCAGGGGCGCGTCGCCAACCTGCTGAACGCCGATTACGAAACCGCCCTGGGCTACAACCAGCCGGGGCAGGCGGTGTACTTCACCGTCCGCTATCAGGCGCTGTAAGGCGCCGCCGGCCGGCGGGCCGGAATCCCCCAGAAGAAGGAGAACGCAGCATGCTCAACCTGTCCCCCCGCAGCCAGCTGGTCGCCGGCGTGGCGCTGGCCCTGCTGATGGTCATGACCCGTGGCCAGCACTTCGCCACCCTCAATCTACCGAGCGCCTCCTGGGCGGTGTTCTTCCTCGCCGGCGCCCTGCTGAGCCCGCGCTGGGTGTTCCCGGCGCTGTTCCTCGAAGCCTCGCTGCTCGACCTCGTCGCCACCGGCTGGATGGGCGTGAGCGACTGGTGCGTGTCGCCGGCCTACTGGCTGTTGCTCCCAGCCTACGGCTCGCTGTGGCTGGGCGGGCGGATCTTCGCCGTCCTGCAGCGCGACAGCCTGGACCGGCTGGACAGCCTGGCCGTGCTCGGCCTGGCGGTGGTCTTCAGCGCCTTCGTCTGCTACCTGTTCTCCGGCGGCGGCTTCTACTTCTTCTCCGGCCGCTATCCGGAGCCGACGTTCGCCGATTTCGTGCAGCGCGTGCTGACCTACTACCCGCGCTACCTGGGTAGCCTGGCGCTCTACGTGGGCCTCGCCGCCGTGCTCTACGCCGGCTTCGGTGCCCGTCTCAAGGCGCTGCGCTCGTCGGAAACCCGCTGATGGGCGAGTCGCCGGAGCGGGACGCCCGCCACAAGGCGCGCATGCAGCGCAAGAAGGCGGTGGTCGACGGGAAGATCGCCCAGGCCACCGACGAGCACGGCCTGCTGCTGGTGCACACCGGCAACGGCAAGGGCAAGAGCAGCGCCGCCTTCGGCATGGCTGCCCGTGCCCTCGGCCATGGCCTGCGGGTCGGCGTGGTGCAGTTCATCAAGGGTGCCGCCAGCACCGGCGAGGAGGCCTTCTTCCGGCGCTTTCCCGAGCAGGTGCGCTATTACGTGATGGGCGAGGGCTTCACCTGGGAAACCCAGGACCGCCAGCGCGACATCGACAAGGCCTGCGAGGCCTGGGCGGTGGCCCGCGAACTGCTCGACGATCCGTCGATCGGCCTGGTGCTGCTCGACGAGCTGAACATCGCCCTGAAGTACGGCTACCTGGAGCTTGCGCCGCTGCTCGCCGACATCCAGGCGCGGCCGCTGCACCAGCATGTGGTGGTCACCGGCCGCGGCGCCCCGCCCGGACTGATCGAGGCGGCCGACACGGTGACCGAGATGACCCTGGTCAAGCACGCCTTCCAGGCCGGGGTGAAGGCGCAGAAGGGGATCGAGTTCTGATGCGGCGAGTGGATGTATATGGCTCGCGTAGGGCGGGTGAAACCGGCCAGATATGGCGAAGACCCCACCGAACCCGGCGGGTTTCACCCGCCCTACGCCAGGCAGGCGCGGATTCGTTCGCGATCCCGAACGTCGGGAGGCGCCGATGAACGAGCGCCGCTGTCCGGCCCTGCTGATCGCCGCCCCGGCTTCCGGCCAGGGCAAGACCACCGTCACTGCCGCCCTGGCCCGCCATCACGTCCGCCGGGGCCGGCGCGTGCGGGTGTTCAAGTGCGGCCCGGACTTTCTCGACCCGATGATCCTCGCCCGCGCCTGCGGCGCGCCGGTCCACCCGCTCGACCTGTGGATGGTCGGCGAGGCCGAGTCGCGGCGCCTGCTCTGGGAGGCGGCCGGGGAGGCCGACCTGATCCTCGTCGAGGGGGTGATGGGCCTGTTCGACGGTGCGCCGTCCGCCGCCGACCTGGCGCGGCGCTTCGGCGTGCCGGTGCTGGCGGTGATCGACGCCGCGGCCATGGCGCAGACTTTCGCCGCCGTTGCCCACGGCCTGGCCACCTTCCAGGCCGACCTGCCGTTCGCCGGGGTGCTGGCCAACCGGGTCGGCAGCGCCCGCCACGGCGAGATCCTCCGCGACAGCCTGCCGGCGCATCTGCCCTGGTACGGCGCGCTGCCGCGCAGCGCCGACATTGAGTTGCCGAGCCGCCACCTGGGGCTGGTCCAGGCCGGCGAGCTGGCCGATCTCGACGCCCGCCTGGACGCCGCCGCCGAGGCCCTGGCCGCCAGCGCCGGCACCGACCTGCCGCCGTCGCTGGCCTTCGCCGCGCCCGCACAGGCGGCGCCCGAGCCGCTGCTCGCCGGGGTGCGCATCGGCGTGGCGCGCGACGCCGCCTTCGCTTTCCTCTACCAGGCCAACCTGGAGCTGCTCGAACGGCTCGGCGCCGAGCTGGCGTTCTTCTCGCCGCTGGCCGATGCCGCGCTGCCGGCGGTCGACAGCCTCTACCTGCCGGGCGGCTATCCCGAACTGCATCTGGACCGGCTGGCCGGCAACGCGCCGCTGCGCGCGGCGATCTGCGCCCACCACGAGGCCGGCAAGCCGATCCTCGCCGAGTGCGGCGGCATGCTCTACCTGCTCGATGCCCTGACCGACTTGGACGGCCGGCGCGAGGCTATGCTCGGCCTGCTGCCCGGCGAGGCCTGGATGCAGCCGAAGCTGGCCGCCCTGGC
The DNA here is from genome assembly GCF_900110885.1 of Azotobacter beijerinckii. Classification (GTDB taxonomy): domain Bacteria; phylum Pseudomonadota; class Gammaproteobacteria; order Pseudomonadales; family Pseudomonadaceae; genus Azotobacter; species Azotobacter beijerinckii. The sequence goes on along the minus strand of NZ_FOFJ01000019.1, from coordinate 59,389 downwards.
GCTGCAGGAGGTCGAGCTGGACGGCGCGCGCCTGCGCGGGCACAGCTACCACCATTCCACGATGGCCTGCGCGCTGACGCCTATCGCCCACGGCGAATGCCCCAACTACCGGCGCACCGCCGAGGCGGTCTACCGTCGCGGCCGGCTGACCGCCAGCTACATCCACTTCTATCTGCCCTCGGCGCCGCAGGCGGCCGCCGCGCTGCTGCGACCCTGAGGTGCGGGTGAACCCACAGGAATTGCGATGAACCCCCACGCCTTCAGCGACGCCGAGCGCGCCGCGGTCTACCGCGCCATCGCCGAACGCCGCGACATGCGCCATTTCAGCGCCGGCAGCGTGGCGCCGGAGCTGCTGGCGCGGCTGCTCAACGCCGCCCACCAGGCGCCGAGCGTCGGCCTGATGCAGCCCTGGCGCTTCATCCGCATCACCGATTCGGAGCTGCGCCGGCACATCAAGGATCTGGTGGAGGCCGAGCGGCTGTGCACCGCCGAAGCCCTCGGCGAGCGCGCCGACGAGTTCATGCGCCTGAAGGTCGAGGGCATCGGCGACTGCGCCGAACTGCTGGTCGGCGCGCTGATGGACGGCCGCGAGGCGCACGTCTTCGGCCGCCGCACCCTGCCGCAGATGGACCTGGCCTCGTTGTCCTGCGCCATCCAGAACCTCTGGCTGGCCGCCCGTGCCGAAGGCTTGGGCATGGGCTGGGTGTCGCTGTTCGAGCCGCGGGCGCTCGGCGAGCTGCTCGGCCTGCCGGCCGGCGCCGAGCCGGTGGCGCTGCTCTGTCTCGGCCCGGTGGAGGGCTTCTACTCGCGGCCGATGCTGGTCGAGCAGGGCTGGGCCGAGGAGAAGCCTTTGGCCGAGCTGCTCTTCGAGAACCGCTGGGGGGTGCGTCCGTGAGCCTGGGACTGAGCCTGCTCGCCGGCGTGGCGCTGGATGCGGTCCTCGGCGAGCCGCGGCGTTTCCATCCGCTGGTCGGCTTCGGCCGGCTGGCCGCTGCCCTGGAGGCGCGCTTCAATGCGGCGGGGCGCGGCGGGCGCCTCGACGGTCTGCTCGCCTGGGCCCTGGCGGTGTTGCCCCCGACCCTGCTCGCCGGCCTGCTGGCACAACTGCCACTGGTCGGCGAGCTGCTGGCGATCCTTGCCCTCTACGCCGCGCTCGGCCTGCGCAGCCTGGGCGAACACGCCCGGCCGGTGCTGGAGGCGCTGCAGCGCGGCGATCTGGCGGCGGCGCGCCGTGGCGTGGGTCGGGTGGTCAGTCGCGACACTTCGGCGCTGGATGCTGGCGGCGTGGCCCGCGCCGCCAGCGAGTCGCTGCTGGAGAACGGCAGCGACGCGGTGTTCGCCACGTTGTTCTGGTTCGTCGTGGCCGGCGCGCCGGGGGTGGTGCTGCACCGGCTGGCCAACACCCTGGACGCCATGTGGGGCTACCGCACGCCGCGCTTCGAGCGCTTCGGCTGGGCCGCGGCGCGGATCGACGATGTCCTCAACTATGTTCCGGCGCGCCTCGTAGCGCTGACCTACGCGTTGCTCGGCAAGACGCGCCTCGCCCTGGCCTGCTGGCGCCACCAGGCGCCGCTGTGGGACAGCCCCAATGCTGGCCCGGTGATGGCCGCTGGCGCCGGCTCGCTGGGCGTCGAGCTGGGCGGCGCGGCGGTCTACCACGGCGCGCGGCACGAGCGCCCGACCCTCGGTGCCGGCGGCCCGGCCGATGCCGGGACCATCGCCGCGGCCTGGCGCCTGCTCCAGCGCGGCGTGCTGCTCTGGCTGGCGCTGATCCTGCTCGGAGGCTGGCTGCATGCTTGAGCACGGCGGCCGGCTGCGTGCCGCGGCGCAGCGCTACGGCATTCCCCTGAGCGACTGGCTCGACCTGTCCACCGGCCTCGCCCCCGAGCCCTGGCCCGTGCCATCCATCCCGCTCGATGCCTGGGCGCGTCTGCCGGAGGACGACGACGGTCTGGCCGAGGCCGCCTGCGCCTGCTACGGCGCCGCCCAGGCGTTGCCGGTGGCTGGCAGCCAGGCGGCGATCCAGGCGCTGCCCCAACTGTTCGCACCGGGGCGGATCGGCGTGCTGGAGCCGAGCTATGCCGAGCACGCCCAGGCCTGGCAACGGGCCGGTCACCGGCTGGTCCGCCTGGTCGCCGGAGACATCGAGGCGCAGCTCGATACGCTCGACGTGCTGGTGCTGGCCAATCCCAATAACCCCACCGGCGAGCGGTTCGAGCCCGGCCAACTGCTCGACTGGCAGGCTCGGCTCGAACAGCGCGGCGGTTGCCTGCTGGTCGACGAGGCCTTCATGGACTGCACGCCCGACTACAGCCTGGCGGCTTACAGCCAGCGGCCGGGGCTGATCGTGCTGCGCTCGTTCGGCAAGTTCTTCGGCCTGGCCGGCATCCGCCTGGGCTTCGTGCTGGCCGAGGCGGCGCTGCTGGCGCGCCTGCACGGGCGCCTCGGGCCCTGGACGGTCGGCGGCCCGGCGCGGGTACTGGGCCTGCAGGCACTGGGGCCGGCCAGTGGCGCGGCGCGCGAACGACGTGCCCGTGAGTTGCAGGCGGCAGGAGAGCGGCTGGCCGAGCTGTTACATATGCAGGGCTTGCCCCCAGCCGGCGGCACTGCGCTGTTCCAATGGGTCTGCACGCCCGCCGCGGTGCAGTGGCACGACTTTCTTGCCCGCCGCGGCATTCTCGTGCGGCGCTTCGATCAGCCCGCCAGCCTGCGCTTCGGCCTGCCGGCGGACGAGGCCGGCTGGCAGCGGCTGGCCCGGGCATTGGACGACTATCAGAAGGAATCCGCATGACTACCCTGATGGTGCAGGGCACCACCTCCGATGCCGGCAAGAGCACTCTGGTGACCGCGCTGTGCCGCTGGCTGGCGCGCCAGGGCGTGGCGGTGGCGCCGTTCAAGCCGCAGAACATGGCGCTGAACAGCGCCGTCACCGCTGATGGCGGCGAGATCGGCCGCGCCCAGGCGGTGCAGGCGCAGGCGGCAGGGCTCGCGCCGCACACCGACATGAACCCGGTGCTGCTCAAGCCCAATACCGACACCGGCGCCCAGGTGATCGTCCACGGCCGCGCCGTCACCTGCATGGACGCCGCCGCCTATCACGATTACAAGCGTGTGGCCCGCGAGGCGGTGCTCGTCTCGCACCGGCGCCTCGCCGCGCAGTACGCCGTGGTGATGGTCGAGGGCGCCGGTTCGCCGGCGGAGATCAACCTGCGCGCCAACGACATCGCCAACATGGGCTTCGCCGAGGCGGTCGACTGCCCGGTGATCCTGATCGCCGACATCGACCGGGGCGGGGTGTTCGCCCATCTGGTCGGCACCCTGGCGCTGCTCTCGGCCAGTGAGCAGGCGCGGGTGCAGGGCTTCGTGATCAACCGCTTCCGCGGCGACATCGCCCTGCTGCAGCCGGGCCTCGACTGGCTTCAGGCGCACACCGGCAAGCCGGTGCTGGGTGTGCTGCCCTACCTGCACGACCTGCACCTGGAGGCCGAGGACGCCATCGACGCCCGCCAGGTGGCCAAGACCGGCGAGCGCCTGAAGGTGGTGGTGCCGGTGCTGCCGCGGATCAGCAACCACACCGACTTCGACCCGCTGCGCCTGCATCCGCAGGTGGAACTGGCCTTCGTCGGCCCCGGCCAGCGCATTCCGCCGGCCGACCTGCTCGTGCTGCCCGGCTCGAAGAGCGTGCGCGCCGACCTGGCCCATCTGCGCGAGCAGGGCTGGGAGGCGGCGATCCGCCGTCACCTGCGCTACGGCGGCAGGGTGCTCGGCATCTGCGGCGGACTGCAGATGCTCGGCAGCGAGATCGCCGACCCGCTGGGGCTGGAGGGCGCGCCAGGTTCCAGCCGGGGCCTCGGCCTGCTGGAGCTGGACACCGTGCTGGAGGCCGACAAGCAGCTGCGCAACGTGCGCGGCCGGCTGGCGCTGGAGAACGCGGAGGTCAGCGGCTACGAGATCCATGCCGGCGTCAGCCGTGGCGCCGGTCTCGAGCGCCCGGCGGTGCGGCTCGACGACGGCCGCGGCGACGGGGCGATCAGCGCGGACGGCCAGGTGTTCGGCACCTACCTGCACGGCCTGTTCGAGTCGCCCGCCGCGTGCAGCGCGCTGCTGCGCTGGGCCGGCCTGCACGTGGTGGTCACCCCCGACTACCACGCCCTGCGCGAGCGCGACATCGAGCGCCTGGCCGATCTGGTCGAGGCGCATCTGGACACGGCGCGGCTGCGCGAACTTTGTGGCTTGTAGGAGCCAGCTTGCTGGCGATCAGCCGGTAGGGCGGGTGCAACCCGCCAGACACGGCAAAGGCCTCACCGACCCCGGCAGGTTGCACCCGCCCTACAACGAATCGAGAGACATCACGATGCACGAACTGATCCTCGGCGGTGCCCGCTCCGGCAAGAGCCGCCTGGCCGAGCGCCTGGCCGCGGCGTCCGGGCTGGAAGTGACCTACGTCGCCACCGCCCAGGCGCTGGACGGCGAGATGGCCGCGCGTATCGCCCATCACCGCCAGCGGCGGCCGGCCGGTTGGGCGCTGGTCGAGGAGCCCCTGGCGCTGGCCCGGGTGCTGCGCGAGCAGGCCGGGCCGGAGCGCTGCCTGCTGGTCGACTGCCTGACCCTGTGGCTGACCAACCTGCTGCTGGCCGACGACCCGGCGCGCCTGGCACGCGAGCGCGTCGCGCTGCTCGAGTGCCTGCCGAAATTGCCCGGACGGATCGTCCTGGTCAGCAACGAGACCGGTCTCGGCGTGGTGCCGCTGGGCGAGCTGAGCCGGCGCTACGTGGACGAGGCCGGCTGGCTGCACCAGGCCCTGGCCGAACGCTGCGCCCGGGTGCTGTTCTGCGTCGCCGGCCTGCCCATGACCCTCAAGGGAGATCCTCTATGAACCACGATTGGTGGCAGTCTGCCGCCCGACCGCTGGACGAGACGGCCCGCGCCCTGGCCGGCGTCCGCCAGCAGCAACTGACCAAGCCGCGCGGCTCGCTGGGCCGCCTGGAGCAGTTGGCGATCCACCTGGCCGGACTGCAGGGCCGCGAGCGGCCGGTCGTCGAGCGTCTGTGGATCGCCATCTTCGCCGGCGACCACGGCGTGGCGGCGGAGGGGGTATCGCCCTATCCGCAGGCGGTGACCGGGCAGATGCTGCGCAACTTCGCCGCCGGCGGTGCGGCGATCAGCGTGCTGGCCCGTCAGTTGGGCGCCGAGCTGGAACTGATCGATCTCGGCACGGCCGAGCCGCTGGAGCCGCCGCCGGCCGGCGTGCGCCGCCTGTGCCTGGGGCGCGGCACGGCGAATTTCCTCCGCGGACCGGCGATGAGCGCCCAGCAGGGCCGCGACGCCCTCGAAGCCGGGCGCGACAGCGTGCGGCGCGCGACGGCAGCCGGTGCGCAGCTGTACATCGGCGGCGAGATGGGCATCGCCAACACCAGTTCGGCCAGCGCCCTGGCCTGCGCCCTGCTGGACCGTCCGGCGACGGCGTTGGTCGGACCCGGCACCGGGCTGGATACCGCCGGAGTGGCGCGCAAGGTTGCGGTTATCGAGCGTGCCCTGACGCTGCACGGCGCGCAGGCCGGCGAGCCGCTGGAGATCCTGTGGTGCCTCGGCGGTTTCGAGATCGCCGCGTTGGCCGGGGCCTACCTGGCCTGCGCCCAGGAGGGCTTGCCGGCGCTGGTGGACGGCTTCATCTGCAGCGTGGCGGCGCTGCTCGCCGTGCGTCTGAATCCCACCTGCCGCGACTGGCTGCTGTTCGCCCACTGCGGCGCCGAACCGGGCCACCGCCGGGTCCTCGAGGCGCTAGGCGCCGAGCCGCTGCTGGAACTCGGCCTGCGCCTGGGCGAGGGCAGCGGCGCGGCGCTGGCGGTACCGCTGCTGCAACTGGCCTGCCGGCTGCACGGCGAGATGGCCACCTTCGCCGAAGCAGCCGTGGCGGATGCTGGCCGATGACCCTCCATCTCGATCTGCTGCGCCACGGCGAAACCGAATGCGGCGGCGGCTTCCGCGGCAGCCTGGACGACGCGCTGACCGCGGCGGGCTGGGCGCAAATGCGGGCGGCGACGGCCGAAGCCGGTCCCTGGGATCGGCTGGTCAGCTCGCCGCTGCGCCGCTGCGCCGATTTCGCCATTGAGCTGGCCGCCGCGCAGGGCCTGCCGCTGCAAGTGGAGGCAGACTTGCGCGAGCTGCACTTCGGCGCTTGGGAAGGCCGCAACGCCAGCGAGTTGATGTACAGCGACGCCGAGGGACTCGGGCGTTTCTGGGACGATCCCTACGCCTTCACCCCGCCGGACGGCGAGCCGGTGGCTGACTTCGAGGCGCGGGTGCTGGGCGCCGCTGAGCGGCTGCGCCGCGACTGCGCCGGCCGCCGCCTGCTGCTGGTCACCCACGGCGGGGTGATGCGCCTGCTGCTGGCCCGCGCCCGCGGTTTGCCGCGCGAGCACTTGCTGCAGGTGACGGTGGCCCACGGCGCACTGCACCGCCTGCGCCTGGACGGGCCGGACTGGCGGGAGCTGTGAGGATGCCGCTGCCCCTGTTGATCGCCCTGCAGTTCCTCACCCGTCTGCCGATCCGCCTGCCCGGCATGCCGGCACCGGAGCAGTTGGGCCGCTCGCTGCTCTGGTATCCGTTGGTGGGGCTATTGCTCGGATTGCTGCTGGTTGCTGTGCACGGGCTGCTCGGCGAGGCGCCGGCGCCGCTGCACGCGGCGCTGCTGCTCGCCGCCTGGGTCGGCCTGAGCGGGGCGCTGCACCTGGATGGCCTGGCCGACAGCGCCGACGCCTGGGTCGGCGGTTTCGGCGACCGCGAACGCACTCTGGCGATCATGAAGGACCCGCGCAGCGGCCCGATCGCCGTGGTGGTGCTGGTCGTCGTGCTGCTGCTGAAGTTCGCCGCGCTGCTGGCATTGCTGGAAGAGGGCGCGGGCGCGGCGCTGCTGCTGGCGCCGCTGCTCGGGCGCGGCGCGCTGCTGGCGCTGTTTCTCGTCACCCCCTACGTGCGTCCCGGCGGCCTCGGCCAGGCCCTCGCCGAGCACCTGCCGCGCAAGGCGGCCCGCCGGGTGCTGCTGGGCACGGCGGCGGCCTGTCCGCTGCTGTTCGGCGGTGCCGGCGCTCGGGCGCTATTGCTGGCGGCGGCGCTGTTTCTCTGGCTGCGCCACTGCCTGCTAGCGCGCCTCGGCGGCACCACCGGCGACACCGCGGGGGCGCTGCTGGAGCTGGTGGAGTGCGGGGTGCTGGTGGGGCTGGCGCTCTGATCGATTTCCGGTGTGTGAGAAAAGGCCTTTGCCCCGTCACCCCGAGGGATTCAACCATAGGGCTACACGCCCGCTTGCGAGCGATGCTTGTGGGGCGCTGGTTGTACAAGCGATCAGTCCCGTGGCAGCAAGTGACTGTCGCCAAACGCTTTTCGCTCATGCGGCAGTTGTAACTTGCGAACAAGCCGGTACAATGGCGCGGCTCGCCGTCTGGCGGGTGTCGTTATGGTGGTCCTGCCGGTCCCCCCGCAACGATCAGCCGTGAACCCGGTCAGGCCCGGAAGGGAGCAGCCGTAGCGGTGACATCGTGTGCCGGGGTGTGGCTGGTGGGATCACCTCCAGTTTCCAGCCTTTCCCCTCTCTTTCCTTTTTCCCAAAGCCGGACAGGCTTCCCCCCTGGCCCTTGCCCCGCGCGAGTCCGCAAGGCGGATGCAATTTGCATCCTGCTCCGCTAGCATTGCCGCTCTCTGCTTTCCTGCTGCGACGGTATCGATGAGTTATCAGGTTCTTGCACGTAAATGGCGTCCGCGCTCGTTCCGCGAAATGGTCGGCCAGACCCATGTGCTCAAGGCGCTGATCAACGCCCTCGACAGCCAGCGGTTGCACCACGCCTATCTGTTCACCGGCACCCGCGGGGTGGGCAAGACCACCATCGCGCGGATCATCGCCAAGTGCCTGAACTGCGAGACCGGCATCGGCTCGACGCCCTGCGGGCAGTGTTCGGTCTGCCGGGAGATCGACGAGGGGCGCTTCGTCGATCTCATCGAGGTCGACGCGGCCAGCCGCACCAAGGTGGAGGACACCCGCGAGCTGCTCGACAACGTGCAGTACGCGCCGACTCGGGGGCGCTTCAAGGTCTACCTGATCGACGAAGTGCACATGCTCTCCAGTCACTCGTTCAACGCCCTGCTGAAGACCCTCGAGGAGCCGCCGCCCCACGTCAAGTTCCTGCTGGCGACCACCGATCCGCAGAAGCTGCCGGTGACCATCCTGTCGCGCTGTCTGCAATTTGCCCTGAAGAGCATGCCGCCGGAGCGGGTGGTCGAGCACCTGACCCATGTGCTCGGCGCGGAGGGCATTCCTTTCGAGGCGGATGCCCTCTGGTTGCTCGGCCGTGCCGCCGACGGTTCGATGCGCGATGCCATGAGTCTGACCGACCAGGCCATCGCCTTCGGCGAGGGCAGGGTGCTCGCCGCCGATGTGCGTGCCATGCTCGGCACCCTCGATCACGGCCAGGTCTATGGTGTGTTGCAGTCCCTGCTGGAGGGCGATACCCGGGCCATGCTGGAGGCGGTGCGCCAGTTGGCCGAGCAGGGGCCCGACTGGAGCGGCGTGCTGGCGGAGATGCTCAATGTGCTGCACCGGGTGGCCATCGCCCAGGCGTTGCCGGAAGCGGTGGACAACGGCAATGGCGACCGCGAACGGGTGCTGGCGCTCGCGCAGGCGCTGCCGGCCGAGGATGTGCAATTCTATTACCAGATGGGCCTGATCGGTCGCCGCGACCTGCCGCTGGCGCCGGACCCGCGCGGCGGTTTCGAGATGGTGCTGCTGCGCATGCTGGCGTTTCGTCCGGCGGATGCCGGTGGAGCGCCGGATAGGCCGCTAAAGGACTTGGGAGTCTGCACGGCCACGGCTGACTCCTCCTCCGCTTCCGTGGCGGATGGCCAGACGGTGGCGCCTGCCGCTTCCGGTGCGGCGCTGGGCGAAAGTCTGGCGATGTCTCCTCCGTCGGCAGTCAGCGCATCGCCCGAGCCGATGCCGTCGCAGGAGCTGCCCGCGTTGCCGGCCGGGGCTTCCGATCTGCCCTGGGATGAGCCGATGCAGGTTGCCGGCACTCCCGTTTCGGAGTCCGCGGCGATGCTGGTGGGAGGCATTGATGCTGCTCCTGCACCGGAGGAAGCGGAGACGGCTCCCGAAAGCACCGCCCTGGAGCGTCAGAGCCCGCCGGCTCGGGAGGTTGCGGCACTTCCGGTCGGCGATCGCTCGCCGGAAAGGCCGTCCGCGCCGGTCGTGGCAGAAGAGCCGCCGCCGGCGGACGATGACTATTATGAGGTGGATGGCGACGAGGTGGATGTCGAGGCCTATGCCTATCTCGAGGCCTTTCCCGTCGAGGTGCCGGCTCCATCGAGGCCTGAACCCGAGCCCCAGGCCGAACCGGCGGCGGCGCCGGCCACCGGCCTTGCAGCCGAATGGCTGGAGCTCTTCCAGCAGTTGGGACTGGCCGGCATGACCGCCAACATCGCCGCCAACTGTACCCTGGCGAGGGTCGAGGGCAACCATTGGTTGCTGCATCTGGACCCGGCGCAGGCTGCGCTGTTCAACGGTACCCAGCAGCGGCGCCTGAACGAGGCCCTGAACCAGTATCATGGCCGCGCGCTCAAGCTGGACATCGAATTGCGCAAGCCGGAACAGGAAACCCCGGCCCAGGCGGCGGCGCGGCAGCGTGCCGAGCGCCAGCGCCAGGCCGAGGCGTCCATCCAGGCCGATCCGCTGATTCGGCAGATGATCCAACAGTTCGCCGCGGTGATCCGCGACGGTACCATCGAACCCTTGAATACCTGAGGTGACTCCCATGATGAAAGGTGGCATGGCCGGCCTGATGAAGCAGGCCCAGCTGATGCAGGAAAAAATGCAGAAGATGCAGGAGGAGCTGGCCAGCGCCGAGGTGACCGGCCAGTCCGGCGCCGGTCTGGTGAGCGTGGTGATGACCGGTCGCCATGACGTGCGGCGCGTTACCCTGGACGACAGCCTGATGCAGGAGGACAAGGAGGTCCTCGAGGATCTGATCGCCGCCGCCGTCAACGATGCGGTGCGCAAGATCGAGCAGAACAATCAGGACAAGATGGCCGGAATGACCGCCGGCATGGGCCTGCCGCCGGGCTTCAAGATGCCGTTCTGAGCATTTCCCCGGCTTTCCCCGCTCCTCTCCCGCAAGCGGGAGAGCGTGCCGACGGGCCGTTCTCGCGGGCGGCCCGTCCTGCCGTCTACCTCTTCCGGTTCTCACCCATGAGCTTCAGTCCGCTGATCCGCCAACTCATCGACGCCCTGCGCATCCTCCCCGGGGTAGGGCAGAAGACCGCCCAGCGCATGGCCCTGCATCTGCTCGAGCGCGACCGCCGCGGTGGGATGCGTCTGGCCCAGACGCTCATCCAGGCGCTGGAGCGCGTCGGTCATTGTCGGCAGTGCCGGACCTTGAGCGAGGAGGAGCTCTGTCCGCAGTGCGCCGATCCGCGCCGCGACGATGGCCTGCTCTGCGTGGTGCAGGGACCGGTGGACGTATTCGCCATCGAACAGACCGGCTACCGCGGCCGTTATTTCGTGCTCAAGGGGCATTTGTCTCCCCTGGACGGTCTCGGCCCTGAGGCCGTCGGCATTCCCGAACTGCTGGTGCGGGTCGAGCATGGCACCTTCGACGAGGTGATCATCGCTACCAACCCGACCGTGGAGGGCGAAGCCACCGCTCACTATATCGCCCAGGTTCTGGTACCCAGGGGCGTCACGGTTTCCCGCATCGCTCACGGTGTGCCGCTGGGCGGCGAGCTGGAGCTGGTGGATGGCGGTACCCTGACCCACGCTTTGGCCGGGCGCAAGCCGATCAGTTTGTGAGTGTGACCGCTGGGTGGGGTCTGTCTGCCAGGAGGGAGGATGTGCGGAGGGCGAAGGAGAAAAGCAGAAGGCCCCTTGCGGGGCCTTCCAGGTGGGGTCACCCCATCTGCACCTTGCGCAGAACCGCGTAACCCAATCCCATCAGCACCCAGCCACCCACGGGGTGGAAGAGGATGCGCCAGACCAGGCCGCGCGGGTCGAAGCCGACGCCGTGGATGAAGCCGCTGGAGATTCCCAGCATCACCAGCATCAGCAGGCTGTGGCTGTAGCCGGCCTCGGGATCCACGATCATCGAGGGATGGATCAGCAGGATCAGCGCGAGGGGCGAGGCCAGCAGCAGTGACAGGGTGCGGAGCGGCCAACGCTGCAGAAGACGCTTTTCAGTCGTCACCCGCCAGACCCTCATCCATTTTCATGGTGGTTTCGAGCCACAGGGCGTTGATGACGCCGAAGCCGCAGGCCAGCAGGATGCCGAGAATCCAACTGAAGTACCACATGTTACCTCCTAGGCCCGCCCATGGGACGGGCATCTCGATTGGGGGTGGCGCGGACAGGGTCCGCGCCGGTTCCGGTCAGTACAGGCCGTGCGGGTTGGCCTCGATGGTTTGGTCGTTCAGCTTGCCCCACATGTGCCAGTAGCACCACAGGGTGTAGCCCAGGATGATCGGCACGAAGATGATGGCAGCGATCAGCATGATCCCCAGGGTTTTCTTGCTGGATACGGCATCCCAGACAGTCAGGCTGGAGACCGGGTCGATGGCCGACGGCATCACGAACGGGAACAGGGCGAAGCCTGCGGTGAGGATGGCGCCGACGATCGCCAGGCTGGTACCCAGGAAGGCCAGGCCGTTGCGCTTGGTCTGCGCACCCATCAGGGCCAGCGCGCCGCCAACCAGACCCAGCAGCGGAGCGAACTGGGTAAGGGGGTAGCGCACGTAGTTGGTCTGCCAGCCGCTGTTATCCAGGGTGACCTGCTTGACCAGCGGATTCAGTGCGGCGTTGGGATCGAAGTTGTCGACCAGGTTCAGGCCGTCGATGCCCAGCAGCAGCCAGACGCCGCAGATGAAGAAGCCGCCGAGGAACACCATGGCGCACAGCCGGGTAGCCTTGCACGAACGCTCGTACAGCTCGCCTTCGGTACGCAGCATCAGCCAGGAACCGCCGTGGGCACTGAGCATGCTCAGGCTCACGACGCCGGCCAGCAGCGCGAAGGGATGTAGCAGGCTGAAGAAGGAGCCTTCGAAGTGAGAGCGCATCGTCTCGTCAAAGCGGAACGGCAGGCCGAGGAACAGGTTGCCGAACGCCACCCCGAACAGCAGGGCCGGCAGAGCGCCACCAGCGAACAGCGCCCAGTCCCAGATGTCGCGCCACTTCTTGTTCTCCAGCTTGCTGCGGTAGTCGAAACCCACAGGGCGGCAGAACAGACCGAAGAGCACCAGCAGCAGGGCCCAGTACATGCCGGAGAAGGCCGTGGCGTAAACCAGCGGCCAGGCGGCGAACAGGGCGCCACCGGCGGTGATGAACCACACCTGGTTGCCGTCCCAGTGGGGAGCAATGGTGTTGATCGCGACGCGGCGCTCGTTATCGGTCTTGGCGACGAAGGGCATGATCGCCATGGCCCCCATGTCGAAGCCGTCGGTCAGGGCAAAGCCGATCAGCAGCACACCGATCAAGCCCCACCAGATCAATTTTAGTGTTTCGTAATCAAACATGGCGTTTTCCTTAGGCGTTTACCGATTGATGGCCTTCCCCGTGGGCTTGGCCGCCGTGCAGTGCATTACCCGGTTGCTCGAAGTGGTAGCGACCGGTGTGCAGGCTCGACGGGCCGAGACGGGCGAAGCGGATCATCAGATACATCTCGACCACCAGCAGCACGGTGTAGAACGCGATCAGTGCGAACAGCGAGCCCCAGAGGTCGTTGGTGGTCAGGCTGGAAGCGGAGAGGTGGGTGGGCAGTACACCACCGATGGTCCAGGGCTGACGGCCATGCTCGGCCACGAACCAGCCGGTCTGGGTGGCAATCCACGGCAGCGGCAGGCTGTACAGGGCGAACTTGAGCAGCCAAGGCTTGGACTCCTCGTTCTTGCGAGCCGAGGCCCAGAAGGCGCAGGCGAACAGGACGAGCATCAAGAGGCCGGAGGCAACCATGGCGCGGAAGGTCCAGAACATGCTGAACACGCTGGGGATGGTGTCCTTGGCAGCCTGTTTGATCTGCGCTTCGGAAGCATCGACCACGTTCGGGGTGTACTTCTTCAGGAGCAGGGCGTAGCCCAGATCTTCCTTGACCTCGTTGAAGGCCGCGATCTTTTCCGGGGTCTTGTCGCCAGCGCGCAGCTCTTCCAGCAGGCCGTAGGCGACCATGCCGTTGCGGATGCGGGCTTCGTTCTCGATGATCAGGTCCTTGATGCCGATGACCTGTTCATCCAGCGAGCGGGTGGCGATGATGCCCAGGGCAAACGGGATCCTGACGGCGAAGTCGGTATGCTGCGTTTCCTCGTTCGGGAAGCCGAACAGGGTGAAGCTGGCCGGTGCCGGATGGGTGTCCCACTCGGCTTCGATGGCGGCAAGTTTGGCTTTCTGGACCTCGCCGACTTCGTAGCCAGACTCGTCGCCGAGCACGAGGACCGAGAGGATGGAGGCCATGCCGAAGGCAGAAGCGATGGCGAAGGAGCGGCGGGCAAAGCCCAGGTCGCGTTTTTTCAGCAGGTAGTAGCTGGAGATGGCCAGTACGAACACGGCGCCGGTCACGTAGCCGGAGGCGACGGTATGGACGAACTTGACCTGGGCTACCGGGTTGAGGAGCAGAGCACCGAAGTCCACCAGCTCCATCCGCATGGTCTCGAAGTTGAACTCCGCGCCGACCGGGTTCTGCATCCAGCCGTTGGCCACCAGAATCCACAGGGCGGACAGGTTGGAACCGAGCGCTACCAGCCAGGTCACCGACAGGTGCTGGATCTTGGACAGGCGATCCCAGCCGAAGAAGAACAGGCCGATGAAGGTGGATTCCAGGAAGAAGGCCATCAGACCTTCGATGGCCAGCGGCGCACCGAAGATGTCACCCACGTAGTGGGAGTAGTAGGCCCAGTTGGTACCGAACTGGAATTCCATGGTCAGGCCGGTGGTGACACCGAGAGCGAAGTTGATACCGAACAACTTGCCCCAGAACTTCACCATGTCCTTGTAGACCTGCTTGCCGGTCATTACATAGACCGACTCCATGATGGCAAGCAGGAAAGTCATCCCTAGGGTTAGTGGTACGAACAGGAAGTGGTACAGCGCCGTCATGGCGAACTGCAGACGCGATAGGTCTACGACGGATTCCGAGATCATCAGGGACTCTCCTCGGTCGGGGATTGATGTTGCACTGCCACACTGCCAAACAGTCGCTCGCTGACCTTCTCGGTACCGTTTTTGGGCATCATCGGTTCCGTGAACCAGAGTGCCTTGATGCCGAGTATCACTCCCAGCTTGATCGCGAGGATGACAGCGAGCTCCCGAACCAGAGGAATACGCCAGGGCGAAGATTTGGGCGGTTGAGACATGTGGGCAGCTCCAAAAGGCTGGTCGGCCAACGGTCGACGAGGGGTCGGCACGTTGATCCATGTCAAATAAATCAAGATTTTGCGGCGGTCGGTAGTGACCAATTGACGCAGGTCAATGAAAGTTGTCCGTTTTTGCTGTTTGGAGGGGGTATTTGGAGGGGGCCAGACGCCTCGATCAGGCGCTATAAGTATATGATAAATAAGCTAAATGTTGCATATTGACTTTTCTGTACTGGCGTGCGTTTAAGCCTTTGGTAGGGGGTGCGACATAAAGGCAAAGCAGTGGCCTTTTGCGGGCGTGCAGATGCGGGGTGTGGTGGTTTTCCGGAAAGGGTCTTGGGGAGGAGGCAAGCGATGTTGGGCGGAGGTGTCGGGGCTGGATACGCTGGAGCGAGGCATGGGGGTTCGAAGCTCCCTCCGCATTCGGTTTGCAGAGGGGCTGGAGAGGCGTTGGTGCGTGTCTTCCTGAAGGGTCAGGCTTCCATGTTTCCGCCTGCCAGGGAGCAGAGTTCGATGGGATTGAGAATGGTCACTTCCTTGCCTTCCGCGGCAATCAGCTCATTCTGCTGGAAACGGCTGAATACGCGCGACACGGTTTCGACGGCCAGCCCCAGATAATTGCCGATTTCGTTGCGCGACATCGCCAAGCGGAAGTGGTTGGCGGAGAAGCCGCGTGCCCGGAAGCGCGAGGAAAGGTTGATCAGGAAGGTGGCGATGCGCTCGTCCGCGGTTTTCTTCGAGAGCAGCAGCATCATCTGCTGGTCATCGCGAATCTCCCGGCTCATGACCCGCATCAGCTGGCGACGTAGCTGGGGCAGTTGCAAGGCCAGCTCGTCCAGGCGTTCGAAGGGGATTTCGCAGACCGAGGTGGTTTCCAGTGCCTGTGCGGAAACCGGGCAGCTGTCGCTGTCCATGCCGGAAAGTCCGACCAGCTCGCTGGGCAGATGGAAGCCGGTGATCTGCTCTTCGCCGTTGTCGCTGACGCTGAAGGTCTTGAGCGAGCCGGAGCGCACGGCGAACACCGAGCCGAAGCCGTCGCCCTGGCGGAAGAGGAATTCGCCCTTCTTGATCGGCTTGCCGCGTTTGACGATCTCGTTCAAGGCATCGATGTCCTCGAAGTTGAGCGAAATCGGTAGGCACAAGGCCGCCAGACTGCAGTCCTGACAGCGGATATGATGCACGGGGCGTACCTTGGATTTATCCGACATGGGCAACTTTCTCTTACTTGTGATGCTCTTTGCCCGAGGATCATACCCCAGGCCTCAGTCAACTGACAAAAAGTCTTAACCCGGGAAATCATCGTCCTCAGAACACCGTTCCGGGAGGTATAGATGTGTCCCGGAGCGGCGTGACTCAGATGATACGGGAAAAGCGCTGGCGGTTATGTTCGACCAGATAATAGTCGAAGAGCATGCAGATCGAGCGAACCAGCAGGCGCCCGGCAGGCAGGACTTCGATGCCTTGCGGGGTCAGGGCGATCAGCCCGTCGCGGGTCATGCTCTGCAGCTGTGGCCAGAGGTCGGCGAAATAGTCCCGGAAGACGATGCCGAACTGCTGCTCGATGCTGGCGAAGTCCAACTGGAAGTCGCAGAGGAGCTTCTGGATGGCCGCGCGGCGGATCCGGTCGTCGGCATTGCATTGCAGACCGCGGGCGGTCGGCAGTTGGTCGTTGTCGAGGCGGCCCTGATAGGCGTCGATGTCGCTCTCGTTCTGGCTGTAGAGGTCGCCGATCTGGCTGATGGACGAAACCCCCAGACCGATCAGGTCGCAATGGCCATGGGTAGTGTAGCCCTGGAAGTTGCGCTGCAGCCTGCCGTCCTCCTGGGCGATGGACAGCTCGTCGTCCGGAAGGGCGAAATGGTCCATGCCGATGTACTGATAGCCGGCGGTGGTCAGCTGTTCGATGCTGTTGTGCAGCATGCTCAGCTTGTCGGCGGGGGCTGGCAAGTCTGCGGCACTGATTCGCCGCTGCGGCTTGAAGCGCTCCGGCAGGTGGGCGTAGTTGAACACCGACAGCCGATCGGGCTGCAGGGCGATGATCTCCTCGACGGTGCGGGCGAAGGTTTCCGGGGTCTGCTTGGGCAGGCCGTAGATGAGATCGACGTTGATCGAGCGGAACTCCAGGGTCCGCGCGGCTTCGACGATGGCGCGGGTTTCCTCCAGGCTCTGCAGGCGATTCACCGCCCGCTGGACTTCGGGGTCGAGGTCCTGTACGCCCAGGCTGATGCGGTTGAAGCCCAGTTCGCGGAGCAGCCCCATGGTCGACCAGTCGGCTTCGCGGGGATCGATCTCGATGCTGAAGTCGCCGTTTTCGGCGAAGCTGAAGCGCTGACGAAGAAACTCCATCAGCCGCTGCAGCTCGCCGTGACTGAGGAAGGTCGGGGTGCCGCCGCCCAGGTGCAATTGCTCGACCTGCTGTTGCGGGGACAGGTGGCGGCTGACGATGTCGATTTCCTTTTCCAGGCGCTCGAGATAGGGCAGGGCGCGGCCGCGATCCTTGGTGATGACCTTGTTGCAGGCGCAGTAGTAGCAGACGTGTGCGCAGAACGGGACGTGTATGTAGAGCGACAGAGGGCGTTTGGCCTGGCGGCTTTCGCGCAGGGCGTTGAGCAGCTTGAAGGAGCCCACACCAGGCTGGAATTGCACTGCCGTGGGGTATGAGGTGTAGCGCGGGCCCGCCTGATCGTAGCGGCGAATCAGGTTGGTATCCCATTTGATCGGAGCAGGCATAGGGGTATTCCGGTATGGGCAGACTGTGGGGGGAGTCTAAAAGAATGCTGCCGGAAAGCATCTTGATTTGTATCAACCACGGTTGTCGGTTGTCGTCGCCGGGCTGAAGTGCGGCGATGGTGCTGGCATCGGGTGGGTTGCGCCATGACGGTGGTGTCCTGTCAGCCACGTCTGGTGAGGCCCGGGAAGTGTCCAGAAACCGAACAGGATCACCAGCAGGCCACCGGCGATCCGCACATGCCGCCGGCGGAGCCAGGCGGTCAGGCGTTCGGCGGCCAGACCGGTGGCGAGCAGCAGCGGCCAGGTGCCGAGGCCGAAGGCAAGCATCAGCAGGGCACTGTCCAGGGCGTTGCCCTGGCTCGCCGCCCAGAGCAGGGTGCTGTAGACCAGTCCGCAGGGCAGCCAGCCCCAGAGTGCGCCGAGCAGCAGGGCGCGGGGTAGGCTGTCGACCGGTAGCAGGCAGGAGGCGACCGGCTGGAGATGGCGCCAGAGTCCCTGGCCGACGGCTTCGAGACGGGTCAGTCCGCTCCACCAGCCGGCCAGGTAGAGGCCCATGGCGATCAGCAGCAGGGCAGCGACGATGCGCAGGGCGGAGGCCGCCGGACTGTTGGCTACGGCCCAGCCTCCCAGGCCGATCAGCAGGCCCGCCGTGGCATAACTGAGGATTCGCCCGAGGTTGTAGGCCAGCAGCAGCCGCAGGCGGCGACTCCGCTGCTCGGGCGGAATGGCCAGGGTCAGGGCACCCATCAGGCCGCCGCACATGCCCAGGCAATGCCCGCCGCCCAAAAGCCCGAGGATCGTGGCCGAGACGAGCAGCGGAAGCAGTTCAGGCACGTGGGGGTTCCTCGTCCCGCTTGGTTGGGGTCTCGGCTTCGGCCTGCCCGGCCTTGTGCGAGGGGTCCTCGTCGTCGAAGAGGATATTGTGGGCCGGACTGTCGAGGTCGTCGTACTGGCCATTGTCGATGGCCCAGAAAAGCAGCCAGATGGCCAGGGCGACCACGACCAGGGCGACCGGGATCATTACATAGAGCGCAGCCATATACGTGCTCCTGTCTTGCGGCGGCTCAGGCGCCGCGGGTCAGCCGCAGAGCGTTCAGAACCACCAGCAGGGAGCTCAGCGACATCCCGATCACGGCCCAGAGCGGGGTGATCCAGCCGAGGGCGGCAAAGGGCAGAACCAGGCCATTGTACAGGCCGGCCCAGGCCAGGTTCTCGATGATGATGCGGCGGGTGCGGCGGGCGAGGGCGAAGGCCTGTACCAGCGTGTCCAGGCGATTGGAGAGCAGGATGGCATCGGCACTGGTCTTCGCCAAGTCGGTGGCCGAGCCCATCGCCACGCTGATGTCCGCGCCGGCCAGCACCGGAACGTCGTTCACCCCGTCGCCGAGCATCAGGACGCGATGCCCTTGTGCGTGCAACTGCCTGAGCACGGCGAGCTTGGCATCCGGCGTCAGGCCGCCTCGGGCATCGTCGATACCCAGCCGCTGGGCCACTTCGGCGACCATCGGCGAGCTGTCGCCCGAGAGCAGCAGGGTCCGCCAGCCGCGTGCGCGGCAGGCCTCGAGCAGGGCGGGAGCATCTTCGCGCAGGCGGTCGTCGAGCACCAGCCAGGCCAGTGCTCCCTGTCGGTCGCCCAGCAGCAGCCATTGGCCCTGCTCGCCGGGAATCGGCGGTGCCGGCTGGCCATAGAGCGTGGCGACGAAGGCAGGCTGGCCGATGCGCAGGTTCCGGCCTTGGACGAGCCCTTCCAGACCTTTCCCCGGCGTGCTGTCGACCCGTTCGGCCGCCTGGGGCGCGCGGCCGAAGGCGCGGGCGATCGGGTGTTCGGAGCGGTTTTCCAGCGCGGCGGCCAGCGCCAGGCAGGCGTTGCCGTCCAGTTCGCGCAGAGGATGCACCTCGCGCAGGGTCAGGCGTCCTTCGGTGAGGGTGCCGGTCTTGTCGAAGACCACCGTGTCGATACCGTTCAGACCTTCCAGCACGTGCCCGCGGGTCAGCAGCAGGCCCAGCCTGTGCAGGTTGCCGGTGGCCGCGGTGAGGGCCGTGGGGGTGGCCAGCGACAGGGCGCAAGGACAGGTGGCGACGAGCAGGGCGAGTACGACCCAGAAGGCCCGCTCCGCATCGATCTGCCACCAGATCAGGCCGACCAGCGTGGCCACGCCCAGCACGGCGAGCAGGAACCACTGCGCCACCCGGTCGGCCAGTTCGGCGAGCCTGGGTTTGTCGGCCTGGGCGCGCTCGAGCAGGCGAACGATCGCCGAGAGGCGGGTATCGTCGCCCAATGCCTGGACCTCGATGGTCAGCGGGCCTTCCACGTTCAGTGTTCCGGCGGTGACGGTGTCGCCCGGGGCGCAGGGGTGCGGCAGATATTCGCCGGTCAGCAGCGACTCGTCGACGCTGGACTGCCCTGCGATGATACGGCCGTCAGCCGGCAGCAGGTTGCCCGGTGGCACCAGCACGCGGTCGCCCACTCCGAGTTCCCTGAGCAGGATGCGTTCGCTGCGTCCTTCATGATCGAGACGCAGGCAGGAGGGCGGCAGCAGGTTGACCAGTTGCGCGGTGGCCGCGGCGGTGCGCTCGCGAGCTCGGCGCTCGAGAAAGCGCCCGGCGAGAAGAAACAGGGCGAACATGCCGGCGGCGTCGAAATAGAGTTCTCCCTGGCCGGTCAGGGTCGACCAGATGCCGGCCGCATAGGCGCCGCCGATCGCCAGGCTGACGGACACGTCCATGGTCAGGTGGCGCGTGCGCAGGTCGCGCCAGGCTCCCTTGAAGAAGTCGACGCTGCTGTAGAAGACGATGGGGGTGGTGAGGATCAGGCTGACCCAGCGGAGGAGCTTGTCCATTCCCGCCGAGAGGTCGAGGTTGAACTCCGGCCAGGTGGCCATGGTGGCCATCATCACCTGGAACCACAGCAGGCCGGCGACGCCCAGCTGTCTCAGCGCACGGCGGTTTTCCCGGGCCAACTGCTCGGCGGCCCGGTCCGGCTGATAGGGGTGGGCGGCGTAGCCGATCCGGCGCAGTGCTTCGAGCAGGTTGCTGAGGGGCACCTGGCTATCCTTCCAGCGGACGTGCAGGCGGTGGTTGGAGAGGTTGAAGGTGGCCTCGACAACGCCGTCCAGGCTGCGCAGGTGCTTCTCGATCAGCCAGCCGCAGGCAGCGCAGCTGACGCCCTCGATCAGCAGGCAGGTACTGGCCAGCTCGCCCTCGTGCTGGACGAAGGGCTGCTGAACGTCAGCGCGATCATAGAGTGCCAGCTCCTCGCTGAGCGCCTGGGGCAGGGCCTCGGGGTTGGCGGCGTTCTCGCTGCGGTGCCTGTAGTAGCTCTCCAGGCCGCCGGCAACGATCGCTTCGGCCACGGCCTGGCAACCGGGGCAGCACATCTCGCGGGGTTCGCCCAGTACGTGGGCCTGGAAGCGGCTGCCGGCAGGAACCGGCAGGCCGCAGTGGTAGCAGGAGGTGAGGCTGGCCATGGACGGAGGTCGCCGAGCTGCAGGGTGGGATGCCGGGTCGCGGCCGATGCGACGGCAGGTGTCTGCCGTCGCATCGGCTTAGTTGCCCAGCTCGGAGGGGACGCCGGATTCGAGGGTTCTCTCCTCGAACAGGCGCCAGTCCTGTCCGCCTTCCTGGCCGAGGATCTCGACGAAGCGGCGTCCCTGCACCGGGTCCTGCATCTGTCCCCGATAGAGTTCCCCGGTCTGCGGCTGCAGCACGATGCGCCGGTCCTTGTCCCGCTGGGTCGGGGAGACCAGGTTGAGGAGCAACTGAGGAGGGCGGCTGTTGCCGGTCAAGTGGATCTCGGCGACACCGCTCTCTTCATGGAGCACGAGCCGGGCCCGCATGCCCAGGCGACGAGCGAGGTGTTCCCGCTCCAGCGAGGTGTTGATGCCCTTGCCGGCATCGTAGTAGTTGTCCACCACCAGGCTGTCCGCCTCGCGGATGGAAATCACCAGCAGGCTGGTCCCCAGAACCACCGAGCAGAGGAGGAGCGCGATGACGAACCAGGCCCAGAACTGCGTGTACCACCGGCTGATTTCGCTGTTTGTCGAGTACATGCGTTACCTTGGCTAGCGGACGCTGGGGCCGGTGAAGCGGCTTTCGGCGTCTTGGTGAATGCTCGGATCGTCCGCGGACTGTACCTTGAAAACGATCTCGTTGGTGCTGGAGGGCAGCTTCTCCGGGTCGATGGACAGCTCCACCGGGAGCGACAGGATTTCGCCTGCAGCGGCCTTCACTTCGCGCTGGCCTTCGTAGATCAGACCGTCCAGGCCCGCCGCGTCGATCACGAAGGTGAGGTCGCGCTGGGCCTTGTTCATGATTTTCAGGGTATAGACGTTCTCGATGCGTCCCTCGCTATTCTCGCGGAAGAGTACCCGGTCCTTCAGCACGTCCAGCTCGACCAGCGAGCGGGCGGACAGGGCGTAACCGAACAGGCCGATCATGGCGATCAGGGCGATGGCGTAGCCGATCAGGCGCGGACGCAGCAGGTGGGTTTCCTGGCCGGACAGGTTGTGTTCGGTGGTGTAGCTGATCAGCCCCTTGGGGTAGCTCATCTTCTCCATGATGGAGTCGCAGGCGTCGACGCAGGCGGCACAGCCGATGCACTCGAACTGCAGGCCGTCGCGGATGTCGATGCCGGTGGGGCAGACCTGGACGCACAGGGTGCAATCGATGCAGTCACCCAGGCCCCGGGCTCGGTAGTCGATGCCTTTCTTGCGCGGGCCGCGTTTTTCGCCGCGGGTCGGATCGTAGGAGACGATCAGCGTGTCCTTGTCGAACATCACGCTCTGGAAGCGGGCGTAGGGACACATGTAGATGCATACCTGCTCCCGCAGGAAGCCGGCGTTGCCATAAGTGGCCAGGGTGAAGAAAGCGATCCAGAACAGGGCCCAGCCGCCGACAGCGAGGCTCAGCAGATCTGGAACCAGCTGGCGAATGGGGGTGAAGTAGCCGACGAAGGTGATCGCCGTGAGCAGGGCGACCCCCAGCCAGATACCGTGCTTGGCCATCTTGCGGAGGGCTTTCCGGCCGCTCATGGCGGCCTTGTCCAGCTTCATGCGCTGGTTGCGGTCACCTTCGGTGACCTTCTCCGCCCACATGTAGACCCAGGTGAAGACGCTCTGCGGACAGGTGTAGCCGCACCAGACGCGCCCGGCGAAGACGGTGACGAAGAACAGGCCGAAGGCGCAGATGATCAGCAGCCAGGACAGCAGCATGAAGTCCTGCGGCCAGAAGGTGGCGCCGAAGATGTAGAACTTGCGCTCCGGCAGGTCCCACCACACGGCCTGGCGGCCATCCCAGCTCAGCCAGGCGGTGCCGAAAAAGAGTATGAAGAGCACGAGGCCGCCGACGCGCCGCAGGTTGCGGTACAGGCCGGTAAAGGCGCGGGTGTAGATTTTTTCGCTCTGGGCGTAGAGGTCGACGCTGTCGCTGTCTTGGGCCCTTGGGGTGTCGTCTCGAACGGGAATTTGCTCGCTCATCAATGCTTACCACGGCGTTGGAGGGTGATCCGGCCGATGCGGGATCGGCCGGAATCAGTTTACCTTTTGGTAGATTGTAAGCCTGGCGGGTCGACTGCAGGTGCGACCGCTGGTCGCTCCTGCAGGCGATCATTTCCCCGTGGCTTTGTTCGACAGGCTGTACACGTACGCTGCTACCAGGTGGACCTTGTCGTTGCCCAGGAACTCCTTGTGAGCCGGCATGTTGCCGTTGCGTCCATAGCGCAGGGTCTGCTGAACGTTGGCGAGGCTCGAGCCATAGAGCCACACGCTGTCGGTCAGGTTGGGCGCCCCCATGGCATGTTGACCCTTGCCCTCGGGGCCGTGGCAGACCGCGCAGTTGGATTGGAAGATCTTCTGGCCTTCGGCAAGGTTGACCCGGGCGTCTTCCGCCTGCTTCAGGCCGGACAGGCTGCGGACGTAGGCGGCGGTGTTCTTGATGCCGTCTTCACCGATCACCTCAAGCCAGGCCGGCATGGCAGCCTTGCGGCCCTCCATGATGGTGGTCTCGATGGTTGCCGGTTCGCCGCCGTACAGCCAGTCGTTGTCCGTCAGGTTGGGAAAGCCATGGGCGCCCTTGGCGTCGGAGCCGTGGCACACCGAGCAGGTGGAGGCGAAGATGCGACCGCCCATCTTCAGCGCCTGCTCGTCCTTGGCGAGTGCCTCGATCGGCATGGCGGCATATTTCTTGAACAGCGGGCCGTATTGCTTCTCGGCCTTGGCCATTTCCTTCCGGTACTGGTTCACGCCGGTCCAGCCTTCTTCGTAGCCAGGCAGCACGCCTTTCCAGTTGCCCAGTCCCGGGTAGAGGGCCAGGTAGCCGACCGCGAAGATCACGGTGCCAAGGAACAACCAGAACCACCACTTGGGCAGCGGATTGTCATACTCCTCGATCCCGTCGAAGGAGTGTCCCATGGTCTGATCGGTGCTGCCCTTGCGCTCGCCTTTGCGGGTCGCGAACAGCAGCAAGGTAACGGCGACGATGGTCCCGAGGGTCAGCAGGGTGATGTACGAACTCCAGAATGAAGTCAATGAAGTCATTCGTTCTTGCTCCTAGACGCTTTGTCGTCACGCTTCCCGGACTCGGGCTCATCGGCGAAGGGCAGATTGGCGGCTTCGTCGAAGCCCTTTTGGCGTTTGCTGCTGAAGACCCAGATCAGCATTCCCACGAAGGCGATCAGCACCAGAGCGGTGCCCAGCCCGCGAAGAGTCCCGATATCCATGATGCGTTACCGTTTGGTTTTGATGGAGGTGCCGAGTACCTGGAGGTAGGCCACCAGGGCATCCAGTTCGGTTTTGCCCTTGACGGCCTCCCTGGCGCCGGCGATGTCTTCGTCGGTGTAGGGCACGCCGAGGGTGCGCATGGCCTCCATCTTGCCGGCGGTATGCATGCCGTTCAGCTCGTGCTCGACCAGCCAGGGGTAGGCGGGCATCTTCGACTCCGGCACCACGTTGCGCGGATTCATCAAGTGCGCGCGCTGCCATTCGTCGGAGTAGCGACCGCCCACGCGGGCCAGGTCGGGGCCGGTACGCTTGGATCCCCAGAGGAACGGGTGGTCCCAGACGCTTTCGCCGGCAACCGAGTAGTGGCCGTAACGCTCGGTTTCGGCGCGGAACGGGCGAACCATCTGCGAGTGGCAACTGACGCAGCCTTCCCGGATATAGATGTCGCGCCCCTCCAGCTGCAGGGCGGTATAGGGCTTCATGCCCTCCACCGGCTCGTTGACGACGTCCTGGAAGAACAGCGGAACGATCTGGGTCAGGCCGCCGATGCTGACGGCGGCGACCATGAACAGGCCCAGCAGGCCAATGTTCTTTTCGAGTACTTCGTGCTTCATTAGTGGGCAACCTCGACGATTCGGGCAGCGGCTTCGTATTCGGCAGGCTTGGCGACGCGCACGGTGCGCCAGGTGTTATAGGCCATCAGCAGCATGCCGACGGCGAAGAAGGCGCCGCCGATCATCCGCACGATGAAGCCCGGGTGACTGGCTTCCAGTGCTTCGACAAAGGAGTAGGTCAGGGTGCCGTCCTGGTTCACGGCGCGCCACATCAGACCCTGGGTGATGCCGTTGACCCACATGGAGGCGATGTACAGCACGGTGCCGATGGTGGCCAGCCAGAAGTGCGCGTTGATCAGGTTGACGCTGTGCATCTGCTCGCGGCCGAAGACCTTCGGAATCAGGTGGTACAGCGAGCCGATGGACACCATGGCGACCCAGCCGAGGGCGCCGGCATGGACGTGGCCGATGGTCCAGTCGGTGTAGTGGGAGAGGGCGTTGACGGTCTTGATCGCCATCATCGGGCCTTCGAAGGTGGACATGCCGTAGAAGGCCAGGGAAACCACCAGGAAGCGCAGGATCGGGTCGTTGCGCAGCTTATGCCAGGCGCCCGACAGGGTCATCATGCCGTTGATCATGCCGCCCCAGCTCGGTGCCAGCAGGATGACCGACATCACCATGCCGAGGGATTGCGCCCAGTCCGGCAGGGCGGTGTAGTGCAGGTGGTGCGGGCCGGCCCAGATGTAGAGGGTGATCAGCGCCCAGAAGTGGACGATGGACAGGCGGTAGGAGTAGACCGGGCGTTCGGCCTGCTTGGGCACGAAGTAGTACATCATGCCGAGGAAGCCGGTGGTCAGGAAGAAGCCCACGGCGTTGTGGCCATACCACCACTGGACCATCGCATCGGTGGCGCCGGAGTAGAGGGAGTAGGACTTGAACCAGGAAACCGGCAGCTCCATGTTGTTGACGATGTGCAACATGGCGGTGACCAGGATGAACGCGCCGTAGAACCAGTTGCCCACGTAGATGTGCTTGGTCTTGCGCTTGATGATGGTGCCGAAGAAGACCACCGCATAGGTGATCCAGACGACCGCGATCAGGATATCGATCGGCCACTCCAGCTCGGCGTACTCCTTGCTGCTGGTCAGGCCCAGCGGCAGGGTGATCACCGCCAGCACGATCACGGCCTGCCAGCCCCAGAAGGTGAAGGCCGCCAGGCTGTCGGAGATCAGGCGCGTGTGGCAGGTCCGCTGCACCACGTAGTACGAGGTGGCGAACAGGGCGCATCCGCCGAAGGCGAAGATTACCGCATTGGTGTGCAGCGGCCGCAGGCGACCGAAGCTGGTCCATGGGAGGTTGAGGTTCAGTTCCGGCCACACCAGCTGGGCTGCGATCAGGACCCCAAGTCCCATCCCGATGACCCCCCAGATCACCGTCATGATGGCGAACTGGCGGACCACCTTATAGTTATAAGCAGTCTGACTCGATGCTGTGCTCATGCTTAAGGTTTCCACGGTTAATGGAGGTTTTCGAAGGCAAAAAACGGCGGCGACTATGCAGAATGGGGCGAACCATTGCAACGCACGAACCGTCGTGATCTGCGTTAAATAGGCCCAGCAGCAAAAAGCTCGACCCTGTTTGCGAACAGGCCCGGCCAGTGGGGTCGATTCGAGAAGGACTCCAGGCCAATGAATAAGTGTCTCGAAGTTATTTCGAAGAGTTTAGATCGCGGGACGTCGAACAATGGGGCTGGTGGTCCACGGTGCGATATCTTGTTGCATTCTGGGGGGCATCCGTACCCCTCTGGCGGGCTATCTGTCATGTTCAGGCTTCGTCATGGAAATTGGCGTTTTTAAAACGGTGAAAGGATGGTGAATGGGCAGGGGGTCTGTATTGACTTAGGTCAATGCCCGCAGGGCGCTAATGAGATTGGGCAGTGGCTATGGAACCGTCCCCTGGATTCTCCGCCTCGCGCCTCTCTGATTCTGGCCCATGGCGCCGGCGCACCTATGGATAGCGCGTTCATGGCGAGCATGGCCGAGCGCCTTGCTGCCCGCGGGATTGCGGTGGTGCGATTCGAGTTCCCTTATATGGCAGCACGGCGGCATGGCGCTGGCAGGCGGCCCCCGGACCCACAGGTCCGCTTGCTGGACTGCTGGCGCGAAACCTATGGCCTGTTGCGCGAGCGGATCTCCGGCCCCTTGGCGATCGGCGGCAAGTCCATGGGCGGGCGCATGGCAAGTCTGCTGGCGGACGAACTGGAGACCGATGCGCTCGTCTGCCTGGGCTATCCCTTTCATCCTGCCGGCAAGATGGACAGTCCGAGGACGGCCCACCTGGCGGAGACCGCAACGCCGACCCTGATCGTTCAGGGAGAGCGGGACGCCATGGGCAATCGGGCTACGGTTATGGGGTATCCCTTGTCTGCGGCGATATGCCTGTACTGGCTGGCTGCGGCCGACCACGACCTGAAACCGCTCAAGGCTTCCGGTATGACCCACGAACGGCATCTCGATGCGGCTGCGGATGCCGTTGCAGGGTTCCTGCAGCTCCCTGGTCGGGATCGCTGATCTTTCTCGACCGGGTCTGGTTGGTCACTGTCCAGTATTGCCAGTGTTCAACTATGCACTGTTCGATCGATCCATTCGTCAGCAAGCATTTATGGCTATCTGATATGAGCATGAGTGGACTGGCCATCATTCTCAAATAGGTCTATGGTTCCGCTTGGGTAGCTTGGGTAATTTCGTAGCGATGATGAATTTTCGTTTAGTACGCCCATGCTATTTCAGTGCGTTGAGTAGTTGTCGGCACGTTGATTACTCACGGTCGATTGCATTCGGGGATTCGTCAGTAGTTCATGGCATGTTGCTATGGCAACTTCCGGCTATCCTGAGTGACAGGTACATTCGAGAGTACGTGGGCGGACCGTGCTGTTGTGGCCATGTACCGGGCTGGCCTGACGCAACGTGCCGACACTGTGTGGCTGCGGGCGCCCTGCGCCATCTGCAGAGCAGGCATGCCGGCAGCGATGATGAGGTTCATGTCTATTCATGTCGTCTCCGGCGGATCGATGCCGGCGTTGGATTGCCCATGACTTTGCGGCATATATCATTAGGGCTGTTTTGTGCTGGATATATCTTTTTATTTTAATGAGGGATGGTAAGGGATTTGGCCGTGCCCGTTTCAATATCAAGTGCGGCCAGTGTTTTATCGAGTGGTTGCCTCATTGCAAGGAGGCAATCGGATGCCGTGTCATGTTTTATCCGCCGCAGACTTTTGGCTTTTGGCAGTTTCATCCGGTTAGTCGACTTCCGGGCGCGGGCGATTGTTTCATCCGGCTTTTTACCTCGGCGGCATCGTCCGATCATTCGACAACGGTTGCGGACGTGGCGGCGCTGATTGGTTAGCGAGTTCACCTTGAGGCTGGCATATGGGACGCGTGCCTCTCTCTTCGGTAGCCGCCTGTCTCCGCAGAATGGTCGAGCGATTTCTTCTTGCCTGCGGGGCACTCGGTCGAATGGATTCACTGCTGTCTCGGTTCAGCCAGACGGCATGCAAAGCGATGGACAGGAGGCGCTATGGGTTGGCATTCAATCTTCGGGACGAAGGGGGGGCATGCTGTGCTCGTCATGGGTATGGCCTGTTGCTGGCTGCTACTCAACGCGGTTGCCGCGGAGGGAGAGCGTACGGATGTAACAGGCACGCCAGCGAAGCTGCAAAAAACCAAGGGTCTCATCCACGTGAGTGCCGATGTGCTCGGTGCTGACGGTGACCGCCAGTGGGCACCCAACCCGCAATGGGGGGTGCCGGCCTCTGCCGAGGTCGCCGGGCAACTGGTAGGGGATACCCATCGGCCTACCGACCACCCGGCGCAGCAGCCGGCTGCCCGTTTCAGGGGAACGCCGGTCTGGCGTTTCTAGATGCGCGATCCGGCAATCAACTGCCGCAGCACATGCTGCAGGATGCCGCCGGCCTTGAAATATTCCACTTCGTTGGCCGTGTCGATGCGGCATAGCACCGGGAAGTCGATTCGCGATCCATCCTGGCGCTCGATCTCCACCGTTAGCGACTGGCGCGGTTTCGGCAGGTTCCCCGACAAGCCGCGGATGGACAGTCTTTCCGTGCCGTTCAGGCCCAGACTCTGGCGCGTCAGTCCTTCGCCGAACTGCAGTGCCAGCACGCCCATGCCGATCAGGTTGGAGCGGTGGATGCGCTCGAAGCTCTCGGCGATCACCGCCTTCACGCCGAGCAGGCGGGTGCCCTTGGCCGCCCAGTCGCGGCTGGAGCCGGTGCCGTATTCCTGGCCGGCGATCACCACCAGCGGCACGCCTTCGGCCTGGTAGCGCATGGCCGCATCGTAGATCGACAGCTTTTCCCCGCTCGGCCGATGCAGGGTATTGCCGCCTTCCTCGCCACCCAGCATCTCGTTCCGGATGCGGATGTTGGCGAAGGTGCCGCGCATCATCACCTCGTGGTTGCCGCGCCGCGAGCCGTAGGAGTTGAAGTCCGCCGGTTTCACGCCGAGCTGCTGCAGGTAGAGGCCGGCCGGGGAGCTGGGCTTGATGCTGCCGGCCGGGGAGATGTGGTCGGTGGTGATGGAGTCGCCGAACAGCGCCAGGATGCGTGCGTTCTCGATGTCCTGGGGAGGTGCCGGAGGCTGGCCGAGGTTTTCGAAGAAGGGCGGGTTCCGTACATAGGTGGATCGGGTATCCCACCGATAGGTCTCGCCCGCGCCGACCGGGATGGCCTGCCAGGCGGCATCGCCGCCGAACACGTCGGCATAGCGCCGGCGGAACATCTCGCTGTCGATCTGGCCGACCGCCGCGGCGATTTCCTCGCTGCTCGGCCAGATGTCCCGCAGATAAACCGGCTGGCCCTGGGCGTCGAAGCCGAGCGGTTCGCGGGTCAGGTCGATGCGCGTGGTACCGGCCAGGGCGAAGGCCACCACCAGCGGCGGCGAGGCCAGCCAGTTGGCCTTCACCTGCGGATGCACCCGGCCCTCGAAGTTGCGGTTGCCGGACAGCACCGAAGAGACGATCAGGTCGTTGTCGACGATCGCCTGGCCGATGGGCTCCGGCAGCGGGCCGGAGTTGCCGATGCAGGTGGTGCAGCCGTAGCCGACCAGGTTGAAGCCGAGCCGGTCGAGGTAGGGCGTGAGGCCGGCCTTCGCCAGGTAGTCGGTGACCACCTTGGAGCCCGGCGCCAGCGAGGATTTCACCCAGGGCTGGCGCCCGAGGCCGCGCTCGACCGCCTTCTTCGCCAGCAGCCCGGCGGCCATCAGCACGCTGGGGTTGGAGGTGTTGGTGCAGGAGGTGATGGCGGCGATCACCACGTCGCCATGGTGCAGGCTGTAGCTGCCGTCGCCGACCGGGAACGCCGTGTCGAGCTCGGCCTTGCGTCCGCCGAACTCCAGGAGCAGGTCGAACTGCGCTCGGATGTCCTCCAGGGCGACCCGATCCTGCGGGCGCTTGGGACCGGCCATGGAGGGGCGGACCTCGCCCAGTTCGAGTGCCAGGCTGGTGCTGAAATCGGGCTCCGGCGACTGGGTGTCGCGCCACAGTCCCTGGGCCTTGCAGTAAGCCTCCACCAAGGCGATGCGCCGCTCGTCGCGGCCGCTCAGGCGCAGGTAGTCGAGGGTCACCCGGTCGACCGGGAAGAAACCGCAGGTCGCGCCGTATTCCGGGGCCATGTTGGCGATGGTCGCGCGGTCGGCCAGCGGCAGGCTGTCCAGGCCGGGGCCGTAGAACTCGACGAACTTGCCCACCACGCCCTGCCGGCGCAGCATCTGCGTCACCGTCAGCACCAGGTCGGTGGCGGTGACGCCCTCCGCGAGCCGGCCCGTCAGGCGCAAGCCGACCACTTCGGGGATCAGCATCGACACCGGCTGGCCGAGCATCGCCGCCTCGGCCTCGATGCCGCCGACGCCCCAGCCGAGCACGCCGAGACCGTTGACCATGGTGGTATGGGAGTCGGTGCCGACCAGGGTGTCCGGGTAGGCCCAGGTTTCGCCGTCCTCCTCGCGGCTCCAGACCACCTGGGCCAGGTATTCCAGATTGACCTGGTGGCAGATGCCGGTGCCCGGCGGCACCACGCGGAAATTGGCGAAGGCCTGCTGGCCCCAGCGCAGGAAGGCGTAGCGCTCGCCGTTGCGCTCCATTTCCAGGGCGACGTTGTCGGCGAAGGCGCTCGGATCGGCGAAGCGATCGACCATCACCGAGTGGTCGATCACCAGATCGACCGGGGAGAGCGGGTTGATCCGCAGCGGATCGGCGCCGGCCCGGGCCACGGCGTCGCGCATGGCGGCCAGGTCGACCACCGCGGGCACGCCGGTGAAGTCCTGCATCAGTACCCGCGCCGGGCGAAAGGCGATCTCCCGCACGGAGCTGCGTGTTTCGAGCCAGCCGGCGAGTGCAGCGAGGTCGTCGGCGCGCACGCTGGCACCATCCTCCCAGCGCAGCAGGTTCTCCAGCAGCACCTTGAGCGAAACCGGCAGGCGACCGAGGTCGCCCAGACTTTTCGCTGCCTCCGGCAGGCTGAAGTAATGGTAGGTCTGGCCGTCCACGTCCAGGCTACGGCGGCAGTTCAGGCTATCCAGAGAGGGCATCGGCGTTTCTCCGGGGCGTCCGGCGGAGCGGGCTTCTTGAGGGGGGGTAATTCTTCAAGCTAGTTCCGTCGGCTGGGGCCTGCCAGTCGAATGGACTGCCGGGCAGGTCCGCGGCGGCCGAATTGGCTATCATGCGCGCCCCTGAAGGCGCTGGGATTTCTCGAGGAAAAATGCCGACCATGAACAGCCTGTTGTTGCATTGCCGTCCCGGTTTCGAGGGCGAGGTCTGCGCCGAGTTCGGCGAACACGCCGGGCGTCTGAACGTGGCCGGCTATGCCCGGGCCAGGCCGAACAGCGCCCATGCCGAGTTCGTCTGCAGCGAGCCGGGCGGCGCCGAGCGGCTGATGCGCGGGCTGCGCTTCGCCGGGCTGATCTTTCCCCGCCAGTGGGCGCGCGGCGATTTCGTCGAGCTGCCGGAAAGCGAGCGCATCGGCGTCCTGCTCGAGCGGCTGGCCGACTATCCGGTCTGCGGCAGTCTCTGGCTGGAAGTGCTGGACACCAACGAAGGCAAGGAGCTGTCGACCTTCTGCCGCAAGTTCGAAGTGCCGCTGCGCAAGGCGCTGCTCAAGGCCGGCCGGTTGGAGGACGATCCGCGCAAGCCGCGCTTGCTGCTGACCTTCAAGAGCGGCCGCGAGGTCTTCCTCGGCCTGGCCGAAGCGAACAACTCGGCCGCCTGGCCGATGGGCATTCCGCGCCTGAAGTTTCCCCGCGCGGCACCGAGCCGTTCGACCCTCAAGCTGGAGGAGGCCTGGCATCAGTTCATCCCGCGCGAGGCCTGGGACCTGCGCCTCGCGCCGGGGATGACGGCCGTGGACCTCGGCGCCGCGCCCGGCGGCTGGACCTGGCAGCTGGTCAACCGGCATATCAAGGTGACCGCGGTGGACAACGGGCCGATGGCGCCGAGCCTGATGGATTCCGGGCTGGTCGAGCACGTCCGATCCGACGGTTTCGTCTTCCGCCCGCGCCGGCCGGTCGACTGGATGGTCTGCGACATCGTCGAGAAGCCCGCCCGCACGGCCGCACTGATCGAGACCTGGCTCGGCGAGGGGCTTTGCCGCGAGGCGGTGGTCAACCTCAAGCTGCCGATGAAGCAGCGTTACGCCGAAGTGCGCCGCCTGCTCGAGCGCATCGGCGATGGCCTAGCGGCGCGTGGCGTGAAGGCCTCCATCGCCTGCCGGCAGCTCTACCACGATCGCGAGGAAGTGACCTGCCATCTGCGCCGGCTGTAGGCCCCGGCGTGACCTGGCCCACTGCTTCGGCGACAATGCCCCCACCGGTTTTCTGGAGTTAGCCATGTCCCAGCCCGATCCCGCCAGCCTGGCCGTCGACGCGATTCTCGATGCCACCGGCCTCAACTGTCCCGAGCCGGTGATGCTGCTGCACAACAAGGTCCGCGACCTGGCGGCCGGCGGCTTGCTCAAGGTGATCGCCACCGATCCCTCGACCCGTCGCGACATCCCCAAGTTCTGCATCTTCCTCGGCCATGAGCTGCTCGGGCAGCAGGAAGAGGGCGGAGCCTACCTGTACTGGATTCGCAAGAAGGCGGAATAGGGGGCGTGTCGGCCGTGCCGGATCGTCCGCAAAAATCGGGCATGAATTCGTCGGTTCTGTGAGCCCGTTTCGGGTTCGGGAGCGGGGCAAATTGATCTCCCGTAGGTGCCCGCTATCGTGGCGATGCGTGGTCATGGAACCCCGCGCTTAACGACACAAGGAGTGCACCCATGCGCAAGAGTCCGTTTTCCTCCCTCCTGTTTGCCCTGCTGGCCAGCGTTTCCATCGCCGCTTCGGCCGCGGAGCCGCCCAAGGCCGAAACCGCCAAGCCGGTCGCGACCCAGCCCGTCCAGCCTGTCCAGGCCACCCAGCCCGCCCAGGCTGCCGCTCCGGTCAAGGTCGATCTCAACACGGCCGATGCGGCGACGCTCGAACGCGACTTGCTGGGAATCGGCGCCACCAAGGCCAAGGCCATCGTCGACTACCGTCAGGCCCATGGGCCTTTCGCGTCGGTGGACGAGTTGCTGGAGGTCAAGGGAATCGGCACGGCGACGCTGGAAAAGAACCGCGCCCGCTTGAGCGCCAACTGATCCCGTTACCGTAGTCGAGGCCGGCCCTGCGCCAGCCTCTTTTCGAGCGCGGCCCGCCGGGCCGATTCGTCGCCGCTGATTCTGGGGGAGTTGACTTTCCTTTCACTATCAGTAGGATACGAGCCGTTATTCCGCGATAGCTCAGTCGGTAGAGCAAGTGACTGTTAATCACTGGGTCCCTGGTTCGAGTCCAGGTCGCGGAGCCAGATTGAAAAAGGC
Organism: Azotobacter beijerinckii; assembly: GCF_900110885.1. Lineage (GTDB taxonomy): Bacteria > Pseudomonadota > Gammaproteobacteria > Pseudomonadales > Pseudomonadaceae > Azotobacter > Azotobacter beijerinckii. The sequence goes on along the minus strand of NZ_FOFJ01000019.1, from coordinate 26,106 downwards.
CTGATCGGAAGATCAGGCCTTTTTTGTTTTGTCCGCGCTTCGTTCTGCCTGGGGCGGCTCTCGCCGGGAGGGCCGCCCCAGGCAGGAGGTCAGAGCACCTGGGCGATGGCCTGGGTAACGCTGGCGAGGTTGCGCTGGTTCAGGGCGGCGACGCAGATGCGGCCGGTGGCGACGGCGTAGATGCCGAACTCGCTGCGCAGTCGCTCCACCTGCTCGGCGCTGAGGCCGGAGTAGGAGAACATGCCGCGCTGCTGGGCGACGAAGCCGAAGTCGCGCTTGGCGCCCTGGGCGGCCAGCTGCTCGACCAGCGCCTGGCGCATGCTCCGGATGCGGCCGCGCATCTCGGCCAGTTCGGCTTCCCACAGGGCGCGCAGCTCCGGGCTGTTGAGCACGCTGGCAACCACGCTGGCGCCGTGGGTCGGCGGGTTCGAGTAGTTGGTGCGGATCACCCGCTTGACCTGCGACAGCACGCGCGCGGCCTCGTCCTTCGAGGCGGTGACGATGGACAGGGCGCCGACGCGCTCGCCGTAGAGGGAGAAGGACTTGGAGAAGGAGCTGGAGACGAAGAACGGCAGGCCCGATTCGGCGAACAGGCGCACCGCTTCGGCGTCCTCTTCGATGCCGTCGCCGAAGCCCTGATAGGCGATGTCGAGGAAGGGCACGTGGCCGCCTTCGCGAATCGCTTCCAGCACCCGCTTCCAGTCGTTGCCGGAGAGGTCGACGCCGGTCGGGTTGTGGCAGCAGGCGTGCAGCAGCACGATGGAGCGGGCCGGCAGGGCCTTGATGTCCTCGAGCATGCCGGCACGGTTCAGGCCGTGGCTGGCGGCGTCGTAGTAGCGGTAGCTCTGCACGCGGAAACCGGCGGATTCGAACAGGGCGCGATGGTTCTCCCAGCTCGGGTCGCTGATCGCGACCACCGCATCCGGCAGCAGGCGCTTGAGGAAGTCGGCGCCGACCTTCAGCGCGCCGGTGCCGCCCAGGGCCTGGGCGGTGACCACGCGGCCGTCGGCGAGCAGGGCGGAGTCGTTGCCGAACAGCAGCTTCTGCACGGCCTGGTCGTAGGCGCCGATGCCTTCGATCGGCAGGTAGCCGCGCGGCGCATGGGCGGCGATGCGGGCCTTCTCGGCCTCCGCGACGGCACGCAGCAGGGGAATCCGGCCCTCTTCGTTGTAGTAGACGCCGACGCCGAGGTTGACCTTGGTCGGGCGGGTATCGGCATTGAAGGCTTCGGTGAGGCCAAGGATCGGGTCACGCGGTGCCATTTCTACGGCAGAGAACAAGCTCATGGTCGAGGTGCTCGAAGAAGAAGGGGGTGGAAGGCCAGACTACTACCCCACACGCAGGCAGACGGGCCATCGACCGGAAGGGGCGACGGTATGCGCAGGGGGCATGCAGAATCGGGGCGCTAGTATAGCGGCCATGCCGGTCGCCTGCGATATGCTGTCAAGGGTTTTCTGTCAACCATTTGTCGAAGGCGGAAGCGTCGGCCGGCTGCTCGCCGACTCCCCCGATGGAGCCGTCCGCCTGCCGCGTCGAGAGAGGTTTTGCATGTCCGAATTCCAGCTGGTGACCCGCTTCCAGCCCGCCGGCGACCAGCCCGAGGCGATCCGCCAGATGGTCGAGGGGCTGGAGGCCGGCCTGTCGCACCAGACCCTGCTGGGGGTGACAGGCTCCGGCAAGACCTTCAGCATCGCCAACGTGATCGCCCGGGTGCAGCGCCCAGCCCTGGTGCTGGCGCCCAACAAGACCCTGGCGGCGCAGCTCTACGGCGAGTTCAAGAGCTTCTTCCCGAACAATGCGGTGGAGTACTTCGTTTCCTATTACGACTACTACCAGCCGGAAGCCTACGTGCCGTCCTCCGACACCTATATCGAGAAGGACGCCTCGATCAACGACCACATCGAGCAGATGCGCCTGTCGGCGACCAAGGCGCTGCTCGAGCGGCCGGATGCGATCATCGTCGCCACGGTGTCGTCGATCTACGGCCTGGGCGATCCGGCCAGCTACCTGAAGATGGTGCTGCACATCGACCGTGGCGACAAACTCGACCAGCGCGCCCTGCTGCGTCGCCTGGCCGAGCTGCAGTACACCCGCAACGACATGGACTTCGCCCGTGCGAGCTTCCGTGTGCGCGGCGACGTGATCGACATCTACCCGGCCGAGTCCGAGCTGGAGGCGATCCGCGTCGAGCTGTTCGACGACGAGGTGGAGAGCCTGTCGGCCTTCGATCCGCTGACCGGCGAGGTGATCAAGAAGCTGCCGCGTTTCACCTTCTACCCCAAGAGCCACTACGTCACCCCGCGCGAGACGCTCCTGGAGGCGGTGGAGCAGATCAAGGCCGAACTCAAAGACCGTCTGGACTACCTGCGCGGGCACGACAAGCTGGTGGAGGCCCAGCGCCTGGAGCAGCGCACCCGCTTCGACCTGGAGATGATCCTCGAACTGGGCTACTGCAACGGCATCGAGAACTACTCCCGCTACCTCTCCGGCCGCGCCCCGGGCGAGGCGCCGCCGACCCTCTACGACTACCTGCCGGGCAACGCGATCCTGGTGATCGACGAGTCCCACGTCACCGTCCCGCAGGTCGGCGCCATGTACAAGGGCGACCGCTCGCGCAAGGAAACCCTGGTGGAGTACGGCTTCCGCCTGCCCTCGGCGCTGGACAACCGGCCGATGCGCTTCGACGAATGGGAGCGGATCAGCCCGCAGACTCTCTTCATCTCGGCCACTCCCGGCCCCTACGAGGCCGAGCATGCCGGGCGGGTGATCGAGCAGGTGGTGCGTCCCACCGGCCTGGTCGACCCGCAGCTCGAGGTGCGCCCGGCCACCACCCAGGTCGACGACCTGCTCTCGGAGATCCGCAAGTGCGTGGTCGCCGAGGAGCGCGTGCTGGTCACCACCCTGACCAAGCGCATGGCCGAAGACCTCACCGACTACCTGGCCGACCACGACGTGCGGGTGCGCTACCTGCACTCGGACATCGACACCGTGGAGCGGGTGGAGATCATCCGCGACCTGCGCACTGGCGCCTTCGACGTGCTGGTGGGGATCAACCTGCTGCGCGAGGGCCTGGACATGCCCGAGGTGTCGCTGGTGGCGATCCTCGACGCCGACAAGGAGGGCTTCCTGCGCAGCGAGCGCTCGCTGATCCAGACCATCGGCCGCGCCGCGCGCAACCTCAACGGCCGGGCGATCCTCTATGCCGACAACGTCACCGGCTCGATGCGGCGCGCCATCGACGAGACCGAGCGGCGCCGCGCCAGGCAGATCGCCTTCAACGAAGCCCACGGCATCGTGCCCCGGGGCGTGAAGAAGGATGTCCAGGACATCCTCGAGGGCGCCGTGGTGCCCGGTGCGCGCAGCCGCAAGCGGGTGGCCAAGGCCGCGGAGGAGAGCGCCCGCTACGCCGCCGAGCTGCGCTCGCCGAGCGAAATCACCAAGCGCATCCGTCAGCTCGAGGAGAAGATGTACGCACTGGCCCGCGACCTGGAGTTCGAGGCCGCGGCGCAGTTGCGCGACGAGATCCAGGCGCTGCGCGAGCGGCTGCTGCAGGTTTAGTGCCGCAAGGCGGGTGAGGCCCGCCGGAAATCGCCGGTTGCCACCGGGAAGCGGCGGGTTTCACCCGCCCTGCCAGGCTGGAGCCCCTGCTGCCGCGCCTGCTAACATTCGCGCCTTTCATCCTTCTGTTCGTCCCTCTTTCCGGGAGTCTGCATGACCACCGTCCGCACCCGCATCGCGCCGTCGCCGACCGGCGATCCGCACGTCGGCACCGCCTACATCGCCCTGTTCAACCTGTGCTTCGCCCGTCAGCACGGCGGCCAGTTCATCCTGCGCATCGAGGATACCGACCAGCTGCGCTCGACCCGCGAGTCGGAGCAGCAGATCTACGACGCCCTGCGCTGGCTGGGCATCGAATGGGACGAGGGCCCGGACGTCGGCGGCCCGCACGGCCCGTACCGGCAGAGCGAGCGCGGCGCGATCTACAAGCAGTACTCGGACGAGCTGGTCTCCAAGGGCCATGCCTTCCCCTGCTTCTGCAGCGCCGAGCGGCTCGACGAAGTGCGCGCGCGGCAGATGGCCAACAAGGAAACCCCGCGCTACGACGGCCACTGCATGCACCTGGCGCCTGAAGAGGCGCAGCAGCGCATCGTCGCCGGCGAGTCCCACGTGGTGCGCATGAAGGTGCCGAGCGAAGGCGTCTGCACGGTGCCGGACCTGCTGCGCGGCGACGTCGAGATCCCCTGGGACCGCATGGACATGCAGGTGCTGATGAAGGCCGACGGCCTGCCCACCTACTTCCTCGCCAACGTGGTCGACGACCACCTGATGGGCATCACCCACGTGCTGCGCGGCGAGGAATGGCTGCCCTCGGCGCCCAAGCTGATCAAGCTCTACGAGTATTTCGGCTGGGAGCAGCCCAAGCTGGTGTACATGCCGCTGTTGCGCAATCCGGACAAGAGCAAGCTGTCCAAGCGCAAGAACCCCACCTCGATCACCTTCTACCAGCGCATGGGCTTTCTGCCCGAGGCGATGCTCAACTACCTGGGACGCATGGGCTGGTCGATGCCCGACGAGCGCGAGAAGTTCACCCTGGACGAGATGATCGAGCACTTCGACATCCAGCGCGTGTCCCTCGGCGGGCCGATCTTCGACATGGAGAAGCTCTCCTGGCTGAACGGCCAGTGGCTGCGCGAGCTGTCGGTCGAGGCCTTCGCCGCCGAAGTGCACAAGTGGGCGTTCAACCCCGAATACCTGATGCAGATTGCTCCGCACGTGCAGGGCCGGGTGGAAACCTTCAGCCAGATCGCCCCGCTGGCCGGCTTCTTCTTCGCCGGCGGCGTGCCACTGGACGCCAGGCTGTTCGAGCACAAGAAGCTTTCGCCCGACCAGGTCCGCCAGTTGCTGCAACTGATCCTCTGGAAGCTGGAAGCGCTGCGCCAGTGGAACAAGGACAACATCACCGCGATCATCCAGAAGACCAGCGAGCACCTCGGCTACAAGCTGCGCGACGCCATGCCGTTGATCTTCCCGGCGATCACCGGCCACGCCAGCTCGGTGTCGGTGCTCGATGCCATGGAGATCCTCGGTGCCGACCTGACCCGCTTCCGCCTGCGCCAGGCCATCGAGCTGCTCGGCGGGGTGTCGAAGAAGGAAACCAAGGACTGGGAAAAGCTGCTGGGCGAGATCGCCTGCTAGATCGTGAACGGGCAAGCCGTTCCGGATAGAAGAAGCCCCGGCGCTCCCTGATGGGAGGCCGGGGCTTGGTCTTTCAGGGTGTCGTTATTCCTGGACGTTCATGAACTCGCGGGCCCAGACGCGATACTCGTCGAGGGTCGAGTACTTGGTGCAGAGTTCCTTGGCGTTCAGGTCCGAGGGGCCGATGCCGCGCTGTTCGCGCAGGCAGTCGTAGGTGGCCTTGATCGCGGCGAAGTAGGCGGCGTGCCCGTTCACCACGATGCGCACGCCGTTCTCGGCCAGGCGGGCCATGTCGCGCAGCTTCGGATTGCCGTAGGTGATCAGCATCAGCGGGGTATCCGGCAGGTGCCGGGTGATGGACTCCAGGTGCTCGAAGTCCTTGATGCCGATCATGCAGATGCCGTCCGCGCCGGCGGCCTGGTAGGCCTTGGCGCGCTCGATGGTCTCCTCGACGGTGAGCTGCTCGGCGTTGGTGCGGGCGATGATGCTCAGCTGCGGATCGATGCGCGCCTCCAGGGCGGCGCGGATCTTGCCGACGGCCTCGTCCAGCGGGATCAGGTCGGTGGTCTTGTGCCCGTACTTGGGCGGCAGCAGGGTGTCCTCCAGGGTCAGCGCGGCGACGCCGGCGCGCTCCAGTTCGGCCACGGTACGCATGGCGTTGATCGCGTTGCCGTAGCCATGGTCGGCGTCGGCGATAATCGGTAGGCTGGCCACGCGACCGATGCGGGTGGCCTGCTCGACGAATTCGCTGAGGGTGATCAGCGCGTAGTCGGGGGCGGCGAGCACCTGCAGGGCGGCGACCGAGCCGCCGAGAATGCCGACCTCGAAATTCAGGTCGCCGGCGATGCGCGCCGACATCGGGTCGAATACCGATGCAGCGTCGTAGCAGGCCCGGGACTCCAGCAACGCTCGGAATTGCCGTCTCAAATCGTGCTGAGAAGCGATGGTCATAGAAAAACTCCTGAAAGGCGGTTTGGGTAGTCTTTTTTATCTGCGCCCTGGTCAGCCCCGGGCGGTTAGCCTGGGGTGCCGAGCTTTTTGGTTGTCGCAGCGGGGTGCGTAAGGGTCCATCCGAAACCAAGGTTTCCGATGACCAGTGGCGCGCCGTACCGAGGCCGGCACGCCTGATTGTTGTTCTGGCGCCCGGCGAATTTGCTCCGCGCGGGCAGGCCCCGATTCAGTCCCCCGGCACTGGCGTGGCGAGGATGGGGTTTGACTAAAGTACAGCTTGCGCCGGCTTTAGACGAGTCTTTCGAGCGGTTTTGGTCGCTTTTCGCCGGCTGCGCAGGCATTGCCGGGAGCCTGCCGGATCACTCCGTTCCGCGGCGCAGCCTGGCAAGTTCCGCTTCGCCGGTCTCGGCCGGCGCGGCGGCCCGGCGCAGTTCCGCCGGGCGGACGAAGCGGGTCGGCGCCGAGCCGTCGGCGTTGTGCTGGAGGATGGCGGTGGGGCGGCCCAGGGCATCGAGCAGCACCTGGCCGATGCCGGCGCCGTTCCACAGGCGTTCGCCGCGCCGGCCGCGGTGGGGAATGCGCGGCACCACCTCCATCTGGCGCCGCTTGGTCAGCCAGTTGAGCGTCGACCAGGGCGCGTAGAGCCAGCGGTTGAGGCGGTCGAAGCTTTCCAGCAGGCACGCGGGGAACTTGTTCTTGATGCCGCTGCTGGTGACTTGCCAGATCCGCGGCCCGCGTTCGCGGTGGCGGATCTGCACGTCGTAGGCGAAGGAGTAGTGCACGTCGCCGGAAAGGATCAGGTAGCTGGCCGGGCTCCGCGAGTGGCGGAAGATGTTGAGGATCACCTGCGCCGCGCCGCGGTGGGCCATCCAGTTCTCGGCGTCGACCAACAGCGCATGCCCGGCCAGGGTGAACAGGCGCTGGACGGCTTCGATCAGCTTGACGCCGAAGATCGGCGCCGGCGAGACGATCACCGCGGCCTGCTCGTCGAGCAGCTCCTGTTGCAGCTCGCAGAGCGCTTCCCAGTCCATCAGCCCGGAGGGGCGGCTCGGGTGGCTTTCGCTGCGCCAGCGGCGGGTGCGGGTATCCAGCACGATCAGCGCCGGGGTGGTCGGCAGCCGGTAATGCCAGTTCCGGAACCTCAGCAGTTCGCCGATCAGGCGGTCCTGGGCGCGGTCGTCGAGGCGGCCGTCGGCGTCCACCGGCAGCGCCTCGACCTGGCCCAGCAGCCCGGCGAAGGCGTCCGGGTCGTTGCCCCAGCCCTGGCACAGGGCGTAGGCGAGCAGCGCATTGCCGACGATGCGTCGGGAGAAGGGATGGCCATAGGCGGTTTCCTCCCAGTGCGCCGAGAGGTTCCAGTCGTCGGTGATGTCGTGGTCGTCGAAGATCATCAGGCTCGGCAGGTGGGCCAGGGTGCGGGCGGCCTGCGGCAGCTGGGCGCGGAACTCGTCGAGGGCGGCCTGTTCCTCGGCGTAGCGTTCGCCGCAGGGCGCCTCCAGCGCCGGCGGCTGCGGGCGGATCAGCGTCCAGGGCACGGGCGACCAGACCAGCAGGTACATCGCCAGCACCTCGCCGAGGGTGATCAGGTGATTGTGGGCGCTGGCGCTGGTGAAGATCGGTTTTTCCACGCCGCCGAAGAAGCGCTCGCGCAGGGCCGCGTTGGACGTGAAGGCGGGCAGCAGGTCCTCGCGCCGGTAGTAGGTCGCCGGGTGGGCGTAGAGCGCGTCGCTGTCGGCGACCAGCGCGCCTTCGAGCGCTTCGCCGTAGAGGCCGAGGCGGCGGATCAGCGCGTGAATGGCCACCAGCATCGGCCCGGCCACGTCGTCCGCGTAGATCTGGTCGCCGCTCAGCATCAAGAGCGCCGGGCGCGCCTGCGGCCGTTCGCGCAGCCCGGCGAGCAGGGCGTCGGCCCTGGCCAGGCCGTCCGCGGAGGGAAAGTGCGGCTTGCGGCAGGAACCGTGCAGCAGGTTGTCGAGGCGCGACTTGAGCAGGAAATCCGGTCGCTTCGCCCCCTCGTACAAGAGGTGCGGCGCCCAGTCGGCGATCCCGCGTTGCCGGCCGTCCTCCTCCAGCAGCAGGTCGTACTCGATCGGCGTATCGGTGGGCAACGGCTCGTCCAGCGCCACGTCGAGCAGGTGCAGCCAGGCGTGAGCGCCGATGCGCAGGCGCCGGCAGCGCGCCCCGTCGAGCGCGATGAGGCGTGGCTGAGAGCCGGCGAAGACCAGCTGCAGCGACAGCCTCAGGGGCCGCGAGCCGACCAGCCAGAGGACCAGGCGCTGCGGCGTCAGCCGGCGCAGCAGCGGGCCGGCGAGGACCGGGGGCAGGGCGGAGGTGTCGGCTGGGCGGGGCAGGTCTGTCGGCATGGCGAAGGTGTCGATCCGTGCAGCACGGGGCGCTCCCTCGCTCCCGTTGGTGCGGTTCATGGTCGGTGCCGCGCCCGGGCGCCGGCGGCGAAGCCGGGCATTATGACACCGGCCGCTCCTTTGACGGCAGGCCGTTGCTGGGGCCTAATGCGCTCCCGCCGCCGGAGTCCGCCCGCCATGACCCACGCTTTCGCCGCCAGCCTTCGTCCCAGCGTCTTGCATCTGCCGCGCGGCGACTGGCGCACCGTGCTGGACTGCCTCTGCGCGCACTTTCCGGCGATCGGTCGGGACATCTGGCTGGAGCGCATGGCCCGCGGCCGGGTGCTGGATGGCGAGGGGAACACCTTGGGTCCCGAGCATCCCTACCGCGAGGCGCTACGCGTCCACTATTTCCGCGAGGTGGCGGCGGAGACGCCGATTCCCTTCGCCGAAGGCGTGCTGCACGCGGACGAGCACCTGGTGGTGGCGGACAAGCCGCATTTCCTGCCGGTCGCCCCGGTCGGCGAGTACGTCGAGCAGACCCTGCTGGCGCGCCTGGTGCGCCGCCTCGGCAACCCCGATCTGGTGCCGCTGCACCGCATCGACCGGCTCACCGCCGGGCTGGTGCTGTTCTCCTGCAATCCGGCGAGCCGCGGGCGCTATCAGGCGCTGTTCCGCGAGCGGCAGATCCGCAAGGTCTATTCGGCCATCGCGCCTGCGCTGCCTGGGCAGAGCTTCCCGCTGCTGCGCCGGACCCGGCTGGTCAAGGGCGAGCCGTTCTTCCTGATGCGCGAAACCGAAGGCGAGCCGAACAGCGAGACCCGCGTCGAGGTCGGCGAACGTCTCGGGGAACACTGGCGCTACGTGCTCTATCCGGTCACCGGCAAGACCCACCAGTTGCGCGTGCACATGGCCGCGCTGGGCGCGGGGATCTGCAACGATCCGCTCTATCCGCACCTGCTCGAACGCGCCCGGCGGGAGATCGACGACCATCGCCGGCCCTTGCAGCTGCTGGCGCAGAGCCTGAGCTTCGTCGATCCCCTGAACGGGCGGGAAAGGCGTTTCGACAGTCGTCTCGCGCTGAGTCCCGACGCCTGCCGATGAGCCCGCCCGGGGCGAGCAGGGAAGGCGGGGCCGCTCAGCCGGTCTTGACCTCGATGGTCTTCTCGTCGGCCAGGGCTTCCGGCTTCTTCGGCAGGCTCAGGGTCAGCACGCCCTTGCTGAAGTTCGCCTCGATGCGCTCGGCGTCGACTTCCTGGGGCAGGGCGAAGCTGCGCTGGAAGGCGCCGTAGTAGCGTTCGGCGACGTAGGCGTCCTTCTTCTTGTCCTCGCGTGCTTCCTTCTTCTCCCCCTTGATGGTCAGGCAGCCGCTGGACAGCTTGACCTCGATGTCCTTCTCGTCCATGCCGGGCAGTTCGGCGGAAATCTCGTAGGCGGTGCCCTTGTCGTTGATGTCCACCGCCGGCATGCCCTGGCCGAACAGCTCCCGCGACCACTGCGGCTCGCTGTCGAACAGGTTGCGGGGGAAGGGGGTGCGCAGGGCCTTGCGGCTGAAGTCGGAGAACAGGTGATCGACCTGCCGGCGCAGCCGGTCCAGCGGGTGCCAGTTTTCCAGGGGGCTCCTGCTCTCCGGCGCGCTGCTGGCGGGAACCTGTTTTTCGGTGTCGGCCATTTCGAATCCCTCCTGAGTGACGATTGTCCGAAGCGGACAGGCAAAAGCTTAGGCCAGCGCCCATGACGCGCCCTTGGCTTCCGGCAGGAGTGCCTCGTCTTCCTGTGGGGGCTTTGCCGGCCCGTCCCGGCGGCGGGCGGGACGGCCGGTGCCCCGGAGAGCGCTACAGGTGCGGCTTCATGACGCCGATCAGCAGGCTGATGGTGAAGAAGGACATCACCGTGGTGAACAGCAGGGCGGCAGCGCAGCGGCCCTCGACGCCGAAGCGCTGGCCGAAGATCGGGTAGATGCTCAGCATCGGCGAGCTGGCGAACATCACCCCGGCCACCATCAGTACCGGGTCCACGTTCGGCAGCAGCGAGAAGAGCAGGAAGACCGCCAGCGGGTGGAGGATCAGCTTGCCCACGGCGATCATTCGCAGTTCGGCGAACAGGCCGTTCAGCTTCAGGCCGTAGAGGGAGCCACCGATCACGAACAGGGCGACCGGCGCCGACGCCGAGGCGAGCATGTCCACCACCTTGTCCGGAATCGCCGGCAGGCGTGCCTCCAGCAGGGAGAGCAGCAGGCCGACGAGCATGGCGATGATCAGCGGGGTCTTGGCCAGGCGCTTGGCCGTCTCGCGCAACACCTTGGCGGCGGAGCCCTGCTGCCGGCCGGCCTCGGCGAGGATCAGGCTCAAGGGGATGATCAGCAGGTTCTCCACCAGCATGTTCAGCGCCAGGCCGATGGCCGCCGCCGGGCCGAGCAGCATGGCGACGATCGGGTAGCCGACGAAGCCGCTGTTGGAGACGGCCATGCCCAGCGCGGTGATGGCGCCGGTGTCCAGGGGTTCCCGGCGCAGTTTGAGGGCGAAGACCAGGCCGAACAGGTAGACCGCCAGGGAACCCACGCAGTAGGCCAGCAGGTACTGCCAGTTCATCACCTCCTGGAAGTGGTTGTTCGACAGCGCCTTGATCACCAGTGCCGGCAGGGCGAAGGTGATGACGAAGCTGCCCAGGCCGCGAATCTGCTCGCGGCTGACCACCTCGAAGCGGACGGCGAAGAAGCCCAGCCCGATCAGGATGAAGATGGGCGTGGTGATGGAGAGGATCTGCAGCACGGCGGACTACCTTGGTGGGATGGGCGAGGAGGGCAAGCTCGGGAGGCGCTCGCAGAGTGTACTGAGCGGTTCAAGCCGTTGCGTCAAAGGAAGCCCCCTTAGTGTGCGTTTAGCGAACGCTTATGGCGAGTCCGCCATAAGCTCCATCGATATCCAGTAGTTGACAGACATCGTATCTCATTGGAGGCTGCTTGTGGCCGGCACAAAGATACCGGCTTGCCAGCGCGGGCAACACGCCTCGCTTCCCTCATAACCCGGGCTGCCTCGCACCGTCGCTCATGGCGAAACGGCAGCCTTTCTGGAGCAGACATCCTATGCCCATCGTCCATGTGCACCTCATCGAAGGCCCCACCCGCGAGCAGAAGGAAACCATGATCCGCGAAGTCAGCCAGGCCATCTCCCGCTCGCTGGACTCGCCCCTGGAGCGGATCCGGATAATCATCCACGAGATTCCCAAGACCGACTTCGGCATCGCCGGCGAACCGGCGAGCAAGCTGCGTCCCTGATTCGCCGGAGGGGAGCGCCGGCCGCCTGCCGGCGACTCCCGGGCGATGGACGTCAGAGAATCGGCCTGAGCAGGGCCTGGGCTTCATATAAGGCGGGCAGGTAACGCTCGCGCATCTCCTCCGGGCTCATCCGCGCGGCATGGGTGGTCAGCGTCAGGCTGGCCTTCAGTTGCCCCTCGCGGTCGCGCAGCGGCACGCCCAGCACGCGCATGCCCACCTCGTATTCCTGGTCGACCAGCGCATGGCCGAGTGCGCCGATCCGGGCGAGTTCGGCGCGGATTTCCGCTTCCGTGCTCTGGGTGTAGGGCGTCAGGGCGCGCAGCTCGACCCGCGCGAAATAGGCGTCCAGCTCTGCCGCGTCCAGCGCGGCCAGCCACAGCCGGCCGCTCGCCGTGCAGTACATCGGCACCCGCGAGCCGGGGCGGATCGACAGCGAGGCGACGTGGCTGTAGCGGCTGCGCACGATGTGCACGATGTCGTCGCCGTCGCGCACGCCCACCGAGACGTGTTCCTGGGTGCTGCGCGCGACCTGCTCGACGATCGGCCGCAACATGCGCGGCAGCTGCGCCGAATCCACGTAGGCCTGGCCGATGCGCAGGGCTTTGGCGGTCAGCCAGTAGTGGCGCCCGTCGGTTTCGGCGAAGCCGTCGTGGACCAGGGTCAGCAGAAAGCGCCGCACCGCGCTCGGGGTCAGCCCGGAGAGGTTGGCCGCCTGCGGCACGCTGAGGCGCGGATGGCGCTCGGAGAACAGCTGCATCAGGGCCAGGCCCTTCTGCAGGCCGGCGATCAGGTCGCGGGAGTGGATGACGGGCTGTTTCATGGACGCGGGAAGTATTTTGCCGATTTGATGCGATTATCGCAGTGTCCATGCGATTAACAACTAGAATGACGAACGGGAACCTTGTTCCGGAAATTGCCGGGGCGCAGGATCGAGCCACAACAAATCCAATAGCAGCAGCTGGAGGCTCCCATGATTCGTGGTTCAACCGAACTGGTCGGCATCGTCGGTTCGCCGATCGCCCAGGTCAAATCCCCGGAAAACTTCAACGCCTGGTTCGCCGAGCATGGCCGGGACCTGGCGATGATCGCCATCGACCTGCAGGAGCCGGCGCTGGAGGGTTTCCTCGCCGCCCTGCGTGGCTGGAAGAATCTGCGCGGTTGCGTGGTCACCGTGCCCTACAAGCAGGTCCTGTCCAGCCGCTTGGATGCGGTCAGCGAACGCTCGGCCGCACTGCGTTCGGTCAACGTGATCCGCCGCGAGGCGGACGGCCGCCTGGTCGGCGATATCGTCGACGGCGAGGGGTTCCTCAATGCTGCCCGCAAGCACCGCTTCGACCCCAGCGGCAAGCGCGCCCTGGTGGTCGGTTCCGGCGGCGTCGGCAGTGCCATCGCCTATTCCCTGTGCCAGGGCGGGGTGACCCGGCTGGCCATCGCCGACCTCAGCGCCGAGCGCGTCGAGAGCCTCTGCGCGTTGCTGCGCCAGGCCTTCCCGGCGATCGACATCGGCGGCGCATACACCTCGCTCGCCGACTTCGACCTGGTGGTCAACGCTTCGCCGGTGGGCATGGGCGATACCGGCGAGCTGCCGCTGCCGCAAAGCCTGCTGGAAACCTTGTCGAAGCACTGCCTGGTCGCCGATGTGGTGACCTCGCCGGAAATCACCCCGCTGCTCGCCTTCGCCCGGCGGATGGGCTGCACGGTGCAGACCGGCCCGGAGATGGCGTTTGCCCAGGTCGGCAACCTCGGCCACTTCATGGGCGTCACGCCCCTGGAAATCTGAAGTCCCCGGCGCTTGCCGTCCTTTCAACAGGCGATACGCAATGAACACAGTTACGCACCGGCCTTCCGCGGGCTCGGCGGACGCGTTCGCGCTGACCTATGACGTCATCGTGCTCGGCAGCGGCGCCGCGGGCTTCGCCGCGGCGGTCACCGCCGCCTGTCGGGGTCTGAAGGTCCTGCTGGTGGAAAAGGCCGCCACCTTCGGCGGCACCTCGGCGATTTCCGGCGGCGCCGTGTGGATTCATGACAGCGACCAGGCGCGGGCGGCCGGCATCCATGTCCCGGCCGAGCAGACGCGCACCTACCTGAAGGGCGTCATCGGCAAGGGTTACCGGCCCGCACGGGTCGACGCCTTCATCGCGCGCGGGCGCGAGGCGCTGAGCTTTCTCGAGCGCCACAGCGAGCTGAAGTACAGCCTGCGGCCGCTCTCCCCGGACTACTACCCGGACCTGCCCGGCGGCACCGATACGGGTCGCGCGCTGGAAATCGCCGAATACGACGGGCGCCGCCTCGGCGCGCGCTTCAAGGACCTGCGCAGGCCGCCGGACGGCATGCTGCTGTTCGGCGGGATGATGGTCAACCGCGTCGACATCCAGCATTTTCTCGGCATCAAGCGCTCGCCCAAATCGCTCTGGCACTGCCTGAAGCTGCTGGCACGCTACGGCGTCGACCGCCTGAGGCACCCGCGCGGCACCCGCCTGACGGTCGGCAACGCCTTGATCGCGCGCCTGGCCACCACCGCCTTCGCCAAGGGTGTGGAGCTCTGGCTCGATGCCCGCAGCGAGTCGCTGATCGTCGAGGACGGCAGGGTCAAGGGCATGCTGATCGAGCATGCCGGCCAGCGCCGGCACGTGCTGGCCCGCGGCGGGGTGGTGCTGGCCAGTGGTGGCTTCGCCGCCGGTCCGCAGGCCGCCGCCTACCGGCCGAAGACCGATGCCGAGCACTGGAGCATGTCGCCGGAGACCAACGTCGGCGACGGCCTGAGCCTGGCCGCCGCGGTGAATGCCGCGACCGGCGAGGGCATGGCCGCCAGCTTCTTCTGGGCGCCGGTCTCGGTGCTGCGCAAGCCGGACGGCAGCCTGGAGCGCTTCCCGCACCTGGTCACCGACCGCGCCAAGCCGGGAATGATCGCGGTCAACCGTGCCGGCCGGCGCTTCGTCAACGAGTCCGACTCCTACCACAGTTTCGTCGAGGCGATGTTCGCCGAGGGCGGCGCCAACGCGCCGTGCTGGCTGATCTGCGACGCCGAGGCGATGAACAAGTACGGCATGGGCCTGGCCCGGCCCAAGCCGGTGGACAACGCGGCGCTGGTCGAAGCCGGCTACCTGCACCGCGCCGAGAGCATCCTCGAGCTGGCGCGCCGCACCGGCGTGGACGCCGCGGGCTTGCAGCAGACCCTCGAGCGCTACAACGCCGACGCCCGGCAGAACCTCGACCGGGAATTCGGCAAGGGCGGCAACGCCTACAACCGCTACATGGGCGACCCGCTGCATACGCCCAATCCCTGTATCGCGCCGCTCGCCAAGGCGCCGTACTACGCGATCCGCGTCGACACCGGCGATCTCGGCTCGGCGCGCGGCCTGCTGACCGACGCCCGGGCCAATGTGCTGGATCTTGCCGGCCAGCCCATCGCCGGTCTGTACGCCGCCGGCAACGAAATGAACTCGATTATGGACGGTACCTATCCGGGCCCCGGCATCACCCTCGGTCCGGGCCTGACCTTCGGCTACATTGCTGCCAGCGATATCGCCGAACGCCTGGGCGACGGCACAACGAACGCAACCCCACCTGGAGAAGAACATGTACTACGAACTGCGCACCTACACCATTAAGCCGACCAAGCTGGCCGACTGGCTGGCCCTCTACAAGAGCGACGCGCTGCCGCTGCAGACGGAGGTTCTCGGTAATCTGGTCGGCTTCTTCGTCACCGAGTTCGGCGGCGCCAACCAGGTGGTGCACATCTGGGCCTACGAGAGCCTGGACGACCGCCAGGCCCGTCGCACGCGGATGGCCGCCGACCCGCGCTGGCTGGAGTTCAGCCGCAAGAACAAGGAACTGGACGCGGTGATGAGCCTCGACTCGCGGCTGATGCGCCCGACCGACTTCTCGCCGCTGCAGTGAGGGCCCGGCTCCGCTAGCGGGGCCGAAGCACCCGGAAGACTCCCATGCCCGTCGCGTGCGGGCAGGGGGTCGGCTTGCCCCTCGATCACAAGAACAAGACGGGAGATTGCCATGCACACCCCCAACGCTGTCGACAGCCAGCCACTACCCGACAGTTGCGATGTGCTCGTCGTCGGTTCCGGCGCCGCCGGCCTCGCCGCGGCGGTGACCGCCGCCGAGCATGGCCTGACGGTCGTGGTGGCGGAGAAGGAGCCGTTTCTCGGCGGCACCAGCGCCTGGTCGGGCGGCTGGCTGTGGATTCCGCGCAACCCGCTGGCGGTCGCCGAGGGCCTCGTCGAGGAGGCTGAACAGCCGCGCAGCTACCTGCGCAGCGAGCTGCACACCGATACCCTGGACGCGCGGATGGAGGCCTTTCTGGAAGAGGGCCCGCGGATGGTCGAGTTCTTCCAGCGCCGTACCGCCGTGCAGTTCTTCTCCGGCAGCACGATGCCGGACTTTCACGACTCGCCGGGCTTCGTCCGCGGCGGCCGTTCGCTCTGCGCCCAGCCGTTCGACGGCCGCCAGCTCGGTCCCTGGATCGACAGGCTGCGCCCGCCGCTGGACCTGATCAGCCTGGCCGGGATGGGCATCGCCGGCGGCGCGGACCTGGCGCATTTCTTCAACGCCCGTCGCTCGCCGCGCTCGGCGCTGTATGCCGGCAAGCGCCTGCTGCGGCATTTCCGCGATCTGCTGGCGCATGGCCGCGGCTTGCATCTGGTCAACGGCAATGCGCTGGTGGCGCGGCTGCTGAAAAGCGCCCTGGACCGCCGGGTGAGCCTGTTCACCGAGGCCCCGGTGCGCGGTCTGCTGCGCGAGGGCGAGGCGGTGGTCGGCGCGCGGGTCGAGCGGGGCGGGGCGCTGGTCGAGATCCGCGCCCGCCGCGGGGTGGTGCTGGCCTGCGGCGGCTTCCCCCATGACCAGAAACGCATCGCCCAGCTGTTCGCCCATGCGCCGAACGGCACCGAGCACCTCTCGGCGGCGCCCAAGGGCAACACCGGCGACGGCCTGCGCCTGGGCGAGAGCGTCGGCGGGCGGGTCGCCGAGGATCTGGCCAGCCCCGCGGCCTGGGCGCCGGTGTCCCGGGTGCCGCGTGCCGACGGCGGTTTCAGCGGTTTCCCGCATCTGCTCGAACGCGCCAAGCCCGGCTTCATCGCCGTGCGTCGCGATGGCCGGCGCTTCGTCAACGAGGCCGACTCCTATCACGACTTCATGAACGCCCTGTTCGCCGCCACGCCGGAAGGCGAGGTGGCGCAGGCCTGGCTGATTTGCGATCACAAGGCGCAGCGCCGCTACGGCCTCGGCTGGGCGCGGCCGTTCCCGTTCCCGACCCGGCCCTGGGTGCGCAAGGGCTATCTGCACCAGGCCGACAGCCTGGCCGAGCTGGCCCGCCAGTGCGGCATCGACGCCCGCCAGCTGGAGGCCACGGTGGCGGCCTTCAATGCCGGCGCGGAACAGGGCGTCGACCCCGAGTTCAAGCGCGGCGCCTCAGCCTACAACAAGGCCCAGGGCGAGGCGCTGCACGGGCCGAACCCGTCGCTGGGCGCGCTCAGGCAGGGCCCGTTCTACGCGATCAAGCTGGTGCCCGGCAGCCTCGGCACCTTCGCCGGGCTGCGCACCGATGCCGGCGCCCGGGTGCTGGGGGATGGCGGTGCGCCGATTCCCGGCCTGTACGCGGTGGGCAACGACATGGCCAGCGTGATGAACGGCCACTACCCGAGCGGCGGCATCACCCTGGGGCCGGGCATGACCTTCGGCTACATCGTCGGCCAGGCCCTGGCGGCGCGGCCGACGCAGGAGGTTGCGGCAGCGCCTGCAGCGCACTTCGCCAGCGCTTGACCGGTGCGGGCAGGGGTGGGAATGTCCGGGCTCTTGCGGAGAAAGTGCCTTCTGCCGCGGGGTTCCGGCAGCGAAGATGGCCGTTCGAAAACCTCGCCCGCTGCCGCCTCCGCCGCGAGAGCGACGACAACGCTGCAGCCTCGCCCACCCACCGCCTGCGGCCCGCCCCGGCCGCAGCCCGTCCGAGACCCTTGCCGTGAACGCTTCGCTGCCCCCGTCCGCGCCGCTACAGAGCCGCCTGGCGATCCCCCGGGCCTTTCTCGCCCTGGCGCTGGTCAGCGCCCTGCTCGGCAGCACCACCCCTTCGCCGCTGTACGGGCTCTATCAGGCGCTCTGGGGGTTTCCCTCGGTCACCCTGAGCGCCCTCTATGCGGTCTACGCCTTCGGCGTGCTGCTGTCCCTCGCCGCATTCGGCCGGCTGTCCGACCGCCTGCCGGACCGCCGCCTGTTGCTCCTGCCGGCTCTCGCCGTGGTCGGCCTCGGCGCGCTGCTCTTCGGCTTCGCCGACGATTTGCAGGCGCTGTTCCTCGGCCGCCTGCTGGCCGGCCTCGGCACCGGTGCCCTGACCGGCAGCGCCAACGCCGCGCTGATGGACTTCGACAACCTCGACCGGCAGCGCCGCGCGGCCAGCCTGGCGAGCCTCGCCTTCACCGGCGGTGCGGCGCTGGGGCCGGTGATCAGCTCGGCGGCGCTGTACCTGGATTTCTGGCCGCGCAGCTCGCCCTTCCTGCTGATCGCCGCGCTGGCACTGCTCGCTGGCCTGGGGCTGGTTTTCGGCAACTGGCCGAAACCGGCGAAGACGCCGGCATCCTCCGACAGCCCGGCCGCGCGCCAGCCGCTGGCGCAGGCCATGGGCTCGCTGTGGCCGGCGTTCGCCATGGTCTGCGCGGTGCTGGTGCTGGGCTGGGCAGTGGGCTCGCTGTTCATCGCCCTGGGCACCACCATGCTGGCCTCCCTGTTGCCAGCCGGCGCCCTGGCTGCCGCCGGGCTGATCGTCGCCGCCTTCCAGATCGCCGCCGGCGCCACCCAGTTCCTCTGCCGGCGGATGCCCGCCGGGCAGGCGATCCGCGTCGGTTGCGCTCTGCTGGCGGCCAGCTGGGCCGGCTGCACTCTCAGCCTGGCGTTCGGCCAGGCCTGGGGATTCTGCCTGTTCACCCTGCTCACCGGCGTCGGCTACGGCGCCTCGTTCGTCGGCGCCATGGGCCGCCTGGCCGCCATCGCCCCGGCGCAGCACCGTGGCTCCCTGAGTTCGCTGTTCTACGTGTCGGGCTACCTGGGCAGCGCGTTGAGCATCCTCGGCATCGGCGCGCTGGTCGACGTCATCGGCCTGCTGCCGGCCATGCAGGGACTGGCCGTGTGCGTCGTGCTGGCCACCCTGGCGATTCTCTGGCGGGGCCGTTTCTAGGCCCCGAGCCGGACAGCCGGAGCGGGTTCCGCTCGCTCCCGCCCGCGATCCATAACTTTCTCTGCCTTATGTATAACCATTTATATAATTATGTTGGGCTGGCTATAGCCTGAAGCGGACTCGCTGTCTCGTGCCTGGAAAATCGGTCTCCAGCGCTGGAGGCGTCTTTACCAGGTCGACTCGTCGCGCTTTGCCTGGTTTCGTCGGTATCGTGATGGCGTCGAGTATTTGTTTTTTAACTATTTTTCCCCTGATATTTGCTTGTTTTTTGACGTAATTGCTGGGGTTTTATGATTTGCTTGGGCAGGCGTTCCGGCGCCTGTCGGCGGCCGTGTTTGTCGTGGTCTCAGTAGGGAGAAGGCGTTTTTTCTGGGCGTTTTTCTGTACGGAAAGGCTTTACAAGATATTTATATATACAGTTGAATATATATAAAGCTAGCTAACTAAATTTCCGCCATGAACGATCTTTCCACGCCCGCCTCCCTTCGCGCCGACTGCCGGCAGCCGTCCCGGGCCGACTTCCGTACTCGCTGGTTCTGGGGGGGCGCGTTGCTGCTGCTGGGGACCACGATCCTTTCGCTCGCCCTGGGCCGCTATGCCGTGCCGCTTGCCGAACTGCTGCAGTTCCTCGGCGCCTGGCTCGGGTCGGGTGATTTCCCGCATGAGCGTTATGCGCTGCTCCACAGCCTGGTCGTCGAGGTCCGGCTGCCGCGGGTGCTGGCGGCGATTTTGGTGGGCGCCGGGCTGTCCGTTTCGGGCGCGGCCTATCAGGCGGTATTCCGCAACCCACTGGTGTCGCCGGGGCTGCTCGGCGTGCTCAGCGGCTGCGCCTTCGGCGCGGCGCTCGGCATGGTGCTGGGGCTGGGCGGGGCCTGGATTCCGCTGCTGGGAGGCGTCACCGGCCTGCTGGCGGTGGCCGTGGGCGTGGGTATCGCCGGCCTGTTCCGCAACTCGTCGATTCTCATCCTGGTGCTCGGCGGGATCGTCAGCAATGCGCTGTTCAACGCGCTGCTGTCGGTGGTCAAGTACCTGGCCGACCCGCTGGACCAGTTGCCCTCGATCGTCTACTGGATGCTCGGCAGTCTGAGCGCCGTAGATAGCGCTGTCCTTGCCTGGACGGCGCCCCTGCTGGCGCTCGCCATCCTGGCCATGTGCCTTTTGGGGCGGGCCATCGATGCGCTGTCCCTGAGCGACGAGGAGGCCCTCAGTCTCGGTGTGCCGGTGCGACGGCTGCGCTATGGGATCATCGCCCTGGCGACGCTGATTTCCGCCCTGACCGTGAGCATCGCCGGCATGGTCGGCTGGGTCGGCCTGCTGATTCCGCACCTCGCGCGCCTCTTGGTCGACCCGGCGAACGCCCGGTTGGTGCCGATGAGTGCCTGCCTGGGAGGGCTCTTCCTACTGGTCGCCGACGATCTCGCCCGTACCCTGACCCGCGGCGAGATTCCCCTCGGCATTCTCACCGAATTGCTTGGCGCCATCGCCTTCGTGCTGGTGCTGAACCGGGTGCGGAGGGGCTGGCTGTGAGCGCGTCGGCAAGCGGCCCCGTTCTGGAGGCCAGAGGGCTGCGTTATGCGCTCGGCCCGCGGAGCATCCTCGACGACATCTCGCTGCGCGTGCGTCCCGGCGACTGCATCGCCCTGCTGGGCGCCAACGGCGCCGGCAAGAGCACCTTGCTGAAGATCCTGCTCGGCCTGCTCAGGCCCCAGGCCGGGGAGGTCCTGCTCGACGGCGCGCCCCTGTCCGGGCTGGGCCGGCGCGAGGTCGCCCGGCAGCTGGCCTACGTGCCGCAGAGCCATACGCCGAGCTTTCCCTTCACGGTGACGCAGATCGTCGGCCAGGGGCGCCTGCCGTTCACCGGGCTGGGCCGGGCTCCCGGGGCGGACGATTGGCGGGCGGTGAACCAGGCGCTCGCCGACATGCACATCGAACACCTGGCCGGGCGCGTCTACACCGAACTGTCGGGCGGCGAGCGGCAGCGCGTGCTGATCGCCCGGGCGCTCGCCCAGCAGGCCCGGCTCATCCTGCTCGACGAGCCCATCACCGGCCTGGACTACGGCCATCAGCGCCGTCTGCTCGACCACCTGCAACGCCTGGCGGAGCGGGGCTACGGCATCCTCGCCACCACCCATCGCCCCGAGCACGCCCTGGAGTCGGCCAACCGCGCGCTGGTTCTGCATCAGGGCCGCCTGCTGGCGGACGGCGCGCCGCGCGCGGTGATCGATGCCGGCCTCATCGACCAGCTTTACCAGGTGAAAGTCCGCCAGATCGAAGTCCTGCCCCACCGTTTTTTCGTTCCCAGCTAGCGAGTAATCCCCCGATGTCAGTTGTTAGACCTGCGCGCCCCTCGTGGGCGCCGCTGCTGCTTGCCGTCGCCGCAGGCTTTGTCCAGGCCGACGATTCCAGCCCTGCGCCCGTCCGGCTCGACGCCCTGGAGGTCGTCGATCACGAGGAGACCGAGGCCGACGTGGCGGAGGCCCAGGCCGAGCGGGCGCGTAAGCAGACCGCCAGCTTCGGCCCGCTGGGCGAGCGCAGGCTGCTGGACACCCCGTACTCGATGAACGTGGTGCCGTACGACCTGATCAAGGATCAGCAGGTCAAGAGCGTGAAGGACATCATCCGCTACATCCCCTCGGTGCAGGGCGACGGGACTCGCCCGCAGACTCGTGGCCTGCAGGGCAGCGTGGTGCAGAACAGCCGGATCGACGGCCTCAACGCGGTATCCACCACCGACTATCCGGCCGAGCAGTTCGACAACATCCAGGTCATGAACGGTTTGGCCGGCTCGTTGTATGGCCCGGCCAACCCCGCCGGGACCTTCAACTTCATCTCCAAGCGGCCCACCGAGTTCACCCGCAACCGCATCACCATGGGGGCCGGCACCGGGGTGTCGTGGCTCAAGGCCGCCGACCTCAGCGGTCCGCTGGACGACGGCGGACGCATCCGCTACCGGGTGAACCTGCTCGACGACCAGGAGCAGACCTACGTTTCGGACGGCAAGATCCGCCGCCAGCTGGGCAGCCTGGCGCTGGATTTCCAGCTCGGCGAGCGCAGCGTGATCGAGGTCACGGGCAGTCGCTACAACTACCTGAGCCGCGGCCTGCCGGGCAAATTCGCCCTGGCCAGCGGCGTATCCCTGCCGCATGCTCTCGATCCGACCAAGAAAAACCTGGGCCAGAGCTACGCGGGGGACGACAACGAGACCAGTACCGTGGACGTCCACTTCAAGCACGATTTCGACGGCAACTGGAAGCTGGATCTCGGCGCCCTGCGGCAGATCGCCGACCGCGAGAGCACCGCCGTCACCAATACGCTGATCAACGGAAAGGGCGACTACCGCACCACGGTGTCCACCGCCACGGCCAGCCGCTTCACCATCAACAGCTACCTGGCCAACCTCAATGGGCGCGTACGGACCGGCTTCCTGAGCCACGACCTGACCTTCGGCCTCAGCGGTTTCAGTTGGAAGAACTACAACCCGGTCGACGGTGGGACCCAGACCGTCGGCTCGGGCAATCTCGCCGACCCGGCGGAATTCGCCGAGCCCAACTACCCGGACTTCACCGACCGCTACCGCAGTGCGGCGACGACCCAGTCGTCGCTGATCTTCGGCGACACCCTGACCTTCTCGCCGCAGTGGAGCCTGATGGTGACCGGCAGCTGGAGCCGGATGACCTCGGCCAGCTACAGCAAGACCGCCGGACGTACCGGCGACTCGGTGGACAAGGGCTGGAGTTCGGCAGGCAGCCTGATGTACAAGCCGATCGACGACATGACCCTGTACCTGACCTACGCCGACAGCATGCAGCAGGGCGATACGGCGCCCACCGGCAGCGCCAACGTCGGCACCGTGCTTTCGCCCTTCCGCAGCCGGCAATGGGAGGTCGGCGGCAAGCTGGCCCTCGGCGGCGTCCGGCTGTCGCTGGCGGCCTTCCAGATCAAGCGGCCGTTCGCCTATACCCAGGAGGACGGCGTTTTCGCCGTCGCCGGCGAGCAGCGCAACCGTGGCGTCGAGTTCATGGTCGACGGCCATCTCACCACGAACCTGCGGATGTTCGGCGGGGTCAGCTGGCTCGATCCGAAACTGCTCGACACCGCCTCCGCGGCCACCGAGGACCAGCGCATCGTCGGCCTGC
The DNA here is from genome assembly GCF_900110885.1 of Azotobacter beijerinckii. Taxonomy (GTDB): domain Bacteria; phylum Pseudomonadota; class Gammaproteobacteria; order Pseudomonadales; family Pseudomonadaceae; genus Azotobacter; species Azotobacter beijerinckii. The sequence goes on along the minus strand of NZ_FOFJ01000019.1, from coordinate 3,024 downwards.
CGCGGATCACCGCCAACCTGCTGACCGAGTACAGCCTGCCGCAGCTGCCCGGTTTCACGGTCAACCTGAACGCGCGCCATGTCGGTCGCCGCCCGACCGACAATACCAACGACAACTGGGTCGGCGCCTACAGCACCTTCGACGCCGGCGCCCGCTACACCACCAAGATGTGGGCGCGCAGCACGGTGTACCGCCTGGAAGTGACCAACCTCACCGACCGCCACTATTGGACCAATATCGTGCCGGGCGGCCTGAACGGCTACAGCGGCGCGGGCAACGCCAGCGCGGACCTGGGGCGGCCGCGGATGTTCCAGGCTTCCGTGCAGGTGGATCTATGAGCGCCGTGACGGACCTTCGCGGCCCCCGCCGCCCGCTGGCCCGGCTGTGCGCCGCCGGGCTGGGCCTCGCCTTGGGCATGGCCCAGGCCTCGGCCGAGCCGTCGCGCCGCGTCGCGGACGACACCGGCCAGCAGATCCTGGTGCCGGCCCGGGTGGAGCGGGTCGCCGACGCCTGGTACGCCCACCATGCGCTGCTGATGACCCTGGGTGCCGGTCCGCGCATCGTGGCCACGGTGAACCATGCGCAGAGCCGACCCTGGATGTTCCGGGTCCAGCCGGCGTTGCACCGGGCGCTGGCGGCCTCCGGGACGGCCTTCAACGTCGAGGCGCTGCTGGTCGCCGGGGTGGACCTGGCCTTCGTCTCGGCGGGCGACCGCAATGCCCTGGCCCTGGAGCAGGCGGGCATTCCGGTGGCGCGGATGCGCTTCACCGACCTGCGCTCGTTGCAGGATTGCCTGGCGAGCACCGCCCGGCTGCTCGGCACGGAAGAGGCCGCGCGGCGCGCGGCGGACTACAACGCCTATCTCGACGACAGCCTGCGCCAGGTCCGCGCCGTCACCGGGTCGCTCGCCGCGGAGCAGCGGCCGCGGGTACTGCACATCGCCTCGCTGAACCCCCTCAAGGTCGATGGTGCGGACACCCTGATCGACGATTGGATCGGCGTGGCGGGTGGTCGCAATGCGGCGCTCGGATTGCGTGGCAACCTCCAGGCGGTTTCCGCCGAACAGGTGCTGGCCTGGCAGCCGGACGTGCTGATTCTCGCCGCCGATGCCGGCTCGCTCGACTCGGCGCCGGACGCGGCCCTGCTCAAGCACACCGAGGCGGTCAGGCGCGGTCGCGTCCTGCGCAATCCCGCCGGGGTCTTTCCCTGGGATCGCTACGGCACCGAAGTCGCCCTGCAGATCCAGTGGGCGGCCGGCCAACTGCACCCGGCGCTGTTCCCGCAGCAGGACATGGCCGGGCGCACCCTGGAGTTCTACGCACGCTTCTTCGACTACCCGCTGTCGCGCGAGGAGGCGCAGCGCATCCTGGCCGGACTGCCGCCCCTGCCGTGAGCGGCGCCTGGCTGCCAACCCGGGTGCGGACGGCGAGCCCGCAGCACGGATGACGTTTGCGGCACGGGAGCAAGGAGCCTGGCAGGGGAAGGGTATGCATAACCATATGGTTATGTGTGCGAGCGTCCTTTTCAATTTCCATCCAGGCTCCCGGGTGTGACACTTCGTCTCGCGTAGCCGCCTTGCGGTTCTAGCGACTCCACAATCCCAAGAACAAGGAGCCTGAGATGTCCGAGCTCGATACCCGCCGTTTCGTCGCCCGTGACCGGAATTGGCAGCCGAAAGGTTATACCCCGGATTACAAGACCACCATCGCCCGCTCGCCGAGCCAGGCCCTGGTCAGCATTCCGCAGTCCCTCTCGGAGACCACCGGTCCGGACTTCACCCATCTGAAGATGGGCAAGTACGACAACGACCTGCTGCTCAACTTCAACCACGGCGGTCTGCCGGTCGGCGAGCGCGTCATCATGTGCGGTCGGGTGATCGACCAGTACGGCAATCCGGTTCCGCATACCCTGGTGGAAATGTGGCAGGCCAACGCCGGCGGCCGCTACCGTCACAAGAACGACAGCTACCTGGCGCCGCTGGACCCCAACTTCGGCGGGGTCGGCCGTACCCTGACCGACGCGAACGGCTACTACTACTTCCGCACCGTCAAGCCCGGTCCCTACCCGTGGCGCAACGGCCCGAACGAGTGGCGTCCGTCGCACATCCACGTGTCGATCAGCGGCCCGTCGATCTCCACCAAACTGATCACCCAGATGTACTTCGAGGGCGACCCGCTGATTCCGAAGTGCCCGATCGTCCGCACCATCGCCAACCCGGACGCCATCGAGACCCTGATCGGCCGCCTGGACCTGAGCAGCAACGTGCCCATGGACTGCCTGGCGTACCGTTTCAACATCGTGCTGCGTGGCCAGCGCCAGACCTGTTTCGAAAATCAGTGAGTGAGAAGGAGCCGACCATGAAATACGAACTGCTGCCGGAAACCCCCTCGCAGACCGCTGGTCCCTACGTGCACATCGGCCTGGCCGGCGCCGCCGCCGGCAACCCGACCCGCGAACAGGAAATCTGGAACGAAATGGCCAAGGAGGGTGCGCCGGGCGAGCACATCGTCCTGATCGGCAAGGTCCTGGACGGTAACGGCCACCTGGTCCGCGACTCCTACCTGGAGCTCTGGCAGGCCAACCACGAAGGCGTCTACGACACCGCCTACGACCTGGAGAAGTCCTTCAACGGCTTCGCCCGCACCGCGACCACCTTCGATGCCGGCGAGTGGACGGTGAAGACCGTCAAGCCGGGCGTGGTGAAGAACGCCACCGGCAAACCGATGGCGCCGCACATCAGCGTGTCGCTGTTCGCCCGCGGCATCAACATCCAGCTGCAGACCCGCCTCTACTTCGACGACGAAGTCGAAGCCAATGCCGTCGATCCGGTGCTGAACCTGATCGAGCAGCCGGAGCGTCGCAAGACCCTGATCGCCAAGCGCTGCGAAGTGGACGGCAAGACCGCCTACCGCTTCGACATCCGCATCCAGGGCGAAGGGGAAACGGTGTTCTTTGACTTCTGAGGTCATGCACCGACCGGCGCCCGCGCAAGCGGTGCGCCGGCACTTTGCACAACGACTGGCG
>NZ_FOFJ01000037.1 GCF_900110885.1 Azotobacter beijerinckii | reverse complement strand
TTGAACGTGGCCGGGATGATGAAGAACCGCCGTCTGGCACGCTCCATCGCGGACATGGGGTTCTTCGAGTTCCGCCGCCAGCTCGACTACAAGAGCGAGATGCGCGGCGGCGAGGTGGTGGTGGCGGATCGCTGGTTCGCCAGCAGCAAGACCTGCTCGTGCTGTGGGCAGGTGCGGGAGAGCCTGCCGTTGGCGGTGCGTACCTGGACGTGCCCGGACTGCCAGACCCGGCACGACCGGGACGGCAACGCGGCAATCAATCTGAAGCATTACGCCGTGAGTTCCACGGTGTCAGCCTGTGGAGGGGAAGGCGCTGGCCCTGGCGGCAACGCCAGGGTGAAACCGGCCCCGTCGAAGCAGGAAGTTAGCAAAAAGCTACCTATGGGTAGCTTTGGATAGGTCTAACAGAACGGTTGGTATCCGCCTGCCGATCTGGTGGCGCGCATGCATTGTCGGGCGCGTGCCCAGCGGGATTTTTCCGGTGTCGAGCGTATCGAGTACGACGAAAGGGCCGCCGTTTACGGTCGCGGAAAGTCGTTTCTGTTCGGCTCCGCGTCCGGGATGCAGCTGGCGATTTACGACAAGACCGCCCAGGCGCGGGCTATCGACAAGCTGGACTATTGGGAATCGGTCTGGCGGCGCACCGATAACCCGTTCGATGAGTCAGATCCGTTCAACTATGACCCTGCCTTGCCGGTCTGGCGTATCGAGCTGCGTTTCCATCATGGCGTTGTTCAGCAGTTCGCCGATGGTTCTGCGGATATTCGTACCGGGGCGATGATCGATACTCGTACCTTTGCCGAGTTTGCTGCTCATCTTCAAGGTCTGTGGCAATACGGTCTGCAGGCGTTCAAGCTCCTGGTCCGGCCTGGCATGTATGACGCTTTCTGGACGTTGATCCGTTCCGACGTGCGGGTCTTTGTCGAGGCTGCATCGCTGGTCGAGGACACCGACTATCGCCGGCACTACAAGACTTCTCGGGGATTCAGCGGCAAGAGTGTCGAGCTTTTCCTGGGAAACTTCGTATCGCTCCTGGTCCGTGAGCGTGTCGGGGCTCAGCGGGCGTTCGAGCGTCTGCAGGACTGGGAATGCTGGTCGGTCATTCGCGACCATTACGCGGCCAAGGGTAAAAGCGAGCGCGACATCTACCGGCACATTCAGGAGCTGATGCAACTCCGGGTGGTGCGTTGGGGGCGTGCCGTATGACGGCGCGCAAGGATGGCAAGACCTGGACGGCCGACTTTTACGAGAATGGCCGGTCCGGGCGGCGGATTCGCAAAAAGGGCTTTCCGACCAAGTCGGCTGCTCTGCGCTATGAGCAGGATTTTTTCGCTTCGCTATCGTCTACAGGGCGCCCGCTGGATGATCGTCTGGCCGATCTGGTGAACCTGTGGCATGAGCTGCATGGCTGCACGCTCAAGGATGCCAAGTATCGTCTGAGTCGGACTCTGGCGATCGCCGAACGGTTGGGTAATCCGTTGGCGTCGTCGTTCGATTCGCTGGCCTGGGCGCGTTATCGGCAGACTCGGTTGTCCGAGGTGTCGCCGCATACGGTTAATCATGAGCAACGCTATTTGTCGGCGGTGTTTTCGGAGTTGGCGCGGCTGGGGGCCTGGACGGGGGAAAACCCTATTGAGGGAATCCGGCAGATCAAGACGGACCAGGTCGAGCTGTCCTTTCTTGAGCTTCCTCAGATTGACCGACTCCTTGAGGAGTGTCGGCGCAGTACCAACAATCATACCTATCCGGTGGCGTTGCTTTGCCTGGCTACCGGGGCGCGTTGGGAAGAGGCGGAAAGCCTGCAGCGGTCGGCGGTGTTCGGTGGGAAGGTGCACTATCACCGGACCAAGAATCGGCAGAGTAGGGCGGTTCCGATCCCGGCAGTTGGAGCGGTTCGTCCTCGAGGTCGGCATGCCTGGAACGGGACGGCTGTTCATGTCCTGTCGTTCGGCGTTCCGTGGTGCTTACCTGCGTTGTGGCTTCGATACGCCTGGGCAGTTAACCCATATTCTGCGGCATACGTTCGCCAGTCATTACATGATGGGCGGTGGTGACATCCTGGCGTTGCAGCGAATCTTGGGGCACGGTGATATCAAGATGACCATGCGGTACGCGCATTTGTCGCCTGAGCACCTGGAGTCGGCGTTGCGGTTTTCGCCGCTGGCTCAGTGTGGACACGCTGTAGTCACTTCGTAGTCACCGGCGCAACAAAAAAGGGGTCAGCTTTCGCTAACCCCTTGTTTTGTTTGGTGGCTACACCGGGACTTGAACCTGGGACATCAGCATTATGAATGCTGCGCTCTAACCGACTGAGCTATGTAGCCAAGTGGCGCGTATTATTCTCTCCGGCATTTCGGGTGTCAACCCTCGTTCGACAAAAAAATCAGGAAAATCCGGGTGTTGCCGATGGCAGGGGGCGCCGAAGGAGGCCTGCCGCTGCCGGATGGCAGGAGCGTCGTGAGCTGCGCCCCACGGGGAAGCGAGCTGGCTCGGAAAGCTGCCCCGTGGTGTGTAATTTGCTATGGTGCGCCGGCCGTTCCGTCGCCCCCTTCCCGAGAGCCTGCCCCTATGTTCGCCGAGCACTCCAGCACTGCGCCCGTGGCGCGCCCGTTGTCCCGCAGCGACTTCAAGACCCTCTCGCTCTCCGCCCTGGGCGGTGCGCTGGAGTTCTACGACTTCATCATTTTCGTGTTCTTCGCGGCGGTGGTCGGCAAGCTGTTCTTCCCCGCCGAGATGCCCGAGTGGCTGCGCCAGTTGCAGACCTTCGGGATCTTCGCCGCCGGTTACCTGGCGCGGCCGCTGGGCGGGATCGTCATGGCCCACTTCGGCGACCTGCTCGGGCGCAAGCGGATGTTCACCCTGAGCATCTTCATGATGGCCGTGCCGACCCTGTGCATGGGCCTCTTGCCGACCTACGCGCAGATCGGCATCTGGGCGCCGCTGGCGCTGCTGAGCCTGCGCGTGGTGCAGGGCGCGGCGATCGGCGGCGAGGTGCCGGGGGCCTGGGTGTTCGTCTCCGAGCATGTGCCGGAGCGGCGCATCGGCTTCGCCTGCAGCACTCTGACCGCCGGACTGACCGCCGGCATCCTGCTCGGCTCGCTGACCGCCAGCGCGATCAACCGGGTGTTCAGCCCCGCGGAGCTGGCCGACTACGCCTGGCGGATTCCCTTTCTGCTCGGCGGGGTGTTCGGTCTGGTCTCGGTCTACCTGCGCCGCTGGCTGCACGAAACCCCGGTGTTCGCCGAGCTGCAGCTGCGCCAGTCGTTGGCCGCGGAGCTGCCTCTCAAGGCGGTGCTGCGCGAGCACCGTCCGGCGGTGCTGCTGTCGATGCTGCTGACCTGGGTGCTGTCGGCCGGCATCGTGGTGGTGATCCTGATGACCCCGACCCTGCTGCAGACCCTGCACGGCTTCGCCCCGGCCGAGGCGTTGCAGGCCAACAGCCTGGCGATCGTCGGCCTGACCATCGGCTGCGTGCTGGCCGGCCTCTCGGCGGACCGCTTCGGCGCGGGGCCGACCTTCGTCTTCGGCGGCCTGCTGCTGCTCTCGAGTTCCTCGCTGTTCTACGCCAGCATCGCCAGCCACCGCGACCTGCTGCTGCCGCTGTACGCCCTGGCCGGCCTCAGCGTGGGCACCATCGGCGCGATCCCGATGGTGATGGTCAAGGCGTTCCCGGCGGCGGTGCGCTTCTCCGGGCTGTCGTTCTCCTACAACCTGGCCTACGCCATCTGCGGCGGCTCGACGCCGATCCTGGTCAGCCTGCTGCTGAAGTGGAGCCCGCTGGGCCCGGCCTACTATGTCGGCGCGCTGTGCCTGCTGTTCATCCTGGCCGGCGCCGGGTTGTGGCGGCGCGGCGCCCCGCAGTTGGCGACGGTCGTCTGAGCCCCGCGGACCCGTCATGGCGGGGGGGGGCGGCAGGGCACCCGGGGATGATGGGGCGGCAACGAAAAAGGCCGATCTTTCGCAGGCTGTGCGAAACAGCGGCTTGAACAAGCGCCCCGACGTGCTCGGGGCGTTTGCCGTTGGGCCGTTGCCCCTGAGAGCGGACGCTCGTCCAGGGCCGCCGGCGGAGGCTTGAGGCTCATTCGACCAGCGCCCATCGGTGAGCATCCATCGGGTTATTGCAAATTCGCCGGCTTTTCGGTGCCGGAACCTCGATTCATATGGTTGCATCTATAGAACGCTATTGCCTAAGCTTCCATTTCGATATGCCTGTTATGGGTATATCCGACCATCACAATCTCTCGAACGCGATCCCGGATATTTCACCAAGTGGTGTCAGGGCTCGCGGATTTGCCGAGCAGTACTGCGGTGAATAGCAACGAAACGACCAAAGGACCTCCCATGACCAACTCGACAGCGGAGCTCGAAGAGCTCCTCATGCAGCGCTCGCTGACCGACCCGCAGCTTCTGGCGGCAGCGGCGCAGGCCGCGGACTTCCGGATTCTGCCGAACGCAACCGTCCTCAAGATCGGCGGCCAGAGCGTCATCGACCGCGGCCGTGCGGCGGTCTACCCGCTGGTGGAGGAAATCGTCGCCGCCCGCAAGAACCACAAGCTGCTGATCGGCACCGGCGCCGGCACCCGCGCCCGCCATCTCTACTCGATCGCCGCCGGCCTCGGCCTGCCGGCCGGCGTGCTCGCCCAGCTCGGCTCCTCGGTGGCCGACCAGAACGCCGCCATGCTCGGCCAGCTGCTGGCCCAGTACGGTATCCCGGTGGTCGGTGGCGCCGGCCTTTCCGCCGTGCCGCTGTCGCTCGCCGAAGTCAACGCCGTCGTCTTCAGCGGCATGCCGCCCTACAAGCTGTGGATGCGTCCCTCCGCCGAAGGCGTGATTCCGCCCTACCGCACCGACGCCGGCTGCTTCCTGCTGGCCGAGCAGTTCGGCTGCAGGCAGATGATCTACGTGAAGGACGAGAACGGTCTCTACACCGCCAACCCGAAGACCTCGAAGGACGCCACCTTCATCCCGAAGATCTCCGTCGACGAGATGAAGGAGAAGGGTCTGCACGACTCGATCCTCGAATTCCCGGTGCTCGACCTGCTGCAGAATGCCCAGCACATCCGTGAAGTGCAGGTCGTCAACGGCCTCATCCCCGGCAACCTGACCCGCGCGCTCGCAGGCGAGCACGTCGGCACCATCATCACCGCGAGCTGAGGAGCACGGCCATGACCAACACCATCAAGCATGTTCTCTCGCCGCTCGCGAGCCAGACCCTCCAGGACCGCGACCTGACCCGCCCGGTCGCCGACAAGCGCCCGATCCGCCTGCTGCCCTGGCTGCAGGTCGTCAAGATCGGCGGTCGCCTCATGGACCGCGGCGCCGACGCGATCCTGCCGCTCGTCGAGGAACTGCGCAAGCTGCTGCCCGAGCACCGCCTGCTGATCCTGACCGGTGCCGGCATCCGTGCCCGCCACGTCTTCAGCGTCGGCCTCGACCTCGGCCTGCCGGTCGGCTCGCTCGCCCCGCTGGCGGCCAGCGAAGCCGGGCAGAACGGCCACATCCTCGCCGCGATGCTCGCCGCCGAGGGCGTCTCCTACGTCGACCACCCGACCATCGAGAGCCAGCTCGCCATCCACCTCGCCGCCACCCGCGCCGTGGTCGGCAGCGCCTACCCGCCCTACCACCACCACGAGTTCCCGGGCTCGCGCATCCCGCCGCACCGTGCCGACACCGGCGCCTTCCTGGTCGCCGACGCGCTCGGCGCGGCCGGCCTGACCATCGTCGAGGACGTCGACGGGGTCTATACCGCCGACCCGAACGGCCCCGACGCCGGCAAGGCGCAGTTCCTCGCCGAGACCAGTGCCGCCGACCTCGCGAAGCTCGAAGGCCCGCTGCCGCTCGACCGTGCACTCCTTGACGTCATGGCAACCGCCCGCCAGCTCGAGCGCGTGCAGGTGGTGAACGGCCTCGTGCCGGGTCGCCTCACCGCCGCGCTGCGCGGCGAGCACGTCGGGACCATCATCCGTACCGGGGCGCGCTCGGCCTGAGTCCCCGCTCCTCCGTCCGCGCCGCCCGGGTTTCCGGGGGGCGCGGCGGACGAATACGGAGGGATGGGCACGGATGCCAAGCGACCAGAAATGCCACGGGCAGCTCGCGCGCATCCGGTGGAGCCATTTCCTCGACCGTCATCAACCCCTCGGGGTCGAAGCGTCGACATCCCCTAGTCCCGGCCCGGCGCGACCAGGCCGGCGAGCAGGTTCTTCGGCATCCAGCCCGTCTTGTGCAGGATCAGGTAGGCGAGGGCGCCGATCACCACCCCCCAGAAGGCCGAGCCCAGGCCGAAGAAGTTCATCCCCGAAGCCGTGGCGAGGAAGGTCAGCATGGACGCCTCGCGGTGCTCCTCCTCGTTCACCGCGCCCATCACGTTGCTGGTGATGGCGCCGATCAGCGCCAGGCCGGCGAGCACGGCGACGAAGGTCTTCGGCATGGCGCTGAACAGCAGGATGAGGGTGCCGGCGAAGGTGCCGCCGAGCAGGTAGAAGACGCCGTTGGCGACGCCGGCGACGTAGCGCTTGTCCGGGTCCTCGTGGGCGTCCCGGCCGGTGCACAGGGCGGCGGTGATGGCGGCGATGACGATGCTGATGCCGCCGAAGCAGGCCACCGCCAGCGAGGCCAGCCCGGTGGTGGCGAGCACCGGCCTGGCCGGGGTGTCGTAGCCGGCGTTGCGCAGGATGGCCATGCCGGGCAGGAACTGCCCGGTCAGGCTGACCAGCACCAGCGGAATGGCCAGGCTCAGGGTCGAACTCCAGCTCCATTGCGGCGCGATGAACTGCGGCGCGGCCAGGCTCGCGCCGATGCCGGCGAGGTTGCTGCCTTCCAGGCCGACGGCCAGGGCCACGCCGACGACCAAGAGCAGCACCAGGCAGTAGCGCGGGAACAGGCGCTTGAACACCAGGTAGGCGATGAGCATGCCGAAGGCCAGCGCCGGCATCGAGGCCACCGACTGGAAGGCGCCGATGCCGAACTGGAACAGGATGCCGGCCATCATGGCGTAGGCGATGCCTCGGGGAATGGCCTGCACCAGCCGGTCGAACCAGCCGGAAATGCCGATCAGGAAGAGGATCGCGCCCGCCGTGAGGTAGGCGCCCACCGCCTCGTTGAGGCTGAGCGCCGGGAACAAGGTGACCAGCAGGGCGGTGCCGGGCGCGGACCAGGCGGTCACCACCGGCACCCTGAGCCAGAGGCTGAGCAGGATGCCGGACAGCGCCGCGCCGATGGAGATGGCCCAGACCCAGGAGGACATCATCCCGGCGGAAATCCCGGCGCTCTGCGCGGCCTGGAAGAAGATCACCAGTGGGCCGGAATAGGAGATCAGCACGGCGAGGAAGCCGGCGGTGACGGCGGACAGCGAGAAATCCTTGTGGAGGGTGAGGGGCTGCATGCGGGCTCGGCTCCTGGCGGCTGTGCGGACGAGGCTCCACCTTATTGTCATTGCCTGGATGGATAAAGCCGCGAAAACCGGCAACACTGTTCGGCTTTCACGAACAAAGGCCCGCGCCATGGACCGCTTCCAGGCCATGCAGCTCTTCGCCCGCATCGTCGAACTCGGCAGCTTCAGCAAGGCCGCCGAGCAGCAGGGCATGTCCCGCGCCTCGGCCAGCGCGCTGATCCGGCAACTGGAGAGCCACCTCGGCGTGCGCCTGCTGCAGCGCACCACCCGGCAGGTCAGCGCCACCCTCGACGGGCGCTCCTACTACCAGCACTGCCTGTCGGTCCTCGGCGAGATCGAGGAGGTGGAGAGCGTGCTGTCGCAGAGCGCCGGGCACCCGCGCGGCCGGCTGAAGATCGACCTGCCGGCCTCCCTCGGCCGCCTGCTGGTGATCCCGGCGCTGCCGGACTTCTACGCCCGCTACCCGGAAATCAGCCTGGAACTCGGCATCGGCGACCGGATGATCGACCTGGTGCGCGAAGGAGTGGACTGCGTGGTGCGGATCGGCGGGCTGAGCGACTCGACGCTGATCGCCCGCAGCCTGCCGGCGCTGCCCCAGATCACCTGCGCCAGCGCCGGCTACCTGGCCCGCCACGGCCTGCCGGCCAGCCTCGACGAACTGGAGGGGCACCGCTGCGTCGACTACCTCTCGCCCACCACCGGGCGCTTGGCGCCGCTGGAGTTCGCCGTCGACGGCCGCATCGAGACGCGCAGCCTGCCGGCCAGCCTGGCGGTCAACCACGGCGAAGCCTACGTGGCGGCCTGCGAGGCGGGGCTGGGGATCGTCCAGGTGCCGCGCTACCACGTCGAACGCCAGCTGGCCGCCGGCAGCCTGGTCGAACTGCTACCGCAACACCCGCCGCCGGCACTGCCGCTGACCGTGCTCTATCCCCATCACCGCCACCTGACGCCGCGCCTGCGGGTGTTCATCGACTGGCTGGTGGCGCTGTTCGGCTGAGGGCGGGGCGGCAACCATCGACTCGCGGCTGCACCCTGAGCCGAATAGCTCCCTTAATCGGCTCACCGAATGAGCCGAATAACCTCCGTAATCGGCTCACCACCCGCCACCTCGGCGACCTGCTCGACAAGGGCTGCCTGGTCCGCCTGCCCGGCGGCGGGCGCAGCACCCGCTACCAGATCGACTGGCCGGCCTCCGGCGTGCCCGATATTCCCCTGTAGCAGTCATCGGCAAAACTGGAAGCGTCGCGAATGCCCGACACCCGGCGCCGCGTTTGCGGGTGTTCATCGATTGCTTGATGGGGGTGTTCGGGTGAGGGGGTGAAAGCGGGGTTTTATCCTGAGGCGAGCGGGCGCTCGGGCGCGCGGATGAGACCCAGGCTTGGTGCCCGGGTCCTGTGTCGTATCAGGCAATCGAGGCGAATCGCTCTATGCGGGGCTGCTCGCGGTGCCGGGCTTGCCACAGGTCGTAATCGGCCTGTACGCCAAGCCAGGTACGTGCCGTACCGATACCGGCCATTTCCAGGCGAACGGCCAGGTCCGGGCTGATAGGGGCGCGTCCGTGCAGGATGCGAGACAGGGTTTCTCGCGCGAAGCCCAGCCGACGGGCAAGCTCGGCAATGCTGATATCCAATTCGGGGAGCACGTCTTCGAGGAGCGTTTCCCCCGGATGCGGTGGGTTGAACATGGCCATGTCGCCCTCCTGTTCAGTGGTAGTCGAGGTAGTCGACCAGTTCGATATCGTTGCCGGCAAAGCGGAAAATCACCCGCCAATTGCCGCTGACGGTCAGCGACCAGAACTCCGCGCGATCCCCCTTGAGGGGGTGGAGTCTCCAGCCCGGAAGGTCGAGGTCTCCCGGCGCTGTGGCTCGATCCATGAAGGCCAGCATGCGGGCCAGACGTTTGGCATGATCGGCGCGAATCCCCTTGGTTGAGCCCGTCTCGTAAAAGAGGCGAAGGCCCTTGTGCTGAAAGCTGATGATCATGGGTTTGCAGTGTGACTTAACGCATCACGGTTCGCAATCGTGACGTATGCTCATCGGCAAGACCGGAAGCGTCGCGAATGAATTCGCTCCTACATGCTCATGCACTTGCCTTGTGGCGCCCATCCAATGGCTGGCCCTGCCCGCCTCGAATCCGTAACATCCGAAGCCCTTTTTTCCAGCCATCCCCCTGCGGCCGGCTTCGCCGATCAACAGCTCAGGTAAACGATGAAACCGAAACATCTGCGTGCCGATGTCCTGGCCGGACTCACCACGTCTTTCGCCCTGGTGCCCGAGTGCATCGCCTTCGCCCTGGTCGCCCACCTCAACCCGCTGATGGGACTCTACGGCGCCTTCATCATCTGCACACTCACCGCCCTGTTCGGCGGCCGTCCGGGCATGGTGTCCGGCGCCGCCGGCTCGATGGCCGTGGTGATCGTCGCGCTGGTGGTGCAGCATGGCGTGCAGTACCTGCTCGCCACCGTGCTGCTCGGCGGGCTGATCATGGTTGCCTTCGGCCTGTTGCGCCTGGGCAAGCTGGTGCGCATGGTGCCGCATCCGGTGATGCTCGGCTTCGTCAACGGCCTGGCGATCATCATCGCCCTGGCCCAGCTGGAGCACTTCAAGGACGGCGAGGCCTGGCTGAGCGGCATGCCGCTCTACCTGATGCTCGGGCTGGTGGCGACGACCATGGCCATCGTCTACCTGCTGCCGCGCCTGACCCGCGCCGTGCCGCCGGCGCTGGCGGCGATCCTCGGCGTCGGCCTGGCGGTCTGGCTGCTCGGCCTGCCGACCCATACCCTCGGCGACATGGCGCACATCGCCGGCGGCCTGCCCGTCCCGGCCGTGCCGGACGTGCCCTGGAACCTGGAAACCCTGGCCATCGTTACCCCTTATGCGGTGCTGATGGCGCTGGTCGGCCTGCTGGAAACCCTGCTGACCCTGAACCTCACCGACGAGATCACCGAGAGCCGCGGCTATCCGGACCGCGAGTGCGCGGCGCTGGGCGCGGCCAACCTGGTGTCCGGCCTGTTCGGCGGCATGGGCGGCTGCGCGATGATCGGCCAGACCATGATCAACCTCAGCTCCGGCGGCCGCGGCCGGCTCTCCGGCGTGGTCGCCGGGGTGATGATCCTGCTCTTCGTGCTGTTCCTCTCGCCGCTGATCGAGCGCATCCCGCTCGCCGCGCTGGTCGGGGTGATGTTCGTGGTGGCGCAGCAGACCTTCGCCTGGGCCTCCCTGCGGGTGCTCGACAAGGTGCCGCTGAACGACGCGCTGGTGATCGTCGCGGTGACCATCGTCACCGTGTTCACCGACCTGGCCACCGCCGTGCTCTGCGGGATCGTCATCGCCGCGCTCAACTTCGCCTGGCAGCAGGCCCGCGAGCTGTACGCCGACACCCATCGGGAAGCCGACGGCAGCAAGCTCTACCGCCTGCACGGCACGCTGTTCTTCGCCTCCACGACGCCCTTCCTCAACCAGTTCGACCCCGCCGGCGACCCGCCCCAGGTGACCCTGGATTGCCGCCACCTGAGCTTCGTCGACTACTCGGCCATCGCCGCGCTGAAGACCCTGCGCGAGCGCTACGCCAAGGCCGGCAAGCACCTGAGCGTGTTGCACCTGTCCGAGCGCTGCAGGCAACTGCTCAAGCGGGCGGGGGTGCAGCATGAGTGAAGGGAGGGGCTGCGGGGTTGATTGCCGAGTTTGCGATGGCGCAGTGCTGAAAGTCGGAGGAGAGAGCCGTCGTGGTGATTCCGGTCCTGCCGGACTTCCATGCGCGTTACCCGGAATCGACTTGGAGATTAGGTTCGCTGAGCGGATGATCTTGACTTGGTGCGCGAAGATGGAATTGTGTGGTGTGGTGTGGTGTGGTGTGGTGTGGATTGGTGGGCTGAGCGATTCAATGCTGATTGCCTGCAGCCTGGTCGAGCTGCTACCGCAGTACCTGTCGCCGGCGTTGCTGATGGCCTCATCACCGGTACTTGACGCCACGACTGAGAGTGTTCATTGGCTGGCTGGTGGCGTTTTTTGGCTGAGGTCGGTATGGGATAAAAATAAAGTTTCATTCTGAGTTGACCGAGAGATCGTGCAACCTGATAAGGTTTCGCGTCCCCAACCGACTCATCGCGATAGGCAAAAACCGGCCAGAAGGGAGGGTCTCGCGTGAGACAGCTACCGACTAGGTTCGGAAACTGAGCGCGAAGGCAGAGCGAAGTAGTACAGCAACCAGAAGTGGCATTCATAGCGGGAGCAACATATTAAAAACCAATCTTAAAATACCAGCAGTCAATGCTGGGTCTGCAAATGAAAATGAAATAAAGCATTGCGGTCGTAATGTTGTTGTTGGTGTGCGGTTTCCCCTGTTTGTAAGGATAATTTGGAATCTTCGAATATGGATTTTCATAAGCAAGCGCAGGACTATTACAGTAACGCTCCCCTCATCATCCTCGGCAGTGGTGCATCGGCTGCATATGGTTTGTCTGGAATGGGCGCACTTGCGAAGCATCTAGTCGCACATACCGATGTTTCTGCCTTATCTGCTGCCGAACTTGAGGCTTGGGAGGGTTTTTGCCAAGTTTTAAAGGGGGGCATTGACCTAGAGGCTGCGCTCCATCAGGTAGCTGTTTCCGAAGCGCTGACCGCTAGAATTATCCAAGCCACCTAGACGCTAATTAACTCCGAAGATGGCCAGGTTTTTCGCGAAAGCCTTCAAACCAAAGAGATGTTTTCGTTGGGGCGTCTGCTTGATCATATGTTACAAACTAGTATTAGAATAATAAATATCGTTACAACTAACTATGATAGGCTTGCAGAGTATGCCTGCGAACAAAAAAGGCTCCACCATTATACAGGCTTCACATACGGGTTCTTTCGTCAGCTATCCGCCCCAAATGAAATCACGTCTCCTCGCAGGGTGAACATCTGGAAGGTCCATGGCTCTCTGGACTGGTTCAAGTCTCCTCTAGGGGATATCGTCGCTCTCTCAAATATTGACGGAATACCCAAAGGCTACGAGCCGCAAATCGTAACTCCTGGAACCCAAAAATACCAAAGGACGCATTTAGAGCCATACCGATCCATTATTAATAGTGCCGATCAGGCTATTACCAGTGCTAATTCGTACCTATGCGTAGGCTACGGATTCAATGATGAGCATATTCAGCCAAAACTCATGGCGAAATGTCTTCGCCAGAAGACGCCTATAACTATTATTACTTATGCGCTTTCAGATGCTGCCAAGAGAGTAATTTTTGAAGGTGGAGCGCAGAATTACCTAGCAATAGAGCGAGGAGGAACAGACGAACAATCGATAGTGTACTCCTCGCTGGGTAAGGCTCCATTAATAGTTGAGAAAAATATTTGGAGTCTTGCGGGTTATCTGTCACTCATTATGTAGGAAGAAGAGATGTCGATTTTTAGCTTTAAGGACGAAGACTCGCTTGGGAAAGCCGCTTCCATTGATACAGCAAATGTTGTCGTTGACGTGGAAAATGTCGACCGACTGAAAAGGTTGCAGGTCAATCATCTGGCCGTACTACAAAGTAGCAGACCTGGACAGCACCTCATTGGTCTCATCACTCAGGTGACCCGGAAGCGCAGCGTCGAGGACATCACCAGCGACGGCATTACCGACCAAAACTCAGAGCTAAATCTATGCCGTATCGCCCTGATTGGCACCTTGCTAGATCGTGATGGCGAAAGAGAGAACGTCTTCCGTCGCACATTGGAAAGCGTACCGGAGATCGATGCCAACTGTTTCTCACTAGAGAGCGATAACCTGACGAATTTTATGCGTACTCTTTCCAACGTAGCAGCCGATGGAAATGCCTTGACGCTTGGAAAATACACACTGGACGAACACGCAGTTGCCTATCTAAATGGCAATAAGTTTTTCCAGCGTCACGCATTCATCGGTGGTAGTACTGGCTCAGGAAAGTCTTGGACAACAGCAAAAATCATTGAGCAGATGTCGGGACTCTCTACCGCGAATGCAATTGTTTTTGATCTTCATGGCGAGTATTCGCCATTAGTGGGTAAAGGCATTCAACACTTCAAAGTGGCGGGGCCAGCAGACGTTGAGGTCAGGCGCACCATCGACGATGGCGTGCTTTATCTGCCTTACTGGCTGCTTTCGTATGAAGCTCTCGTGTCAATGTTTGTTGACCGAAGTGACCAGAATGCCCCCAACCAAGCCATGATTATGGCGCGCGAGATCAATCAAGCGAAGCGCAAGTATCTGGAGGATAGTGGTCAGCACGACGTATTGAGGCACTTTACTGTCGACAGCCCTGTTCCGTTCGATCTCGACTTCCTCATGGGCAGACTGAATGACATCAACGTCGAAATGGTTCCTGGAGCGAAGGCTGGAACCGAGAGGCAGGGAGATTTCTTCGCGAAGCTAGCTCGCATGATTTCCCGGCTTGAGAATAAAATTTCTGATAGACGTCTTGGTTTTATGTTCAATGGCGGTGGAGACATTCTTGATTTCGCTTGGCTTGAACGGTTTACCAATTCCGTGCTTGGCAGCTTTGGTGAGAATGGCAAGGCAGGGATCAAAATCATCGATTTCTCCGAGGTTCCCTCAGATGTCTTGCCGCTTATCGTCTCACTTGTCGCACGGGTTACTTTTTCCGTCCAACAATGGACGCCATCCGAAATGCGTCATCCTATTGCTCTCCTATGTGACGAGGCGCACCTCTACATGCCACAACGAAACATGGCGGACGCTGTCGATGATATTTCATTGGATATTTTTGAACGAATTGCCAAGGAGGGCCGCAAGTACGGCGTAAGCCTCATAGTAATAAGTCAGCGTCCGTCCGAAGTTAATAAGACAATGCTCAGTCAATGCAGCAACTTCGTATCCATGCGGCTGACGAACGCTGAGGATCAGGGGGTTATCAAGAGGCTGTTGCCGGATAGTCTTGGAGGGTTCAGCGACATCCTTCCAACTCTCGATACAGGCGAAGCATTGGTCGTTGGCGACGCAAGCTTGCTGCCAAGCAGAATCAGAATCGATGAACCCCAGAGCAAACCGAATAGCGGGACAGTCAATTTCTGGGATGAATGGCAAAAGCCAGTCAAGAATAAGCGTCTGTCAATTGCTGTAGATAATTGGCGCAAGCAAAATATTCAGTAGCTGCACAGCACAATAAATCTCAAGGGCGCAATGCCCTTGAGATTGCTTAACTAGAGATCGGTTGGCGAAGCCTAAACACTCGAATATCTAACATTAGCTATGGGCCGGAGCCTGCCGGCACAAACGGTACAAACAACAGAAAACCGGCCCTTTCGGCGCTCCCCAGAGAATGAAACTTTATTTTCATCCCACGCGAAGCGGCCCCCGCCGCTCCGCGCCGTCCCCACCATCAATGCGGCGAAACGATGATCTTGACGTTGTGTTCCTTGTTGTTGACCAGTTCCTCGAAGCCGCGGCCGACGATTTCCTCCAGGCCGATGCGACCGGTGATCAGCGGTTTGACGTCCAGGCGGCCGTCGGCGATGAAGGCGATCACGTCGGCGAATTCGCCGTTGTAGGCGAGGGCGCCGATGACCTGCTTCTCGGTGGAGACCAGTTCGAAGAAGTTGAACGAGCTGGGTTCCTCGAAGATGCCGACCAGCACGCTCTTGCCGGCGTTGCGGATGACGTCGATGGCGAGCTTGGCGGTGTGCTTGTTGCCGATGCACTCGAAGCTGACGTCGGCGCCGAGGCCGTTGGTGCGGGCGCGGATTTCCGCCAGCGCGTCGCATTCCTTGGGATCGAGCACCAGGCTCGCGCCCACTTCCAGCGCCTTGGCCTTGCGCGCCGAGGACATTTCCAGGGCGATCACCTGGGCCGCGCCGGCCGCCCTGGCGCACATGATGGTGCACAGGCCGATGGTGCCGGCGCCGACCACCACCACGTTCTGGCCGAGCAGGCTGCCGGCCTTCTTCACCGCGTGCATGCCCACCGCCAGCGGTTCGATCAGCGCGCCGGCCTCGGCGGGAAAGTCGGCCGGCAGCTTGTAGAGCAGTTCGGCGGGCACGTTCACCAGTTCGGCGAAGGCGCCGTTGTTCATCAGCCCGGTGAAGGCCAGCTTTTCGCAGAGGTTGTACAGGCCGCTGCGGCAGTAGTAGCAGGTGCCGCAGTGCTGGCAGGCGTCGGCGGCGATCCGCTCGCCGGGGGCGAAGCCGCTCACGCCGGCGCCGAGCTTGACGATCGCGCCGCTGAATTCGTGGCCGAGGATGCACTGGCCCTGGATGCCGGTGAGCGGGTGGGGCTTCTCGACCGGGATGAATACCGGGCCGGCGACGTATTCGTGCAGGTCCGAGCCGCAGATGCCGCACCAGTCGACGCGGATCTGCACCCAGCCGGGCGGCGGGTCGGCGGGCAGCGGCACGTCTTCGACGCGGATGTCCTGACGGCCATGCCAGACGGCGGCGCGCATGGTTGCACCAAGGGATGTTGTCATTGTTGTTCTCCTTCGGGACTTGCGGGGCTGCGGCGACCGGCGCGGGCCGGCCGCCGCCGGTTTCAGTGTTTGGCGAGGAAGGCCTGGATCAGCCTGTTGACCTCGTCGGCCGCTTCCATCTGCACCATGTGCGCCTGACCGGACAGGATTTCCACCTGCGCCGGCAGGCCTTGGGCATGGCTGGCGGGGATGATGGCGTCGTCGCTGCCCCAGATCACCAGCGCCGGATGGCGGCCTTGCTCCAGCACGCCGCGCAGGTCGATCTGCTGGCGGCCGCCTTCGGACAGCCGCTCGACCAGCTGGCGCAGCGCCGTCTCGACGCCCTCCAGGCGCTTGTACTTGAGCATGTCCTCGAGCATCTGCCGGGTGACCAGCGCGGGGTCGGAGAACAGCTGCACCAGTTGCGGCTTGAGGGCGTTGCGGTTGCTCGCCTCGACGAAGCCGTTGAGGTAGTCGCCGTTGATCTCCGCGCCCAGGCCGGCGCTGCAGATCAGGGTCAGCGAGAGCACCCGCTCGGGCGCCAGGCGCGCCAGGTTCAGCGACACCGCGCCGCCCATCGAGTGGCCGGCGAGGTGCGCGCGCTGGATGTCCAGGTGGTCGAGCAGGGCCAGCGCGGCCCGGCTCAGTTCGTCGAGGTCGCCGCTCTTCAGCGTCTTGCCCGACTCGCCGTGGCCCGGCAGGTCGAGGGCGATCACCCGGCGGTCGGCGGCCAGCGCCTCGTGGTTGAACAGCCAGTTGTTCAGGTCGCCGCCGAAGCCGTGGATCAGCAGCAGCGGGGCGCCGCCCTCGCCGCGGTCGAAGAAACGGATGGTGCGGCCGTCCAGCTCGACCTTCTGCGGCGCCGGGCCGCCGGCTTCCTCGTCTTCGCCGCCGGGCACGAACTCGGCCTGGAAGCGCTGCACCACGGCGTCGATCTCCTCGTCGGAGGCCTCGCCTTCCACCACCACGGCGAGCAGGGCGCCGACCGGCAGGGTTTCGTCCTCCTGGGCGACGATGCGCCGCAGCACGCCGGAGAAGGGCGCCTCGACGCTGCTGGAGATCTTGTCGGTTTCCACGTCGAGCACGTCGTCGCCCTTGGCGATGCTGGCGCCTTCTTCCTTGAGCCAGGCGTTGACCTTGCCCTCGGTCATCGACAGACCCCACTTCGGCATGGTCAGGGTATGGATCTGGCTCATGCAACCTTCCTCTTGTCGACGATCTTCAGGACCGCGGCTTCGATCTTCGCCGCGTTGGGGATGTACAGGTCTTCCAGGGAGTCGGTGAAGGGCACCGGGGTGTGCGGCGCGGTGACCATCTCGATCGGTGCCTTGAGGGCGGCGAAGGCCTTCTGCGCGACCAGCGCGGAGATGTCGGTGGCCATCGAGCAGCGCGGGTTGGCTTCGTCGATCACTACCAGGCGGCCGGTCTTCTCGACGCTTTCGAGGATGCTGTCCTCGTCCAGCGGGCTGGTGGTGCGCAGGTCGAGCACCTCGCAGCCGATGCCCTGGCGGGCCAGGCTGGCGGCGGCGTCCATCGCCAGGTGGACCATGCGGCCGTAGGTGACCAGGGTCACGTCGTCGCCCTCGCGCAGGAAGTTGGCCTCGCCGAAGGGCACGGTGTACAGCTCTTCCGGCACCTCGCCCTGCATGCCGTAGAGCATCTTGTGCTCGAGGAAGATCACCGGGTCGTTGTCGCGGATCGCCTGGATCAGCAGGCCCTTGGCGTCGTAGGGCGAGGAGGGGCAGACCACCTTGAGGCCGGGGATGTGGGTCCACAGCGAGGTGAGCATCTGCGAGTGCTGGGCGGCGGCGCGCAGGCCGGCGCCGTACATGGCGCGCAGCACGAAGGGGGTGACCGCCTTGCCGCCGAACATGTAGCGGAATTTCGCCGCCTGGTTGAGGATCTGGTCCAGGCAGCAGCCGGCGAAGTCGACGAACATCAGTTCGCACACCGGGCGCATGCCGCGGGTGGCGGCGCCGACCGCCGCGCCGACGTAGCCGATCTCCGACAGCGGGGCGTCGAGCACCCGGCCGGGGAACTGGTGGTAGAGCCCCTTGGTGACGCCGAGCACGCCGCCCCAGGCGTCCTGCTCGCCCGGTGCGCCGGCGCCGCCGGCGATGTCCTGGCCGATTAGGAAGACGGTCTCGTCGCGGCGCATTTCCTGGGCCATGGCTTCGTTGATGGCCTGCTGGTAGCTGATTTTTCTTGCCATGATGGTTCTCCTAGGAATGGGGGCTCAGGGGTAGGACACGTAGACGTCGGCGAGCAGATCGGCCGCCGGCGGCTTGGGATCGCTCTTGGCCTTGATCACGCTGTCCTCGATCTGCCGCTCCACCTCGCCGTCGATGTCGTCGAGTTGCGAGATGTCGAGCAGGCCGGCGGCGACGGTGTGGTCGCGGAACTGCTTCAGGCAGTCGCGCACCTCGCGCATCTCCTTGAGCTCGTCCATGTCGCGGTAGGTCTGGGCGTCGCCCTCGAAGTGGCCGTAGTAGCGGGTCAGCTTCACCTCGATCAGCGACGGGCCTTCGCCGGCGCGGGCGCGGGCCACGGCGGCGCCGGCGGCCTCGTGGACGGCGAAGAAGTCGAAGCCGTCCACCGTCACCCCGGGCATGCCGAAGCCGGCGGCGCGGTCGGCGATGTGGTCGCAGGACACCGACCAGTTGGAGGCGGTGGCCTCGGCGTAGCCATTGTTCTCGGCGACGAAGATGCACGGCAGGTTCATGATCGCGGCGAGGTTCATCGCCTCGAACACCGCGCCTTCGTTGGAGGCGCCGTCGCCGAAGAAGGCCACGGCCACCGCGTCGGTGCCCTTGAGCTTGGCGGCCAGCGCTGCGCCGGCCACCAGCGGCGCACCGGCGCCGACGATGCCGTTGGCGCCGAGCATGCCCTTGGACAGGTCGGCGATGTGCATGGAGCCGCCCTTGCCCTGGCAGACGCCGGTCTTCTTGCCGTAGATCTCGGCCATCATCCCGTGCACGTCCACGCCCTTGGCGATGCAGTGGCCGTGGCCGCGGTGGTTGGAGGAGATGCAGTCGTCGTCGCGCAGGTGGGCCATGACTCCGGCGGCGGAGGCTTCCTCGCCGGCGTAGAGGTGGACGAAGCCGGGAATCTCGCCGGTGGCGAATTCGATGTGCAGGCGCTCCTCGAAGACGCGGATGGTGCGCATCACCCGGTAGGCATGCAGCAGCTGCTCGGCTGACAGGTGGGTGGTCATTGTTGTTCTCCTGGGTTGTTTCAACACGAAAGGTTCACGGGGTGTTGCGGGTGTTCGCGGCCGATGGACAGCAGACGGTGGCGCGCCGCATAGGCAAGTGTGGCTTCCACGTCGATGCTCAGCGGGCCGTGGGAATCGAGGGTGACGGTCGGTCGGTCGCCGGCGGCGAAGGCGATCTCGCGCTCGCCGTCCAGCGCCAGGGTGCCGCCGCTCAGGCTGGGCGCGTGGGGCACGCCCGGCTCCAGGGTGCCGGCGGCGACCACCCCGCAGCCCTGCAGCAGGCCGGGGGCGAGCGGCGCCAGCAGGGCGTCGCGGGCCTCTGGATGCAGGCGCATCCAGGCGCCTTCGGGGGCTTGCCGGGAGACCGGGCACCAGAGTCCGCAGAGCGCCGACAGACCGATGGCGTGCGGTTCGGCGAAGGTCACGAAGACCTCGGCCAGATCCTCGGCGCGGCTGATCGCCCGGCCGCCGACGAAGCGCAGCGGTGACACCGCCACGTCCACCAGCGCCCATTCGCAGAGGCCGCGGCGCGCCTCGCGGACCAGCAGGCGCTTGTTGCGGCGCAGGGCGATCTCCGGCGGAATCCGCCCGGCGGCGAAGAGCCCGCCGGCGAGCCCGGCGCCGGTTGCCTCGCGCAGCTCGGGAAAGGCGTTGTTGGTGCCGGTGGACAGAGTCAGCAGGGGGATGTCGCCGACCTCGGCGGCCACCGCCTTGTGCGTGCCGTCACCGCCGAGCACGGCGATCAGCGCGACGCCGCGCTCGGCCATCAGGCGCGCCGCCAGGCGGGTGTCCTCGACGGTCTGGCGCAGGCGGATATCGAGGATTTCCAGCTCCGGCCAGCGGTTGTCCCGGGCGTGGCGGCCGCGGCTGGCCTTGAGCACCGCGGCGGCGATGCCGGTCATGTCGGTTGGCAGCAGCACGCGCTCGACGCCGGTGGCGCCGAAGGCGCCGAGCAGGCGCTGCACCACCGAGGCCTTGTCGGTGCTGGAGAACAGCCCGGCGTTAGCGGTCAGCCGGCGCAGGTCGCGGCCGGAGGCCGGGTTGGGAATGATCCCCACGGTCAGCGGAGGACGGCTCATGGCAAGACTCCCCGGACTCAGAGCGAGAAGCCGCCGTCGACGGCGATGGCCTGGCCGGTGACGTGCGGGGCGCAGGCCAGGTAGACGGCGAGCTGGCCCATGTCCTCGGCGGTCTGCGCTTCGCCCTGCGGCAGCAGGCTGGCCTGGTGGCGCTCCCAGGACTGCGCCTCGCTCTCGCCGGCCTGCCGCCAGCGGCTGGCCAGGCCCTGCTCGCCGCGCCACATGCCGGTGCCGACGATGCCGGGGCAGAGCGCGTTGACGGTGATGCCCTCGCGGGCGACCTCCTTGGCCAGGGCGTTGCTGAAGCCGACCACCGCGAACTTCGAGGCGCAGTAGTGGGAGAGGTCGGGAAAGCCGACCTTGCCGGCGATCGAGGCGACGTTGATGATCCGCCCCCAGCGCTGCGCGCGCATCGGCTCCAGCTCGGCCTGGCAGCAGAGGAACACGCCGCGGGCGTTGACGTTCAGCACCCGGTCCCATTCCTCGACGGTCAGCTCGCCGACCTTGTGGATGCCGATCACCCCGGCGTTGTTGACCGCCACGTCGAGGCGGCCGAAGCCCTCGACGATCCGGGCGACCATGGCCTGCACGCTGTCCTGGCGGGCGACGTCGACTGACAGCGCCAGGCTGCGCCGGCCGAGGGCCTGGATCTGCGCGGCGGTTTCCTCGGCGCCGGCCGGATCGAGGTCGGCCACCGCCACGTCGGCGCCGGCGCGGGCCAGGCTCAGGGCGATGCCCTGGCCGAGGCCGCGGCCGGCCCCGGTGACCAGGGCGACTTTGCCGGACAGGGAGAATTCGGGAAGGGATGACTCGGACATGGGGCACCTGTGCTTGTTGTTATGGGCCGGGCTTGCGTTGCCGGCCGCTTCTGCCAGGGGAGAGAGCAAGGGCGGTGCCAGAGTGCTGGAAGTGGCCGAAAATCCCCGTGCTAGAGCGGTTTGCTCGGCTGGTCGGCAGGCTTGGCGAGAGCCTGGGCGAGACGCCGGGTGTCAGCGCGACGGCCGTTGCGCTGAGATGCCGAGACGCTCCGTCTCAGCGTCGGGCTTCTCCATCCCGGCGCTTGTCGCTGCGGGGGGAAGGGTGCTTAATGGGGAGACAACAACAAGACGACGAGAAACGGAGACTGCATGCTTTCCGCACACTCGAAAGCCCACGTGGACTGTGTCAGCCGCGTGTTGAAGAACGCCTCCGGCCTGCCCCAGGCGCCGGTTCCCGCGCCGATCCTCGATTCCTGGCGCCGCTCGGAGCAGCACCGGCTCGACCCCGGTTCCCTGCAGGGGCCGCGCATCCTCGACCAGACCCTGCTCAAGGAGTGCCGCGAACGCGCCGAGCTGTTCCTGCGCATCGCCAGCGAAGAAGTCGGCCGCCTGCACGGCCAGGTGCGCGGCGCCGACTACTGCGTGCTGCTCGCCGATGCCCAGGGGCGGACCCTCGACTACCGGGTCGATTCGGCGATCCGCAGCGACTGCCGCAAGGCCGGCCTCGACCTCGGCACCTGGTGGTCGGAGGGCGAGGAGGGCACCTGCGGGGTGGCCACCGTGCTGGCCAGCAAGATGCCGCTGACGGTGCACAAGCGCGACCACTTCCGCGCCGCCTTCATCGGCCTGACCTGCTCGGCGGCGCCGGTCTTCGACCCGCAGGGCGAACTGCTCGGGGTGCTCGACGTCTCGGCGGTGCAGTCGCCCGACGACCGCCGCAGCCAGACCCTGGTCCGCCAGCTGGTGGCGCAGAGCGCCCGGCAGATCGAGAACGCCTTCTTCATGCACAGCGCCGGCGGGCACTGGATACTGCGCGCCCACGCCGCGCCGGGCTACGTCGACAGTCAGCCCGACTACCTGTTCGCCTGGGACGCCGACGGCCGCCTGCTGGCGCTCAACCCGGCGGCGCGCCGCTACCTGCGCCAGCGCTTCGGCGAGGTGCCGGGCCACATCGCCGAGGTGTTCGATCCGGACGCCCTGCGTGCCGCCGGGGATGGGGTTGCCCAGCCGCTGCTCGGGCGCGGCGACGCGCCGGCCCTGTACGTCCGCCTGAGCGCACCACCGCGCCAGAGCCGGCCGGTGCCGCGGGTCGCGGCGCGCGGCGCCGAGCTCGATCCGCGCATCGCCGAGCACCTGCGCCTGGCCGTGCGGGTCAAGGACCGCAACCTGCCGGTGCTGATCCAGGGCGAGACCGGCGCCGGCAAGGAGGTCTTCGCCCGCCAGGTGCACGAGGCCAGCGCCCGTCGCGGCAAGCCCTTCGTCGCCCTGAACTGCGCGGCGATCCCGGACAGCCTGATCGAGAGCGAGCTGTTCGGCTACGCCGCCGGCGCCTTCACCGGCGCCTCCAGCAAGGGCATGCGCGGCCTGTTGCAGCAGGCCGACGGCGGCACCCTGTTCCTCGACGAGATCGGCGACATGCCGCTGACCCTGCAGACCCGCCTGCTGCGGGTGCTCGCCGAAGGCGAGGTGGCGCCCCTGGGCGCCGCGCGGCGCCAGGCAGTGGACATCCAGGTGATCTGCGCCACCCACCGCGACCTGGCGGCGATGGTCGCCGACGGCAGCTTCCGCGAGGACCTGTACTTTCGCATCGGCGGCGCGCGCTTCGAACTGCCACCGCTGCGCGAGCGCAGCGACCGCCTGGCGCTGATCAACCGCGTGCTGGAGGAGGAGGCGGCCTCCTGCGGCGAGCCCGTCGGCCTGAGCGCCGCGGCGCTGGAGTGCCTGCTCGGCTACCGTTGGCCGGGCAACGTGCGCCAGCTCCGCCATGCCCTGCGCTACGCCTGCGCGGTGTGCGCCGGCGGGGTGATCCAGCCGGGCGATCTGCCGGCCGAACTGCGCGGCGAACGCCTGGCCACCGGCGAGGACGCCGCCGCCCTGGCCGCCGACCCGGAGCGCCAGGCGCTGCTCGACGCGCTGGTCCGCCACCGCTGGAAACCGGGGCCGGCGGCCGAATCCCTCGGCATCTCCCGCGCCACCCTGTACCGCCGGGTCCACCAGCACGGCATCGAGATGCCGGGGAAGCGGCGCGGCTGAGGGGGTGTCCCGAGTCCCCGCGCCGCGGCCGGCTTTCGGCGGAGCGGGGGCCGGGCGACGGGATTGCGTCCGGTTTACAGGATAATGTGCAGTCTGTAGCATCCTCGATCAGGCATGCCGTGATCGGGAAATTCTGGCATCCCTTGTGCCACACCCGTCAGCGCCCCTTTCGGGCTGACCAGCCGCCGCTACAACAACAACCCCCGTCTCGCAGAAGACGCCCGCGGATCAATCGTTCTTCAACCGCAACGAACAGTCGGATGGACTCGCACGTTTCGTTCTCAGTGACGATCCAGGCCCGTGCATATCCAGAAGAATCCGCCGCAACGCTGTGCCTTTCGCCTCCCGCCCGTCCCGGGCCGGGCGTCTGCACTCGCCGGCCCGATCCTTGCGGAGCGCACCGCCCACCGTCGCCCATCGCCCCTGTTCGACCGGCCATTGCGTCGCGAGCGGAGCGCTGCCCCGAGCCGCTACCGGGTAGATCCCGCGCGGCGTGGAGCAACCTGTTCGCCATCGCACGGCGCCAGCGCAACGTTGGCATGCGCGCTCGAGTACCGCGCGTGCCTTGCCGCGAGCGGCCTTTGCAGCCCGAGCGGAGCGGCCCATTTCCCAGAGGAGGACCACGCCCCGAAATAGTCGGCGGAGCGCTTCCGCACGGCTCGACACCGCCTTGCCATAAAAATTAACTATCTGGTTAGTCTGTCGAGAAAATGAACTATCTAGTTAGTCTACCTAGCGTCAGGAGAGAAGATTGATGATGAACAGAGAGGACGGCACCCCCGGTGCCGCTAAAGTGATCCTGCCGGCCCTGGGCGCGCTCGTCGCGCTCGTCGGCCTGGCTCTCGCCGGCGGCGGGGCCTATCTCGCCACCCTCGGCGGCAGCTGGTTCTTCCTGCTGGCCGGCCTCGGCCTGCTGGCGTCCGGCGTGCTGATCGTCCGCCGCAAGCCGCTCGGCGCGCTGGTCTACGCCGCGACCCTGGGCCTGTCGGTGCTCTGGGCGCTGTGGGATAGCGGGCTGGAGTTCTGGCCGCTGGTCTCGCGCCTCGCCGTGCTGATGGGCTTCGGCGTGCTGGTGGCACTGGCCTATCCCTGCCTGGTCCGCGCCGACGGCGGCACCGCCGGCCGCGGCGCCTACGGCGTGGCCGGTGCGCTGGCCGCCGTCATGCTCGCCGGCATGGTCTACATGTTCGTGCCCTCGCCGGTGGTCAGCGCCAGCAGCATCGCCGCGGTGACCCCGGTCGCGCCGGGCACCGAGCAGAAGGACTGGGTCCACTGGGGCAACACCACCGCCGGCACCCGCTTCGCCGCGCTGGACCAGATCAACAAGGACAACGTCGACAAGCTGCAGGTCGCCTGGACCTTCCGCACCGGCGACATCCCCGAGAGCAACGGCTTCGGCGCCGAGGACCAGGCCACCCCGATGCAGATCGGCGATACCGTCTACGTCTGCACCCCGCACAACCAGGTGTTCGCCCTCGACATCGACAGCGGTGCGCAGCGCTGGTCCTACGACTCCAAGGCCACCGCACCGAACTGGCAGCGTTGCCGCGGCCTCGGCTACTTCGAGGAGCCGGCCGCCCCGGCGGCGAGCGCCGCACCGGTGGCCGACACCGGCACGGTGCAGGTGATGACCGCCCCGGTGAACGGCGCCTGCCGCCGCCGCGTGCTGATGACCACCGTCGACGCCCGGCTGATCGCCCTCGACGCCGACACTGGCAAGCCCTGCGCCGACTTCGGCAACCAGGGCACCGTCGACCTGAAAGAGAACATGGGCGAGGTCAAGTTCGGCTTCTACACCGTGACCGCCGCGCCGCTGGTGGCCGGTGATCTGGTAGTGGTCGGCGGCCGCGTCGCCGACAACATCGAGGTCGGCGAGCCGAGCGGCGTGGTCCGCGCCTTCGACGTGCGCACCGGCAAGCTCGCCTGGGTCTGGGACCTGGGGCGCGGCGCCGAGGCCAACGCCAACGACGGCAAGCCCTATACCCGCGCCACGCCCAACGTCTGGACCTCGATGGCCTACGACGAGAAGCTCGGCCTGGTCTACCTGCCCACCGGCAACACCACCCCGGACGCCTGGGGCGGCCAGCGCACCGTGGAAGACGACAAGCACAGCTCCGCCGTGGTCGCCGTGGACGTGAAGACCGGCCAGGAGCGCTGGGTCTTCCAGACCACCCACCACGACCTCTGGGACCTCGACCTGCCGTCGCAACCGACCCTCTACGACCTGCCGGACGGCAAGGGCGGCACCACCCCGGTGCTGATCCAGACCACCAAGGCCGGGCAGATCTTCATGCTCAACCGCGAAACCGGCAAGCCGGTGGCGAAGGTCGAGGAGCGTCCGGTACCCCAGGGCAACGCCAAGGGCGAGCGCTATTCGCCGACCCAGCCGTTCTCGGTGGGGCTGCCGATGGTCGGTTCCGAAACCCTGACCGAGTCCGACATGTGGGGCGCCACCCTGTTCGACCAGTTGGCCTGCCGCATCCAGTTCAAGCAGATGCGCTACGACGGTCCCTACACCCCGCCGGGCGAGGACGTGGCCCTGCAGTACCCGGGTTCGCTGGGCGGCTTCAACTGGGGCAGCGCGGCCATCGACCCGACCACCGGCTACCTGTTCGTCAACGACATGCGCCTGGGCCTGTGGACCCGGCTCATTCCGCGCGAAAAGATGGAGAGCAACAAGGCCGGCGGCGTCGAGATGGGCGCGGCCTCGCAGACCGGCACGCCGTACGGCTCGCTGCGTAACCGCTTCCTCTCGCCGCTGGGCATTCCCTGCCAGAAGCCGCCGTTCGGCACCATGTCGGCGGTCGACCTGAAGAGCGGCAAGCTGGTCTGGCAGGTGCCGGTCGGCACCGTGCAGGACACCGGTCCGTTGGGCGTCAAGATGCACATGCCGATCCCGATCGGCATGCCGACCCTCGGCGGCTCGCTGGCCACCCAGTCCGGCCTGCTGTTCTTCGCCGGCACCCAGGACTACTACCTGCGTGCCTTCGACACCGCCACCGGCGAGGAGATCTGGAAGGAGCGTCTGCCGGTCGGTAGCCAGGGCAGCCCGATCACCTACGTGTCGCCGAAGACCGGCAAGCAGTACATCGTGCTGACCGCCGGCGGCGCCCGGCAGTCGCCCGATCGCGGCGACTACGTGATCGCCTACAAATTGCCCTGATCCTGGGGCAGCCCGGGGCCGGCTTCGGCCGCCCCGGGCCTTTTCTCCTTTAATGGGAGAGAAGCGCTGTAGCTACAGAAGTCGGTCGTTCGCTGGTCGAACGCCAAACGTTCTTCGCTCGCCGTCCCGGTTTCCCGCCGGAATGGCTGGCGCAGGATGAACCACCCCCACCCCTTCATTGCGAGGAATTTCCCATGTGGACCAAACCTGCCTTCACTGACCTGCGTATCGGTTTCGAAGTGACCCTGTACTTCGCCAACCGTTGACCGACCTGGCCCCGGCGTGCCGGGGCCTTCTCCCAGACGGGACTGCCATGCATATCCGAATTCTCGGCTCGGCCGCCGGCGGCGGTTTTCCCCAGTGGAACTGCAACTGCCGCAACTGCCGCGGCCTGCGCGAGGGCACCCTGCGTGCCACGGCGCGTACCCAATCCTCCATCGCCCTGTCCGACGACGGGGAGAACTGGATCCTCTGCAACGCCTCGCCGGACATCCGCGCGCAGATCGAGGCCTTCCCGGCCCTGCAGCCGGCCCGCGCAGTGCGCGACACGGCGATCCGCGCGCTGATCCTGCTGGACAGCCAGATCGACCACACCACCGGCCTGCTCACCCTGCGCGAGGGCTGCCCCCACGAAGTGTGGTGCAGCGAGATGGTCCACCAGGACCTGACCAGCGGCTTTCCGCTGTTCGACATGCTCGAGCACTGGAACGGCGGCCTGCGCTGGAAGCCCATCGAACTGGACCGGCCGTTCGTGATCGACGCCTGCCCGGCCCTGCGCTTCACCCCGATTCCGCTGCGCAGTGCGGCGCCGCCGTACTCGCCGCACCGTAACGACCCGCACCCGGGCGACAACCTCGGCCTGCTGGTCGAGGACAGCCGCACCGGCGGCGTGCTGTTCTACGCCCCCGGCCTCGGCCAGGTGGATGCGCCGCTGCTCGACCGGATGGGCCGCGCCGACTGCCTGCTGGTCGACGGCACCCTGTGGCGCGACGACGAGATGATCCACGCCGGCTGCGGCAGCAAGCTCGGCAGCGAGATGGGCCATCTGCCGCAGCGCGGCGCGGGCGGCATGCTCGAGGTGCTCGACGGCCTGCGCGGGCGCAAGGTGCTCATCCATATCAACAACACCAACCCGATCCTCGACGAGGACTCGCCCGAGCGCGCCGAACTGAGCGCGCGCGGCGTCGAGGTCGCCTGGGACGGGATGGATATCGAACTGTAGGGCGGGTCAGGCCGCAGGCCGTAACCCGCCATTGGCGCCGGGCCGGTTGGCGGGTTACGCCGCTTCGCGGCTAACCCGCCCTACGCCAGCGCCACAGCCCCACGAGGAGCCACGATGACCGAGCCAGCCATGAGTCCCGCCGAATTCGAGCAGGCGCTGCGCGCCAAGGGCGCCTATTACCACATCCACCACCCGTTCCACGTCGCCATGTACGAGGGCCGCTCGACCCGCGAGCAGATCCGGGGCTGGGTGGCCAACCGCTTCTACTATCAGGTGAACATTCCCCTGAAGGATGCCGCGATCATGGCCAACTGCCCGGACCGCGAGACCCGCCGCGAGTGGATCCAGCGGATCCTCGACCACGACGGCGCGCCCGGCGAGGAAGGTGGCATCGAGGCCTGGCTGCGCCTCGGCGAGGCGGTCGGGCTCGAACGCGAGCAACTGCTCTCCCAGGAGCTGGTGCTGCCCGGGGTGCGCTTCGCGGTGGACGCCTACGTCAACTTCGCCCGCCGCGCCAGCTGGCAGGAGGCGGCGAGCAGCTCGCTGACCGAGCTGTTCGCCCCGACCATCCACCAGTCGCGCCTCGACACCTGGCCGGCGCACTATCCGTGGATCGAGGCCGGCGGCTACGACTACTTCCGCAAGCGCCTGAGCGAGGCGCGCCGCGACGTCGAGCACGGCCTGCGCATCACCCTCGCGCACTACACCACCGGCGAGGCCCAGGCGCGCATGCTGGAGATCCTGCAGTTCAAGCTGGACATTCTCTGGAGCATGCTCGACGCCATGAGCATGGCCTACGAACTGAACCGCCCGCCCTACCACACGGTGACCGGCGAACGGGTCTGGCACAAGGGGATCGCGCTATGAGCGGCCTGAATCCCGAGCAGGTACCGGTGCTGCGCCGCGGCTTCCGCTTCCAGTGGGAGCCGGCGCAGGACTGCCACGTGCTGCTCTATCCCGAGGGGATGATCAAGCTCAACGGCAGCGCCGGGGCGATCCTCGCCGAGGTCGACGGGGTGCGCAGCGTCGCCGCGATCGTCGCCGGCCTGCGCGAGCGCTTCCCGGAGGCCGAGGGCATCGAGACGGACATCCTGGAATTTCTGGAGGTGGCGCGTGAGCGATTCTGGATCGAGCTTCGCTAAGCCCGGCTTCGTGCCCGGCCCGCCGCTGTGGCTGCTCGCCGAGCTGACCTACCGCTGCCCGCTGCAGTGCCCGTACTGCTCCAACCCGCTGGACTTCGCCCGCCACGGCGAGGAGCTGTCCACCGCGCAGTGGATCGAGGTGTTCCGCCAGGCCCGCGAACTGGGCGCCGCCCAGCTCGGCTTCTCCGGCGGCGAGCCGCTGGTGCGCCAGGACCTGACCGAGCTGATCCGCGCCGCCCGCGGCATGGGCTACTACACCAACCTGATCACCTCCGGCATCGGCCTCAGCGAGGCGCGCATCGCCGAGTTCGCCGCGGCCGGCCTCGATCACATCCAGGTCAGCTTCCAGGCCGCCGACGAGGAGGTGAACAACCTCCTGGCCGGCTCCGACAAGGCCTTCGCCCAGAAGCTGGCGATGGCCCGCGCGGTCAAGGCCCACGGCTACCCGATGGTGCTCAACTTCGTCACCCACCGGCACAACATCGACCACATCGAGCGCATCATCGAGCTGTGCTTGGAGCTGGAAGCCGACTTCGTCGAGCTGGCGACCTGCCAGTTCTACGGCTGGGCCGAGCTGAACCGCGCCGGCCTGCTGCCGACCCGGGCGCAGCTGGAGCGCGCCGAGCGCATCACCAACGAATGGCGCGAGAAGCTCGCCGCGCAGGGCCATCCGTGCAAGCTGATCTTCGTCACCCCGGACTACTACGAGGAGCGCCCCAAGGCCTGCATGGGCGGCTGGGGCAGCCTGTTCCTCGACATCGCCCCGGACGGTACCGCGCTGCCGTGCCACAGCGCGAAGCTGCTGCCGGTGCAGTTCCCCAACGTGCGCGAGCACAGCCTCAGGCACATCTGGTTCGACTCCTTCGGCTTCAACCGCTACCGCGGCGACGACTGGCTGCCCGAGCCGTGCCGCTCCTGCGACGAGAAGGAGCGCGACTTCGGCGGCTGCCGCTGTCAGGCCTTCCTGCTCACCGGCGATGCCGAGGCGACCGACCCGGTGTGCGGCAAGTCGGCCCATCACGGCCTGATCCTCGACGCCCGCCGCCAGGCGGAGGAGGCGCCGAAGGGGCTGGACGAGCTGGTTCAGCGCAACGTCCGCGCCTCGCAGATCATCTGCAAGGGCTGAGGGGGCGAGACAGATGGGCGATGCCGGGGGATCGGGTGGGATGGAAAACCGTGTCGGCGTTTTCCCGCGAGGGGACCACGGTGGATAAGGGCGAGCCGTTATCCAGCCTGCGCTCCGTGGCGCTGCCGAGCCCCTGCGGCGACTGGCCCAGTTGCTGGTCGGCCGGCGACGCCGCCGCGGCCAGCCGCGACTTCGCCGAGCTGCGCGCCGGTCTCGGCGGGCTGCTCTGGCTGCAGTTCGACCCGCAGGAGGCGGGCTGCAGCCTGTGGCTGTGGCGCGAGGGCGAACCGCAACGCCTGACCCCGCCCGGCCGCTCGGTGCGCAGCCGGGTCTACGAATACGGCGGCGGCGCCTTCTGCGTCGTCGGGGACGGCGTGGTCCTGGTCGACGAGGCGGACCAGCAGCTCCACCGCCTGGGCGTCGCCGCCGGCAGCGTCCCCGAAGCGCTGACCGCGCGTTCCCACTGCCGCTACGGCGACCTGCAGTTCGCCCCGGCCTGGAGCGCGGTGCTGGCGGTGGAGGAAAGCCGCGAACAGGACCGCGTGATCCATCGCCTGGTCGCTCTGGGCTTGGCCGACGGCACGCGGCGGGTGCTGGCCGAGGGCGCCGACTTCTACGGCGCGCCGCGGCTGAGCGACGACGACCGGCGCCTGGCCTGGATCGAGTGGGACCGCCCCGAGCTGCCGTGGACCGCCACCCGCCTGTGCCAGGCGGCGGTACTTGTCGATGGTTCGCTTGGCGACCGCGAGGTGCTGGTCGGCGCGGCGGGCGACGATTCGCTGCAGCAACCGATGTTCACCGACGACGGCCGGCTGACCTGCCTGAGTGACCGCGCCGGCTGGTGGCAGCCCTGGGCGGAGCAGGGCGGGCAGTGGCATCCGGCTTCTGGGGCCGGCCACCCGCTGGACAACGGCGCCGCCTTGTCCACCACCGGCACCGCTGGCTGGAGCGAGCCTCGGCGCATGGCGGAGGCCGACCACGCCCCGGCGCCCTGGCAGCTGGGCACGCTCAGCCACCTGCCGCTGGACGATGGCGGCTGGCTGCTGGCGCGCCTGGAAGAAGGCTGGGGCCTGCTGGTCGAGCGCGCCGCCGATGGCCGCGAGCGGCGCCTGGCTGCCGAGTTCTCGCGCTTCCGTCAGTTGGCCAGCGACGCGCAGCACTTCTACTGCATCGCGGCGGCGCCCGACCGCCTGCCGGCCGTGCTGGCCATCGCCCGCGATTCCGGTCGCGTGCACGTGCTGGCCGGCGGCGAGCGGCCGCTCCCCGCGGAGGAGCTATCCTGGCCGCAGTCGCTGCGCTTCGCCACGGGCGAGGGCGAGTCCGCCCAGGCCTTCTTCTATCCGCCGCGCAATGCCGCCTGCAGCGTGCCCGCGGATGAGCGGCCGCCGCTGCTGGTGTTCCTCCACGGCGGGCCGACCTCGGCCTGCTACCCGGTGTTCGATCCGCGTATCCAGTTCTGGACCCAGCGCGGCTTCGCCGTGGCCGACCTCAACTACCGCGGCTCCAGCGGCTTCGGCCGCGCCTTCCGGCTGCGCCTGGCGGGCGAGTGGGGGCGCATCGAGGTGGAGGACGCCTGTGCGCTGGTCCGCCACCTGGGCGAGGCGGGGCTGATCGACCCGGCGCGGGCCTTCGTCCGCGGCGCCAGCGCCGGCGGCTACACCGCGCTGTGCGCCCTGGCCTTCCACCGGCTGTTCCGCGGCGGCGCCAGCCTGTACGGGGTCAGCGACCCTCTGAGCCTGCGCCGAGTCACCCACAAGTTCGAGGGCGACTATCTGGACTGGCTGATCGGCGATCCCGCGCGCGACGCCGAACGTTACCGGCAGCGCACCCCGCTGCTGCACGCCGGGCGCATCGCGGCGCCGGTGATCTTCTTCCAGGGCGGCCTGGACGCGGTGGTGGTGCCGGAGCAGACCGCGGCGATGGTCGCCGCCCTGCGTGCGCGGGGCGTGCCGGTGGAGTACTGGCTGTATCCCGACGAGCGCCACGGCTTTCGCCAGGCCGCCCATCTGGCCGATGCGCTGGCGCGCGAATGGCGTTTCTATGTGAATCTGCTGGATTGAGGGGCCAGGCCATGGGGGAACTGCCGCCGCTGCGCCAGCGCAGCCTGCGCCTGGACAACGGCGTGCAGGCGACCCTGCTGCACGACCCGCAGGCCACCCGCGTGGCCCTGGCCGCCGGGGTGGACGCCGGCAGCCTGCACGAGCCGCCGGCCTGGCCGGGGCTGGCGCACTTTCTCGAGCATTGCCTGTTCCTCGGCAGCGAAGGTTTCGCCGAGGTCGGCGCCTTCGCCGGGTACGTGCACGGCCGGGGCGGGCGTTACAACGCCCGCACCCTCGGCCTCCATACCCAGTACTACTTGGAGATGCCGGCGGGCGAGCTGGTCCCGGCCCTCGAGCGGCTCTGCGATCTGCTGGCTCAGCCGCTGCTGCTGCCCGAGCGGCTGCTCGCCGAGCGCGAGGTGCTGCATGCCGAGTACCTGGCGCGCTGCCAGGACGGCGACAGCCAGCTGTTCGGCGCGCTGGCCGGCCTGCTCGATCCGGCCCATCCGCTGGCGCATTTTCATGCCGGCGCGCGCGACAGCCTCGATCCGCAGGATCCCGGTTTTCTCGCCGAGCTGCGCGCCTGGCATGCCCGGCATTACCGGGGCGAGAACCTGCGCCTGCTGGTGTGCGGGCCGCAGTCCCTGGGCGAGCTGGAGACGCAGGTCCGCGGCATCGCCGGTGCGCTGCCGGGCGGCGCCCCTGTGCCGGCACCCGCCTGGCCGTTGCCCTGGCCGACAGGGCAGAGTCCTCTGCGCCTGGAGCTGGAGCAGCCGAAGCGGCGGCGCATGAGCCTGTGGTGGTTGCTGGCGCATATCCCCATGCGCGACGAACCGGCCCTCGAGCGGTTGCGCCAGGCGCTGCAGCGCAGCGACGCCGGCAGCCTGCCCGGCGTGCTGCGCGCCCGCGGCCTGGCGCAGTTGGCCCGCCTGGAACTGCATCCGGCGGATGCCGAACGGGCGCTGCTGGCCCTGCATCTGGAGCTGCTGGCGGACGGTTGCGGTCGCGAGAAAGAGATCGCCGCGCTCTGCCATGACTGGCTGGCCTGGCTGCAGGGCTCGCCGGAGCGGATCGGCGATCCGCTCCTGGCCGAAAACGGGCGCATCGGCCAGGCCTGGGACGAGTACGAGCGGGCGCCGCTGGAGCGCGCCGCGCTCTGGCTGGAACGCTGGCAGCGCCAGGGCGGCGCCGTGCCGACGCTGTGGCCGGCGCTGCCGGCGAACGATGTGTGGCACGGCTGGCTGAAGGCTCTGGCGCAGCCGCCGCTGGTCCTGCAGTGCAGCCGCACCGCCCTGCCGCAGGGCGCGTTCACCCCGCGCTTTCCGGTGCGCCGGCTGGTGAGGCCGCTGGCCGAACTGCCGACGGTGCGGGGGCCTTGGCAACTACCGCCGGACAATCCCTTCCGTGCACCGCCGCCGCCGCCGCAGTCCGCCGCCGGCAATTGGCCGGCGGAATGGCGCCGCGGCGGCGCGGAGCTGCTGCGTCCCGGTCACGCCGCGCTGCTGCTCGCCTGGCAGGCGGCGGAGCCGGGAGCGGACGCGCCGCTGGTGGCCGAGCTGGCGGAGCTGGCGCTGGCCGAGCGCTGGGCGGTGCTGGCCGGCGCGGCGCAGCCGTTCGGTTTCGACTGTCGGCTGTCGCAGCGCGCGGGATGCCTCGGCCTGTGCCTGAGCGGGCCGCCGGCCGCCCTGCCGCGGGTGCTGGAACGCCTGCTGGCGGCGCTGCGCGAGGGCGACGCGGCGCGCTGGCGCGAGGCCTGGCAGCGGCGCCGCGACGAGCAGACGCAGCAGATCCTGCTGCGCCGCCTGCTCGCGCATCCGGCCGCCCGGACCCGCCAGCCGGTCGACGAGGAAGCGCTCGCCCGTCGCTTGGCGGCGCTGGACGACCGAAGTCTGGCGGGTCGGGTCGCCGACTACCTGGCCGCGGCCGAGCTGCGCGGCTGGCGCCTGGGCGACGTGTCGCCCGCCGTGCTGCCGCTGCTGCAGGGGGTGGGGCGCCCCGCGGCCGTGGCGCTGCAGCAGCAGGCCACGAGCGGCGAGCATGAGCTGCATGTGGGAATCGGGGGAAGCGAGCAGGCGGTCCTCCTGCGCCTGCTGGCACCGCCCGGCGATCCCCGGCTGGAGGCGGCCTGGCGCCTGCTGGCGGTCCTCTGGCCGGGCGCCTTCCATCACGCCCTGCGCGTCGAGCAGGGGCTCGGCTATGCGCTGTTCTGCCGCTTCGCCGACACCGCGGAGGGCGCCGAGCTGCAGTTCGGCGTGCAGTCGCCGCACGCCTCGGCCGCGCGCCTGCAGCAGGCGATCCGGGAGTTTCTCGCCGAGCAGGGACGAAGCCTCGCCGGGCTGGACGCCGTGCGCCTGGAGCCGGCCCGCCGGGCGGCGCGGGAGGCGCTCGACGAAGGCAGTCGCCCGGCGCGTCTGCAACGCGCCGTCACGGCCTGGTTCGGCGGCCGGGCGGACGACTGGCCGCCGCGGCTGCGCGCCGAGCTGGCGCGGCTCCAGACCGGCGATCTGCTGGCGGCCGCGCAGGCCCTGTCGGGGCCGGGCATCGGCCGGCAGTGGCTGATTTCCCGTTGAGAGGACGGTCCCTGCGACATTCGGGCCGGACCGGCTGCCGTGTAATGTGACGGATTTGCCAACGGGGCGGGTAAAGGCGCCCGCGGTTTTCTGGACAATATCCGTAACCATTGAGTTTTTTCCGAGGCGATTGTTGTGGACCACGACGAGGACAAACGGAGCGGACAGGAGTTGCAGATCGTGCAGGCCTTCTCTTCCGTGGAGGTTTCCGAGCGGATCATCCGCTCGGCGGACATCAAGGAACTGGTCGGCGGCATGCTGGCCGCCCATGACGAGGTCGGCCGGAGCGCCGAGGAGCTGGAGCGGGCGCGGCAGGAGAAGAAGGGCGGGAGCCTGATCGGCAACTGGTGGAAGGAGCGCGGCGACAAGCTCCAGGACGCCCAGATCGACCTGCAGCAATCGATCGGCAGCCTGTCCCGGAAGTCCTCGCAACTGCTGATCGTCAATGCGGCGATCTCCAAGGTCCTGAGCGACCAGCAGCGGGCGCTGCAGCGGCAGCAGAACCTGCTGAAGCAGCAGGCCGACATCCTCGAGGAGCAGAACCGCAAGATCCTCGGGCAGCAGCAGGCGATCGAGTTGCAGCAGCAGGAAATCGACGCGGCCAACCTGGGACTGCTGGAGGCCCGGGACGTCAGCGCGGAGCAGACCGACCGGCTGGTCGGCAGCGTGAAACGCCTGGAGGAGGCCGAGTCGCAGATCGAGCAGCTCAACCAGCAGTTGATCTCCAGCGTCGCGGAGGACCTGGTCACGGTGGTCAGCGACTGGAGCCTCCGGCTCGACGACCTGGCCCGCGACTTCAAGCAGCGTCAGGCCAAGCTGGAGCACCGGCTGGCCGACGACTTCCGCGACCTCATCGATCAGGTGCGAAGCGAGCTGGAAGCCACTTCGGACAAGGCCTCGGGCTGTGCGGCGGATTTCGAGCGGAAGCTGCAGCGCCATCTGCAGGCCGGCCAGGAAAGGAGCGGGGCTCAGGAGACGGCCATCCAGCAGCTGCGCGAGGATCTCGAGCGGAAACTGCAGCGCCATCTGCAGGTCGGTCGGGAAGGGAGCGAGGCTCGGGAGGCGGCCGCCCAGCAGCTGCGCGAGGATCTCGCGGAGCGCCTGGCCACGCTCCGGCTGGAGATGATCGCCAGCCAGGAGCGGAGCGTCCAGCCGCTGCGCAAGATCCTCGGGAGCCTCGAACTCCGCCTGGACGCCGGCCAGCAGGCGCAGACCCAGGCCCAGGCCGCGCAGCGCGAAGCGCTGGAGCGGCTGGGCGCCGAACTGGCCGGCAAGCGCCAGGCGCCGGAAAACGCCGAGGCCCGCCTGCAGCGCCTGGAGCAGGTGCCTGGCCGGATCGCCGGAGGCAACCGCCTGGCCCTGGCGGCGACCGGCCTGGCCCTGGCCTCGCTGGGCTGGCAGCTGCTTCGGCAGTTGGGGATGGTTTGACGGCCGCCGACCGGGGGCTGGCGAGCGCGGTCAGGCGGAAGGCTCTGGCGGTGCGTCCCACCGGCTGGCCCCGGCGGTCGAGCAGCCGGTAGCGGGGCACTGGCGAGTCCCGTCTGCCGCGCCGAAAATGGCCGGACACTCCTTACCTCCTTGAGTACGCATATGACCGGCCAGAAACACCTCGCGCTTTCCATCGCCCCGCAAGCCGGCCAGCCCCTGTCGGCGCCCCAGAAGAAATTCAACAGTCTGATCGGCCGGATCGAGAAGCAGCGCAAGCTGCTCGCCGCCTGGCAGGCGGCGCTACCGCTCTGCCAGGAGCGCTGGAGCGGCGAGTTCAAGCCGCTGCTCGACGAGTACCGCGCGCGGAATCGCGAGTTCGTCTTCTTCCTCGATCAGTCCGGCGAGCGCCTCAAGCTGACCAAGACCGACCGTCACACGCTGGGCGAGCTGATCTGCGAGCTGGCTTCTTCGCTGATTGGCGATGATGGGGACGAGGCGCTCAAGG
The DNA here is from genome assembly GCF_900110885.1 of Azotobacter beijerinckii. Lineage (GTDB taxonomy): Bacteria > Pseudomonadota > Gammaproteobacteria > Pseudomonadales > Pseudomonadaceae > Azotobacter > Azotobacter beijerinckii. The sequence goes on along the minus strand of NZ_FOFJ01000037.1, from coordinate 1,499 downwards.
CGCTGTACAACAAGCACAGCGGCAGCGATTTCGACCGCGATGCCCGGGTGGAAAACGAGCTGCTCAAGAACGCGATGGAGCACGCATTCGGCATCGACCTCGGCGACGATCTCGACCTCGACTCCCACGAGAACGTCGCCCAACGGCTGTTCGAGAAATTGCAGGCGCAGGCGGAGCAGCCCGCACCGCGCAAGGGCCAGGACGACACCGCCAGGAAGTCCGCGCAGCAGGTGCGTCGGGAGGAGGCAGAGGCCCAGGCGGGGCGGTCCGTGCGCGAGGTCTACCGCAAGCTGGCCAGTGCCTTGCATCCCGACCGCGAAACCGATGCAGCCGAGCGCGAGCGCAAGACCGGGCTGATGCAGCGGGTCAACCAGGCCTACGACAAGGGCAACCTGCTCGACCTGCTGCAGCTGCAGCTCGAGGTGGAGCAGATCGACCGGGATCACATCGCCAACCTGGCCGAGGACCGGCTCAGGCACTACAACCGGGTGCTCGACGAACAGCTCCGGGAACTGCAGGACGAAGTGCGGGCGCTCGAGCAGGCATTCAAGGTGCAGTTCGACCTCGATCCGCTCGACAAGGTGAGTCCCACGAACCTGGGCCGCAAGCTGCAGGATCAGCTTCGCCTGCTGCGCGAGGATGTCGTCTTCATCAAGGCGGAGCGCGAGCTGCTGGAGGATCCGAGGGAGCTGAAGCGCTGGTTCAAGGAGGAGCGCGAGCAGCGGCGGGAGAATGCCTCCGGGGATATGCCGTTCGATATCTGGTTTGGCTGAGGCGAACGGGCCGCACGATCGGCCGTTTTCAGCGCTCGCCGTCGGCAATCCTCGCCAGCGCCGCCTGCACCCAGTGGAAGCCGATCCGCTCCTGTTCGAGTCGCAAGGCCCGGCGGATGCGGTTGTCGCGCAGTTCGTCGAACAAGGCCCGCTCGCGGGCGTCGAGCCGAGGCAGGTCATGGAGCGCCGGCTTTTCTTCTTCTCCCCGCAGCGCCCGGTGTGCCATCAGCGTTTGCCGATCCATCAGGAAGGATTCGACCTGCGCGAACTTGCCGCGCAGTTGATCGAGAATGGCGAAACCGTGGGTGTCGATGTCGCCCCAGTAATGCAGTGCAGCCGGCGAGCCAGCGGGCCTTGGCCAGGGCATCCCAGCCGTAGCGGGCGGCGAAGATCGCCAGGCTGTCCGGCAGCCAGGGCAATCGCGCTACATCGCTCTTGCGTTGGACGAGGATTAGCGGTAACGGACAAGACTTTTCCGAGCCCCCATCATGCTGCCCAATCCCCAGCCCTACTTCGCCAAGCTCGTCGACCCACGGCGCGAAACCCGCAACAAGCTGCACGCCCTGCAGGACATCGTCATGATCACGCTCTGCGCTACTCTGTGCGGTTATGACGACTGGGTCGGCATCGAGGACTTCGCCCACGAGAACGAAGCCTGGCTGCGCGAGTTCCTGCCGCTGCCCAACGGTATTCCCTCGCACGATACCCTCAGCGACGTCATCGGAC
>NZ_FOFJ01000032.1 GCF_900110885.1 Azotobacter beijerinckii | reverse complement strand
AATGCTTGCCCTTCTTCGGAAAGCCCGTGTCGTCGATGATCCAGTAGCATTCGGTGCCTTTCTCGCGCAGCAGCGCCGGTTCCACCCAGGCCCGCACACGCTCGAGCAATCGTTCATCCGACCAGTCGGACTTGGCCACGAAGTGATGCAGTGACTGGTGGCGTGCCCGCACGGCATGGGGATCGATTCCGGCAGCCAGCGGTTCGACGCTCTTTCGTGCCAGCGGCAGCATCAGCCCCTGGCAATACCCACGCAGGCCTTCATGCCGGTCCACGTGGCCCAGGGAGTCGCACAGATGATCGAGGTAGGCTTCGAAGCGTTGTTCCATCCGTTCTCTCGTGAATCCAGTCGGCTGTTAAAACGGCGTATTCTCCCCGATTCCTTCTGACACAGTAAGACTAAGCAGGCGGCCGAGAACGGTAAGCGCGGCGGTCGCCCGAAGAAACCGGAAGCAAAGCAGAACGAACCGACGCCCGAGCAAAACGGAAGCGGAAATAACCCAGCAGAAACCCAGCCGGTTTTTTCCGCTAACCCAGAGGAAACCGGATCGAAAGCTAACCAAGAACCAAGAACCAAGAACCAAGAACCAAGAACCAAGAACCAAGAACCAAGAACCAAGAACCAGAAGAGCAAGAGCATGTCGCCGCTGACGCGCCGACCGCTGCTCAGGCTCAGGCTCAGGCTCAGGCCGATGATGCTGGCGAACCTGCCCAGCCGAAAGCGCAGCGTGCCAAGCGCCTGCCTGCTGACTGGACGCTGCCGGCTAAGTGGCTGGCCTGGGCTCTTGCTGATCGCCCTGCGTTCCCCGAGGCTGCGATGGTCCGCGAGGGCGAGAAGTTCGCTGATCACTGGCATGCCGCCTCCGGCAAGAACGCGGCGAAACTGGACTGGCTCGCCACCTGGCGGAACTGGGTTCGCAATGCCCGCCTGCCGCAGAACGTCCGCGCCTTCCCGCAACCCCAGCAATCTCGCTTCACGAACCTGCCGCCGGTGAACGCCGAGGAGATCCGCGCCCGTACCGCCGAGAACGAACGCTTGGGGGTGCGCCGTGCGAATTTCTAACTTCGGCGCTGTGTCGCGTACCAAGATCCGCGCTGATCGCTGCTCTGTCCACGGCGAGTTCGACCGGACGCTGGTCGAGGCCTTCGAGGGTGACAACCGGGTGATCGGCTGCCAGCGCTGCCGCTTCGACGCGATCCACGGCCAGGACAGCGCAGAGCGCACCGAGGCGGTCGAGTCTAAGCGCTGGGAGACCCGGAACGCCGCTCTGTTCGCAACGGGAATTGCCCCGAGGTTCCGCGGCTGCTCGCTGGAGAACTACCGGACGCCGCTGGATGGCCAGAAGCTCGCCCTGGATACCTGCCGCGCCTACGTCGATCAGTTCGAGGAGAGCTTCGCCGCCGGCCGCTGCCTGCTGCTGATGGGCAACTTCGGTACCGGCAAGACCCACCTCGGCTGCTCGATCCTCAAGGCCGTGGTGACCCGCTACGGAGCCACAGCGCTGTACGTCCCGGCCGCCGACATCATCGGCGCGCTCAAGGCCAGCTTCGGCCGTGATGTCGCGAGCAGCGAGCGCGAGATCTTCGCCGAGCTGGCCGGCGTCGACCTGCTGCTGATCGATGAGCTCGGCGCCCAGGGCGGAACGGAGTTCGAACGCCAATCCCTGCACCAGATCATCGACACCCGGTACCGGAACATGCTGCCGACCATCATCACGTCCAACCTGCCGTCGACTGAGCTGGCGGCCTACATCGGCGACCGGGCCCTGGATCGCCTGCGCGAGAACGGCGGGCAGGCCGTGGCATTCGACTGGGATTCCGCCCGCGGGGGTGACCAATGAGCCGCGCCCTGTTCAGCATTGAGGCAGAGCACGGCGTCCTTGGGGCGATGATGCTCGACGCAGAGAAGATCGACCTGATCGCCGCAAAACTGGCGGCCGGCGATTTCTACGAGCCGGACAATGCCGCCCTGTTCGTGGCCATCATGGACTGCCACGCCGACGGCATGCCGGTCGACGCCGTGACCGTTGGCGCCACGCACCAGTTCCTGCCGAGCGGTGACCGGGCACTGGCCTATGCCGGCGATATTGCCAAGAACGTGCCGTCGGCAGCCAACTGGGAGACCTATGCCAACGTCGTGAAGGAGCGTGCCGTGCTTCGCCGGGTGGTTGAGGCGGCCGACTCCATTCGCGAGCTCGTCGGGGAGGACCGCCCCGTGGCCGAGATCATCGCCAGCGCACAGCAGGCGGTTGCCGACCTTCATGACCTGGGCGGCGGCGGGCAGGACTACTGCCACGTCAGCGAGGCGCTGCCGGAGGTTATCGACGAGCTCGACGCCAAGTTCCACCGTCGCGTCGACCGCGGGCACAGCACCGGTCTTCCGGATCTGGACGGCATCATCCAAGGCGCCCGCCCGGGCAGCATGATCGTGATTGCCGGCCTGCCAGGCAGCGGAAAGACGACGCTCGGCCTGCAGATCGCCCAGCACATCGCCACCGGCGGTGCCGGCAAGGGCTTGGTGTTCAGCATGGAGATGTCGAAGAAGGAGCTGATCAACCGCGGCATTGCCTCGCTCGGAAGCGTCCAACTGAGCCGGATCGACGAAGGCCATTCGCTCGAGGATGGGGACTGGACCGGCATCACTGCCGCGGTAGATAAGCTGCAGAACTCCGGCCTGTACCTGTGCGATGCCCCCGGGCTGACCGCCCCGCGTATCCGCAGCATCGCCCGGCACGCGCAGCGCACCCACGGGCTGGACGTGGTGGTGGTCGATTACATCGGCCTGATCGCATCCGAAGGCCGTAGCCAGAACCGCACCGTGGAGCTCGGCCGCATATCCACGGCCATGAAGACCTTGGCCAAGGAGCTGAAATTGCCGGTCATCGTGCTGGCCCAGCTCAACCGCGACTCAACTAAGCGCCCCGGCAAGCGACCCGTTCCGCAGGATCTGCGCGACTCCGGCCAGATCGAGGCCGACGCCGACACAGTAATCCTCGTCCACCGCGATAACGATACCGAGCAAGGCCAGAACGGGGTCACCGAGCTGATCGTGGGCAAGTGCCGGCACGCAAAGGTCGGCTCGTGCCTCGTCCAGCACCAAGGCCAGTTCTCCCGCTTCGTCAGCTTCGCCGGCCAGCGAGAGGTCAGCCAAGAGGATCTTGAGATTGGCCGCGGCAAGTTCGGGAGGGGCTTCTGATGATCCTCCCCGACCAAGAGCAGAAACGCCGCTGGAAGGCCCTGCGCGAGCAGATCAAGCGTTCCCAGTCTGAATCGAGAGAGAACAGGGTGGAGAAGTTCATTGCAGAGGTTGAAGAGGGCTATGCCCTTCGCACCCGTGCCGTGCTGGCGCTGCTGAGCAAGCCGGCCAAGGGCCGCAAGGGGGTGGCGGCATGAGCAACGCCATTACCCTGGTCCAATTCAAGGGCGAGGCGCGGGCGGATAGCCGTCTGCTGGCCAAGCAGTTGGGCAACCAGCACAAGAACTCCATGGACCTGATCGAGCGCTATGCCGCCAAGTTCAAGCGCTTTGGCCATCTTCCGTTTCAAACGGAGGTTGGTAAGCGCGTACAGGGCGGCGGCAAAGCTGAGCGATTCGCCCTGCTGAACGAGGACCAGTGCTATTTCCTGCTGTCGCTGTCGCGGAATACCGACATCGTGGTGGACTTGAAGGCTGACCTGATCGCCGCCTTCCGCGAGGCCCGCGACCACGCCAGAGTGACGGATGCGCAGTACCTGCCGCTCTACCACGCCATGCATGACGAGGTGGCCGCCCTGTCCCAGCGCGCCAGGGAGTGCGGCAGCAACACGCCGGAGCGCATGTTTCACATCAACGCCAATAAGGCGCTGAACGCCGTCATGGGGATTGCCAGCGGCGAGCGCGGCACGCTGACCATCGAGCAGCGGCTGTTGCTGACGACGCTTCAGGCGGTCTACCGGAACCAGCTGCATGCCAGCCTTGAGCATGGCGACGATCACCGCGAGGCTGGGCGCAAAGCGAAGGCGGCGGTACTGGCCTACATGACGAGCGCCGGGGCTCTGCTGCTGGGGGGACGTGCCGCATGACGACTCAGACTTTGCATTTTTGCGGGGGAACCGAGGGAACCCGGCAGCGCCTGGGGAATGAAAAACGCGGGGCCACGGCAGATCGCCGCTCCCGCGCTACTGGCTTAACCTTGACGGGAGCCAGATTCCTGCCGGCTGGCGCCGGTGACAGGCTGGGAATCTACTCCTGCCCCAATGCGGTGGATAACCCGTGCTCGAGCAACAGACTCATGCGCCTTGGCGATGAACTCCGCGTCGTCGCCGGCCTCTTCGATGCAAGCCTCAAGGTAGAGCGCGATGTCCTCCTCGGTTTTGAGATAGTCGACAACGTCCCACCTGGTGAGCCTGATAGTCATGCCGCCCTCCTGGATTTGCCGACCTACTCCGGCGAATGCGTCCTGAGCCAGTCCGCCAGCACGGCATCCATGCGGGTCTGCCAGCCGGGGCCCATGGCGCGGAAGCCCTCCAGCACCTCGGGCGACAACCTGATGGTGGTGGAGACCTTTACCGGCTTTTTCTGCGGTCCACGCTCGCCACGTCGGCGGACGGTCGCTTTCCGCCAGAAGGCATCGACGGCCTCGGGGTCGTTCGGGTCGTACAGCTCGTCGTCAGAGCTGTACGGGATCTTGGCGTCGGCTTCGGCCTCACGCTTCACCCGATCCCAGTCAGTCTTTGAGGTTCGCATAGAGTTTCCTCTCCTGTTTGGAGGCACGGCGCAGCGAGATGGCGCGCACATCGGCGCCCCGCTCCACGTACACCAGCACCAACACCACGCCCATGACTTCGACCATGGCAATGTCCATCAGACGCTCCTCGCCCTGCCTGGGCGATTGCAGCGTGATCTTGTCGGGCGCGTCGTACACCAGTGTGGCATCGGCCAAGTCCAGCCCATGCTTGGCGAGGTTGGTTTGCCGTTTGGCTTCGTCGTAGATGATCATTATTTTAATGTAATAACAATAAAATCGACGGTCAATCCGACGAGGTGGAAAGGGCGGAGTCGCGTTTGCAGAGGCTCAATCCTGAAACCGGGGGTTGCACTGGCCATCGACCGGCACTATTCTGCGCCCGTCACGGTCAATCCCGTGGCCGGGCGTCGCGGCCCGGGAATGAAATTGGCGCAACAGCGCCCCAAGACCATTGCAGGCGCTTTTTTTGTGCCCGCAATGACGCTCTATGGCGGCTGTGCGTGGGAGGGCTTCGGCCCTGCCGGGTTCCAATTTCCCCGGTCCGCGAACCCGCGCACAGCTGCCACCCTAAATCGCGTCGCGGCGATTCGTGGCAGCTCCAAAACCGAAATTGGAGCTATACCCCATGAAGCACGACCCCGCCCTCAATCTGTCCGCACTCCGGCAACGCGCCAGCGCCCACCGCGCCATGGCACTCGCCGCCCTGCACGCCGACTCTTCCCTGTCCGTCCGCCTGCGCCGCTTCAATCGGCACATGGCCATCGCCCGCTCCCTGGAATCGCAGGATGTGGCCCTGTGATCGCCGTTCAACTGATCGACAGCACCGGCCGCATCCTCGGAAACATGCGCTTGCCCGCCGGCGTGCGTCTGGCCGACCTGGAGCAACTGGCGCTCGCCGCCGGCCACCAGCCCCTGCCCGGGCACATTGAGGACCGCACTGCCACCAAGGCCCCGGAAGCCGTGGAGGTGATCCAGTGAGCAAGAGCACTACCCACGCCGCCGTCAACACCGCTGCCGCCGACATCGCCGACGAGGCGCTGGAACTGCTGGAGTCCACCCGCGAGCGGCTCGACATGCTGGCCTCTCTACTGCGCGCCATCTACCGGGCAACTCCGGCCGTGCTCGTCGCCCTGGGCAATAACTCTCGCAGCGGCGCGCTCGACGCCCAGCACCTCGCCGGCCTGGGCGAGCAGTCGGCCGTGGAGTGGTCCGAGTACCTGGAGCAGCAGACCGAGCAGCTGAAAGGCCAGCTCGATGCCGTAGGGGGTGAGGCATGAACGTCCCGAACTGGAATGCCCTGCTGCCGAGCTTCGAGCAAATCGAAGCCATGCCCCCGGAGAAGCTGGCTGCGGCCGACGCTTTCACCGAAAGCAGTGTCAAGACCATCGGCTTCGGCATCGCAGCCATCGGCAGCCTGCTGGCCGGCGCGGCGCTGAACGAAGACCACGGCCTTGACCATGAAGCCATCGCCGACCTCGGCTGGCTGCTGCAAAGCCTGGGTGATCTGTCCGCCAAGCTGACCGATACCGGCTACGGCATCCAAGAACGCCGCCAAGCGATCAAGCGCGAGGACTGACCCATGCGTGATTTTCAACGCTGCCAGCCGGCGGCGACGGGATCGGCTTGCCCGGAGAAAGGCCCGGTCCTGCAACTGACCACGCGCCACCTGGAGCTGATCCGCGCCGCGCAGCAGGCGCTCCACCGCACCACCGACCAGACCGTCACCCGTGCCGAGCGCATCGCCGCGCTGCCGGCCTGGAGCACCGCCGCCGAGCGGCTGGCCGTGGCACTGATCGCCAGCTTAGAGAGCATCGAGGAGGTCCACCCATGACCGTCGTCCCGTTCAAGCGCGGCGGGGGCGAGCCGCCCCGCGAGGCACCGCACATCGACCGCGAAACCCTGGTGGAGCTGCTGCGACTGTTCCTGGACCTGTCCGACTACCTCAAGCGCGAGCCCGACCTGCACAAACGCATCGAGCTGTACGGCATCGCCAACCGGCTGGGCAACACGCTCCAGCCGTTCACCCGTCCCACCCAGCCGCCGAAGGGGGCCGCATGACCGTCATGAACAATCACTGCGACCCGCTGGAGCTGCTGCTGGCGCGGCTGCAAGGCGTCAGGCAGCACGGCGAGCGTTATGTCGCCCGCTGTCCGGCCCACCAAGACCAGTCGCCCTCCCTGAGCCTGTCGCGCGGCCAGGGCGGCCGCGTCCTGCTCCATTGCCACGCCGGCTGCGAGACCCGCGACGTGCTGGCGGCGGTCGGCCTGGAGCTGAAAGACCTGTTCCCCGACAACCTGAGCCGGGAGCAGCGCCAGCAGTACCGTCGCGAGCAACTGGAGAAGGAGCGCCACTTCGAGCGTCTGGTGATCGAGGCCGGCAACGGCTCGCTGGCCAAAGGTGCGGATCTGTCCGACGAGGACGTCGCCCGGATGGCGCTGGCGCAGGAACGGATCGAGCGGCTCGACCGGCAACTCGCCGAACCGGCCGAGCCCGAGCCGCCCAGGGTGGAACCGGAGCGCCCCTGCTGGGGCGTCTATGAGGGCTGGGTACGGAACGAGAAGGGCGCCAGGCTCAAGCCGGGCGTTTACTGGCACGGCTACCGGCGCACCAAGGAGGACGAGGAGGCGGAGCTGAGCGAGGACAGCGAGCGCCCCCTGCGCGACGACTGGATCGCCACGCCGGTGTTCGTCGTGGCCCGCACCCTCAACAGCGACGACGGCACGGAGGGCCGCCTGCTGCGCCTGGTGACGCATGGCGGGGACAAGGAGTGGGCCATGCCCATGGAGACGCTGGGCGGCAGCGGCGAGGAAATCAGGCGCGCCCTGTTCGCCATGGGGGCGGTGATCGCCCCACGCCAGCGCGGCCGCTTCATGGAGTACCTGCTCGACCAGCAGCCGCGCCAGACTCTGGCCACCACCAGCCGGCCGGGCTGGCATGCGTCGGGCGTCTTCGTCCTGCCCCACCGCACTATCGGCGGCGAGGGGGTGCGCTTCCAGTCGTCCGGGCGTGCGCCGGACCTGTTCCGAGTGCGTGGCGAGCTGGCGCAGTGGCAGGCCCTGGTGGGCGCCCGTTGCGTGGGCAATCCGGTGCTGACCCTGGCCGTGGGCTGCGCGCTGGCCGGACCGCTGCTGAACCTGGTCAAGGTGAACGGCGGAGGGGTCCACCTGGTGGGCGACAGCTCCAAGGGCAAGTCGCTGGCGCAACTGGTCGGCGCGTCGGTGTGGGGCGATCCGGGGCCGGCGGGCTTCGGCGCCTCCTGGTGCATGACCAAGAACGGCCTGGAGATCGAGGCGGCCTCGCGCAACGACACCCTGCTGTCGCTGGACGAGATCAAGCGCGCCAACCCCAAGGACATTCAGGAGATGGCCTACTCGCTGGCCAACGGTTGCGGCAAGGGCACCATGAACCGCGAGCGGGAAGGGCGCGCCAAGCTCAGTTGGACCCTCCTCACCCTCTCCAGCGGCGAGCGCTCGCTCTCCGAGCATGCCGCGCTGTCGGGCGATCCGGCCCACGCTGGCGCCGAGCTGCGCATGGTGGACGTGAACGCCGGCACCCGGACGCACGGCGCCTTCGACGACTGCCACGGCCTGGACGGAGCGGGCTTTCACCGGCTCATGACCGGCGCCGTGGGGGAGCACTACGGGCACCTTGGACCGGTCTTCGTCGAGAAGCTGACTGCCGGCAACGACCGTGACGGGCTGCTCGAGGCCTTCGCCAAGGTGCGCGCCGAGTTCCAGTCGGACAGCGCGCAGGCCGGGCGGGTGGCGGATCGCTTCGCCGTCGTCGCCCTGGCCGGCGAGATGGCCATCGCCTACGGCCTGTTGCCCTGGCCGGTGGGCACCAGCCTGGCCGACAGCCTGTTGCTCTATCGCGAGTGGCTGGAGCGGGTGGGCAGCGGCAGCGCGGAGGACCGGCAGATTCTGGCCAGCCTCGCCCGCTTCATCGAGCGCCATGGCGACAGCCGATTCTCCGACGTGCATGCCGGCGAGACGGACAACCGCGTCACCAATCGGGCCGGCTATTGGGAGGACGAGCCGAACCGCCGGCTGTTCCTGTTCAACACGTCCGGCTTGCAGGAAGCCGCCCACGGGTTCGGGCTGGCGCGGATCGTCACGGCGCTGGATACGGCAGGCGCCATCGTCAAGCGGGATATCGAGAAGGACCGCACGCGCAACACCAAGAAGTACCGGCTACCCGGAGGCGGCTCCCCGAAAGGGCTGTATGTCATCGACCCCGACCGACTGGAGATGGCAGGCACCGACGACAACAAACACACAGGAACCTAGAAATCCGGGGAACGTGGGGAACAGGGGAACAAGATGGCTAAAGCCCAGCAATGACGCGGCTTTCGTCTGTTCCCCAAGAGAGAGAGGGATGGGGAACGGGGGAACACACCACATTGTGAGAAGAGGCGAGCTTTCCATTCCCGAGCCGCTTCGTCCTGGTGCTTGTTCCTGTTCCCCGGCTCTCAGGGCGGGGAACGTGTTCCCTGACCCTTGGGGAACGCTGTAACCCGCGTGGCACTAGGTCTACAGCGTTTTGTTCCCCAGTTCCCCAGGATTTTTCGCTTTTAGAGAAACATTTGATGAGTAACGCAAGAGAGGCCCAATGACCCTACTGGCGGAACTGTTCGAACTGCTGGAAAGCGAGCCGGAAAAATCGGGTATCTGCAACGAAATGACCGGCAAACCCATCGCTTCGGCGAACGCGGTGAAGGTCGCTGCGCTGGCGCCGGCCATCAACGACCACCAGACCGCCCCGGAGCCGCTACGGGCCACGGCAGAGGAGCCAGCAGTACCCATCCCAACACCAGCAGCGGAGCGCCCGGCAGAGGCCCGCCGCAACGCCTGGACGATCACCCGGGGCGGCAAGCCGATCTGCACCATGGTCGGCGAGCTGTCCACCCGTACCGAAGCCTTGGCCGAAGCGCGCTGGCGCTGGCCGGATGCCGACATTCTGGAGAGCTGATCCATGACCACGACCACGAAACAGCGGGTTTCAGAGCAGCAGCGCCGGCAGGTGCTCGAGCTGCGCCGCCGGTTATCGCTGCGCGAGGTGGCCACCGCCACCGGCCTGCCGCTGGGCACGGTGAAGACCCTGGTTTCACGTTCCGGCGCCTTCCGCGACAACGAACAGCACCGCGCCCTGTTCAGCCTGCCGCCGATCCGCGAGAGCGCCGAGACGCTGCCGGCCGTGCCGGAGCTGCCGCCGCAGGAAGTCGTCACCGGCGACAAGGAAGTGGATGCGGTGCTGTGGCTGCGCAGCGTGATCGGCACCGGCCAGGCCGCGCTGATCGAGCGGGCCATGGAGGCCGCCAAGAAGATCGAGACGCCGCTCGCCGTGCTGGAGAGGCGCTATCGGGACCACCTGGCCGCGGCCCACCCGGGCAACCTGTTCGCCGCGCTGTCCTCCTTCGGCTTCGCCGACCTGGAAGGGCTGGCGGCTGGCGCCATCGAGCGGGAGCGGCGGCGCGTGGAGGCGGTAGCGCGCTTCGACAACGTGCTGGCCGATACCGAGGCCGAAGCGTTCTGCATCCAAGCGCTGCGCGGCCTGAAGCGTGGCGGAATGCTTGGCGACTACGACAAGGACAAGGCGGCCCAGCGCTTCCAGGCTCATCCCGAGCTGCTGCCGCATACCATGGGCGACTGCCTGCACGAACTGGACTACTGGCGCCAGCTCTACTGGCTGCGCAATGCCGTCGACCGGGATTGCAGCGAAGGCCCACCCCAAGCGTATGCCCGCGAGCGGTTCGTGTTCGGCCTGCTGGCCGAGATGCGTCCCCGAAACCGAGACGAGGCCAAGGCCGTGCTGCGCTACCTGATCGAGCACCAGCAGATCGATGGCGCCGATGGTGACGCCATCCTGGAAAACCTGATCGGCTGAACCCCGCACACCGCCCCGGATTTTTTTCCGACCCTGATCGAAGCCGGCGCCATGCCGGTTTCGCCCACACCCCGACATCTGGAACCGCCCCGATGAAAGAACCCCGCACCCGTACCCGCATCCTCGCCGACATCGCCGGCAATCCCGACTCCACCCCTCGCGCCCGGCTGATCGCCACTCGGCGCCTCTGCCGGCTGTTCGTCCGGGAGCGCGAGGCCATCCACGACGAGCGCCGGGCCCTGCGCCGTGAGGCCGGGAAGCTGCGCGCCTTCCTGCCGTTCACCGCCACCCGCGTGGCCGAGCTGGAGCGGCAGGCCGACGAGCACATGGCCACCGAGCTGGACATCCTGCGCCATGCACTGACGGGCCTCGGCCGCACCCTGCTGCACGACAGCGAGCAACTGGACGAGTCGATTGGCTTCGAGAGGCTGTGCGACCTGCTGAACATCAACCCGGCTCACCGGGAAATGGCCTGTCGCGCTGGACACACGACCATCAGCGACCTGATATTCGTCGCCGGCCTGGAGGACAGCGCCGACCGTCACGACCCCGACTGGAAAGACGGGCCGCTGTTCAGCGCCTGCCATGCGGCCATGATGGAGTTCATCAAGGAAACCCCCAGGCACCTGCTGCCCGATCCATTCGCCCCGGGGGCGCCATTCGGGCCGAAGCTGGCGCCCAAGCTGCGGGTGGTCGGCAAGTAGCTCTCCCGCCGGTTGTCAGGGCTCAATGCCTTGGTGGTCGGCACCGGCGAAACTACCTGTTTCAGTCGAGACTGCCGGAACTGGTAGTTTCGACAATATTACTTGGCCAAGCGCACTCTTACATGACGTTCTTGAACTGCTGTGGCACCCAAAGATCATTTCGGATTTTGCCGTAGGACTCTATCCACTCCATTAGTTTGTCATACGTCTTCACCGATAAGTGGGTAACCACATCGACGCACTCCAAACCGGCAGGCCCAAGTTTCCTAGCGGTCGTTACCATCATGGCAAAAGTAAACCCCTTCCCCTTAGCACTTTCGACTGAATACGTTCCCAGCAGAGCACGGACTTCAGGCGGACCAAGCGTTTTTTCTACCTTTCGGCGCTTGCATTCAACGATCACTAGCACAATGCCGCCATTATCGGGATATGCCGCGATGATATCCTTGCCACCATCGTTTGACCGTGGCGTTAAAAACACATCAAACCCATTGTCATTTAGAAGCTCAGCGGTCAACTCTTCGAAGGCAAAAGGATCTATCGTTTCCAGCTGGCGACGTCGACTCGCATCGTCTGCTTTTAATATTGCATTGATATGGTCTGCCGCTTTTTCTCGAACGATAGAGTCGTAACGCCGTACCGTGCTGCGTGTCTCGGCAAGCAACTCTGGAGAGAAATTACCCTCTAGAATCTTTCGCTTTTCCTTAGGGTCAACTATTTCAAACCCAAACACACCACTTCCTATGGCTAAGTGTGGCTCGCCATTTATAAATTGTTCATCAATCCATAGCGGGTTATTAAGGGAGATCCCATTATGATACTTTTGGCTTAGTTCTGCCCAATAGATTTCTGGAACATGCAAGCCAAACTGCCCGCTCAAAATATTCTCCCGCACACTAAATTTGTACTTTGTAGTGCGCTCGATTTTTGATGTTAGACAACCCTTGAGCGAACACTCTTCGTCATACATTTGCTCTGACGCAGCGGCAGCCAATTCGCGACTGTCATATCGAAGAATACGTTCCATTTGTGTGCCTGGCTATTTATTGAGCACTATACGCCCGATAACACTTCTACATCCTTGTTTCGTTTAGTTCACCTACTCTGAAGGACATGTCAGCCATGGCCTATCGACTTGTGCCGATTGATTATTGAATGTAGACGCTCATGCGCGAAATGCCACACGCTGCCCCCAGTACGCGATGCTACCGCCAGCAAGGCCGCACAGCTCGCCCAAGCCCTCAGCGGAGCGCCGCCCAACGCCCGGCAACTGCTGGCACAGATGAAGGACTGGCCCACTCGCCAAGGATGGCGACAAGCACTCTCCTGGGGGTGAGCAGCACCAGACCAGCACCGGGCCGAGCATCGCCAGGGCAGTGACAGGCCCCCCCCTTCATGGGTCCCTCCTGGGCGTTTTCGCATCGAGGGCATTGCGCGCCGCGATTCATCCCCGGCTATGAGGTTCAAAAAGTTGTCCGCACCATGCCAAGAGTTCATCGCCATCCGCGAGCTCACCAAGCGCTAAGGCTGCGACGAGAAGCAGATTCGCTGCGCCCTTGAAAAGGGGCTTCTATTCAGGAATGACGCGGGTTTGCTGGATACCTCACAGGTTGGCAACGGGTGGCGAAAAACGAACCGGCGCGGGCGTGAAAAGGAAGCTCAGCAGGGTGCGGACAATGGTGCGGACATTTCGGAAAGTGTCCGCACGGATGTCCGCAGTGAAAGTTTCCGCACCGACGAAAGCCCTGCGCCGGTCGCTGAGCGCATCGCACTGGTTCGCGGCATCGGTTCGCACCTGGCATCGAGGTCCAGCCCTGGCGGCTTTGATGTCGGAAAATCCGGCATCACCTAGCAGCAACCGTGGGCCTGATGGCGCAGGCCAAATACCCCAAATCAGGGGGAATTACCGGGATTTCGGCATTACCAGATCCGGTCTTTCTACATACCCGGAAAGCCGGGAATGATCGCCGGCCAATCCGGGGCGGGCATCTGGTTTGCCGCTGTCCGATCTGTTGCGCAAGCCCTGCCGAGTTGACTGAACAGCATCGCCAAGGCCGCACCTGGCACTGGGCCGAGCACTGCCAGCAGCGTGTCACGCGCTGTCATGATCGGTCACGCACAGTCACCGGCCCAACCTGAGCCGTCACATCGACGGCCCAGCCTGCCTGGGCAGTGGTCAGCACCAGACAGGCACTGGGCCAGGCATCGCCAAGGCGGTGCTCGGCACTGGCTTGTAACGTTACTTCACCGTTACACGACCGTTTCTCCACCATTGCGCGCCAGAGTGCAGATCCCTGCTGGCCGGGCCACACTCGGCGCTCCCACGTTCAGCGTTCATTGAACGTCTGCTGAGCATTCGCTCAACCGATGCCTGTCACCTTCGCCCGCGAGCTGCTGCCGTCCTCTGTTGCATTGGCCCCAGTCACATAGCGTCGCCCGCACCTGGACACGGTGGGGGGGTGAAATGCGCAGAGTCATTCTTTGTTCGACTGCCGAGATGGTTACGCTAGAAGGGGTGACCAAGCAGGCAAAGGTGTGGGCAGAAGAACGCGAGCTTAGCTGGGCAGCTGTCTGGACGCGGCGCAACCGGGGAGAGACGTGGGCCGATGCGCTGAATCCTGAGCCGCGTGAAGACGCAGTGCAGAGGGCTCGAAAGAACACCTGTATATGCGCGGCTTCAACGCTGGTGACGCTCGACGGAGAAACCAAGGAGGCCCCCGAGTGGGCCGCCGAGCGGGGCTTGAAGTGGCAGACGGTGAAGATGCGCCGGATGCGAGGTGCTGGCTGGGCGGAGGCGTTGTGCCCGCAGTTGCGCGGCCGTAGGTGGATGGACAGCTTCACGATGGCGAACGGGTAGTTTCTTCTCCGACTGGCGTTCCAGTGATTGCGTGCTTTGCGGGGGTCACATCTGCTGAAAGCTCCAACACCACACCGGAACGCCATCCATGATCGCACCAGAATACGACGCCGCCGGCGGTACTGCCGGCGATATCCCTCGAGCCAGATCCCGCCAGACTGAAATGGGCAAGCCCGCCCCCCTCACGAGCTATCCAGGCGCGGGCACAGCGGTAGCTGGCTCGCCAGCAGGCTTGGGGGTCGGCGGATTGACCTCCCAGAACATCCAGAGCGCTACCCGCCGGGCTGCCGGGCTTCCTGACCGCCCAGCTGCTGGCGCTCCGCTACCTGGCATCTCTGTCCCGCTCGGCGTTAAAGCTGGCGGAGCGGTACCAAGGCAGCTTTCCGCCCCGGACGGTTCTCCCATGCAGCCGCCTGGCCAGCGCAGCGCAATCGATGTGCCGTCGCAACCGGGGGGCTGGGGCTTCACCGGGATAGGCAAGGGCGCCCAGGGCGGCGAGATTGTCGCGCGCGGCGTCGGCGGCATTGCCGAGTTCTCCAACGCACCCGGCAACCAGCAGGCCGCGCAGGGGCGCTTTAGCACGCAGCAGCTTGGCATCGGCCCAACCTCTCGTCTTGCTTCGATGTCGGCGCCGGACGGTGCGCGCGTGCTGGCATCGGGGAGCAACGATCCGAACGCCTTGCCGCGTGGATCGCTGGCCAACATCGGCGACGGCTTCGGCTCTTTCTCCCAGGGACAGGACGGCGATAGCCGCCTCGCTCTCGACCGCTTCGAGCGCGCCAATGCCGAGCGGGCAGGAATGGTTAAAGCGAACAGGGGCGGCATCGGTGATACCGGCAACTTCACCGTCGTGGCCGACAGCACCCGCGGGAGCCTGGAAGACCGCGACATGGAGGCCCGCCGCCGGCTCAAGTACGGCACCGACGTGGCCATGGAGCGCAACCGGCTGGAGGGGCAGCAGCTGCGCCAGAGCGGTATCAACTCCTACCTGGATCGCCAGCTGCGCGCTCGGGAGTTGGCGAATGTCGAGGCTGACAGCGCCCTGGAGCGTCAGGTCAAGCGACAGACCGTCGATAGCGGTATCCCTGCCCTGGAGCGGCAGGCTGCCCGCCTCGATCTACAGAACAAGGTCAACGCCGGAGCGCTGCTGACCAAGCTGCAAGACCCGAACCTTCCCCAAGCGGAGCGCACCGCTATCGAGCGGCAGTACCTGCTGGCGCGAGACCCTGGTGCCTATGCGAAGGCACAGGCTGCCGCCGGTCCGAATACCAAGCTGACCGAGCAGCAGAGCAAGGATCTTGTCTATTACAGCCGTGGCAACGAGGCCAATGCGCAGCTGGCTCAGCAGGGGGATGCCCTGACCGCGCGATCCTCCGGTGAGCGAGGTGCCGTGCGCGGCGTGGTGGACACCATGATTCGCGGGGCGCCTTGGGTCGGGGATTCGTCTGTTGCCAACACCCTTGTCTCTACCGAGCGGCAGCAGGCCGAACAGTCTGGCCGCGAGCTGCTGGCCAGCATCCTGCGCAAGGACACCGGCGCAGCCATCACCGATCAGGAAATGGCGATCTACGGCCGGATGTACCTGCCCCAGCCGGGCGACAGCGAAGAGGTTCTGAATCAGAAGGCCGAGGCGAGAACGCGCGCCCTGGAGTCGATCCGTAACGGCATGGGCAGTGCTCAGCAGCTTGCGGCTCCTGTAGCCGATGGACGCCGCCAGTCCGACGAGAGCGCCCCGGCGGCGGCTACCGCACCGGTGCGTGTCGCGTCTCGGGCTGACGTGGAGGCCTTGCCCTCCGGGTCGCTCTTCACTGGACCCGATGGCGTTGTGCGGAGGAAGCCGTGATGGCCGAGGATCAACACAGCTGGCTCAATGATTACCCGGAAGCCGAAGAGGCCGGCAGTCCCCAAGAATGACGGCGACACCTGGAAGGAGCGCTACGACAAGAACGTCGCCGGCGAGCGCGCGCTCAATCAGGTCGCACGCGAGCAGCATCCGGTTGTCAGCGGGGCGGGCGGTGCGGTCGGCGGGCTGCTCCCGGCGCTGGCCACTGGCGGGACCAGCGCCTTGCCGAGCGCCGGCGGAGCACTGACCCGCGCAGCCAGCCAACTGCCGAAGCCGACCGTCGCGCAGTCCGTTGCCGAAGGCGCGTTGCAAGGCGCGGCCTATGGCGGCCTGTACGGGGCCGGGTCCGCCGAGGGCAACCCGCTGGAGCGCATGCCGGGGGCGGCCGATGGCGCATTGATCGGTGGAGCCGTGGGCGGGGCCGTGCCGGCCGTGGTCGGTGGCGCCAAGGGCGCCTACAGCGCAGCCACCTCGCCCGAGCGCTCCGCCCTGCATCAGGTAGACCGGGCGATCCAGCGCGACGGTATGACCGGCCAGCAGTTCGCGCAGAAGGCCGAGGATCTGCAGCAGCGCTACCCTGGCTCTGCCATGCCAGCCGATGCCGGCGGCGAGAACGTGCAGGGTCTGCTCGAGCGAGTGGCGCAGACGCCTGGTGCTGGCCGCACACAGGTCATTCCCGCGCTGACCGAACGCCAGCAAGGACAGGGGCAACGCCTCGGCGACACGTTGGAGGACGTGACCTTTGGTACCGCCCAGCCGGGAGCCGTTTCAAGCTCGACCGGGATGGCGCCCTCCGTAGGCCCGCCGCTGTCCTGGACACGCAATGAGCGCGACACCGTGCGCAACGCAGCCGATGGGATCGGCAAAGCATCGGGCAGCGAGCGACGCCATTCGTTCAGAGCCATCGAGGAAACGATGAAGCAGCGGGCAAGGGAAGCCGGGCCACTGTACGAGCAGGCCTATCGCGAGCCGGTGCCGTGGACAAAGGAACTGGAAGACCTGTTCAAACGCCCGATCATGCAGGAGGCGTACAAGGGCGCCGAGCGCCGCGCCGCCAATGAGGGCCGCGACTTCTACGGCAAGTTCATCGACCTCAAGGACGATGGGACCTTCACCGTGGCCAGCGTGCCATCCACCGGGGATCTGGACTTCGTGAAGAAGTACCTCGACTCCAAGGTGGGCACCCTGGAGAAGTCCGGCGACCTTGACGAGGCCCGTGTCATCAAGGGCATTCGCACCAAACTCATTGGCCTGATGGACGACGCCAGCCCGACCTATCGCCAGGCCAGAGCCTCGTGGGCTGGGCACTCCCAGTACATCGAAGCCATAAACAAGGGCAAGACCATCATGAATGGCAACGTGAGTGCCGAAGAGCTGGCAGACGAGTTGTCGAAGATGAACCCGTCAGAGCTGGAGGCTTATCGGATCGGCGCCGTATCGAGCATCATCAACAATATGCGAGAGAAGAAGGCCAGGCTCCCGGACCTGTTGCGGGATCTGCGAAGCCCGGCGATGCGCGCCAAGGTCGACGCCATGCTACCGGACGACGCCGCCCGGCAACGATGGGACGACACGATCAACTTCGAGGAAGGCGTCTTGACCTCCACCCGCCGCTCGCTCGGCAACAGTGCGACGGCTCGCAGGATGGCCGAAATGGATGGCGCGGAAGGCATCTTCGGAGACCTGGCGGTCAGCGCCTTCACCGGAACGCCTGTCGGCGGCCTGTTCGCGCAGGTCGTGCGGCGCGCCGGAAAGAACGTGCGTGACACTCTCGGCTCAAAGTCCGACGCCGCCATCGCCGACGTGCTGACCAAGCAGGGCGGGCTCGATGCCCTGCGTGGGGCCGTACGGCAGCAGGCCCCGAGCGTTGGTCCCATGGCCACCACCGCGGGGCAAGCCCTGGCCATCGGATCGGCCCAGCAGGGTACCGAGCGCGCCCCCGGCCCGAAGACGGTGCCGGGCATTCTGCCGGCTGTTCGTGAGCGCCTGGCCGCCGGCGAGCAGTTGGATGCCAAGGCGCTGGCACGCGAGATGGGAGTTATCCCGGCAGTCGCTCAGCGCGCTATTCGGAAGGCGCAGGAGGAACGGCAGGCAAGGTGACGCGGCTACGCCGCAGGAAACACCGTTAACGCCGATGGAAACACCCCCCACGCGGGAGGAAACACCGTTTCCATCGGTGGAAACACCCCAAGGCGCGCACGGTGGTTCTGGACCAGTTGTGGCGTCAGTAGTGTAATGTTGGGACTTGAGCCTTATTCTGGTGGTATAGCTTCCTCTTCAATAGACTCGAACCGCATGTGGACTTCATGCGAGAAGCTGGTGAGCTCTCTAGACGAAAAATCACGTTCAGTATGCAATTGCTGCCCGAACCTGGCGATTTCTTCTTCCGACCGGATGTCGGGGACGTAAGGCAGTTTGGACTGGAGGGCTACCCCAGCGCCAAAGTCCAGCCAAGTAGGCACGAAGGTCATCAGGGCATAGCTTCCAAAGGCAATCCAGAAGAGGCAGTGTGGGAACGTGTTGGTGTTCCGAAAATAGAGCCTGTAGACGCACGAGGTATATCTTGTCCCTGGTGTCAGAGTCTCGATTACGACGGTCGGGCTAATGCTGAGCTCGCGAGTAGAGAGCGGGTTCAGCCATTCGAGAGTGGGCTTGAAGAGGGGAAGATACCTGTCATTGGCGACCGAGGCGGCAATTTTACAGAGTGCCTTGTAAGCCATGTAGGGTACAAACGGCTTCCTCTGCATAACCCAGGAAACGTGATTATCGTGATGCCTGAACGCTACGTCGTCGTTCAGGACGACGGTCATATGGTTTGTGTGGCGATCAAACTGAAGGGCATCGATTTTTTCGTCACAGTGCTTAGGGGTTTTCCTAGCCTTGTTCGTGACCCCAGTCAGAGTCCTGAAGGGGTGTGTGTACTTCTCCAGGTGCGGTTCGATCGTGTTGCCAAAGTACTCGTTACAGCTATCGCATTCCGAGTTGAGGATGAGTTGATGGTTTCCGAGAAACTCAGGAATAGCATGGGCCTTCTTTTTGAAGTCCACGGATTCACGGCTACGGCCGCAGAAGCGGCAGATGAATCGTTCCCCGATGTAGCGCTTATGTCCTGCGCCGGCTATCCCCGACTCGATTAGCTGGAATTCTCCGAGCCGTATTCCGTCAACGCTCATCGCGATCCCTCAGTACAGTTCCTGGCGCGATGGTAGCCTCCCTGTAGGGATTGAGCGAGAAAACGCTATAACTGAACACTCAGGGCTCCTCATGTCTCTTCATGTGCGATGTTGCCAAATGAAGAAGTCCCTGATGCTGGTGGTTGCTCTTTCCCTGGCCTGCGGTGAAGCCGGCAGCCAGCCTCAAAGCTTGTCTGCTTTTGGCCGTTCTCTGCCTGTTGAGATAGCCAGAAAGCGTACCGGGTGGGGGATATTGTTTCCGCCGATGGACGCACCTTAAGGGGTGTGAGCGCACGAGTCACCAGTGGTAACCGGAAAGTCACCACTCCTACGCGCGCAGAAAGGCCGGAATTGCGGCCTTTGCCCGACCACCGAGAAAATCCCCCGCTTTGGGGGTATTTCGGGAGGTGGCCCCATCGCCGGTATCCAGACGCTGGTATCCATCGAGGTATCCACGGGCAAGCAGGTTTGCAGCCCTGGTTACCAGCGGCGGTTAACAGCCAAATGCCCGTTTTCCGTGACGCTGATCGGGAAGGGGCGATCCGCTCACGCAGGCCGGTACGCACCCGGTACGCACGATTGGTTCGCATGGTTGGTTCGCACTCCGAGGCGCGCACTGCGAAGCGGGATTTCTCGCCCTGGTGCTGCCCTGAGTGGCGAGAGCGCCACACTGTGGCCGGGCCGCCACCGTGTCGAAATCAACACACTGTGCCGGGAATGGCACTCTGCGCCGAAACAGACCAACAGGTCCGATTCGGACCAGCAGAGCCGAGACAGATCGATCAGTCTCACTGAGACCAAAACGTCTCACTGAGCACGCCTCATTCCCCCATATGGGGAGGATGATCCAGAACTGGATCATGCTCGGATGCTCAAACCGCCGCCGTGGCGGTTTCGGACATCGGCCCAAAACTCGGCTGATCTACCGACCAGTGCGCGCGAGGAGCTGACCGCTTCGTCCGAAATTCGCACGAAGCCCGGCAGGCCCCGCGTGCGCGTGGTGATCGCCCTAAAACGCGGGAGATGTTCGCCGCGCCGGCTGCTGATGGATGATCGCCTGGAAGGATACCCCGATCTGAGGCCTCCTGCCGAGCAGGTGGCCGACTGCTTGCCCGACTTCTCGCAGCAGTACGCACGCGCACGCGAGGCGGCCACCGGCAAGGCACACTATGCCGACCAGACCACCAGAGAGGGCACGACCCATGGCCGCCATTCAACGCAACTACCTGGACGACTACGACCGCCAGCGCCAGCCGGTGCCGTTCCCGCCTGAGCTGGCGCTGCTGATCGTCAGGAAGGCCGCAGCGATGGCGGAGAAGTTCGAGGAGCGCGCCCTGGACGAAATGACCCGAGCAGCCCACCGCCGACTGCGCGACGGCCTGTCGCCAGATGAAGTCGCCCGCCAGTTGGGGTTGAGGCTGCCGGCCTGATCCACCCATCGGCGTAATACCTGCCGACCACCACCCCGAGGACGGAGAGTGACGACGATCACCAGCGCCAGCATGGCGTCATCCCAGCAGGCAGGAAGGGGGGTACTTTCGGTTTTAGGTATATGTTTAGGTATACGAAAGCAATTTGAAAGCTGTCAATTCAAGTAATTATGCGGCTTTAGCGTAGTGTATTCGAGTCCCATCCAAGCACCATATACGTTCCTCCGCTTACTACCGAGTTCCCCCGAGTGAGACGGAAACCCCAGAGAAACCGGCCCTTGTAGCGGTTTTTCGTCCCTGAACTCTCTTCCTTTTATCTGGATTACCCGCGCTTTCAGGGGCGTTTAGGGATACGCCGGTTCGCTTTTGAAGCGTATCCCTATGGCACGCACTGTTACCCCTCTGATCGACTCGAAATGCGAGGCTGCCAAGCTTGGCCCAGTTCTCAGTCGATCCCACCGAGCACTTCGCCCACGGCGTCGAACAGGAGGTTGAGTTCCGCGCTGGAGCTGGTGAAGGTCGGTCCGAACTGCAGGGTGTCGCCGCCGAAGCGCACGTAGAAGCCCTTTTGCCAGAGGCGCATGGCCGCTTCGAAGGGGCGCACCGTGGTGTCGCCGTTGCGGGGGGCGAGCTGCAGGGCGCCGGCCAGGCCGCAGTTGCGGATGTCGAGGAGGTGTCGCGTACCGCGCAGGTCGTGCAGGGCGTTCTCGAAGTGCGGGGCGAGTTCCGCTGCCCGCTGCACCAGGCTTTCTCGCTCCAGCAGCTCCAGCGCGGCGAGGGCGGCGGCGCAGGCGACCGGGTGGGCGGAGTAGGTGTAGCCGTGGGCGAACTCGACCGCGTGCTCGGGCAGCGCCTGCTGCATGAACGTGTCGTAGATCTCGCCGGTCGCCACCACTGCGCCCATGGGAATGGCACCGTTGGTGAGCTGCTTGGCGAGGTTCAGAATGTCCGGCACCACGCCGAAGCGCTCGGCGCCGAACAGCGCGCCGGTGCGGCCGAAGCCGGTGATGACTTCGTCGAAGATCAGCAGGATTTCGTGGCGGTCGCAGAGCTCGCGCAGCCGTTGCAGGTAGCCCGTGGGGGGGGCCAGGACGCCGGCCGAGCCGGACATCGGCTCGACGATCACCGCGGCGATGTTCGAGGCGTCGTGCAGCTCGATCAGCTTGAGCAGTTCGTCGGCCAACGCTGGGCCCCCGTGCTGCGGCTGGCCGCGGCTGAAGGCGTTTTCTGCGAGCAGGGTGTGCGGCAGGTGGTCGACGTCCATCAGCGGGCCGAAGGCCTTGCGGTTGCCGCCGAGGCCGCCGAGGGCGGTGCCGGCGACGTTCACCCCGTGGTAGCCGCGAGCGCGGCCGATCAGTTTGGTCTTGCTGGCCTTGCCCTTCAGGCGCCAGTAAGCGCGGGCCATCTTCACCGCGGTGTCGGCGCATTCCGAGCCGGAGTCGGTGAAGAACACGTGGTCGAGGCCGGCCGGGGTCAGGCTGGCGATCTTTTCCGCCAGACGGAAGGACAGCGGGTGGCCGAACTGGAAGCCTGGGGAATAGTCGAGGATGCCGAGCTGGCGCGTCACGGCTTCGGCAATCTCCCGGCGGCCGTGACCGGCGCCGCAGCACCAGAGGCCGGAGAGGCTGTCGAAGATCTGCCGCCCGGTGTCGTCGGTCAGGTAGTTGCCCTGCGCCGCGACGACCAGCCGGGGATCGCGCTGGAAGTTGCGGTTGGCAGTGAAGGGCATCCAGTGGGCGCGCAGGTCGAGCTCGGCGGCCAGGGGGGAGCGGATTTCCAGTGACTGGTTCATGGGGCCTCGCAGGCAGGGAGCGGGTCTGATCCGAGTCTAACGTCGGGCGATCGCCAGGCCGAGCAAGCGCGATAGCGCCAGGGTGAAATACATCACGCCGATGAGTTCCTCGGACATCACCTCGGGGGCGGGGCATGGGTCCGAACGGACTGCCCGGCGCCGGACGGTTGGGCAGCGCTGTTGCTGCCGGAGGCGGCGTCGGCGTCGCGGTCAGGATCGCTCCAACGGTTTTATCTGTTCCTGCGCGGCGTTGCCTGTTCTTCCGTCGCTTGCGAAGTGCTGTCTGGCGCGCGATCATCGGGTAGATTCTCAGTCCCTCGAACCTTCGGCCCGTCTCCCGTCCCCATGGACTCTGCGCGTAACCACCGCTCGCTGATCGCCTGGATGCTGTATTTCAGCGTCCTGTTGGGCTCGTTGCACTGCAGCATCGGCCATGGGCTGTCGGCCGGGTTCTCGCTGGCCGGGGTGGGCGGTCTGTTCTGTTCTGCGATGGGGCATGCCGGACCGACGCTGGATGGCGACCTTGGCGATCCTGCTCCGGACGGTACCCCGGCTTTCGTCAGCTGCCCGCTCTGCAGCGTCCTCGCCCTCGTCGACCTGGCCCTGCTGTTCGTCTTGGGCACCTGGCTGCGCCCGCCGCGCCAGTGGTGCCGCCGCCTGGCGCCGTGTGGCAAGGCGCCGCCCCGCCAGCACTGGCCGCCGGCCAACCCCCGCGCCCCCTGATTCCTGTGCGACGTCGCCGCCGTTCCTCTTCGGGCTAGCCCGAATCGGGAGCATGCGCGCCGACCTTTCCCGAGACTTCGGTGTGGTTCCGGCCACGGCCGGGCCATGCCCGACATGGAACGAAGAAGAACTTCAGGAGAACGGGATGCGCCCTTCATCCATTCTGAGCCTGCTGGCGCTGAGCGCCGGCCTGGCAACCCCTGTCCTGGCCGAACAGATCGAGCTGGACAGCATGACCATCGACGGCCGCCGTGCGTCGGACCCGACCGCGCCGACCCTGGCCGAGAAGCGCGCCGAGTTCGCGCGGATTCCCGGCGGCGCCACGCTGGTCGACGGGGAAACCTACAAGACCGGCCGCAGCAGCACCCTGCAGGACGCCCTGGGGATGGCCACCGGGGTGTTCGTCCAGCCGCGCTTCGGTTCCGAGGAGTCGCGCCTGTCGATCCGCGGCTCCGGCCTGCAGCGCACCTTCCACGGCCGCGGCCTGCTGTTGATGCAGGACGGCGCGCCGGTCAACCTGGCCGATGGCAGTTTCGACTTCCAGGTCATCGAGCCGCTGGCCACCGACCACATCGAGGTACTGCGCGGCGCCAACGCCTGGCACTACGGGACGGCGACCCTCGGCGGGGCGGTCAACTTCGTCGCGCCCACCGGCAAGAGCGCACCGCCGGTGGACCTGCGCTACGAGGGCGGCAGCTTCGACTATCACCGGCTGTTCATGGCGGTAGCTGAGGATTTCGGCGATTGGGATGCCTACCTGAGCCTGAGCGACTCCTCCCAAGATGGCTTTCGCGACCATGCCAAGCAGGACAACCAGCGCTATTTCGCCAACCTCGGCGGGCGGCTCACGGAGCGCCTGTCCACCCGCTTCTACCTGACCCACGTGGAAACCGACTCCGAACTGCCGGGCAACCTCACCAAGGCGCAGATGCAGGACGACGATGAACAGGCCGCAGTGGGCAACCTGCGCAACGACCAGCGCCGCGACTTCACCCTCGACCGGATCGGCAACCGCACCGTCTGGGAGCTGGACGGCGGCCATAGCCTGGAACTGGCGAGCTTCTACAGCGAGAAGGATCTCTGGCACCCGATCTATCAGGTGCTTGACGTGGACAGCGAGGACTACGGTCTGCGCCTCACTCACAAGTGGGAGCGCCAGGGCTGGCGTTGGACCGGCGGCATCGAGGCCAGCCACGGGCGCAACCATGACGTGCGTCACCAGAACGTCGGCGGTCACGCCGGGCGCAAGCTCAACGAGCTGCGCCAGACCGCGCGCAACCTGAATGCCTTCGCCGAGCTGGAGATCCCGCTGGCCGAGCGCTGGGCGCTGATCGGCGGGCTGGCCTGGCTGCACCAGGAGCGCGAGGTCGACGACCGCTTCAAATGCAGCGCCTCGGTCACCAGCCGTTGCGTGTTCCAGGACGAATCCTTCGAGGCGACCTACGTCGGCCGCCTCGCGCGCCTTGGGGTGCGCCACGACTTGGCCGAGGGCGTGCAGCTATTCGCCAACTTCAGCCAGAGCTACGAGCCACCGACCTTCAGCGAGCTGACCGGCGGCCAGATCGTGAGCAAGAACGACGCGCAGCGGGCCAGGGCCTGGGAGGCCGGCCTGCGCTACAACCGTGACGGCGTGGACCTCGACCTGGCGGTCTACCGCAGCGAGATCCGCGACGAGCTGCTGGCGCTCAACGACGCCAACGGCGATCCGCTGGGCACGGTCAACGCCGACCGCACCCTGCACCAGGGCGTCGAACTGGGCGGCGCCTGGTCGGTCGGCACCTTCGTGTTGCGTGGGCAGTACCTGTTCAACGACTTCCGCTTCGACGACGACGAGGTTTACGGCGATAACCGCCTGGCCGGCATGCCGCGCCACTTCGTCAAGGGCGAACTGCTCTGGCAGCGCGCCGGCTGGTACGCCGGGCCGACCTTCGAGTGGGTGCCGACCCACTATGCGGTGGACCATGCGGAAACCTTGTACGCCGACCGCTACGCCCTCT
Organism: Azotobacter beijerinckii; assembly: GCF_900110885.1. Classification (GTDB taxonomy): domain Bacteria; phylum Pseudomonadota; class Gammaproteobacteria; order Pseudomonadales; family Pseudomonadaceae; genus Azotobacter; species Azotobacter beijerinckii. The sequence goes on along the minus strand of NZ_FOFJ01000032.1, from coordinate 15,839 downwards.
GGGGCCTGAAGGCCGGCTACCGGCCGGGGCAGGGGCTGGGTTTCTTCATCGAGGGGCGCAACCTCTCCGACCGCCGCTATGCCGCCACCACCGGGGTGATCGCCGATGCCCGCGACCAGGACAGCGCCCAGTTCCTGCCCGGCGACGGCCGTAGTGTTTACGCGGGGTTGGAGTGGCGGCTTTGAGCGTGGCCCTGCTTCGCCTGCTCATTGCTGGGGGGCGCAATTCGCGGCTGGATAGGCGTGCGGAGGCACGTCTACGAGGCTGACGGGCCGGGCCCCCGCAGGAGGGCCCGGCCCGTTCGATGGCTCGACGAACCATCAACCTGCATGCGCCTGTTCATGTTTCGGCCGGACATGCGTGGCGAACGACCAACCACGGCCGGTCAATTGCAGTACTCTGGGTTGATGCGGTCTTCAAGTTCGTGAGTGGCGAAAATGGCGCAGTAATCGCTTTTTCCGGAGCTGGACCAGTTGCTGTACTTGTCCAGAATTTCCATTATGCGATTGGCGAATTCATACCTGTCCTTGAGGGTGGAACCGGATTGTAACTCGGCAGCCCAGTACACCAGTGTGTTGAAGTCCGTATCGGTACTGGGATACCAGGTGTTGGTGATGGTGGCGCCATCGACTTTTTTTCCATGATAGAACTTCCACAGGGCCTGCCCGACCACGCGCCCTGCACTATAAGGGGCTTTGGTGCTGGCAGCATTGGCGCAGGAAAAGTCTGTCAACTTCGACAGATCGGTATCATTCGTATGAACTCGGCCGACGCTCGAGTTTGAGAAATACAGCTTGTTCGTATCGGTCGGGGCATAGCCGACATTGTAGTAATCATGCCAAAAGGCATGAGGTACTGCGGTGCCCAGTATTCCCTCGTGCGTCAACTGCAACTCGTTCGACCCACCACAGTCCAGATCGCTATCCACGGCATGGTAGCGCCGCAAATAGAAATGATTGAGTTCGTGGTGCAGTTCACTTGGATTGACGAAGCAGCCGCCGCCTTGACAGCCCGCATTGCTATCGGATGAGCCTGCAGGATCCTTGTGGGCAAGGCGAATCACGCCGCCTCCTTCACCCTTGTCGTCATCGGTCGTGACGGCAAAGGCAGCGTTGTACCAGGAGCGATTCTCCTCCGTGCAGGCGTTGCTGATGATGAGCACGCGCGGATAATCGCTTGCGGAACTCGGCAGGACTCCCAGGGCATCGAGAGAGGGTTTCAGCCACTGGCTGAACCAGCGCCCCCAGTAATAGGCATTGGTCTCGCCGAAGGTTTCCGATTCGCCGCCCGGAAAATACGAGACGAAATCCCGATCAAGCCTTCGGGTGGCACGGATATAGGACGATCCATTATCGGTACCGTATGCGTTTGCACACCAGGTATCGCCAACCTGCGGCGTGAGGGGGCAGTCGGCTTCCGCACTGCCTTCGCAACGATGATCATTCATCATGTAGAAGAAGTCATGCTCCAGGCGCCGATCGTTCCGCGTATATTGATTCGTCGAGACGATTTGCTGCGGACTGAACAGGTCGCCGCCCGAGAAATACCAGCGATTCACCTTCGCATCGTTGTAGGCCTGGCTGACCAGGTCACTCACGTTCAATACCGTGCCTTCCGCGCGATCCACGATGACGCGCCAATGGCATGCTCCCCGCCTGGAAGTCAGTTCGACGTTCCAGACCCGTCTCTTGCGGATCAGGTCGATCGATGGCTCTACCACGAGCGGTTTTGCGTCGTCGCTCGTGCAACCCTCCATGGCGTTCGAGGCGATCTTGATTGCCTTGTCGCTCGGTATCCCGGCTTTCAACTTGTCCAGGGGGAATTTCTGTGGCGTCACGATCATTCGACTGATACCGACCACGTTCCAGTTGACATCGAACTGCACGATGGTTTTGCCATACAGGATGGCCTCATTTTTCGAGTAGAACTGTTTGTAGATGGCCCTTCTTGTGTAGGCGCCATGCGTGAAGTCCATCAATTTCATGCTTTCATTGAGTTCTTCCGCGCTGATCTCGAAGAGATTTCCATACTGCTCGAGAAAGGCTTGCAGGATCTTTGAGGCAGCCTGTTTTTCCTTTGCCAGTAACTCTTTTGTCGGGCGCTCCCATTTCAGCATTTCGTGGGGCGAGGACGTAGCTTCCGTCCTGTTCTCTTCCGTCACTTCATCGGTGGAGCTTTCCCTGGAATCTTCTTTTGCTTTCCCTTTGGACTTTTCCGGCTCCTGCGACTCTTCGCCGACATAAGGCAATTGTTCGTCGGGTTTCGCTTCGACATCATGGCTCTGCTTTTCCACTGTCCCCGAGAAAATCGGCTCCCGGATCTTCAATGGTTCGGCGGTTTGCGTCGGTAATTTGAGAGCTTTCAAAACCTTGACGGCGTACTCCGGAATAGTGTTTTTCGGTGTCGTGGAAAAACTGTCGATGTGGCCATTGAAAAACGAAAACGAGGCGTTCGGGTCGTGTGCGCGATACTCTTCCACCAAGGTTGACAGTTCTTCGGGTGGCTGGGTCGGCTGACTCCTCCGTTCGTTGTCATTCGACTTTCCGACCTCCTCCGAGGTCACTGGCATTTCGTCACCCGCCTGTGCACTGCCTGCAACCCAGCCTGCACCACCAACCAGGATGAGAAACGACATCCTGCCCAAAAGGAATATTTTCTTATGGTCGATTCTTTCCATCTCACTCTCCCTGCGTTAGGAATGCAATCGGTTGGCGAGCAACATGCAAGTGCCAATATTTCATGTCGCGATCCACTCGATGATTTGATGAAGGAAATTAACTACCGTGCGTGTGCAGTGATGTTTCCAGGTTGGGATCGTGTGGATGCACTCAATTGAACTCCATTGCAAGCCTGTAATCAGTGATAGTTGACTGCCAAATCTAGACGCTGATGTTTCAAAAGCCAGCGAAGCGGTTGCAGGATTCAGTTGTTCACTTTCCGGAAAGCATGGGGTGTCCATTCCAAACCAAGTGCTGCAGAGTTTTCGAGCCAAAGATTGGCGATGAAGAAGAGTCGGTTTGCAGAGTTGTCAGGCCGATAACTCTGCCGGTCGGCAATGTTTCGACCGATACCCGGCGACGAACTTTGGCCGAAGCCGAAAAAACTCTTTCGGCAATTCCTCTGTCGGCAGGCAGCCGGGTCTGTACGTGACGGTTGAGAGAAGGCGGATGCGCGTCCGCTCTGCGAGCACTCCGGTGCAGCATGGCCGGCGCGCAGCGGATCGTGAACGGATGCTCAGCGCGGACGGAAGCGAAAGCCCCGGTAGTTCAGCACCACGCCGTCGCTGGCGATCCGTTCCACGACGACGCCGGGAGCGACCTGGTCGCGCTGGTGGAGGATGCGTCCGTTGATCACCGCCATGCGCAGCTGCGGCTCGTCGGCGTAGGAAAAGCCCGAGACGGCCAGGGTCGGCAGGCTCTGGCGCAGTTCGTCGGGCAGTTCGTGGAAGCCGAGCACCCGCCCGGACGGAGCTGGCAGGGTGGGTTCGGGCTGCACCGCCGGTGGCGCGGAGACGAGCGGCTGGGCGGGGCCTGGTGCGGCGGGCTGCGGGTCCAGACGGATCAGCGGCGCTTGCGGGGCTCTGGTCGGGGGCCGGGCGAGGGCGACCGGCGTAGCGGCTGGTTCGACAGGCGCTGCCGCCTTGGGGGGGGCGGCTGGAGCAGACGGCGGGCTTGGTGCTTCGGAGCGCGGCGCCTGGGCTGCGAGTACGACGATCTCCGCAGTCTGCCAGGGACGCCACCAGCCGAGGCCGGCGCCGGCCAGGGACAGGCCGAGCGCCAGCAGCAGGTAAGCCGGCGGGCGGCGGGCACTCTGGCGGGGAGGCGCGAGCAGGGGCGGCAGGCTGTTGAGGTCCGGCGCCTTGCCTTGCTGGCGGGCGTGTTCCGATTGCTTCAGGGCTTCGAGTATGTAGGACATATCAATAGTTCTAGCGGGCCAGTGCGGCCGTCTCCGTGGTGCCTAGCCGGACCAGTCGTTCCTGGGTCTGTGTGCCGACCACGCCGTCGGCGAGCAGCCCGTGGGCTTGCTGGAAGTTGCGCACGCGCTGTTCCAGTTCCGTGCCGAACAGAGGATCGCCGGCGCGCGGCTGCTGTCCTTCCCAGCGGGCGAGCTGCAGATCGACCCAGGCCACGTCGGCGCCGCGGGTGCCCAGGGTCAGGCGCCGACTGCGGGCCAGCGGCGCCTGCTGCAGCAGGACGTAGCGGCCGCTCCAGCGCCGCGTCAGTGCGGCGAGGGCGACCTTGCGGACTTCGCCGGCCACGACCAGCCGAGCCTGCCCTTTGTCCCGCACCAGCAGGGTGGCGAGGAAGGGCGGGCCGTCGGCCGGGGCAAGTTCGAGGATCAGCGGGGGCGGCAGGCTGGCCAGGGACTGCGGATCGACCTGCTGGCGCAGGCAGCGCAGGCTCATTTCCTCGACCTGCCGGCAGGCACCGTCGAGATCGCTCGGCTGGCGGATGGCGGCTTGCCAGTGGCCGAACAGGGCGCGTACCGCCTGCGCCTCGTGCAGCCAGTGATCCTCGGTTGCAGGGCCGGCGACGTCCTCCACCGGTGGTTCGAGGGGTTCCGGGGCGGGCGGCTCCAGCGGCGTCTCAGGGGGTGGCTCGTGCTCCTGCGTCGGGGGGGTGGTCGGTGGCGTGGAAGGAGGTGGCTGCACAGGTTTCTCGTCGCGACCAGGGACGCCGGTTGCCGGTACGGGCAAGGGGGCGGACGAGGGCGGAGGTGTGGCGTCGGCCGGGAGGGGCGCCGCGGCGAGTCGGCTGTCCAAGGCGCCGCGGCCCGCGGCGAACAGCGGGGCGGGGACCAGTTGCCAGCCGACCGTTGCCAGGCCGGCGAGCAGGGTGACGCCGAGGGCCGCGGCCACGGCGGCGGGCGCTCTGCTCCGGTGGCCTGGGCCGAACACCTCGCGGGCGGCGCTTTCCAGGGTGGGCCGGTCCACCGCGGCCTTGCCCTGCACATAGGCGCCGAGCAGTGCGCGGTCGCAGAGCACGTTGATCAGCCGCGGTGTGCCGCCGCTCAGCCGATAGAGGCGTTCCAGCAAGGGGGGCGGAAAGAGCACGGCGCGGGTTCCAGCGACCGCCAGGCGATGCCGGACGTAGGCGCCGACCTCCGGGCGCGACAGCGGTTCCAGGTGGTAGCGGGCGACGATGCGCTGAGCGAGCTGGCGCATGTCCTCACGGGCAACGATGTCGCGCAGCTCGGTCTGGCCGAGCAGGATGATCTGCAGCAGCTTGTGCCGGTGGGTTTCCAGGTTGGTCAGGAGGCGCAGCAGCTCCAGCACCTCGGCGGAGAGGTTCTGCGCCTCGTCGACGATCAGCACCGTCTTGCGCCCTTTGGCGTTGCTCTGCAGAAGGTGGGCGTTGAGCCGGTCGAACAGCGCCTTGAGGCCGCCGATGCCGTCGGGCAGGACGATGTGCAGTTCTTCGCAGAGGGTTTTGAGCAGCTCCTGGCGGGTCAGCTTGGGGTTGAAGATGAAGGCGATGTCGCAGTGCTCCGGCACCTGTTCGAGCAGGCAGCGGCAGAGGGTGGTCTTGCCGGTGCCGACCTCGCCGGTGAGCAGCACGAAACCGCCGTCGATCTGCAGGCCGTAGAGCAGGTGGGCCAGCGCCTCTCGGTGCCGCTCGCTCATGAACAGGTAGCGGGGGTCGGGCGAGATGGAAAAGGGGGCCTCGGAAAAGCCGAAATACGGGTTGTACATGTTGCCTGCGTTCCGTGGCTGGGAGCTTGTTTCAGGGTAGACCCGTCGCGAGACGGCTTGGCGGCAGAGTGCTGCATTCCGTCTTCGAGGCCGCTCTCACCAAGACCGCGTTCGGCTTCGCCCCATCCCCCCGGAGGGGGGATGGGGTGGAGGTCACTGGACGGTTATGGCGATCACCCTGCTGGTCAGGCTGGTGTTCACTGTTACCGTCCTGCTGGTCGGCGGCGCCACGCTGCTGTTGCTGAGCTTGATCTGCCAGCGGCCGTTCGGGTTGGGGGTGGCCGTCCCCAGGGTGACCCCGTTGACCAGCACCCGGATCGTGTTGCCGTTCACCACGTTGGTGGTGCCCCGGATGTCCCAGTTCCAGCGGTTGTTGTTCTTGGCTTGCACGGTGGCGTTCTGCACCACCAGGTTTTCCTGGACGGCCGGCGCGGTGACCGTGACCGTCACGGTGGCGCTGGCGGAGACGGCGCCGAGGCTGTCCCGGACCTGGTAGGTGAAGGTCGTGTTGAAGTTCGCGGTGACGCCGCTCGGCGGCGTGTAGGTGAGGGTCGAGCCGTTGCTGGAGACGCTGCCCTGGCCAGCGGCCGGTTGGGTCAGGTTGACGATGGCCAGCGGCGTGTTGCCCTCCGGATCGTTGTCGTTGGCCAGCACGTTGAGGGTCACTGGCGTGCCGTTGCCGATGGCGCTCGCGGTGTCGTTCGCTGCGATCGGGGCCCGGTTGGCGGCCACGTTGACGGTGACGGTCGCCGGTTCCGACCGGCCGCCACGGGCGTCCTGGACCCGGTAGGTGAAGGTGGCTTGCAGCCCTGCGGCGGGAACCCCGCTGCTCGGCGGAGTGTAGATCGCCTGGGTGCTGCCGTTGGCCGCGACGTTGCCCGGGGAGCCGCCGGTCATGGCCAGGTCGATCACGCTGAGCGGCGTGTCGCCGTCCGGGTCGCTGTCGTTGGCCAGTACGGCGATGGTCACCGGCACGCCTTCGCTGGTGGCGGCGCTGTCGGCCACGGCCCGCGGCGGCTCGTTCGGTGCGACCACCGGCGCGCGGTCCACCACCGTCACCGGCTCGGTGTCCACGCCGCCGGCAGCGGATTTCACGGTGACGCTGGCCGGCGGCTGGCTCAGACCGGTCACGCTGAGGGTCTGCAGGGTACCCGACTTGGCCAGGCGGCCGAAGCCCTCTGCGGCGAGGTCGGGAATCGCCGTTTCGTCGCTGGATCTCGCCTCGATGGTCAGGCGGTTGTCGGCCCAGGAGTAGCGGGCGGTGCCGATCTTCACCACATCCGTGAGGTGGGCCGACAGCGAGCTTGGCCGGGGCGTCTGGCTCGGGTCGCTGGCAGTGAGCACCACCAGGGGCGGCAGGCCTTGGCTGGCCGGCTCGCTGGCGAAGAAGGCGCCGTTGTTGTCGCCGGTCAGTCCGCTCTGGCAGGGCGAGGGCGGCGTGCTGTCGACCAGTGCCAGGGTTTCGCGATAGCAGACCTCGGCATCGGTGCTGGAGTTGGCGAACAGGTCGATCCGGGTGCCCTCGGCCGTGCGGCCGTAGGTGGCGCGGTCGATCGTCAGCGGGGTTGCCGGGCGGGAGTCGAGAACCTTGCCGGAGAGGTTGAACAGGCTGGTCTCGATGGTACCGGCGGGACCCTGGATGCGCACCAGGTTGTTGCCGGAGAGGCCGCCGGTCACGGCGACCGCTTCGTTGGGATCGCCGATGAAGGTTTCACTCAGGCCGGTTTCTGGGTTGACGGCCGTGACTCGCGTGCCGTTCGCGCGGGTCAGGAAGGGGCCGACGTCGCCGGTCAGGGCGCCGCTGAAGTCGCCCGGCGCGCCGATACCGATGTCGCGGACGAGGTTGATCGCCCGCCGGCCGGTTGTTTCGACCTTGACCTTTTCCACGCCGTAGGGGTGGGTGATGGTGTATTCGCCGCTACCGGCACCGAAGCGCGGATGCGGATGCGGATGCGGATGCGGATGCGGATGCGGATGCGGATGCGTGCGAAGCTCTGCTGGTCGCCGTCGACCGGATGCTCTAGGGCGAAGGCCGCCTCGATGGCGGCGATGTAGACTTCCAGCCCGAAGCCGCTGGCGTTGTTGGGGATGCTGGTTTCGGCGAGGAACCAGAAGAGTTCCGGGGGCCAGTTGTCCGGGAAGACCATCGGCTGGGTGTCGTCGTAGACGCCCGGCTCGGGGAGCAGGGTGCACAGGTAGGCCGGTGCGCCCGGCGCTCCGGCAACCGTCGGACTGACGGCCTTGGACTGGCACAGCTCCAGGGGCAGATTGTTCTCGTCCCGGTACCACTGGGGAAAGCCGCCGGTCGCCGGGGTATAGGGGCCGGGGTCGACGGCCGCGAGATCGGCCTGGGCCGTACCGGCCGCGACGGCCAGCCCCAGGGCACTGAGAAGAAATCCTGACCACTTGTTCATGGTGCCTCCTGGCGGGATGTTTTGGGTCTTTTCACGGAAGGATGAGCACTTCTTCGGTGTCGCTGCCGCCGTTGGCGGAGGTCACCGTGACCCGGGCCGGCGGAATGGGGCCGACGACGGTATTCAGGGTCTTGAGCGCTTCGGTGCCGGAGAGCGGGCCGAGCGCTGCGCCGCTGGTGGCGACGCTGGCGCTCAGGCCGGGCGGGGCGGTCTGGTCGCTGGTGCTGGCGACGACCAGCAACTGGCCGGAGGCGAGGCTGTATTGGGCCTGGCCGATGGTCACCTGATCTACCAGTGGCGAGTTCAGGGTGGTCGGCGGATTGGGCGGCGTGGCCAGGCTGTTGTCCGCGGTGATGGCGAGATTGGCCAGTGGCGTCGGCCCGGCGTCCGACTGGCCGTACCAGTTGCCGGTGCGGTTGGCTTCGGTCATCTCGATGGTGCCGGCGGCGCTGTCCACAAAGTGAGCGCTGCCGGGTGGCGGCGGGGCCTGGACGAACACGTCTTGGCTCTGCACCGGCGCGCCGTTCTCGTCGGTGCTGCGGGAGTAGGTACTGCGCTCGACGATCAGCGGGGTCGACAGCTGGACGGTGGAGAGCTTGCCGGAGACGGCGAACAGTTCGGTACGCAGGTCGATACCGTTGGGGCCTTGGATGCGCACGTAGTTGGTGTCGAAGGGGCTGCCGGTGACGGCTTCCGTCAGGTTGGGGTCGCCGACGAAGCGTTCGCTCGCGCCGGTGGTTGGGTTGGTCTCCGTATAAGGGCCGTTCAGGCTGCGCAGAAACGGGCCGATGTCGCCGCCGAGGGCGCCGGTATAGACGCCCGGCGCGCCGATGCCGATGTCGCGGGTCAGGTTGATCGCCCCCACGCCGTTGGTTCCGATGTCCGCCGTGGTGACGGCGACCACCTCGACTCCATAGGGGTGGGTGATGGTGTAGCTGCCGGGAGTGGTCAGGTCGACGCGGATGCGGATGCGCGCAAAGCTGATCTGGTCGCCGTCGACCGGCTGCTCGACGTTGAAGGCCGCTTCCAGGGCTGCGCCGTAGCTGAGGTTGACGCCGCCTTGCTGGATGAAGGCGTCAGCGGTAAACCAGAAGGCCTCGCTCGGGAAGTTGCCGGGAAAGACGATGTCCAGGGTGTCGTCGAAGACTCCCGGCTCGGGGAGCAGCGAGCACATGTAGGCGGGGGCGCCAGGGGGTGACCGGTGCCCGCGAGCTGAGCGCCTTGGACAGGCACAGGTCGAGCACGCGGCCGTGGGTGTCCTGGTACCAGGCGGCGAAGCCGGCGTTTACGGGGGTGTAGGGACCGGGGTCCACGTTGAAAAGGGCGGCCTGGACGCCGTTGCTCGCCGTGAGGCCGAGCATGACCGCGGTCGCGGTTTTCGAGAATCTCCTGAGAGGCTGTGAAAAATTCAAGCTGCTGCTGAGCCCCCTTCAAAACCCCCGCTAAAACGTTGCGCTACGTGAAAAGTGAGACTATTTGGTCCGCAAACTCTCCTGCATTTCACGTAGCACGCCGTTCTGAAGGTGGTTGGAGAGGTTCTCGCGGCGCTATTCGATTTTTTCACAACCTCTGAGCATGGGGTCTTTCCCTCTTGGTGAGCGGTGCCACGTGTGGACTTCCTCTTCACCACAGGTGGGCTGCAATTCAGCCTCGGGCAAATTTCATTCCAGGATTTCCGTTGGCCGACCGATGGCAGGATGCCCGCAGAATGCTGGCTGCAGGCCGGTTGGCGGAGGGGTAGCGAAGGGGGCAACACCCAGAGTTGGGGGCTTTCGGGGGAGGTTGGGGAAGCGGGAGTGCCTGCCGGGCAGGGAACGGCACTCCCGGACGGTTCAGGCGCTGTCCGCCTGCCGCTCGTCCCGGACCGGGTGGCGCCAGCGGTAGAAGGTTTTCTCAAGCTCCACCGCCAGGCACACGCCGACCGCGCCGAGCAGGCACCAGCCCCAGGCGTTCAGGGTCAGCGAGGCGGTATCGAACAGCTCCTGCAGCGGCGTCCAGTAAGTGAAGGCGAGCTGCATCAGCAGCAGCAGGAGAACCATGCCCCAGACCATGGGGTTCTGTCGGAAGCCGAAGTAGGCCGGTTCGCGCAGGCGGCGGCAGCTGAACAGGTAGCCGGCCTCACCGGCGACCAGCACGTTGAGCGCCAGGGTGCGGCTTTCCTCCAGCGTCCAGCCCTGGTGCTGGGTGAGCAGGAACAGGCCGAGGCTGGCCACCGTCAGTAGCAGCGACACGCAGAGCACCCGCCAGAGCAGCCAGCCGCTCAGCAGGGGAACCTTCGGATCGCGCGGCGGCTGCTGCATGAGGCGCCGCTCGGCCGGCTCGAAGGCCAGGGTCAGGGCGAGGGTCACGGCGGTGATCATGTTGACCCAGAGAATCTGCAGCGGGGTGATCGGCAGGGCCAGGCCGAGGGCGATGGCCGCCAGCAGCACCAGCGCCTGGCCGCCGCTGGTGGGGAGGATGAAAAGGATCGACTTGACGAGGTTGTCGTAGACTGTGCGGCCCTCCGCCACCGCGTCCACCAGGGTGGCGAAGTTGTCGTCGGCCAGCACCATCTGCGCGGCCTCCTTGGCCGCCTCGGTGCCCTTGATGCCCATGGCGATGCCGATGTCGGCGCGTTTGAGCGCCGGGGCGTCGTTGACCCCGTCGCCGGTCATCGCCACCCGGGCGCCGCCGGCCTGCAGGCGCTCGACCAGGCGCAGCTTGTGGCTCGGGCTGGTACGGGCGAACACGCTGGTTTCGCCAAGACGAGCATCCAGTTCGGCGTCGCTCAGCCGGTCCAGCTCGGCGCCGGTCAGCGCCTGGCCTTCCGCCAGCCCTAGGCGCCGGGCGATGACGCCGGCGGTAGCGGCATGGTCGCCGGTGATCATCTTCACTGCGATGCCGGCGCTGCGGCATTCGGCGATGGCACGGATGGCTTCCTCGCGTGGCGGGTCGATCATGCCGACCAGACCGAGGAGGACGAAGCCTTCGTTCAGATCGGCCTCGTCGAGCTGCTGACTGGCCTTCTCGAGGGGCCGCATGGCCAGGCCGATCATCCGCAGGCCCTGGCTGGCGCCCTCGTTCAGGCGCTGGTGCCAGTAGCGGCGCTCGAGGGGTTCGTCGCTGCCTGCCCGCCATTGCCGCTGGCAGATTTCCAGCAGACGTTCCGGGGCGCCGAACTGGTAGATCAGGCCGTGCCCGGCGTGGTCGTGATGCAGGCTGGCCAGGCTGCGCCGGTCGGCGCTGAAGGGGATGGCGTCGACCCGCGGCAGGCGCCTGCTTTCCTGCGAGAGATGCAGCCCGGCCTTGCCGGCGAGGGTCAGCAGGGCGGCTTCGGTGGGATCGCCGACGATGCTCCAGCCGTTCTCCAGCAGGTGCAGGCTGGCGCTGTTGGCGAGCAGGCCCGCGCGGGCCAGTTCGCGCAGGTCGTCGGCACTGTCCAGAGCGCAGAGTCGACCGTCGTCGCAGTGGATGGTACCGCTCGGCGCGTAGCCGACACCCTCCACCTCGTAGCTGTGTTCGCGGGTGAAGACGCGCTGTACGGTCATCTCGTTGCGGGTCAGGGTGCCGGTCTTGTCCGAGCAGATCACCGTCACTGCACCCAGGCTTTCCACTGCCGGCAGGCGGCGGATGATCGCCCGGTGGCGGGCCATGCGTTGCACGCCGAGGGCGAGGATGATGGTCAGCACCGCCGGCAGTCCTTCGGGGATGGCCGCCACGGCCAGGCCGACCGCGGCCATCAGCATGTCGCCGACGCTGTAGTCGCGCAGCAGCACGCCGAAGGCGAAAGTTGCCAAGGCCAGGGCGAGGATGATCAGGGTGAGCTGCCGGGCGAAGTGCGCCATGTCGGCCAGCAGCGGGGTCTGCAGGCGCTGCACGTTGCCGAGCAGGTGGCTGATGCGGCCCAGTTCGGTATGCCCGGCGGTGGCGACTACCAGGCCGACGCCGCTGCCGGCGCTGACCAGGGTGCCGGAGTAGGCCATGCTACTGCGGTCGCCCAGGCTGGCGGCGGCGCCGACCGGCTCGCTCTGCTTGTCGCTGGGCAGGGATTCGCCGGTCAGCGCGGCCTCCTCGATGCGCAGGTCGCGGGTGTCGAGCAAGCGCAGGTCAGCCGGCACGCGGTCGCCGGCTTCGAGCAGAACCAGATCGCCCGGCACCAGATGTTCGGCGGCGATCACGCTGACCTTGCCGTCGCGGCGCACCCGGCTTTCCTGGGTGAGCATCTTCTGGATGGCGCGCATCGCCTGTTCGGCCTTGCCTTCCTGGATGAAGCCGACCAGCGCGTTGACCAGCACCACGCCGAAGATCACCGCACTGTCCAGCCACTCGCCGAGGATCAAAGTGACCCCGCAGGAGCCCAGCAGCACGTAGATCAGCAGGTTGTGGAACTGCAGCAGGAAGCGTTTCAGCGGTCCCTCGTTTCTACGCTGCGGCAGGCGGTTGGGGCCGTGCTGCTGCAGGCGGCGTTCAGCCTCGTCGGCACTGAGACCGTCCGGGCCGCTGTTCAGCTCGGCCAGGCTGGCCTCGGCCGGTTGGGTGTGCCAGTCGGTGTGCTCGTGTCCTTGCATCGCCTTACTCGTCCTGTTTTCGATGGTTCGCCAGCGGCTGGAGAGCCCGTCGGGGCGTCCGGCTCTTCAGGCGGTCGCCTCGCCCCTTCCCCGTGCATCGCCAGGCCCGTTTCCAGGCGCTCCAGCAACGCCTTCCGCGGCTTCCCCGGTTTCGCGCACGGCGATGGTGCCGCTTTGCGACAGCAGCTACCAGCAGCAACTGCTGCTAGCTGTCCTGCACGATTGCGCATCAGTCGATGCTCCGATAGCTCGTTCAGGTCGCGCCCGACGGTACGCTTGCTGATCTTGAAATCAGCATCGGCGAGCTTCTGGGTCAGCTGTTCCGCGGTCGCCCGCCGTCAGGCGGGGGGAAGCGTGTGAAGCAATTCCCGCTAGCCGCTGCGGGTGGAGGCGCTGAGCATGGGGGCATCCTTGGCGCGGTGGTTACCATCCCACAGACGCGCAAGGATGTCGACGAACAGGCCGGCTGTCCGGTTGTGAGACGTCATCGGACGCAAGACCTGGCTGTTCAGCGACTGATCTTGCCCAGCCTCAGTGGACACCCCGTTAAGCGATACACTGCAACGAGGTGAATCATGGCAAGGTAAGCAAGCCCGATGAAACCAACCCGTACCCGCCATTCCCAAGCCTACAAGGACGAAGCACTGGCCCTGGCCGAGCGAATTGGCGTCAGCCAGGCCGCCGAACAACTCGGCCTGCAGCCTTCCCAGCTCTATGGCTGGCGGAGCAAGCAACAGCAGAACCAAGCCGGCAGCGAGCGCGAACAGTTGTTGGCCGACGAGAATGCCCGGCTCAAGCGACTGCTCGCCGAACAGGCCGAGGAGTTGGCCATCGTAAAAAACCGCCTCCCCGGCGCTCCGCGGCCCACTGGATTAGAAACACGACCACTACACTGATCCCGCTGGACAGTGGTCGTCTGCTTTTTGGAGGCTCAGTCCCCGTCAAAAAACCTGACCCAGGGGAAGCTGCGGACCCGATAGTGGTGGCGCGTTTCGTGACTCTGTTTAGGAATGTGATTTGATCCGAGTCCCCGTCCAGCACATTACGTGATGGGAGGGCTTCTGATGAAAGAGCACCGGACATCGGAGCGCGGAGCGCTGCCGGTCATAGACGATCATGCCGCAGGCATCGATATCGGCTCACGGTTCCATGGGGTTGCAGTGCCCCCGGATCTCGCCGACAAGCCGGTGCAAACATTCGAGGGCTGGCTGTATCTGGCGGTGATCATCGACTTGTACTCGCGCAGGGTAATCGGCTGGGCCATGAGCGAGCGCATGACGGCCGAGCTGGCCTGCGATGCCTTGCGCATGGCCCTGTGGCGGCGCAAGCGGCCCCAGGGCGTGATCGTGCAGTCAGTACTGTTCGGCGACCTATCAGGAACTGCTCCATGCCCATCGGCTGCACGGCAGCATGAGCGCGAAGGGCAATTGCTACGACAACGCCTGTGCCGAAAGCTGCATCCACGGAGAATGCTTCGGTACGCGTGCCCGGATGCGTCGAACCGTGTTCGAATACATCGAGACCGACTACAACCGCCAGCGGCGTCATAACACGCTGGGATACATCAGTCTGGAAGCCTTCGAGGCTCGGGCGAGTGCTTAAACCTGTGTCCACAAGTGCTGGGCAAGATCAGGCCTTAGTAGACCTCTGCACCTGGACTCAGAATGGCAACACTCAGAATGGGAACAGTTCGCTCAGCTTCATCGCCAGCTTCATGTCGCCTTCGGCGCGCAGTTTGCCGAACATGAAGGCCTGCATGCCGCCGATTTCGCCGGTGGTGATGCCTTTGAAGGTCTTGCTGTCCATGATCAGGGTGACATTGGGCTCGTCGGCATCGCCGTGGTGGACCTCGCAAGTGCCATCCTTGACCACCAGATAATGGTTGTCGGCATCCTTGATAGTGAATTGAAACACCAAGTCCAGGCCGGAGGCGGCGCTGGAGTCGAACCTGGATTTCATGGTTTCGATGATGTCGGCAGCAGAGGTCATGTATTGATCCTTTTCAAGAGTGGGGCTGTGTGCGGGCCGCAAAAGCGCCGAAATTCATAGGTAGGTGATGAGTTCCGGTGTCTGCATCATTTCCAGATGCGCATGGCTGTTGAAGGAAGCCAAGGTCACTGCGTTACCTTGGAATCTTAACTGGCTGAACGAGGTGTTGGCGATCTGCCAGGCGAGTTCGAATGCCCTGTTGGCGGACACACCGACGACCAGGTGGAGCAGGGTGATGATGGGGCCGCCGGACGTGAATACGGCAATCCGTGCTTGCGGGTCAGCGTCGGCCAGCAGGCGATCAAGACCACCTTGCACCCGTTCGCGGAAGCCGTTCCAACTCTCCAGCGTGGCTTTCTCGTGCCTGCTCGAAATCCACTGCTCAATGACCTGGCTGAACAGTCGCTGGAAACTGCTTGGCTGAGCGGCCGCCTGCTGCAGGGCCAGTTGCATGTCCTGTCGGGCGGGAAACAGGTCTGGAAGGTGAGCCTGGAGCACGGCATCGATATCGATCTCGTCGAAAGCCGGATCGGTTTCGATCGGCGGGGCCTTCATGCCGGCAAGGTGCAGTTGCTCCAGTGTTGCGCTAGCGGTGTGTTGTTGGCGTCTGAGCGAGCCGCTGATGCAACGGTCGAAGCCGATACCCGAGCGGACCAGATGAGTGCCCAGTATTTCCGCCTGACGCTTGCCAAGAGGCGAAAGCACGTCGTAATCCAGAGCGCCGAACGAGGCCTGGCCATGTCGAATCAGATAAATGCTGCCCACGTCCATGTTCCTGTGGCCATTGTTGTTTTCTTCGAGGTTAGGGGGGCAGGTGGAAGACTGTCAATGCCGAGTCTTGCATCATCCATGGAGGCTCCTGATTAGCAATGATGCTCAGCCACCCCGAATCACCCGCAGGGGGTGTGGCGGGCAACGCGCGACTGCCACGAGGAGTCGCGCAGGCAGCGTGCGCAGATCGAGTCGGCGGTTGAAACGGTAGGCGAATGCGCCCAGGTAGCGGGCCGCCTACTTGCGGAAGTTGAAGGCGTGGTAGCTCCCGGCCAGGCTGGTCTTGAGATTGCCCAGGACCGTGTTGACCCACTGGAACTCGGGCAAGTCCCTGGGCTTGCGTCCAGCGATCACGGTTCGTTGATGCAGGCATCCCGCCGCGGTGACCGCAGTGAAGCAAGCCAGTCCGTCGCAGAGCACGGTGCA
>NZ_FOFJ01000114.1 GCF_900110885.1 Azotobacter beijerinckii | reverse complement strand
AGGGTTTGAACGTGCGATTTGTTGATGGCTTGCATGGTTTTTCACTCCTGGGGTGGGAAGCGCGTGACTGCGCTGGGGAGTGATTTTTCAGATTTCGGGGGGGCTTGTGCGGCGCTATCGAGCCACTTTTTTGCCGGAAATTAGGAAAAACGGGGGTTTTTCCAAACTTTTTTTCGGTCCCCTTGCCGGCAGGGGGCTCCGAACCTACTGGCAATGAGCCAGAAAAGACCGACAAACGACAGAATTGAAAAAGGCGCCTACAGGCGCCTTTCGTTCTTGATCACCAGATCCAGATGCTTTTATTTTTGGACAGTCAATGGCCGCAGTGACGGAATCACCTGGGGATTGCGCGTGCCGATCTCCCAGCGCCGTGGTTCGATCTCGGTGTAGACGAACCCCGGCACGTACAGATCCCCGTTGTCGTCCTCCCACGGGTCGACGGCGATGCGCATGACCACCGCCTGGCTGCGAATCGGCAACGGGCTGCGCACGCGCATGGGCAGCGGCGTGTTGTCGGCGCCCTCGGCGAACAGCACGCGGGTTTCCGGCTCGCCTTCCTTGCCCTCCTTCTTCTTGTCCTTGCCTTTCTTGGTGCTGCCCTTGTCCTGCTCCTGGCGCAGTTGCGTCTTGTAGGCGCCGCCATCGGTGGCCGCATACACCTCCCGGGCGGACATGCAGGTGGCGCCTTCGGGCATGCCCTTGCAGCTGTATTCCTCCTCGCCGATCTTGAGGCTGGAACAGCCGGTAATCGCGCCGACGAGCGCAAGCAGAGTGAAAATCTTCTTCTGGATCATCGTGAATCTCCTCACTTAACCGAACTGAGTTTCAGGGAGCTTTCGTCGAACTGGGCCGACAGGCCTTTCTTGACGATGAAGTTCACTTCGCGCATGGCATCGATCTCGATCACCGGGAACATTTCCTCGGCCATGTCCATGTAGTAATCGGCCAGGCGCTCCAGGGCGCTGCCGACCCCGCGCACCGCGGCTCCCTGCAGAGCATTGGCATCGAGCGCCTGCTCGTAGACGGGGCTGCTGGTCTTGCCCGAGTTGCCGTTGCCGCCGCGGGTGACACTGATCGAGGGCACCTGGCGGACATCGAAGGCGGAAGAAATCCCTTCGGCGAACCCGGCCAGCAGTGCGCGGGAGAGCAACTGGCCCTGCTTGCTGACCAGCCGCCCGCGGATGCCGGCCTTGCCGTCCTCGCCGGTCACGTAGGCATCCAGGCTGGTCTCGAGGACGGCCCCGTCGTTGCGCACGCACGACAACCGCTCCGCGCGCATGTAGGCGCGCTCCGAGCTGCGCTCGCCCCAGCCGGCGGCGATGACGAAACACTCGCGGAAGTCGGCGCGAAAGCGGTTGGGCAGGATCGCCTCGCTCTTGATCCGCACCAGGCTGGGATAGGGATCTTTCTGGGCCTTGCTGCCCGTGGGGGCGTCCATGCCGGTGACCAGCACCCCCGAGAGGATGGCGCCGGCCGGCAGGCTGACCGTCACCGCCTTGGGCAGCTTGTCCTTGCCCGCGTCCTTGGCGTTCGAGCCGCTGCGGATGGTGCGGATCTTCGGGGCGGCGGTTTCGCCCGAACCGGAGTGGCCGGGCACGCCGACGGCAGTCGGTGCCGGCATGTCGGCGTACACCTGGCTCAGCGCGGCCGGCGAGCTGGTCGCCCGGGAAACGAAGGGCGTTCGTCTGGCCGGCGCGTAGGACTCGTCTGCCAGGGACGAGCCCGGCGGGGCCTCCTCGCTACGTGCCTCGGACGCCTCGCTGCGCCGTTCCAGTTGCACCAGCGTATTGCGCAGCTCTTTCAGCTCCTTTTCCAGCTCGTTGACGTGCTGCTGGGTCCGATCGTCCTGCTTTTCCTTCTCGCGCAGCCCCATCGCCTGCTCCATCCGGTACTGGCTTTTCTGCAGGTTCTGGATCTGGGTGACCAGGGCATCGAGGCCCATCGAGCGCGGGTCGTCGTCGGTCAGGATCGCCTCCACCTTGGGCTTGCTCGGGGCGCTGCGCGCGCTGCTGTCCGGATTGGCGGCACTCATGGCGACGGCCACGAGGGTGCCGACGAGCACCACCGTGCCGCCGATGGCCAGGGTCCGTTTGGCCGTCGGCGTGAGGTTTTCGAATACGCTCTGGAGATTCTGCATGGGGGCTCCTTACTGCAGCAGGCTCGGACGGGAAGAACGGTCCGGGGCGTCCGTGGGAACCCGGGTGACCAGGAACACTTCCGTCTTCTGACCCGGCTCCAGGATCTCGTGGGGCCAGCTGCTCACCGCCGCCCGGTAGGGATGGGTGCAGGCGCCGTGATCGAACTCCAGGGTCCGGCTCGAGATGTTCTGCGCGACGGCCACGAAGATGCGGAAGTCGTGGCCGGTGATCAGCTGCGATTTGCTGAAATCGAACTTCAGCCCCGGTTGGGCGCAGGCCGGGATCGAAGCGCCCGAGGGCAGCGCTGCGAAGCTGTAGCCGGGCGGCAGGGTGCCCAGCGCCATGTCGCGCAGGATGCTGCGCAAGGAGTCCATGTAGGGCTGGCTGCGCTCCCACTTGCTCGCCTGTTCCGTGTTCGTGCGGGCGCCGGTCTGCACCGCCTGGCCTTTCCAGCCGCCCGGCCCGTTCTGGGCGAGGATCAGGTTCGCCTGGATCGGCGGCACCGGCTGCGGCAGCAGGGTCAGGGACAGGGCGATCGACTCGTCGTCCTCCGGCGTCACGAACAGGGTGATCGGCTGGTCGGTGTGCGGCGTGACGTAGAGGGCATTGCCGCTCGACGTGATGGCCGCCTCGCTGACCGTCTGGACGATCGGCCGCTCGAAGGGGGTTACCAGCCGGTTGATCTGCCCTTTGCTGATCGGGATGAGGGTGTTGGAGCCGGGCGACACCAGGACCTCCTGGCGAGTCTCGACCAGCACGGGCGCCGTCTGCGGCTTGGCCATGACCTGCGCCGGGACGGCGGGAAGATCGGCGGCGGCCAGTCGGGCGGAGCTTTTCCGCTCGGTTTGCGCCGGCGCAGCCTGGGTCTGTGCCTCGGCGGCGGGCGCCAACTCGCTGGCCGCCATCGGCATGGCCAGACCGGGGATGCTGACGTCATCCGCGGCATGGCTGGTGGCAGCCGCGATGGCCAGCAGGAGGGCAACAGGCCGAAAGCGTTGGGCGGAGCGGGAAGGTCGGGCAGATGGAGTGGGACGCATGGGGGCAACCTCTGTTCTCGGATGCCCCCATTTTGAAAAGTCGATCCGCTCCTGTGCGGCCTTTTCCGGCCATTTTCTGGCTCGAAAGGACCCCAAAAAAACGAAGAGGGCCAGCGATTCCAAAGGAAGGCTGGCCCTCACTGCCGTTCTACGCCGATACGGCGAAGACCTATTCCGTCTTGTTGTGCAGCTTGTCCATCCGCTCGTTCAACTGGGTCTCCCGGTCGATCACATCCTGGCTGCGCGCCTCCCCCGAATAGGTGTTGAGCCAGCTCAGCAGCGGCCGGTAGTTGCGGATCACCAGCTCCATCTCGTAGGTGCGGGATTGGCGCTTCTTGTCCCCGATCGGCCCCTCGCTGACCGAGCGCCCGACGACGAAGAACTTGTTGGGGTTGGCGTTATCGCGCAGCACCTTCTGCGGCTCGAAGCCCAGCGATACCCGGTCCTGGCGGATCAGGAAGATCTGATGGTCCAGCACCTCCATCACGTCCTGATAGATGCCCGAGTCGAGAATGGGGCCGATCGCTTCCTTGACCACGGTGGCGTTCGAGGGGGTGACGTTGCCCAGCAGCATGGCGATGTACATGGCCCAGGCCTCGGTGTACTCCTCCCCGGCCCGGGTCTTGCTGAGCCACGACTGCTCGGCCAGCGTCGGCGGCACCACGGTGACCACCTGATCCCGGCTGATGGCCACGCAGGAGACGAACAGGTTGGCCACGATCAGCCCCAGCACGATCATGCGCAGGAATTTGGCCTCGCCGCGCAAGGTGTCGAAGGTGTCCTTGAGATTCCTGGCCAGCATCAGATGAACTCCCTTTCATAGGCATTGGGCATGGACCTGGCGTTCTTTCCGGAAATCGCGCCCAGGTGCCAGTACAGGGCGTGCAGCAGATAGCCGTCCGGGCGGTTGTCGCAGTAGCGCCGGTAGAAACGCGCCAGCGCGAAACCGACGACCAGGCAGACCATCAGCTGCGCGATCAGCACGCCGGCGACCATGGCGATGCCGATCGGCATCACCTCGTCGATGCGCCAGAACAGCACATAGGGCGGCTCGTCGATGTATGCGGGAATCTTCACGCCGTCGTTACTCATGGTTGGCCCCCTTGCTCTGGCCAGATAGCCCTTCCAGGGCCTGCAGTATTCCGTCGCGGCTGGCATGGCTGCCCTGCAGCACCAGCGACTGGCCGGACTCGTTGTCCACCACCAGGGTGGACGGCGTTTGCGTGATGCCGAGCTTGAGGGCCTGGTCCAGGTCGGCCTTCACGCGGTCGACGGCCTCGATGGAGTCGAGGCAGCTGGCGAAGCGCTTGCCGTCGAGGCCGAGGGCGGTGGCCAGGCCGGTGAGCGACCCGGACACGCCCTTGCCGTTGGACGGCGTGCTCTGGAAGACGCTTTCGGCGTACTTCCAGGCCGCCTCCGAGCCGCCTTGCTCGCCGGCGCATTCGATGGCCAGCGCCTGATTGCGCGAAGCCTCGCCGTGGGCCGGCACATGCAGCAGCGCCGCGTTGATATGTCCGCCCGAGCTGTCGATCAGGCCCTTGAGGAGGGGGAAGTGCTCGCGGCAGTAGGGGCATTCGGTATCGGTCATTTCGACCAGCGTGTAGCGGGCCGTGGCCGCCCCGTAGATCCAGTTGTCGGGCACGGCATTACCCGTATTCCCCGCCTCCCCGGATGGGACGAGCTTCAGATTGCCGATGAGCTCCGTCATCGCCGCGGTGTCGATGCCTGCCGGAGTAAGCATTTCCAGCTGGTTTTTCAGGTCGGCCATTTCGCTCTGGCATTGGCCGACGAGCTTGAAGTGATAGAAGCCGCCCACCACCAGGGCGGTGGCGAGCCCGGTGGTGAGCAGCGTCGAACGAATGGACATGGAGGACATGCGGGGCAACCTTTGTGGATGGGTTGCCCCCATTGTGAAAAGCCGATTCGCTCCTGTGCGGCCATTTCCCGCCATTTTCTGGCTTGAAAGGCCCCCTTCAAATGCGCTTGGGCAAGTTGCTGATCAACAGCGACAAAACGACCGGCACCAGGATGAGGATGAAGGTGCAGACCAGCAGCGGCGGGATCGGCACCGGCAGCAGAACGCTCAACAGCAGCAGGATGGCGCCCCACGACAGGATCGCCACGGCGTTGTTGTTCAGCAACGGCGAGGCGTAGTCGAAGCTGTGCCGCTTGGCATGCCAGCGCATCCAGCCGGCGAACACCGCCGGCAGCAGCACCACCGCCAGGAACGGCAACCAGAACAGCATCATCA
>NZ_FOFJ01000038.1 GCF_900110885.1 Azotobacter beijerinckii | reverse complement strand
GCCTGTCGCAGTTCACGCACTTCCCGTTCGAGCGCCTTGATCCGTTCACGCTCGGGCGTCGTCTGCCCCTCACGAAGTCCGGTATCGCGTTCGGCCTGCCTTACCCAGCGGCGCAGCGTTTCGGCCGTGCAACCGATCTTCGCCGCGATGGAGTGGATCGCCGCCCACTGCGACTCGTGCTCGTCCTGATGCTCGAGCACCATGCGAACCGCCCGTTGCCGGACTTCAGGAGAATACTTCGTTGCTGTCTTCATGGCTCCATCCTCTCAAAGGTTGGAGCCTCCGAAAAAACCGGGGCGGTTCACCTCGGCCAGCGGCCGGGGTGCGAGGTTCCAGACGAATTCGCGAGTGGCCTCGATGTTACGGACGCTATCTTCCACCCGATACTGGCAAAGCCGATGATCGGTGGCATGTAGTTGAAGGCATTGAAGAAGCTGTACGGAGCGAGGTTGCCAGTACCGCCGATGCCCAGGGAAGAAATCCAGCCGATCGGCCTGGGACCGACGATGGCATTCGAGCGGGTCGTGCTTCAGGCCATGGTCATGCCGGGGTTCGTAGACGTGGAAATCACTCATGTTTGCCTCTGTCTTTGGAGTCTTGCTGGGCTGGCCAGGTGAAACGCCAGGATCGTCCAGAAGGTGCTGAACCCGGCGAAGAGCAGTGCCTATGTCTCCAGCGACCACCTCATCAAAGCCTCGAAAAGCAAAAGACCTTGAAAGGGCTGGGCTTCATAGGTGATGTATCGGTCATGCACACTACGATTACGGTGGACCATCGCGACCGATGGTGGGGGCTGTGGTTCAGGAGCTGAGCAATTTTGCGTTGACTCAGGTTATTCGAGAGACGGATCTGGATCGTAGCGCGTTCTGCAACGCTGAGTTCGTAATAAGACATCGCGACACCTTATCGAAACGGTCAGGTGTGCACTCAGATTTTGCGGCCGCCCACAGTAAGATTAGGGAGGAATAGATTTTGAGATGGAGCACACAGTATAACGCATTCAATGCACTACACTATTAGCGTGATTTGGAATCAATTTACAATTGGCTGGCTGGCTGGCTGGCTGGCTGGCTGGCTGGCTGGCTGGCGTGAAGTAAAAGTTAAAAGTAAATTTTCGTTCATGTTGCGGACAGATTTTAATATTTAACTTTCAGCATTGAGACGTATTCCTCTTGATAAAAGAGATATTGAGAGGCAAGTCTTGGCTGTAATAGGAAGCATTGAGGTTGGATGGATTCAGTGAGATTTTTTCCTGCTGCCATGTGATCCGAGCGGCGTTTAGTAAGCGTAGGCTATGCCGGCCGTTGCAAATAGCTGACTGTTTTAAAGCATTTGATTACAGTGAGCCATCCCGTTGGACAAAAACATTTCTTTCGACAGGCATTGTCGGATTTCTGCTCTTGTCTGGTGTCGTCGCGTCGCCTGCCTTTGGATTTGACTGCCTCATTGAACCCTACCAAACCGTAGAGTTGGCCAGCCCGATGACAGGCTTGCTGGACACGGTGTTGGTGAGGCGTGCAGACAGAGTCGCCAAAGGACAGATACTCGCAAAATTCGAATCGAGCGCTGACGTCGCAGCAACCGAGTTAGCCCGCTTCAAGTCCGAACAGTCGGGCCCAACAAGCATGGCACGAAGCAAGATCGAGTTCTCCAAGAGGGAGTTCAGTCGGCGACGAGCCATGGCGCACGACCAGTTGATCTCGGCGCAAGAAAGCGACGATGCCGAGGCCGAATTGCGTCTGGCCGAGGCTGAGCTAAAAGTGGCGATGGAGAATCGTCAGCTTGCCAAGCTTGAGCATCAGCAGCAAAGCAGTCTTCTCAACTTGCGCACGATCCGAAGCCCGTTCGATGGTGTGGTCGTTGATCAGCTGGCGTTCCCGGGGGAGGTCGTCGAACCAGGGGGCAACAAGCGAGCGATTTTGCGGGTAGCCCAACTCGATCCCCTGCATGTTCGAGTAGTGTTGCCCAAGGATGCCTTTGGCAAAGTCACACCAGAAATGGCCGTGGAGGTGTTGCCAGAAATCCCGCTTCAGGGCCGCTACCTAGCGAAAGTCAAATCCATTGATCGCTTGATAGATGCAGCCAGCGGCACGTTTGTAGTGCTGCTCGAGCTGCCCAATCCGAATTTGGAAGTTCCGGCAGGAGTTACCTGCAAGACCACTTTTCCTGGTGTTCTAGCAGAACGAGGGAAATAGCCGCCCCAGGTGGGAGGTTATATCAACAAGCAAATGATCCCGATGGACGTTGGATTGCTTCGCTGAAGTCTTTTCAAGTCTTCGTCGTGCCGAGCACGGAAAGATATTTTTGCATGGAGCTGCTGTGCGTAAGTCTATCGAGAAAATCAACCGCTTGAATTCCGGCGACTATCCTGCTCTTTCACCGCTCACGTCGATCTTGAGACGAATGTTTGGGGCGGGGCGCAAGGGGCTCGCACATGAGCCGAGCACCGCTCATTCGGCCAGCAAAAATATCGAGATAGCCGGGCCAGCCATTCGCTTTGAAGCACTCGAGCCGCGCGTGCTCTTATCCGGTGAAGTCAACCCGGCGGCGCTTTCCGTCAATGGCACACTTTCCGCTCCGGGTGAAAAGAATCAGTATGAGTTCTTGGTAGAAGAATCGCGCCGGGTGGTTTTCGACAGCCTGACCAACCGCAGTGATCTGAACTGGACGCTAGAGGGACCGTCGGGGCAGGTCACCAACCGCAATTTCGGCAGCACCGATTACTACGCACAGTCTCCTGCTTTCGAGTTGGCACCCGGTAACTACCGGATCACGGTGGATGGGCAGAACGACGCCATTGGCGACTATTCCCTGCGGATCATTGATGTGGATGCCGCAGCCGATCTGGTGCCGGACACAGAGGTCAGCGGCACACTGGATGGTGGCAACAAATCGGCCCTCTATCGCTTCACCGCAACGGCTGGGGACAAGCTCTATTTCAAGGCTGGCACGGTTTCGGGCGGGGCGGCGGACTGGCGCCTGATCGATCCCTACGGTCGGCAGGAGGGAGGGACCTATGGTCTCTCAAGCGACCGGGATGTTTTCTCTTTGCAGCGCAGCGGCGAATACTTGGTGGTGGTCGAGGGCAGTGGGAGCAACATTTCCCCGCTTAGTTACCACTTCAACCTGTGTACGGTTGTCGACAGCACGGAGTTGATCGAACTAAATACCGAAGTGACCGCCAACATCGACCAGCCTGGGAAGGTAGCGAACTTCACTTTTCATCTGGAAGAGGATACCCCCGTCCTGTTCGACAGGCTGACCAATGCGAACTTCTACTGGTCATTGACTGGTCCTGAAGGCGTCAAGGTAGCGAGAATGTGGGCAGCCAATGCCGCGTCAAGCTACGCAGGCGGTTTGGGTCGCCTATTGTTGCCGTCCGGCAATTACACTTTATCGGTTGACCCGTATGGATTGGCAACCACGGGCTCGTTCCCGTTCAGATTGCTGAGCGGCGAGGCTGCGCAAACACTGCAGCCGGGCGCCGTTGTGACGGATTCTCTGGACAATTCGCGCGGCTCGCGGATCTATAAGCTTGGTCTGCTTGAGGGCGAGCAGATCTACTTGGACGGCCGCTCCCTGAGCGGTGGGGCCCTTGCCTGGCGCCTGGTGGATCCCTATGGCGTCCAAGTGGCCAGCAGCGCGCTGATGTCCCCTGTTGGGCCAGTGGCGGTGGGGGCCAGCGGTGACTACTGGCTGGTACTGGAAGGCGCCGACAGCAACGCCGCCAATACGACGGTCCACTACCAGTTTGCGATCAACAAAGTACCGAATCTCACTGCGGCACTGACCCTGGGCAATGTCGTCTCGGGCAGCGTAGATATAGCGGGCCAAACAACTGTCTACGCATTCGATCTCGCGGTTGCGACGCAACTGGTCTTCGACGCACAGACCAGTCGATCGGACTTGGTCTGGTCGCTCTCTGGGCCGCGCGGCAGCGAAGTGTCGTCGCGCCGTTTCGACCGGAGCGATGTGGCCAATGGCTTGAGCATCCTGAATCTCCCGGCGGGAAGCTATCGGCTCGCAGTCCGGGGCTCCGGCGGGGCGACAGGTGTTTATGTGTTCCGGCTCACCGACCTCGCAACCGCTGAGCCCCTGAGCTTGGATACGCCACTTGCCGGCACGCTCACCCCGGGGAGTTCGACTCGGACCTATCGCTTTAGCGTGGTGGCAGGCGACAAACTTGCTTTCCAAGCCAACAGCATGACTGGGGGCACTGCCACCTGGCGATTGATAGATCGCTATGGGCGCGATGTGGCCGGGGCGAATAATCTCGCCTCCAACCTTACCGCGCTGACCCTGACGACCGGAGGCGTTTACACCCTCCTGGTCGAGGGGCAGTCGGGCAACACGGTGCCTGTCGTCTTCAACGTTCAGCTCAATGCCATGGGCACCGAAGCGCAGCCCGTGCTGCCGGAAGGGGATGCTTTGTCATTCGGCATGGTCGTGGCCGGTACGCTGGCAACGTGGGATGCCACGAAGATCTACCGGTTCACTCTGGACGCCGATACGTTGCTGATCATGGACACTCAGAACCAGAGTAGCAGCAGTGCGATCTGGTCCCTGGTCGGACCGCGCAGTTCTGAGGTGAATCATCAGCAACTCTATAGCAGCGATGCTAACTATGGCTACCCGGTTTTCAGTTTGCCCGCCGGCGACTACGCGCTTACCGTCAAGGGGGCGGCCTACTCCGGCTGGATGTCGAACAACGGAGCTTATGCTTTCCGCTTGCTCGATACCAAGGCGTTTCCGGAACTCGTGCTGGGACAGCAGACTACGGCTTCGCGCTCACCTAGCAACGCCACGCTGGGTTATAGGATCGAGGCAGCGGCGGACAGCACGTTGATCTTGAACTGGAGCGATACCAACTATGGCTCCTTCTGGAGTTTGATCGATCCCTATGGCCGCAAGGTTTCGCCGATCAATGGCGACAATCAGGGCAATACCTACGCGATAGTCAGCGCCGGGACCTACACGCTGCTGAATGAAAGCTACTACTACGCAACCGGCAGCAGCAACGTCACCTTTACCCTCAGCGAGCAGGATCGTACGACAACTCCGCTTATCTTCAACGACCAGGCCAGTGGTTCGCTCGGTGGACGCCAAAGTTTGCCGGAGTATAGCTTCATCCTGGATCGTACCGAGACGATGGTATTCGACGCGCTGGACACTACCCTCGAGAATGCAGGTAATGTGCAGTGGTTGCTGCGGGGACCACAAGGTACCGTGAGCGGATGGAGGACCTTGACTGCCGACGCACTGTCGAGCAACGCTTTGCTGCCGGGCAAATACTCCTTGCTCCTGCGCAATACAACAGATAGCGCAGCCGGCTACCAGTTCAGGGTGTTGAACCGGGACGCTGCAGTGAGCCTGTTTCCCGGCAGTGCGGTCAACGACACTATTCCGGTGGGCGAAACCCGCCTTTATCGCTTCAACGCGAATGCGGGAGAGCGCTATTACTTCGATGGACAAAACAGTTACTACGGTACCAACGAGTCCTGTAGCTGGTCGCTGATCGATCCCTTCGGTCGAGTCATCAACAGCGGTTACACATATTATGACCGTCCTGATATTCAGTTGACTGCCAATGGCGAATATCTCCTGGCCCTTTATCCAAACACCCTGTCTTCGTATTCACCGGCTACGGCACCGCGTTACGTCAAGTTCAACCTGATCCCGAGGTACACCTCGATCGCGGCCTTGACTCCGAATCAGGATATCGAGGATTCAATCACCGATCCAGCTGAAGCCGTGAAGTACAGCTTCACGCTGGCCGAACCGATGCGGATCCTGGTCGATGCCTGGGATGGATCGAGTTTCAACTGGAGCCTGTCTGGCCCGCGCGGCGCCGAAGCGAGCAGTTATGGATTCGGAAATAGTCCGCGATTCTTCGACCTGCCGGCGGGCGATTATGACTTTGTGGTCGCGGCCAACGACTTGAGCACGGGGCTTTTCCATTTCCGTCTTACCGATCTGGCGTCAGTCGCGACCATTGATCTCGATTCACCCGTGCACCTCTCGCTCGCGGGTGATCGGGCACAGGCCTATCGCCGTTTCGACCTGGCCACCGCATCCGAACTGGTTTTTGATGCGCTCGGCAATGAGAATCCCTTCACGAGCTGGAGGCTTTACGACGCCAAGGGCCAAGTACGCGGCAGCGGGTATACCGACCGAGACTCCGCCCGTTTCACTCTGGCGGAGGGAGCGTACTATCTGGTGCTGGGTGACCGGAACCAGGAGGCGACCCAATACGATGTCGCATTGCGCCGGCTCGAGATCAAGACCGCTTCGCTCGCGCTCGGCAGCACCGTTGCCGATGCGTTGGAGCAGCCGGTACAGGAAAACCGCTACACCTTCGATGTCGTCGAACCAACGACGCTGCTTTTCGAAAGCCATACCAATAGCAGCGATTTGGCCTGGGAGCTGAGTGGGCCGTCCGGAATCGTCCAGTATGGCACCAGGTTCAATTTGGACGGTGTGCTGGCCCGCGCTGCCAGCGCGGGCACCTATACCTTGCGCGTGTATTCCAACAGCAACTCCGTTGGAAGCTTCGGATTCCGTCTCATCGATGTCAATGCAACAGCGGCCGACGGCCTGCCCGGACCACAAACGCTGGCGCTGGCGCCGGAAAGCCGCACGCGGGTTTTCGCCTTCGACAGCCGCACGGATGATTTCTTCAGCTACAGCTTCGGCAGCCTCGCCGGGTATTCCGCAGTGCAGATATTCCTGCTCGATGTGCAGGGCAACCGGTTGTTCCGCCAAGACAGCCGCTACGATTACAGCCAGCGCTTGAGCACGCCGGGCCGCTATTACTTGGTCGTGCAAGCCGGTGCTGCTGCGCAAACGTCGCTCGATCTGAGCTTCAAAGCGCTGCTAACGCGCAACCACGAGCAAGCCCTGACGCTGGACGCTGCGAATCAGGCCAGCCTTGATGCCGGGCAGGCCACCGATACCTGGACTTTCACGCTCGACAAAGATAAGCGCTTGTTACTGGATGGTCTTGCGAGCAGCCAGGTGTCCTGGATGCTCACGGACGGAAAGGGAACGAACCTCGGCTTCGCCAAGAGCTTCGTCAATCCGGCCCTTCTGGAGCTGGATGCGGGAAGCTATCGCTTGGTGATAGCTGGGAATAGCGGATCGTCCAGCGTACCGGGAAGCTATGCCTTCCGCCTGCTCGACACGGCGGCGGCCAGTGAGCTGAGAGATGGCGTACCGACTACAGGAACGCTATTCCCCCTGGGCGCGGGGGTATTCAAACTGTCCGTTCAAGCGGGCCAACAGTGGTACGTGGCGGTCACGGGCGCCGGGGCCGATGGCCGCGTGACGATCTTCGACACTTGTGGCAACGTCGTCGCCGCTCCGGCCTTGCCCGAGGCGGGAGCGGAGTTCGGTACGGGCAACCAGGCGGGAGACTACCTGGTTGTGGTCGATGGCGACCCGGCCCAGGCCGAAGGCCTAGGCTATACCTTGACGGCGACCCGTGCTCAGGAGCATGAGGCTTGGCTGCTGACGGACGGATCGAAGGTCAATGATGCGCTGGGTGAGGATGGCACCCGCCGCTATCATTTCGCTGTGGCCCGCAGCAGCCTGCTGTGGCTGGACGTGTTCGACGCGCCCAGTGGACGCTGGTCCGTTATTGACGCGCAGGATAACCAAGTCGCCTCGGGGGGCCTCGACAGCACCAGCGGTAAGCTGATATCCATCACCGCTCCCGGCACGTATACGCTGAGCTTTGTGTCGGATACAGCGTTCCCTGATACCTTTGCCTTCCAGTTGGCAAATCTGGCCTCAAGCGCAGTCGCCATCGACTCCGACACCCGCATAGATGGAGAACTGGACTCCGGCACCAGCACCCGGATCTACCGGTTCGACGCTTTGTCCGAGGACAGCTTCGAATTCGTGTCCTACGGCGCGAGCTCGGCGGATGTTCGCTGGCACCTGTTCAGCCAGAGCGGGGCGCTCCTGGCTAGCGGTAATGCCGGTGAAAACAGCAGCCGCGTCAGCTTCAACTATCAGGGTTCCGGCCAGTATTACCTCCTGATCGACGGCACGTCCGCCAACACGTCGGCTGTAACCTATGCCTTCGCCGCCAGTCTGAACCGGATAGCATTCGAGACGCCTTACAGCGGCATTGCATCCTACTATTCGCCGACCAGCTACAAGATCCACCTCGATCAACCGGCAAGCCTACTCTTTGACGCCTACAAGTCGAGTTCGGCTGGCTCTGCGGACTATTATGCCTATTGGACGCTGACCGGTATCGACGGTCAGGTCTTCTCCGGTAGCTTGCATCGAAACGGCCGCGATCCCATACCGATGCTGGTCGCTGGCGATTACACGTTGCGTGTGTTCAGTAGCTACTATTGGTACTCAGTGCCCTACCAGTTCCGTGTGCTGACCCAGGCCGGTGCAGAGGCGCTCACGCCGGGAACGCCGGTCAGCGGGACGCTCGCTCCGGGCAACTCCACCAAACTGTATCGTTTCGATGCGACGACAGGTGACAGCTACTACTTTCGAGGACTGCAGTCGATCTCGGGATACTGGCGCCTGATCGATCCCGAAGGAAAGCAAGTGTTCGACGTCTCGAGTCTTGGCAACCAGGACGCGGTACGTTTGGCCAAGACAGGGACCTACCTGTTGGCGGTCGAAGGCTACAACAATACGTTCTCGGCTCAAGACTATTCCTTCAACCTTATTCGCCCAGAAGATAAGGGATTGGTGGCGCTCAATTCCACGGCGAGTGGTTCGCTGGCGGCAGGGGCCATCGAGCGCTACCAACTGCACCTCGCCCAGGCGGCAATGTTGGTCTTCGACAATCTCGGCATCAACACGAATCTCTTGTGGCGCCTGCAACGCGGCGACGCTGTGGTGTTCGATCAGAAGATAGCGAGCAACGACAATTACGTGTACGACCCCGTCACCGGAGTCCATCGCTATATCAATGACTTCGGCGGCCAACTGCCGGCCGGGGACTATTCGCTGTTTCTCAACAATACCGGGGCGACCCCAGGCTCGTATTCCTTCCGCATCTTGGATCAAACCGGGGCGACCAGGGTGGTACCCGGCACGCCGGTCAGTACTGTCGTGACCCCGTCCAACGGGGCACAACTCTTTACTTTCGACGCAGTAGCGGGAGAGCGCTATTACTTCGATGCCCTGGCGACTCAATCAGCGCTGTTAGACACCACGGTCAGCCAGGCCGTGCCGCAATGGACCCTGCTGGATCCGTTGGGCCGGGCAGTCTTCAGCAAGGCCAATATGGGCTGGGCTGGAACCAGTTCCTATTGGGACTCGGCCTTGGGACGATACCGTTATCGTAATGTTTTCACGGGATACGACCAGGAGCCGACGGCATTGGCCATGACCGGCACCTACACCCTGATGGTGGAGGGCAGGAATACCGAGAGCAGGCCGCAGGCCAACGTGTCTTTCAACGTCGTCAAGGTCCCGAACAATCCACCTGTCGTCTTGGACACCGTGGTGATTCGTCCGGCTCCCGATCTGGCAGTCAACAGTGTCGTCCTCGATCCTGCCGAGACCCTCTTGACCGGCCAAGTGGTCAACATCCGCTGGGTGGTCGAGAACCGCGGCGTGCAGCCTGCCAGCGGGAAGTGGAGCGACCGCGTAGTGGTGCGCAACCTGGATACCGGCGCATTGGTCGCCAATCTCACCGTTCCGTACGATGCTGCGCTGGCAGGTGATATCGCGGCCGGCGAGAGTCGCTCGTTTAGCGCCACGCTGCAACTGCCCGCAGGCTCCTGGGCGGCAGGCCGCCTGGGCTTTACTGTCCTCACCGATGCCGACAACGTCATCCGCGAAGGCAACGCCACGGGCACGAGCGAGAGCAACAACGCCGCGACCGTCGAGGTCGCGGTGAGCCTGGCGCCATACGCCGATCTGGTCGTGGAAGGCCTTACGCTGACGCCCGACGGCGACTACCAGCCGGGGGAGATGGTCGGCGTCATCTGGACGGCTTTCAACCAGGGAACCAAGGCCGTCGATCAGGCCTGGAGCGAACGGGTCGAGGTGCGCAACTTGTCCACCAACGAAGTGGTGGCCGTATCGACCCTGCGCGATGACCTCTCAGCGGGTCCGCTGGATATCGGCGAACGCCGGACCCGCAGCGCGCAATTCACCTGGCCGACCGGGCTGTCTTCGTCCGGGCGCTTCGCGATCCGCATTTTGGCCGACAGTGCTGGCGATATTGTGGAGGCTAACGATTCGGGCCGCGGCGAAAGCAACAATCTCGCCGAAGTCTTCCGTATTGCTGGCCCCGATCTGCAGATCCGTAACCTGCGCGTCGAGAGCGGTAATATCCAGGCTGGTGGGCTGGTGGCCATCCATTGGGAAGACTGGAACCTTGGTAGCAGCGCCACCGGCAGCGCATTCGACGACCGGATCGTCGTCCGGAACACTGCCGCCAACCTGGTCCTGCTCGACACCAGCCTCGCCTACGATCCTCAACAGATCGTCGATGGCCAGGTCCTTGGCGCCATACAGCCTGGACACTCGCGCCAGCGCAGTTTCACCTTTCGCTTGCCCTACGGCCTCAAGGGCACGGGGGAGATCGGCATCACGGTGACGACCGACCAGAATGCGGCTGGGCTCGACGTGCTGTTCGAAACTAACCTCACGAACGACGCCGAAACCAACAACAGCACCACTACCAGCACTACGGCGGCGGCGGTTCCCTACGCGGATTTGCGCATCGACAGCCTCAGTGCGTCATCGACCGGGGTGGGCGGGGAGCCGGTCACGGTCAGCTGGACCGTGGCCAACCATGGACAAGCCGATACCGCGGTCGACTGGAACGATCAGATCGTCTTCAGCAACGACGCCATCATCGGCAATGCCGACGATGTCGTGATCGGCACCCTTCGCCATAGCGGCGGTTTGGCGCAGGGCGGCTCGTACGCCCAGAGCGCGACCATCCGGATACCCGTACGTCCCGAAGGGCGCTATTACCTGGGTGTCAAGACCGATACCGGCACCGAGGTGCTCGAGCCCGACACCCGGGTCGACAACGTCAGTTCCGCCCGTGCTATCGATCTGGCTGCAGCCTATGCCGACCTCAACCTCATTTCGCTGAGCGTTCCGGAGACGGCGCAGAGCGGAGAGAACATCCTGGTCACCTGGGAAGTGAGGAACGACGGCAACGCCACGACCGATCTGGCCTTGTGGAGCGACCGCGTCGTGCTCTCCTCGGACGATAACCTCGGCGGCGACGACATCGTCCTGGCCGGTTCCGTGACCCATGCCGGCCTGCTGTCGCCGGGACAAGGCTATATCGGGCGGGCCACCATCACCCTACCGCGGGATCTGAGCGGCGAGTACTACGTTATCGTCGACACCAACAACAACCACTCGGTGACCGAACTCGGTCGTACAAGCAACAATTCCCGGAGCAGCGTGGCCAAGTTGCGCGTGGGCCTGGCGCCGGTGCCGGACCTGACGGTGGCCGACGTGAGCGGCCCGACGAGCCTGCGCCCCGGGGAAACCGCCACCGTCACCTACACGGTGTCCAATCAGGGTAGTGCTGCCACTACCCGCGCCTGGAGCGACCGCATTTACATCGATCACGGCGCGCAGGGGCTGTACGAGCTCGCCAACCTTCTCAATAGCGATCCGCTGGCGGCGGGCGCCAGCCTGTCCCGCAGCGCTTCCTTTACCCTGCCATTCGGGTTCCAGGAAGGTGATTTCCGCTGGGTGGTCAAGACCGATGCGGACGACACCCTCTATGAGCGCAACGGCGAGGTCAACAATCAAGCCGCCTCGACGGCCACCGTGCATGTGTCGCGCGTCGATCTGGCGGTGACGGAGGTCCGTGGGCCGGGACTGGTGCAGTCCGGCAGCACGCTTCACCTCGAATGGACGGTCAGCAACCGCGGCGCTGCTGCGCCCGGAAACTGGGTCGATGCCGTCTACCTGGTGCAGGGTGGGATGCAACGCAAGTTCGCCGAGATGGTGCATGCCGGCGGACTGGCCGCCGGCGCCGGCTACACGGCGAGCGCCAACTTCGAACTCCCGCTCGAGTACCGCGGCGAATACGACATCCTGGTGATCACTGACGTCAATCGCGTGCTCGACGACGCCAACCGCAGCGACAACCAGACCGCCGGGCACCTGTCGGTCGACTTGGCGCCCTACGCCGATTTGGCGGTGACGCAAGTCGAGGCGCCGGAGCGCATCATCAGTGACCCCGCCCCGCTGGACGTCAGTTGGACCGTCATCAACCAGGGAACCGGGGTCGGTCGCAGTGCCGCCTGGGCCGATCGCGTGATCCTGTCCCAGGACGACACGCTCGGCAATGGCGATGACCTGACGGTTGGCGAATACTGGCACGACGGCGCGCTGGCCGCTGGCGAGTCGTACGGCCGCAGCGAGCGCATCCTGTTGCCGCCGGGCACTTCGGCCCGCTACAAGCTCTTCGTCGTCTCCGACGCTAAGGGCGACGTCTTCGAGGATTACTCCGAAGTCAACAACGTCGGGCGGCTGTCCCATGGCGTGGATGTGATGCCCATTCCCTATGCCGACCTGCAGGTCGCCTCGGTGGTTGCCGAAGGGAGCGCTGCCAGCGGAAGGCCGCTGCGTGTCACCTGGGAGGTGGTCAACAACGGCATCGGGATCACCAATACGGCGGACTGGCCAGACAACGTCTGGCTGAGCCGCAACGCGGATGGCAGCGACGTGGTGGCATCCTTCGGTTCGGCGCGCCACATCGGCCAACTGGCCGTGGGCGACCGCTACAGCCGCAGCCTCGACCTCACCTTGCCCGAGGGAATCGAGGGTAACTATTACCTCAATGTCCGTACGGGCGGTCCGTTCGAGTTCGTGTTCGGCGACAACAACACCGGTAGTTCGGCAGCCGTCCCCATCACGCTGTCCGCGTCGCCGGACTTGGCCGTGGAGACTGTCTCCCTGCCGGCCACGGCACAGGAGGGTGCGCTGATCGACGTCTCCTGGACGGTGGTCAACCAGGGTGAGGCTGCGGCGATAGGGCTCTGGGTGGATACCGTCTGGCTGGTCCCGGTAGACGGCAGCGGCAGCGCGGTCTCTCTCGGCAGCTTCACCTACGACCGTGGCCTCGAGTCCGGCATCCGCTACACCCGCACCGAGCAGGTGCGTCTCCCCGCCAAGATCGAAGGTCTGTACCGGGTCCAGGTCATCACCAACGCCAATCTCGGTGCCAGCGGTAGCCAAGTGTATGAGCATGGCGCGGCCCGCACTAACAATACTTTTATCTCTGCCGAGAGTACCGAAGTCAGCATGCTCGACCGGCCGGATCTGCGTGTCAGTGCCGTCAGCTTGCCTGAGCACGTGACTGCCGGCACGGCAGCGGGTATCCGCTATACGATCAGCAACATGGGGGCGCTGGCGACCAGCGGCCGCTGGACCGACAAGGTCTACCTGTCGCTGGACGCCACCCTGAGTGGCGATGACCGCTTGGTCGGCCAGTTCCAGAACGGGGCGGCGTTGGCGCCGAGCGAGGCGTATGCCAACGAAACCGCGATGGTGGAGATCCCCATCCGCTACCGCGGCGATGCGTATCTCATCGTCGTTGCCGATGGCAACCATAACATCGACGAATACCCCAACGAGGCCAACAATGTCCGGGCCGCACATTTCTACATCGACCCGGTCCCGTTTGGCGATCTCGTCACGAGTGATATCGTCGCACCCGACCAGGCTGTTCATGGTGCCAGCATTGAGGTGCGCTACAAGGTGGCGAACCTGGGCAGTGCGACCACGCGAGGCGATGAGGCCGCGCTCAACACCTGGACCGACACCGTCTGGCTGACGCGCGACAAGCGTCGCCCGGGCGCCTACAAGGGCGACATCCTGCTCGGGTCCTTCACCCACGTCGGCAACCTCGGTGTCGGCGAAGACTATCTCGGGACCGCGCAGGTCGCGATTCCCGACAACGTCCTGTCCGGCCAATACCACATCACGGTGTGGAGCGACACCTACGATGTCCTCCTCGAGGACACCCTGGCATCCAACATCAACCCGGACGATGCGACCCAGGTCGACAACAACAATTACAAGGCCCGGCCGATCAGCGTGCTCGGTATCACGCCGCCGGATCTGGTGGTCAGCAACGTGGTCGCGCCCGATACGGCGGAAGCCGGCGGCAGTTACACCTTCGGCTACACGGTGCAGAACCGCGGCGACGTCTTCGAGGGTAGCTGGACCGATTCCGTCTACATCACCGACAACCCGGACTGGAGCGCCGCGCGGGAGGTCTGGAAGCTGGGCGACTACCAGCAGACGCGGACGCTGGGCAACGGCGAGCGTTACAGCGTCTCCCAGACCATTCAGCTGGCGCCTTCGGTGAAGGGCCGCTACATCGTGGTCCGCAGCGATACCGCCAGCCGTGTCGGCGAGTCGGATGAGGGCAACAACAACCGTGCCGCGTCTTCCATCGTTACCGCGCAGCCTGCCGACCTGCAGGTCACCGATATCCGCACCGAACCGGCGAATTTCTCCGGCGAGCAAACCACCATCACCTGGACGGTCACCAACTTCGGCGGAGCGGTCTGGGCGGGTACCCGCAGTTGGGTCGACGCGGTCTATCTGAGCCGCGACCCGAACTTCATTCCCGATCGCGCCACGCCGCTGGGCACCTTCGTCCACGCCAACGTGGACGGTCTGGCGTCCGGCGGAAGCTACACGACCTCGGCCAAGGTCCGCCTGCCGGCGGGAACCGACGGCCCGTACTACCTCTACGTCATCACCGACGACGAGAATAACGTCGCTTCCTCCGGAAAGGGCCGAGCCAAGCGTGAGCTTCTGTCCGGGGGAGACAACACTGACGCGAAGGACTTCCACACCGGCGGCGACATGCCGGGTACGGCCTATGAAGGCGCCCGCAACGACAACAACATCGCGCGCGGTAACCTCGAGATCACCTACCGCGAGCCCGACCTCCAAGTCGACACCATTGCGGTGTCCGACCCCAGCCCGCACTCGGGCCAGACGGTCACCGTCACTTGGGCAGTGAGCAACCGTGGCACGCGGGAAACCCGCATCAACAGCTGGTATGACGGCGTATATCTGTCCCGCGACGGTTCCCTGGATTACGGCGATTATCCGCTCGTCGATCGGGGCTCGCAGGTCGAAGCGCTGGTCAAGGCGAAGAACATCAGCTTCCGCGAGAACAGCGAACCCAAGTACCTGAAACCCGGCGAGTCCTATACCGCCTCGGCCACGTTCAAGCTGCCGGAATCGATCAGCGGCGACTTCCGGATCATCGTCAGGACCGATACGCCACTCTTCAAGGACCCATGGGGCCAAGAGCGCAGCACCATCCGCGATGGACTGCCCGGGCTCGCACGACTCGGCGATCCGTCCGGCGCCATTCCGGAATTCCAGGACGAAGGCAACAACGTTACCGCCATCGACTTGCCCATTACCCTGGCCACGCCGCCCGACCTGCAGGTGACGGCGGTCACGGCCCCCGCCAGTGCGCTGGCCGGCCAGACCTTTACCGTCAGCTACCAGGTCGTCAACTCGGGGGGCGACACCCCCAGCGACCAGGCGACATGGAACGATCTGGTTTACCTCTCCAAGGACCGTTTCCTCGACGTCAACCAGGACCGCTATCTCGGCTACATCCAGCATAAAGGGGCACTGGCGGGTGGCGCAGGCTACGATGCCAGCCTGACGGTGACGGTACCGAAGAACCTCGAGGGTGCGTACTACCTCTTCGTCGTCACCGATCCGGCCCGCGCATGGGGCACGGACGAATACGGCAAGGTTCGCGAGTTCGGCAGGGACCTGAACAACGCCACTGCTACCGTGCAGCCCATCCTCGTCGAGGTCCCGCCACCGGCCGACCTCAAGGTCACCAACGTGATGCTTCCCTCAAGTGCCAAGGTCGGCGATGAGATCCGCATCGACTACACGATCACCAACGACTCCATCAATATCGCCTACGGGCGCTGGACCGATGCGCTTTACCTTTCCGCCGACAACGCCTGGGATCTGGGCGATATTCTCATCGGCAAGGTCGAGCATGTCGGCGATCTTGACGGCGGTAGTAGCTACAGCAGTGCCCTGACCGCCAAACTGCCTCCGCTCAAGGACGGCAACTGGCGCATCATCGTCCGGCCCGACCTCTACAACGAGGTCTTCGAAGGCACGATCACCTATACCGCCAGCGGTCTGAGCCTGCCGCCGGGCGAGGCAAACAACCGGACCGCTTCCGGTGCCACCATGCAGGTGACGGTGCCTGAGCTACAGGTGGCCAGCCCGCAGGCGACCACGCTCGGTTCCGGCGAGGCGCGTCTCTACAAAGTCAGCGTCGCCGCTGGCGAAACCCTCCGGGTGAGCCTGGACGCGGTGGCCGCGGAAGGTAGCAACGAACTCTACATCCGCTACGGCGACATCCCGACCGGCTACGTCTTCGACGCCGCCTACGGCAACCCGGTCGCCACCGACCAACAAGCAGTCATCGGCAGTACCTGGGCCGGCGACTACTACATTCTCGTGCGCGCCCGCCAGGGATCAGCCGATTCGTCGGTGACCCTGCGCGCCGATCTGCTGCCGCTGTCGATCACCAGGATCACCCCGGACCAGGGCGGTACCGGCGATGAGGATCACCGCTGGGTCACCCTCGACATCTACGGCGCCCATTTCAAAGCCGGCGCGCTGGTCAAGCTGTCCCGTCCCGGCGTCTTCGAAGCCGAGCCGGAGCGCTGGCAAGTCCTGGATGCCACCCATATCCGGGCCATCTTCGATCTGCGCAAGCTGCCTCACGGTCTCTACGACGTCACCGTCCTCAACCCGGACGGCCAGCATGTCACCGAGGCGCAGCGCTACCTCGTCGAGCGCGGCATCGAAGCCGACGTCACCATCGGCATCGGGGGCGCACGCAGTCTCAATCCGGGCGAGAATGCCCTTTACAGCGTCTCCCTACAAAGCCTCACCAATGTGGATACGCCCTATGTGCGCTTCGACTTCGGCGCTCCGGAAATGGGCTACAGCGCCAATGTGCTGGACGGCCTCAACCTGCCGTACGTCGTCTTTGGCAGCAATGTGGCCGGGCAACCGGACGGCCGCACCGTCGATGCCGCCGGCAATACTCAGCACTACGGTGTGACGCCGAGCGATGGCACCCCGCGTTCCGACATTCCCTGGGCGCGTCTGGACGGCGTGCAGGACACCTTTGGCTTCAATCTTGCCCCGGGCTATGCCTTCGACGTGCCGGCCGGCGCCTTTGTCGGCATGAGCTTCAACATCCAGACCTACCCCGGCCTGGCCGAGTGGCTGGCCTACGACTTCGAGGGCTTGCGCGACAAACTCTATGCCGTCCGACCCGACTGGAAGGCGCAGGGGCTCCTCGACGGCGGTGTGCAGGACCTCGACAAGATCGCCGAAGGCCTGGCGGCGAAATTCCAGTCGAAGGATCCGGAAGTGCATGTCACCAAACTCGAAAACCTGGCCATGCCCTTCCGTTTCAACGTGGTCGGAGCGGCGACGCCGCTGGCTCGCGACGAGTTCGTTGCCGACCAGAGCGCGCATGCCAAGAAGCTACGCAGTGCCATTCTGGCCGACACGACGGCGCCTTCGGCGCTTGCCACACTTGCAGCCGACGAAGGCCAATGGGTGAGCGGCTGGCTTGGTGCGCTGGAAGCTGCGGGATTGTTGCGTCCGCTCGACGAGGCTCCGCCCATCCGCGACAACCCGGAAGTACTCAGCCTCAACGCCACGCTAGCCACGGGCATCCTGCTCGGCAAGGGGGGCGACAGCTACCGCACCCAGGCCGACATCCTCGGCTTCTTTGCCAAGGTCCAGGCATGGTATGGCGACACCGCGAAGTATGCCGGTGACCCGGACGCCGCCAAGGCCATGGTCGACTACATCGAGGTCCGCGAGGACGGGGAGGGCGGCTCGGTAGAAATCCCAGTCCCGGTCATGGCTGA
This sequence comes from Azotobacter beijerinckii, assembly GCF_900110885.1. Lineage (GTDB taxonomy): Bacteria > Pseudomonadota > Gammaproteobacteria > Pseudomonadales > Pseudomonadaceae > Azotobacter > Azotobacter beijerinckii. Next base: position 18,865 of record NZ_FOFJ01000038.1, on the reverse strand, counting down.
GCCGGAAGCGTTCGAGCTGAATGCCAGCCACGATACCCATTTCATTAATTTCAACATCTTCGCCGGCAGCCGGACCGAACTCGAGTACTTGCGCCACATTGGCGTACTCGACCAGGAGTTCAATCCGGTCGCCGGGCAGACCCTCAACCTCACCCAATACCTCCAGCAGGCCGCCCAGCAGAATGTCGCCGCCAATGCGCTCGTCAGCGTGCGCGGACCGCAGGCGGTTTTGGGGGATGACGGCAACAGCTACGTCCCGGCCGATACCGCGTTGCCCTACACGGTCTCCTTCAGCAATCCGACCGAGACGCCGGCCGGCCAGCTGCGCATCGTCACCCAGCTCGACGCCAACCTCGACCCGCGCTCATTGCGTCTGGGCGATCTGAAGATCGGCGATATCAACGTTCACTTGCCGACCGACAAGGCCAATTTCCAGGGTGACTTCGACTTCACCGCGAGCAAGGGCTTCGTCCTGCGCGTCAGCGCCGGCGTCGATGCCTCCACCGGCGTTGCCACCTGGCTCCTGCAGGCCATCGACCCGGATACCGGCGAAGTCATGCCCGATGCCACCCAGGGGCTCCTCGCCAGGTCCGCCGATGCCAGCCAGACCGACGCCGAGCAGCAGAAGCGCGGCTTCGTCAGCTACACGATCCGCTCGGCCGATACGGTGGTGTCCGGCGCGGAAATCACCGCGTCGGCCCGCATCCTCCTCGACGCGGCCCCGCCCATCGATAGCGATGTCATTTCGGTCAAGCTCGATGCCAAAGCGCCGCAGACCACGCTCAAGGTCACCTCGCTGGGCAACGACGCCCAAGGTGCGACCATGTTCGACGTTCAGTGGCGCGCCACGGACGACGCCAGCGGCATCAAGTCGGTGACTGTTTACGTGGCCGAGGAGGGCGGCGACTTCAAGATCTGGCAGCGCCAGGTCGGCCCCGATATCACCCAGGCCGTATTCACCGGCGGGGCCGGCAAGCACTACGAATTCCTCGCCGTCGCCACCGACAAGGCCGGCAACCGCGAGGCCGCCTCGGTTGCCAACGCCGTGCTGCCGGACGACGGCGCGCGCCAGGACGTGCTCGACGCGCTGGGCGTCAACGAGACGGTCACCCAGACCGCCGGGACGCCGCTCGCGCCCGCCGACCGTAGCTATGCGGCCAATGCCCTCTTCGAGCAATCCACCCAGCAGCTGCCGGGCTGGGTCGCTACCTACCAGACGAGCGATCTGCGTACGGTTCTTTCGCCCTTCACCCTGCGCGGCTTCGCCGACGGCTATGCCGCGAGCGACGCCGATATCGGCGCCCAGGCCTTGGTGGAGCTGCCCGACCAGGCAATCCTCGCGAGCGCCGGGGCGCAACGCAATGAGGTCTATCGCTACGACAAGAAGGGCGGCCACAGCATCACGCTGCTCTTCGCTCTCGATGCGCCCGTGCTCGACATGGCGGTCGATGCCGTCGGTCAGCTCTGGATCATGACCGGCGCCGAACTCCTCCAGGTTGATGCCGACAGCGGGGCCATTCTTCAGCGTCTCAAAGGACCCGGTGCCGATCCGCTCACCCATGCGCTCGCCATCCACCCGCAGACCGGAGAGATCTACGCCTCGTCGGGCAATGGCATCGAAATCTTCAACCCGGCCGAGACTAATCCCGCCAAGGCTTGGAAGCATTTCAGCAACCAGCGCGTCGGGGATCTCGCCTTCGGCCCGGACGGCCGTCTGTGGGGAGTAAAATGGACCGGCACTAGCATCGCCGGTGCAGCGCTCGACGCCACCACCGACATCGTCAGCTTCCCCATGAGCGGACGTACAGTCGGCCGCGCCGAGCTGGAATATCGTCTCTCGGGTCTCGTCGACAGCATCAGTTTCGGCGTGGCCGGCACGCCGCTCGAAGGCCTGCTCGTCGCCTCCACCAACCTCAAGCAGCGCCCCATGGTCGACGGAGCAGGGGAGACGCCGCACCAGTCCTCGGTCTGGATGATCGAGCTCGCCAGCCGGCGCGTCCTGCAGGTCGCGGCCGGTGGTACCCGTGGAGAGTCTATCGTCACCACCAGCGACGGCCGCATCCTGGTGGCCGAAACCGGCCGCATCGACGAAATTGCCCCGCATCGCGCCCCGACGGTCCAGGCCGTCACCGTCCCCGACGGTGCTCTCGTACCGCTGCCCATGAACCGCATCGGCGTGGTCTTCGACCTGGCCATGTGGGTCGGCGACGCGGACGACCTTGGCAGTGTGCTCAATCCGGCCAACTACGGCCTCACGGTACTCGGTGCCAATGGCGGTGCCGTTGTGAACCCGGAAGCCGTCACCTGGGACGCTGCGACCCGTACCGCCTGGCTCGACGTCGCCGGGCTCGAGGCCGGCCAGTACCAGCTGGAGATCCAAAGCCGGCTGGAGAGCAGCGCCGAAGTGCCGCTGGAGCAGGCTTACATCAGCACTTTCACGGCACTCAACGATATGAGCGCCCAATTGCGTCTCGACTTCACCCGGACCCGTGCCGACCGCGCGACCGGCTCCGTGAGTTACGACGTCAGCGTGACCAATATCGGCGTCGACGACCTCAAGGGGCCGATGATGCTGCTCCTGGATCCGGGCCGTTATTTTGGCGGCGAAGTCGACGGGGCCAACGCTAGTGGCGGTGAACAGTCCGGCCTGTGGGGTCTCGATCTGACCGCCGCGTTGCAGGGGCTCGGCGGCAGCCTCGCCGTGGGCGCCATCTTGGCGGACCAGACGGTCACGATCGTTCCGCTCAGCCTGTTTGCACCCAAGGCAGGGCTTGCCGATCTGGCCAAGGCCAACCTCGGTCACGGCGTCTATGCCTATCCGCAAGACAATCTGCCGCCGCAGCTCACTGTGGTTGGGGTTGCCGACACGGCCAGCGCTGCCGCTTACGAATTGCCGCCCGCCATGGTCGGCCAAGCCTGGAGTGCCGACATCGAGGCCATCGATTCCGACGGCACGCTCTTCTACTGGCAACTGGTACAGGCGCCGGCGGGTGTGACGCTGACCCCATCCGGCGAAGTGACTTCCGAGGCGGACGGTTATCACAACCGTGCGACGCTGGTCTGGACGCCGACTGCCAATGCCGACGCCGCCACCGAAATCCTCGTCCGCGTGCAGGACAGTCGCGGTGGCATCGCCTACCGCCACTACCAGATCGCCGTGGCCGGAGGCAACTATGCACCGGTCGTCAGCTCACAAGGCGACATCACGCTCAAGGAAGGCGAAATCCTCAGTCTGCCCATAGCTGCAGCCGATGCCGACGGCGATACGCTGACCGTGACCGTCAAGAACCTGCCCTCCGGGGCGATCTTCGATGCATCGACCGGTCTGCTGAGCTGGGTACCGGGCTACGATCAGGCCGGCATCTATGAAAACGTCACGGTCATCGCAAGCGACGGCAAGCGCATCGTCAGCCAGCGCTTCAACCTGACCGTTGAGCAGGCCTACCCGGCCCCCGTGCTGCAGGCGGTTGCCCAACAGACGCTGCGCGAAGGCGACAAGTTTGCTCTGCAACTCTCGGGCAGCGTACCCGGCGGATTGACGCAAGCGGATGGAACCACGGCCTCGCTCGAATACGCCTGCCCATGGTTGCCAGGCGGCGCGACGCTCAATTCGGAAACCGGCTGGTTCGAATGGACACCAAGCTTTGCCCAGCATGGCAGCTACAAGGTTCCGGTCCTGCTCATCGCAACCTGGACGGCCCCGGATGGCGAAGTCACCACCACCACGGTGACGCGCGAAATCGTCCTCGATGTCATAAACGCCAATGGCGCGCCCATCTTCGATGCCGCCGAAACCTGGCAGGTACTCGAAGGCCAACCTCTGCGCATCAGCGTATTCGCGTTCGATCCCGACAATCCGTCTTTCGAGCCGAAGGTGCGTTTCAATCCGGCAGCCCCAGCAAGCGGTCCGGAGACGACGGCGCCCACTGTCAGCTACGAAGTCAGCGGCCTGCCGGAGGGTGCCAGCTTCGATGCCGAGACAATGGAAATCGTCTGGACGCCAGGCTATGCCCAGGCCGGCATCTACTCCGTCACGGTGACGGCAACCGATGAAGGCGACGGCACGGGAACGCCCGCGATCAGCCATTTGACTCTGCCCATCGTCGTCACCAACGCCAACCGTGCCCCGATGGTCGGCGACATCCAGAATGCCTTCGTCGACAAGGGCGCAGTGCTGGAAATACCGATCAGTGCGGTCGACGTCGATGGCAACCCGGTCGAACTCACCTTCAGTGGCTTGTCCCGCTTTGCCACCTACACCCAAAATCCGTCTGCCGATCCGAGCAAGCCAAGCGGTGTGCTTCGCTTCGCACCAAGGGCTGGCGATCGTGGTGATTACATCATTACGGTCTCTGCCCGAGATGATGGTGATGGCGATATCAACCAGGTGCTCGCCGAAGCCAAGAGCTTCGTATTGACCGTCAAGAGCACCAGCGAAGCACCGATCATCGTTGCACCGAAGCAGGTAGTGGCCTTGGCGGGCCAACCGCTCACGGTTGCGCTGCTCGCCGGCGACCTTGATCAGGATGCCCTGACTTGGTCGACCGACGGCCTGCCCAGCGGGGCCAAGCTCGTGCTCCAGCCTCAGTACGGCCAGGCCGCGCTGGAGTGGACGCCGGCGCCGACCGCAAGCGGTGTCTATGACGTGACCATCGCCCTGACCGACAAGGGCTTGCCACCGCAGGATACGGGTTACACCAATCCAGAGAGCCCAGTGCCTAGCATGGTTTGGCATAACCTGCGCATTGTCGTACGCGATACCAATGAGGCCCCCGACGTTCTCGGTATCGAAGTCAACGGCAAGCAGGTTGCTGATCCGGGTCACACCGATGTGCTCAGTATCGATGCCAGCGAAGGTGTTCCCCTCGCGCTGAACCTGTACGGATTTGACGCGGATGCCGACCTCCTCGACTGGAAGGCGACAAATTTGCCGCAAGGTATGATCTTCGTCCCCTCAGCCGACGGTACAAAGGTCAGCCTGGGTTGGACTCCTGGCAATTTTGCTGCTCAGGACGGCAACACTGGCATGCCCGGCCTGTGGCGCTTCACCGTTGCGGCCAGCGATGGCGCGGCGAGCTTCACGCGTACCGTCGAAGTGCGTGTCGTCAATGTCAACCAGACCCCGCGCATCCTGCCGATGCCGCTGCAACTGGGTTACGAGGGGGAAACCGTTGCCTTCGCCGTGCGTGCCGCCGATGCGGACAACGATGCGCTGCAACTGTCCCTCGTCTACGATGACGACACGCCGGCCGGTGTCAGCTTCGATGCAATCACAGGTTACTTCGAGTGGATGCCGGACCAGGGCGTAGTCGATAACGCCTTGGCCAGCGACAAGGCTTTTATCTTCATATTCAAGGCAACCGACGGCACTGGCACCACCACCCAGACCGTGCAGTTGCGTGTCTTCGACGTCAATCGAATACCGGAGCTGTCCGCCACCAATCATGCCGTAGTGATCGGCGACACCCTGAGCATCCCCGTTTCCTTCGGCGGTTCGGTTGTCGGTGGCATTCTGGCCCACGACCCCGATGGCGACGCGCAAACCGCTGCGCTGACGATCAGTTTCTCCAACCTGCCGGACGGTGCCGTCTACGATGTCCAGGCCAAGCGCCTCGTATGGACGCCGGGCCCCGGTCAGATCGGGGATTCCGTGATTACCGCAACCGTTTCCGATGGACGCACCACGCGCAGCGAGACCTTCGTTCTGCGCGTGGTGGCCGATGCGGCTGCCAATGCGCCGAAGATTCTCGTCTCGACCACACCCAGCACGCCCGCACTGCCCGGCCAAACCGTAATCGCCACGGTTCGCGCCGACGCGTGGAGCGGCGTGGCAAACCTCACGGTCGAGATGCGCGATGGGGAGGGCGGCACCTGGCAGCCCATACCCCTCGATGCCGCCAGCCGTATCCGGCTCATCCCGGCGTATCCAGGGCTCATCGAACTCCGGGTCACGGCCACCGACCGCGATGGATTCGTCAGCACCAAGACGCATACGATCCGCGTCAAGGACCCGGTTGACACCACAGCGCCGCAGCTCGCCTGGACGGGTGCACTCGCCGGCGCCACTGCCTATAGCGAGCCGCGGACCATCGCCGCCCCCACCGCCCTTACAGCGCAGGTGAGCGAAGCCCAACTCATGGGATGGCGCCTGCAAATCGCGCCGGCTGGTACCGACACCTGGCGAGCTCTTGCCGAGGCCGATGCGGCCGCTGTCGGCATCGACCAGATGGTGGCCCTGGCCAGTCTCGATCCCCAACTGTTCCGCAACGGCGTCTACCAGCTTCGTTTCACCGCCTGGGATCTTGCCGGCCGCACCAGTGGAGTAGAGGCGGCGATCATCATCGACTCGGCAACCAAGGCAATCTCCACCCAAACGCAGAGCGACGCCCGCGTCAGCTTGGCCGGTCACGAACTGGCCCTGACTCGCCAATGGGCTGAGGGATCGCAAGGCGATCTGGGCAACTGGAGCCTGCCGCTTTACAACACACAACTGACCGGCGACCAGCCGGCCACGCTGCCTTCCGGCGCTGCGGCCCCATGGTCTGAGGGGGCCCGCGTCTGGCTGACGGTGCCCACCGATCTCGGCAATCCGCAGACTGGGCTCATGAACCTGCGCTTCACCCTCGGTTCGGTCAGCGAACGCCTGGGCAGCGAACCCGGCGCGCCAGTCATCTGGCGCCCGCAATTCATCGCCGATCAAGGCTGGCAACTGCTTGCCCATGGCGACGATTCCGGTGCCTCTGATGCGCTGCATGCCACCGAATTGCTGACCCGCCAGGGCGACCGCTTCTACAACCAGGCTACCGGGCTGCCCTGGGTGCCCACCGGCTACACCCTCACCGCGCCTGATGGCACTCGCTATGAGTTGGACGCCGCGGGCTCGATCGGCCGTGTCTCCTTCATCGATGGCCAGGCATGGCTCGTCACAGATTCCGGCATCGCTGCTGTTGGCAGCAGCGAGCGGGTCAGTTTCGAGCGCGACAGCTCAGGCCGCATCGTCCGGCTGACCTATCCGAGTGCCTCGGACGCTCCGACAGCCATCGCCTACCGCTACGACGACCAGGGTCGGCTCATGCTGGTTCGTCACCTCGACGATGCGGGCTTGGGGACTCCCATTGCCTACACGGTGGCCGGGCAGCCGGTCACCGACCCGCTCACCGCCAATCTCGGCGCCGTGGTCAATTGGAGCACCGGCAACATCAACGCATGGAGCGGCACCCTGACTGCCGATCAAACCGCTACGTTCGCCTTTGCCGTGCGCGAGAGCGAAATCGCCTCTACCGTCCATGCACCGGGCGGGCAGGGGGCCGTAATCCTGGCGCTCGAAGCCTCGTTGCCGTCAAACGCTCACCTGGAGGCTGCGGGTGCACAGATCATCGGCACGGCCACGGTCGAGGGTAAGGTTACTCACCTGCTTCGCGTCACCGAGTCCGGTGTCAAGCTCATTCGCATCAGCGGTGCGGGCGAGGCCCAGATTCGCATCAGTCTCGCCGGCGACCTCAACCGCGACGGCAAGATCGACGGTGCCGACAGTGCGCGTTGGGAGCAGGCGAGCATCGATCAGGATAAGGTCGGCGACCTTACCGGCGACGGACTCATCAACATAGCCGACCGTCAGGCGCTCTACGCCAACACCGGCTTTGCGGCCAACCGGGCACCCATGGCCGTCGACACCTTGCCGAGCCTGAAGACCCACACCGACCTCGGCATGAAGGCCGCACTCGCCAGTATCGCCGAAGACCTCGAAGGCGATGCCGTTTTCTGGCGCGTGCTCGGCAGTACGTACGGCACTGCCAGGCTCGACGCCAATGGCAAGACAGTGAGCTTCACGCCTGAGGCCGGTTACAGCGGTGAAGCCACCATCCGCCTGCAAGCCGACGACGGCTTCGCGGCGGGGGCGCCGATCGAGCTGAAGGTGAACGTAAGCGGCGCAAAGCTGGTGAGGCTCCATCTCGCCCAAATTCCCGCCTTGGCCACCGGCCAGTTCGCCCAGCTCCAGGCCACGGCCGACTTCGAGGACGAGCAAGGTGTGGCCATCACCAATGGCGACTACCTCACGGTGAGCACGGCTGACCTGGCCGGCATGGGCTACGTGGGCGCCAGCCCGGTCCAGGTGGACGACGCGCATGACCTCGTTCGCGCCACGACTTCGGGGCCGGCGCTCGTCATCGTCCGGCACCTCGACACCGATGGGCGCCGAGTGCAGGCCGCTGCGGTGCTCAATGTTCAGGCCGCGCTGGTCGGTTCCGATGTAGCGGGCGAGGAAAGTGATTATTTCGAGCCGGAGCTAACCATCCAGCCGGACGTCTATCCCGACACGCTGAGCCTGGTGCCGGGTGGGACTCGTCAGCTGAAGGTCCACCTCCTTGATTCTAGTTCTGCGGAGCAGGCCGACATCCACGCGGCAAGCCAGGTGGTCTTCGCCGGTACTCCGGAGCAAGTGGAAACCTATCTCGATCCGAGCACCCAACTGCCGCTGCTCGACCCGGATACCGGCGAGGTCATGCTGGACCCCGATACCGATGAAATCCTGCTCGATCCTAACACCGGCGAAACCATTACTTACGTCATCCCGGCCGTACCGGAGGCGCGGAGCGGCACCCGCTACCTCGTCAGCGACGAATCGGTCGCCACCGTCAGCGAAGACGGCCTGATCACCGCGAGGAAGGCTGGTCGGGTGACCCTCTCCATCGTCCATCTCGCGACTGCGTCCGATGACTTCGGCTGGATCACCGAGCAAGTGATCGGCCAGACCGACATCACGCTCACGGTCGAAGCCGCACAGATCATCGACAATGATCCCGACACCGCAACACCGGCGCGCATCGCCATCGATGCCACGCGGGGCGGTGTGGTGCAGGCTGGGACCGGCGAAACCGTGATGATCGGTGCCGGTGCGCTCAAGTCGGATGTGCCGGTCGGTATTGAACGTATCGATATCGGCGATATCGAGGCTGCGACTGGCATGGCGGTAGCGGCCGCCGGCGTGTTGCAAACCGTGGGCGCATTCCGGCTGGATATCGGCGCACAGGCTGCCGGCTATCCGCTGCAACTCTCGATTCCGCTGCAAGGCACCGCCGACTTCGTGGTCGGCGAGGAAGTCTTGTTCTTCAAGAAAGGAGTGGTGCTGCAACTCGACGGCAGCTTCAAGGATACCTGGTGGCTGGTAGATAACGGCACCATCGGCGCCGATGGTGTGGCACGCACCGCCAGCCCGCCCTACAACGGGCTGGACGCCTCCGGCGAATACGTCGTCTCCAAACGGACTCCCGGCGTCATTGCCGGTAGTCTGGATCTGACCGGCAGTGCAGGAGACTGGATCACTTTCGGCGGAATGGGCGTGTCCCTCGGCTTTGGCATGGATGTGGCCATCCATTCCGAAATGCTCGGCATCATTGCCTCTGCGGCCACCAGCGCGAGCGCCGGCAGCTACCACTTCGGGGTACCGCAGTTCGTCGATATTCCGTTGCTGCAAATTGCGCCGGGAGATCGTTACGAACTCAACCTGCCCGATATGCTGCCACCGGTGCAAACGCCCTGGGGCAACGTTGTCATACCGAACATCGCAACGGCCAACGTCGATGACAGCGGCACATTCAAGATTATCCTGAACAACCCGGATCCTGGGCAGTTCGCCGGCAAGCTCATGCTCCGGATGGTTTTTGAAAACGGCACAACCGAGGATGTCTTGGAGCTTCCCGGGGCGGCCAGCGGCGAAATCACCGTGACGCCACCAGCGGGTATCGCCATCGGCAGTGTTCGCTGGCAGGTGGTGCGCCTGATTTCCACGGCCCAACTCAACGGTTCGGGGGGCTTTACCGACGGCAAGTCGATCGAATTCGCCGGCAATGTCCTGAGAATCGAGCCCAAGCCGCACATGGCTGCGGTGCTCACCCGCAGCGGCGTTGAGTTCGTGCGCCAAAGCGACAACGCCGTCGTCGGCACCGTCAACCTGCTCGACCATCTGGGCAGCAACGATCTCGACGGGGACTATCTCACCGGCGGCAAAGTACAGCCGGTTGTCTTCACCGACAATCTGTCGACCGTCTATGTCGCCGGCAATGGCGTCATCTACGCCATCGACATGCTCAATTACAAGCTGATCGACAAGATCGCGATCCCCGCCGGCAAGAATATCTCCAGCCTGGTCACCGTCGGCAGCCTGCTGATCATCGGCGAAGGCGAACGTTTCGGTGGCGGTGGTGGCAACCGCCTGCTGGTCATGGACATCGACCCGGGCAGTCCGCGCTTCAAGGAGGTGATGTCGCTGAAGAGCACGGGCGTCGAGAGTGCGCCGTATGGTGTGGGCGGCATGACGGTCGGGCCGGACGGCAAGACGTTGGTCGTCTCCGCGCCCAGAAACCCCAACAGCGTCAGCCTGGGCGACCCCAAAAAGCGGGGGGACATCCTCGTCCTCGACCTGTCGACGTTGAACCTGAAGACTGGGGCGATCGCCGCGCCCATCATCGCCCAATTGCCATCCGACGGCATCAGCGGAAAGGCCCCGCAGGTGATCACCGCGACCAGGGATGCCGACCGCTATCTGGTCAGTAGCTTGGCCGACTATAACCGCGGCCTCTCGACGCTGGTCCTGACGCGGGATGCCAATGGCAAGGTCTCGGCGGCCAAGATGGTGGCCATCCCGATGTCGCAACCCGGCAACGCCATCCGGATCGATCGGCTCGACATCCAGCGCGCCCAGAGTGCCGTCCTCGTCGAAGTGGACAACGTCGAGTACGCCATCGTTTCAGATGACAACTACCATTTCCTCGACCCGTACTGGAAGGCCATGTACGAAGCGCCGATGTTCATCCAGACTTCGCCGTTCGGCCCGCCCACGGCAGTCGGTGGCAGCGCCAGCGCCAAGAAGGTGAACGTTGGCGGCAAGCTGGGCATCGTCAAGGACCCCTTCGGCAAGCCGGAGTTCATCGGTGCCACGCTGCCACTCGACGGCTATGGCATCCTCAATCTCTCGGTGTCCGAAGATGGCAAGACGCTGCTTGGGCAGCTCAAGGGCGGCTACAGCGCCAACATCTTCGACAATACGCAGAGGCCGCACCAGAACCACGCCTGGAGCGTGGAAGCGCTGATCCAGGCGGCCCAGGCGATGCCTGAGCAGGACCGGTTGTCCAAGCACATCCACCTGCTCGACACGGCCGAACAACTCATCCCGGCGCCTGCTGCGGCCCCGGCGGGGACGTTCTTTGACCCGGACAATCTCTCGGTGGAGGCCAGCGGCCGCATGGGCGACGTGATCGAAGTCGACCTCAAGCGCCTCATCGCACACGCCATGTTGGGTCTGCCGCGACCCGATGATGAGCTCGGCGATGCCGACAAGGAGAAGATCCTGGCCAAGAAGCATGAGATCGAGCAACTCATCACGAACCTGAGTGTCGATTTCGTGGTGAAAGAAAAAGACAGGCTGCTCGACGAAGCTACGCAGGAAACGCGTGGAATGACCTTGGTTACCAAGGCCGACAAAACTATTGTTTCGCGCACCGAGTTCGGTGCCGATGCGAGCTTCGAGCTGACCGGGCGCTTCTTCGTGGTGCCGAACATCTCCAGGAAGGATCTGACAACCTTGCGTGCGGGCGGCAATCTAGGCACCAAGGATATCCAGCTTGAATTGAGCTATACACTTGGAAAGGAGGTCGGAAGTTTCAAGGAGGGCACTGCCAAGGCTTTTCTGACGATTACGGCAAATGATTACATAAAGGCCGACAAGGCAATTTTCTTCGGGGATAGGCCGCTGGATGATCCTGGGTATAGCGATTTTGGCGGCTCCATAAAGGGGAAAGCCATTGCTGCCGAAAGCTTGGCGAATGATGTCTTGTCTTCCTATCGGATAGAGCAGAGGTTGAAGTATCTTGGCTATGGTATTTCGTCCGTTGAGGGAAGTGATGAAATCAAGGTCGACGGCTTCATTGATAAGTCCGAAGGGATCGTGCTGAGGCAATTCAGCCAGATCGTGCAGGGTAAGAGTGAATACAAGGATTCTGAGGAAATAATCGTAAAAAAGAAAAGCACCACAGTCAGATATCCGCCAATCACCTTGTCGGTATCAGATATCGGGTGGCTGAATGCCTATAACACGCCGCACTGGATGCAATACGAATTTGGAATGGACGGCGTGCTAGGGGCGGAATGGGAAAATAAGGCTGATGCCTCTAGACCAACTCATGCTATGGGGACGAGTTGGATTTATGATTTGATGATTTCGGTCAAAGGCAATAATAAAACAGCGGATAACAAGGGCAGAGAGAGGCTTTGGTTTTCGGGGGCTGATCTTTTGGGAACTCGGTTGAATCTCGGGATTAATGCGAATTATGTTTCGCAGGTAAACAAAGATCAAGTCAATGGCAAAGATGTAGTGCTTGGGGTGATTCCTAAAAAACCAGCGACAAATACTCCTAATCCGATAGCTTACGGAAAGCAATGGGACTATGATAACGCAAAAGTTCTTGCTGCTCGGTTGCTAAATCCGAACCTTAATAATCTTGGTGCAGCGAGTGGAACGTTTGGTACGAACGCCAATAATGGAACGGATAAAAAGCCCCAGCTGAACAAACAGGATGAGGCTTTGCTTGACTTTATTAATGTATACGCATCAACACAAAAAAGTGGTTTTTGGGACTCGATCAATATCAGTAATGACGATGCTGAAACTATCCGCAAAGCACTATTTGGCGATGGTAGTCAGTCGGGTGGCTTGATTGACTCCAAGCAATTGTTGATCGGTGGGACAGCCTCTCTAATCGGTTCAAACATGACGAAAGAGTCGCTTTCCACATTCATGGGGAACGTGAGTGGTGTGGTCTACGCTGACTGGATAGAACCGTTGCAACAAGCCATGCTTGAGTTTGATATCACGACTCCGCAGCGAATTGCTGCGTTCTTGGCTCAGGTGCGTGCAGAGACGACGGGGCTGAAGAAAATGAAGGAAGATATTGGTCCCTATCGCGTTGGTGTGGTATTGGATAATTTTAAAAGTGCATTTTCCAATGGTAATAAAAATGCGGGTAGAGAGGAAAGATTTTTAAATCTTAAGAGTTTTGTAAAAAATACCTTGAAGTTATCCACGCTGAATGATGTAAGTTTTAGTGATCCTGGAGTTGATGCACCGCTCCGTGCAAATGGCTCTAGGGACTACAGTAAGAGTATGTATATTGCTGAGGGGGAACTATGGGAGGTGGTTTCAGATCTCTTTGCTGATCGAACATATTCGGAGGATATGGGTACAGGGAGGGGAACGGGAAATGGTAAGGAAGCAGATCACACGGCCCATAATTGGGTTGGGCGCGGCTTTTTTCATTTGACTCATAAATCAAATTACAAATCTTTCTTTGAGTATGTTTCAATCAGCCATCCTGAGCTGGTTGCGCCTGTTGAGGGGAAAAGTGTTTTTGATATTCTTCTCGAAAATCCTGATTTAGTTTCTGAAAATACAGCTAATGGACGATTGTTGTCAGCATTGTCTGGTGCATGGTACTGGAAAAATAATAATGCGAAAGATCCCGCCACGGGTACAAGTGTCGGTAAGAAATTGAGTGTAGCGGCAGATTTTCTTCAATGGAGTGATCCTGTACCTGGCGACAATGAAAATAAGTATAATCAGATTTCGCGTGGAGTGGCTACAGCGAATGAGTCGTTCCCAAAACGATGGGATTACTATGGCAATGACACTAAGGGGATTGTTCATAACGCAATAAAAGGTGGAAACCCCTATGACAATCTGCGTGCGGCGTTGACTAGGCTAGGCTTTGATGCTAGGTCGACGGCTGGGTATCAGTCGCAGTTTGGCATCCAACTTAAGGCTCGTGCTCTTGTTTCGGTTGAGAGTAAAAAGCTTTTAGCTGAGTCTGATTCAATAGCGCTTGCGATAGCAAATTGGTCTTCGTCGGATGAGGTCCTGCCTCAGAATAAGTTGAATAACTGGCTAGGAGAAGTGCTAACTCAACTCGATATCCCTGAAGGAAAACTTTGTATGTGGCTAGCTGAGCCGTCTGTATCATTTGATCATGTCGCGCCTGCGATTTATTTGGCTGCCAAATCCATACAAAAGAAAGATCGCTCTATGGGTGTGTGTGAGAAAGTGGAGGTCAATACAGGTGATGGAATCAAGGTACAAATATCACCTGGTTGGGATGCCAGAATGTATATGTACCATTACGAAGGTCGAGATTATTTCTTTGGGGAGGGTGCAAAAGCTGCTCTATTGTTAGCCCCGAAACACGGAGAATTGACTCTTGATGATAGTGGGACTCCTGATGGGTATTTTCCAAACAAGGGGTATAGCGGCAACGACTATTTTATTGTTCAGGTAGTAAAAGATAGCGTTATGGTTAAGGTCCACTATTTTGTCGTGGTGGACTATTCTGGAGAGCTTGAATATATTGATTGCCCGGAACAACCTAAGCCGTCTGATAGTCGCTGGAAAATCTCCCAGCCCTCTGCTGACGGCTCAAACGATTCCGTTTCTTGGCTCCGCACCACATCTCTGTTTGCCCTCTTGTCTGGCGCCAGTAATGCACTGAGTGGATTCGCCAATCTATCTGGCGGCGCCCTAGGCCAAGCCACTGGCGAGGGTGCGAATGCTGCCATCACCCTAGACACCAACGCTGCCGGCCACGGCTGGTTCATCGACTACACGCCATATCTGAGCGAAGAATACCTGCCCACCAGCAACCCGCTGGAGTGGATCGCCAAGCCGGGCTCAGAAGCCGAAGGCAAGATGGACCTGATGACCGTGCTGCTGCACGAGTACGGCCATGCCTTGGGCATAGAGCACACGGCCTACAGCCACGATCTGATGGCCTCCACCCTGTTGCCCGGCGTGCGCCGTTTGCCCAGCGGCGAAGAATGGCAGGCGCTGCTTGCCCAACTGAACGGCACTCAAGCCTCATCCAAAGATCCATCGACTCCGCCGGGCACTCCCTTGCCGGTCGGCATGGGGCTGGCCGCTCTCATGGCGTCGCGCCAGCGCCGCTCGGCGCTCACTCAGCTCGAGACCGTGGCCAACCCCACGCTCGAGAACCCTCGCTTCGAAGCCGGGCCGGGCTGGTCCACCGCCGGCAACGTGACCTTTGCCGCTAGCGCTGCCACGCTCAACGAAATCGCCACCACGCAAACCCGCCTCAACCAGGCCTTTGTCCTCGGCCCGAATGATCGCTTCCTCAGCTTCAAGCTGACCGATATTGCCTTGGATGATGTCAACAACGCGCCGGACGATGCCTTCGAAGTGGCGCTTATCGACGCTAATACCGGCCTCTCGCTGCTCGGCAGTACGGGGCTGAGCAGGAGCGACGCCATCCTCAACCTCCAGGCCGATGGCGGCGCGTACAAGGCCTCGGGCGTCAGCGTGATCAACAATGCCGACGGCAGCCGTACCGTGCTGGTTGATCTTGCGGGTATTGCGGCCGGCACCGTGGTCAATCTGTCCTTTGACCTCATCGGCTTCGGTCGCGGCACAGCCGCCACCAGCAGCCGTGTCACGGTCAAGGACCTGCGTCTGGGCATGCCTCAAGAAGCCCACGACGATACCGTTAGCACGGAGGAGGACGTGCCGCAGGACCTCGATGTCGCTGGAAACGACCTCGGTGCCGAGCAGCCCGGCGTTGTCCCGGTCCTCGTCGCCGGACCCGCTCACGGCACGCTGGAACTCATCGCCGAAGGGCGCTTCCGCTACACTCCGGCCGCCGACTGGTCGGGTGAGGACAGCTTCACCTACCGGCTGAGCGATGGTCGGCTCGACTCCAATATCGCCACGGTCACCCTGACTGTCACTCCGGTCAACGACGCTCCGGTGGCGGCCGATGCCCAGCTCACCCTGGTCGAAGACGGCGTGCAGCGCATCGACCTGGTAGCCCTCGCCGGCGATGTGGAAGGCGATGCCCTCACTGCCGCCATCGTCGCCGGCCCGCAGCATGGCCAGGTGGTGGCCAATGCCGACGGCAGCTTCAGCTACACCCCGCAAGCCGACTGGTTCGGTGAGGACAGCTTCAGCTATCGGGTGAGCGACGGCACGCTGGACTCCAATGTCGCCATTGTCCGCTTCACCGTCACCCCGGTGAACGATGTGCCGGCCATTGCTCCGCGCAGCGTGACGCTGAATGAAGATACACCGGTCACTGTGGACTTGCTGCAGGGTGCCGGCGACGTGGATGGCGATATCCTGACCGTCGCCATTACCACCGCCCCGCACCATGGCACCTTGAATCAGAATGCGGATGGCACCTGGACCTACGTGCCCGCCGCCAACTGGAATGGCGTGGATGTAGTGGAATACGAGGTCAGCGACGGCACCGTGGCCGTGCCCACGCGCCTGACCTTGGTGGTCAATGCCGTCAACGACGCCCCGGTGGCGGCGGACGATGCGGCCACTCTGGCCGAAGACGGCGAGGCACGTATCGTCGTTCTGGCCAACGATCACGACGTGGAGGGCGATTCGCTTGCGGTGCAGGTGGTGGCCGGCCCGCGGCGTGGTCGCCTTGAGTTGGGGGCCGACGGCAGCTTCCTCTATATCCCCGATGCCGACTTCAATGGCGAGGACCACTTCACCTACCGGGTGAGCGATGGCCGGCTCGACTCCAACATCGCTACCGTCACCCTCACCGTGACCCCGGTCAACGACGTTCCGGTGGTCAGCCCCATTGCGGCGGTTCTGCTCGAAGACGGTCAGGTCGTGCTCGATCTGCTGGCCCATGCCAGCGATGTGGATGGCGATCCGCTCACTCTCTCTGTCGGCCAGCCCGGATACGGTCAGGTCGTCAGGAGCGCCGATGGCATCTGGATCTACCGCCCGGCCGCCGATTATTACGGCGAGGACGGCTTCGCTTTCACCGTGAGCGACGGCCAGGAGACGGTCGAGAGCCGCGTGCGTCTCACCATCACCGCGGTCAACGACGCCCCGCAGGCCCGGAACGATGCGGCCACGCTGGACGAGGACGGCCGCATCACCCTGGCCCTTGTGAGCAACGACAGCGATGTGGAGAGTGATGCCCTTACGCTTGCCATCAGGAATCAACCCGCTCATGGCCGGCTTATCCTCAATCCGGACAACACAGTCATCTATGTGCCGACTACCGATTGGAGCGGCGAGGACACCTTCACCTATGTGGTGAACGACGGCGAACTCGACTCCAATCTGGCCACTGTGCGCCTCACCGTGACTCCGGTAGCGGATGCACCCATCCTGGTCTTGACCGATCGGGCAGGGCAGAGTCGGGAAGTTTTCCGGACTGGTTGGGAAACTGTCTCCAACAAGAACAGCACCTCTACCCTCGTGCAGCGTAAGGAGCTGGAAGGCTGGACTCTCACCATGAGTCCGGCCCCGAGTTCGGGCGGCAGCAATGGCTTCGAGATCTGGAGCAGTGGCGACAAGATGATGGATGCCGGCCACAAGCTGAGAACCGCCAGTGCCATGGCCGATAACGGCAACAATTGGTTTGAGCTCAACAACTCGGGCGGTTCCAGGCACCAGAACCTGGGAGTCGAACGCACGGTCGAAACCGTGGCGGGTGCCACCTACATCCTGAGCTTGGATCTTGCTGGCCGGCTGGGCTACAACGCTGACTACTCCCGCATCGGCCTCTATGTCGATGGGGTGCGTATTGGCGGTGACCAGAGCGCCAGCCCCGATACGGTGCTCGATTGGCAGACCCGTACGTTCCAGTTCACTGGCAAGGGTGGCCAGCAAACCATCCGTATCGTCTCGGAAGCTACCGAGGCCGAGAAGAACGGTCGCGGCATGATGCTCGACGACATCGTGCTCGTCGAAACCCTACCGGCCAACACCGGCTGGGAAGACAATACGATTGGCCTATCGGCCATCAGCGCGGCTCTGAAGGACGGCGATGGCTCCGAAACACTGAGCCTCTTCATCGATGCTGTGCCGGCGGGCGCCAACCTTAGCGATGGCATGCATAGCTTCACCGCGACCATGGGCAACACGCTTGCCGATGTCACGGGCTGGAACCTGGGCCAACTCAGCATCGCGCCGGCGAAGGACTATAACGGTAGCTTCACGCTGAAGGTGACGGCGCGTTCGATCGAACAGGCGAATCGGGTCATCGCTAGCAGCACCGCCGAGATCCCTGTGACATTCCTGCCTGTCAACGATGCGCCGGTAGCGACGGGAGCCAGCTTTACCTTGCCGCAGGATGGCAGTGTGCTGATCGATTTTGCGGCGCTGATCGAGGATGTGGACGGCAATGCCCTGACTTTGACCATGACCAATCCGCGGTATGGCTCGCTGAGCCGAAATGCGGATGGCCGCTATGTCTACCGGCCATCCAGAGGCTACAAGGGCAACGACAGTTTCAACTTCAGCGTTTCCGACGGCAGATTGACTGGCACGGCGACGATCCACTTGACCGTACTCACAAGTTCGGAAGCTTTGCAGGCCGCCAGCCTCCGTCTGCACGCGGAACCTACGCGGGCACCAGACGCGCCTGCTGATGACCGGGCTTACATCGTAATCAACCAAGGCAAGGATAGAAGCGCCACTACGCCCACAGTCGATTGGAACGGGCGCGCAGTGGGCTTGGAACACGTGTCAGATGAGGACTGGATCGTGGAGCGTTTTGTTGGCCGGGACAAGGACGAGCGCAGTCTTGCGGAGATCACCGGTCTGGCATGCCGGGCGGAGAGAATATGAGGAGTCGAGTTGCTGCGCACGACAACATATGCCAGACCTCCCAAGGGTAGGCTTCTAGAACCACCCCTTTCAAGGTCTTTTACTTTTCGAGGCCTTGATGAGGCGGTCGGTGGAGACATGGGCGCGAGCCGTCGCGGCATCGACCCAGGCCTTGGGCTTTTCCA
The DNA here is from genome assembly GCF_900110885.1 of Azotobacter beijerinckii. Classification (GTDB taxonomy): domain Bacteria; phylum Pseudomonadota; class Gammaproteobacteria; order Pseudomonadales; family Pseudomonadaceae; genus Azotobacter; species Azotobacter beijerinckii. The sequence continues at coordinate 46 of NZ_FOFJ01000038.1, read as the reverse complement.
CCTTGGGGCCGCGCTTACTGGTCGCCACCTGGCTGGGCTTGATCTG
>NZ_FOFJ01000039.1 GCF_900110885.1 Azotobacter beijerinckii | reverse complement strand
CTGCAGGGCAAGGTTTCGCATGAGCGGCGTTACTACATCAGCAGCCTGGTGCCGGATGCCGAGCGACTGGCATCGGCGATCCGCCAGCATTGGGGCATCGAGAACCGCGTGCACTGGTGCCTGGACGTGGTGTTTGCCGATGACCTGATGCGCGCGCGTACCGCCCATGCGGCCCATAACCTGGCGACGCTGAAGCGACTGGCGCTGAACCTGCTCCGCCTGGACCCGAGCCAGCGCAAGGGCAGCCTCAAGACTCGTCGGCTCATCGCCAACACCTCGGATGACTATCGGGCCGAGCTTCTGGGACTCAAATGAGAATGCTTGGCTTCGTGCGATAGCCCTGCGCCAGAACCGTAAACCCGAGTGATCCAGGTGGGTCATTATTACTTCGGCAAATGAGGGCCAAAGTGGGTCAGTTTTCAGTCGGCGTTGACATCTTGATGCTCACCACGTTGGCGCCAGCACACAGCGCGTCTATCGAGTCGGCCCAGGCTTGCATCATGTCCCGGCGCTGCTCCAGGTAGGTGGCGTGGTTGTAGGTGTCGCGCATCTCGTCGGCATCGCCGTGGGCGAGCTGGCGCTCGATCCAGTCCCGGTTGTAACCGCGGCTGTTGAGTTCGGTACTCAGCAGGTGGCGGAAGCCGTGGCCGGTCTGGCGGCCCCGGTAGCCGGCATCGGCCAGGGCCTTGTTCACCGTGTTCTCGCTCATCGGGCGGGCGCTGTTGTTGCGACCGGCGAAGACCAGCGCGTAGCCCCCGGTGATCTCTTGCAGCTGGCGCAGGATGGCCACGGCCTGGCGGGGCAGGGGGACTACATGCGGGCGGCGGGCCTTCATGCGCTCTTTCGGGATCGTCCAGACGGCGGCCTCGAGGTCGAGCTCTGGCCAGGGGGCGGCGCGCAGCTCACCCGGGCGAACTCCGGTCAGCACCAGCAGGCGAATGGCGTGGCGGGTTAGGACGTTGATGCTGGCGCTCTCGATCTTGCCCAGCAGCTCGGGTAACTCGGCAAAGGTGACGTGTGGGTGATGGCGAGTGGCCGGCGCATGGGCCGCCACTACGTCCAGATCGGTGGCCGGGTTGGTGTTTACGCTGCCCTTGGCCAGCCCGAAGCGAAATATCTGGCTCAGCCACTGGCGGCATTTCTTGGCGACGTTGTGCGCGCCGCGGTCCTCGATCCCGCGCAGCAGCTCCACCAGCTCGGGGCGGGTGATCGCCTTCACCGGACGCTTCCCCAGGGCGGGCAGCAGGTCCGACGCCAGATAGGCGGCGGTCTTGTCGGCGGTGGACTTCGCCCAGCGCGGCGCCCGGTAGGCATGCCACTCCCGCGCCAGCGTCTCGAAGGTCAGGCCGTTGCTCTGCTGGGCCTCCTTGTCGGCCTGGCGCTCGGCGCCGGGGTCTTTGCCCTCGGCCAGCAGTTGGCGGGCTTTCTGTAGGCTGACAGCAGGGTAGGCGCCCAGGGCGAGCTTTTTCTCCTTGCCGGCCACCCGATACTTGAGCCGCCACAGCTTGGAGCCGTTCGGAGTGATTTCCAGGTACAGCCCTTGGGCGTCGCTCAGCTTGTAGGGCTTCTCTTTGGGCTTGGCGATCTTGATGGCACTGTCAGTCAGGGGCATAGCCATTGCTCTCCGGATCGGCAGCCAGCAGGAAGGCGCGGACGGCGGCGGTCTGCTCCGGCGTCAGGCGCAGTATCTGGTTGGGCGTTTCGATGGTCAGGGCGTTGTCCAGGGTCAGCACCAGGCGAAAGGCTTTTGCCCTTGCCCGTTGTGCTTGGCGCGCTGCCCGTTCTGTCTTGCGGACTTCGCTTGGATCGTTGCCAGCCGTGACCATGGTGCGGGCTTCGTCACGGGCTTGGATGGCCTGCTCCAGCGACACGGCAGGCTCCCATGCTCAGGCTCTTGGCTACCCCACCGAAGCGATAACGGAAGCGCCATTGCTTGGAGTCGCTCGGGTTTACCAGCAGGGCAAGCCCTTGGCCAATCGTGATCTTGTACGGCTTCGATTTCGCGGGTGCCGCTGCAAGGCTTGCAGCGTCTGGTTTTGCGTCCATTGTGGGGGCCTTTTCCTTGACCGAACTCAGAGGCCACCAATTAGGCCCCCAATTGTTTGGGCTTACAAGGGAAGGTATGGGAAGCATAGACAACAAAAAACCGGCTCAGAGGCCGGTTTTCTGGGGTTCCCGGTGCGTTTGGCAACGCTTGGGATAATGGTGTGGTGCCCCGGGAGAGACTCGAACTCTCACTCTGTCGCCAGAAACGGATTTTGAATCCGCCGCGTCTACCGATTCCGCCACCGAGGCACAATGGCGGCGCAGTATAGGGAGGCGGGCGGGTTGGGTCAATCGGGTTGCGTGGTCACCCGGAATAGTTTCCGGTAAGCTTTGCGCCCCGAAAAGCTGACCTTTCTGCCATGCGCGTCGCCGATTTCCATTTTGAACTTCCCGAGTCCCTGATTGCCCGCCATCCGCTGGCCGAGCGTCGTGCCAGTCGGCTGCTGGTGCTCGATGGGGCAAGCGGGGGGCTGGAGCACCGGCGCTTCGCCGATCTGCTCGATTATCTCCGGGCGGGCGATCTGATGGTGTTCAACGACACCCGGGTGATTCCCGCACGCCTGTTCGGGCAGAAGGCTACCGGCGGTAGGCTGGAAATCCTCGTCGAGCGGGTGCTGGACGACGACCGGGTACTCGCCCATGTGCGCGCCAGCAAGTCGCCCAAGCCCGGCTCGAAGATCCTCATCGAGGGCGGTGGCGAGGCACTGATGCTCGCCCGCCACGATGCCCTGTTCGAGCTGCGTTTCGACCAGAGCGTGCTGCCCCTGCTGGAGCGCGTCGGGCACATGCCGTTGCCTCCTTATATAGATCGCCCCGACGAGGCGGCCGACCGCGAGCGCTATCAGACGGTGTATGCCGAGCGCGCCGGTGCGGTGGCGGCGCCCACCGCCGGTCTGCACTTCGACGAGGGGCTGCTCGCGGCGATCCGCGAGAAGGGCGTGGATACCGCCTTCGTCACCCTGCACGTCGGTGCCGGCACCTTCCAGCCGGTGCGCGTCGAGCGCATCGAGGATCACCACATGCACCGCGAGTGGCTGGAAGTCGGCCCGGACGTGGTCGATGCCGTGGCGGCCTGTCGGGCCCGCGACGGCCGGGTGATCGCGGTCGGCACTACCAGCGTGCGTTCGCTGGAGAGCGCGGCGCGCGATGGCGTGCTCAAACCGTTCAGCGGCGATACCGACATCTTCATCTATCCGGGGCGGCCCTTTCATGTGGTCGATGCCTTGGTGACCAATTTCCATCTGCCCGAATCCACCCTGCTGATGCTGGTGTCGGCCTTCGCCGGGTATCCAGAGACCATGGCCGCCTATGCGGCTGCCGTGGAGCAGGGCTATCGCTTCTTCAGCTACGGCGATGCCATGTTCATCACCCGCAATCCCGCTCCCCGCGGTCCCGAGGAAACCCCATGAGCCATATGTCCTTCGAGTTGCTGGCCACCGACGGCAAGGCCCGCCGTGGTCGTCTGACCTTTCCCCGCGGGGTGGTCGAGACCCCGGCGTTCATGCCGGTGGGCACCTATGGCACGGTGAAGGGCATGCTGCCGCGCGACATCGAGGCGATCGGCGCGCAGATCATCCTCGGCAACACCTTCCACCTCTGGCTGCGGCCGGGCACCGAGGTGATCCGCCGGCACGGCGACCTGCACGACTTCATGCAGTGGCAGGGACCGATCCTCACCGATTCCGGCGGTTTTCAGGTGTTCAGCCTGGGGGCGCTGCGCAAGATCAAGGAGGAGGGTGTGTATTTCGCCTCGCCGGTGGACGGCGCCAAGGTGTTCATGGGGCCGGAGGAGTCGATGCAGGTGCAGCGCGAACTCGGCTCGGACATCGTGATGATCTTCGACGAGTGCACGCCCTATCCGGCCGACGAGGAGGTGGCGCGGCGCTCCATGGAGCTGTCGCTGCGCTGGGCGAAGCGCTCGAAGGTCGCCCACGAGGGCAGTCCGGCGGCGCTGTTCGGCATCGTCCAAGGCGGCATGCACGAGGATCTGCGCCTGCGCTCGCTGGAAGGGCTCGAGGAGATCGGCTTCGACGGCCTGGCTATCGGCGGTCTCTCGGTCGGCGAGCCGAAGGAGGAGATGATCCGCGTGCTGGATTTCCTGCCGCCGCAGCTGCCGGCCGACAAGCCGCGCTACCTGATGGGCGTGGGCAAGCCGGAGGATCTGGTCGAGGGCGTGCGCCGGGGGGTCGACATGTTCGACTGCGTGATGCCGACCCGCAATGCCCGCAACGGCCATCTGTTCGTCGATACGGGGGTGCTGAAGATCCGCAACGCGGTGCACCGGCACGACGAGTCGCCGTTGGACCCGGCCTGCGACTGTTACACCTGCAAACATTTCTCCCGCGCCTATCTGCATCATCTGGACAAATGCGGCGAAATGTTGGGCAGCATGTTGAATACAATCCACAACTTGCGGCATTACCAGCGTCTGATGGCTGGTTTGCGCGAGGCTATTCAACAGGGTAAATTGGCCGCCTTCGTCGATTCCTTCTACGCCCGGCGTGGTCTGCCGGTGCCGCCGCTGACTTGAGTCAGACGTCCTTTCCGAATCCTTCCAACAGGAGCGCTACATGAGTTTTCTGATTCCCGCCGCCTATGCCGAAGCCGCTGCTCCCGCAGGCGCCCCGCCGGGCACCGGTTTCGAGTGGATCTTTCTGGTCGGCTTCCTGGTCATCTTCTACTTCATGATCTGGCGTCCCCAGGCCAAGCGTGCCAAGGAGCACAAGAACCTGCTGGGCGGCCTGCAGAAAGGCGACGAAGTGGTGACCAGCGGCGGCATCGCCGGGCGGGTAAGCAAGGTGGCCGACGATTTCATCGTGCTGGAAGTCTCCGATACCGTGGAGCTGAAGATCCAGAAGGGCGCGATCGTCGCCTCCCTGCCCAAGGGCACCCTGAAAGCCATCTAAGCTCCACTCCCTTCATCCATGACGGGGCGCGCAAGGCGCCCCGCGTCTCAATCGGACGGCGTCATGCTCAACAAGTATCCCCTGTGGAAGTATCTGCTGATCCTGGCCGTGCTGCTGGTCGGCATCGTCTATTCCGCACCCAACCTCTTTCCCGACGACCCCGCCATCCAGATCAGTGGGGCAAGCACGGCCCGGCCGATCGGGCAGGGCGATCTCGAGCGTGTCGGCAAGGCGCTGGCCGAGGCCGGCATCGCCGTCAAGGCGAGCAGCCTGGCCAACGAAGGCAAGGCCGGGCTGCTGCGCCTGATCGACCAGGCGCAGCAGCTGAAGGCCAAGGACGTGGCGCGCAAGGTGCTCGGCGACGAGTACGTGGTGGCGCTGAACCTGGCCCCGACCACTCCCGGCTGGCTGCGCGCGCTGGGCGCCAGCCCGATGAAGCTGGGCCTGGACCTGTCCGGCGGCGTGCACTTCCTGCTCGAAGTGGATATGGACAAGGCGCTGGATGCGCGCCTGAAGGTATATGAAAGCGAAGTGAAGAGCCTGCTGCGCAAGGAGCATCAGCGCTACCGCAGCCTGCCGCAGCAGGACGGCGCCATTCAGCTGGGCTTTGCCGACAGGGAACAGCTGGAGCAGGCGCAGGCGTTGCTGCGCAAGAACTTCACCGATTTCGAGCAGAGTGCGGCCGAGCGCAACGACCAGCAGGTGCTGCGCCTGACGCTGACCCCGGCCAAGCTCGCGGAGATCCGCGAGTACTCGATCAAGCAGAACCTGACCACGGTGCGCAACCGGGTCAACGAGCTGGGCGTGTCCGAACCGTTGGTGCAGCGCCAGGGGGCCAATCGTATCGTGGTCGAGCTGCCCGGCGTGCAGGACACCGCCGAAGCCAAGCGGATTCTCGGCAAGACCGCCAACCTGGAGTTCCGCATGGCCGCCGAGCCCGATGCCGTGCGCGCCGCGACCGAGACCTTCGACTTCCGCGAGGGGGGGCGTCCGCCGGTGGCGCTGGAGCGCGGTCTGATCATCACTGGCGATCAGGTGACCGACGCCCAGGCCAGTTTCGACGAGAACGGTCGGCCGCAGGTGAACATCCGCCTCGACGGCCATGGCGGCGAGCTGATGAACCGGGCGACCCGTAACAGCGTCGGGCGCAGCATGGCGGTGCTGTTCATCGAGCAGAAGCCGGTGACCCGCTACGTCAAGCAGACGGTCGACGGCGTCGAGCAGGATGTGGCGGTCGATAGCTTCCGCGAGGAGAAGAAGATCATCAGTCTGGCGACCGTCCAGTCGGCGCTGGGCAGCCAGTTCCGCATCACCGGCCTCAACGGCCAGGGCGAGTCCTCGGAACTGGCGCTACTGCTGCGCGCTGGCGGCCTGGCGGCGCCGATGTACTTCGCCGAGGAGCGCACCCTGGGCCCGAGTCTGGGCGCGGAGAACGTCCAGCTGGGCATCCAGGCCTCGCTGTGGGGCTTCCTCTTCGTCGGCCTGTTCATTCTGGTCATCTACAAGTTCTTCGGCCTGCTGGCCACCGTGGCGCTGGCCTTCAACATGGTGCTGCTGGTGGCGCTGATGTCGTTGCTCGGCGCGACCCTGACCCTGCCGGGGATCGCCGGCATCGTCCTGACCATGGGCATGGCGGTGGATGCCAACGTGCTGATCTTCTCGCGCATCCGCGAGGAGATCGCCAACGGTCTGTCGATCCAGCGAGCCATCCACGAGGGCTTCGACCGTGCCTTCTCGGCGATTCTCGACGGCAACCTGACCACCCTGCTGGTGGGCGGGATCCTCTTCGCCATGGGCACCGGGCCGGTCAAGGGCTTCGCTGTGACCATGTCGCTGGGGATCGCTACCTCCATGTTCACCGCCATCATGGTGACCCGCGGCATGGTCAACCTGATCTACGGTGGCCGCGATCTGAAGAAACTGTGGATTTGAGGGGTTCGGCATGAAACGCGTAATCAATTTCATGGGCATCCGCCGGGCGGCCTTCATCGCCACCCTGGCGGTGACCTTGGTGTCCCTGGCCAGCCTGGCGATTCGGGGTCTGAATTTCGGCCTGGACTTCACCGGCGGCACCCTCATCGAGCTGACCTACGAGCGCCCCGTCGAGCTGGCGAGCGTGCGTGCCGAACTGAGCGAGGCCGGTTACGGCGATGCCCTGGTGCAGAGTTTCGGGGCGACCACCGACGTGCTGGTGCGCCTGAAGGGCGACGATCCGCATCTGGGCGAGAAGGTGGCGACGGCGCTGCGTCAGTCCGCTGTCGACAACCCGATGACGGTCAAGCGTGCCGAGTTCGTCGGCCCGGCGGTGGGCGAGGAGCTGCGCGACCAGGGAGGGCTGGGCATGCTGCTGGCGCTGCTCGGCATCCTGGTCTACGTGGCTTTCCGCTTCCAGTGGAAGTTCGGCTGTGGCGCGGTGCTGTCCCTGTTCCACGACGTCATCGTCACCCTCGGCGTGTTCTCCCTCTTCCAGATCCCCTTCGATCTCACCGTGCTGGCGGCGGTGCTGGCAATCATCGGCTATTCGCTGAACGACACCATCGTGGTGTTCGACCGTATCCGCGAGAACTTCCGCCTGCTGCGCAAGGCCGAGCTGGTCGAGAACATCAACATCTCCACGACCCAGACGCTGCTGCGGACCATGGCGACCTCGATCTCCACCCTGCTGGCGGTGTTGGCGCTGATGCTGTTCGGCGGCGAGGCGCTCTGGGGCTTCTCCCTGGCGCTGTTCATCGGCGTGGCGGCGGGGACCTATTCCTCGGTGTATATCGCCAACATCTCGCTGATCTGGCTGAAGCTGACCCGCGACGACCTGATTCCTCCGGCTGTCGAGGAGAGCAAGGCGGACCTGCGCCCCTGAGGTCGGGCAAAGCGGAACCGCCAAATGGGACGGCGGTCCAACTGTCGGCGCCCTCCGTCAGCGGTGGGTTGAGCGCAGGCAGGAGACCGTGATGAGCAAGGCAATGATCGTGGGGGTGGTGCTCGGTGCGGTGGGGCTGATGGCGAGTGGGGTGGTGTCCGCCTACCCCTTGGACGAGCGCGAGCCGGAATACGCCGACGTGCTGGCGGTGCAGCCGATCAGGGATGACGGCGGAGCGCCGCGGGAGGCCTGCCGGGAGGTCGAGGTGAGCCGCCCGGCCCAGGTAGCGGATCAGCATCAGATCGCCGGCACGCTGATCGGTGCGGTGGCGGGTGGCCTGCTGGGTAGCCAGATCGGTAGCGGCGGTGGAAAGAAGCTCGCCGCCGTGGCTGGGGCGGTCGCCGGCGGTTATGCCGGCAACAAGATTCAGGAAACCATGCAGGCTCGCAATACCCAGGCCGGCCCCGAAACCCGCTGCGATAGCGTGGCGGATGGAGACGACGGGGTGGTCGGCTACGACGTGAAATACCGTCTGGGCCAGGAGGTCGGCTGGGTGCGCATGGATCACCAGCCCGGCGCGCGAATCCCGGTGCGCAACGGTCGGCTGCTGCTGACCCGCGAGGAGACGTCCGCCGTGTGGTAGGCGGCCGGTCCGGCCGTGTCTTTTCAGGTCAATAAAAAACCCGCAATTGCGGGTTTTTTATTTTGCCGCTGTCGCTTCAGCGCTTCAGCGCGTGCGGCAGGTGCGGCTGGATGGCGGTCAGCACGGCCTTGAAGCACTTGGTATTGCCGGCTACCACATGGCCCTTCTCGAGGAATTCGTGACCGCCGGTGAAGTCGCTCACCAGGCCGCCCGCTTCCTGGATCAGCAGGGCGCCGGCGGCCATGTCCCATTCGGACAGGCCGAACTCCCAGAAGGCGTCGTAGCGGCCGGCGGCGACGTAGGCCAGGTCCAGGCTGGCGGCGCCGGCACGGCGGATGCCGGCGGTCTGGCCGGTCAGTGCGCGGAACATGCCCAGGTAGTTGTCGAGGTATTCGAGCTGGCCGTCGCGGAACGGGAAGCCAGTGCCCAGCAGGGCGCCGTCCAGGCTCTTGCGCGGGCTGACGCGGATGCGCCGGCCGTTGAGGGCGGCGCCGCGGCCACGGCTGGCGGTGAACTCCTCCTGGCGGATGGGGTCGAGCACCACGGCGTGCTCCAGGCGACCCTTGTGCTTGCAGGCGATGCTCACGGCGTAGTGCGGCACGCCGCGCAGGAAGTTGGTGGTGCCGTCCAGTGGGTCGATGATCCACTGGTAGTCGGCGCCCTCGCCGCTGCCCGGTAGCAGCCCGCCTTCCTCGCCGAGGATGGTGTGGTTCGGGTAGGCCTTGCGCAGGGTGGCGATGATGGTCTGCTCCGCCGCGCGATCCACTTCGCTGACGTAGTCCTTGGCGTCCTTCTCGTCGACCGAGATGACGTCCAGGCGTTCGATGGAGCGGAAGATCAGTTCGCCGGCGCTGCGGGCCGCGCGCAGCGCGATATTCAGCATGGGCTGCATGGAGGTTCACCTGGGTCGTTAAAGAAAGCCGGCCATACTAGCAGAAACGGGTGGGCTATGCAGTGGCCGGGGTCGCGTGGCGTTCGCTACCCGGCTTCTGTAAGATTCCAGCCCCTTCGACCGTGTAGCCTTGTGGAGCTGGTGTTGCTGCAGAACATTCGCGTCGTCCTGGTGAATACCAGCCATCCCGGCAATATCGGCGGGGCAGCCCGCGCCATGAAGAACATGGGGCTGAGCCGCCTCTATCTGGTCGATCCCGAGGACTTTCCGAGTAGCGAGGCGGTTGCCCGGGCCTCCGGCGCCACCGATATTCTGGAGGGCGCGCAGGTGGTCGCCACCCTGGAGGAGGCGCTGGTCGGCTGCAGCCTGGCGCTCGGCACCAGTGCCCGCGAGCGGCGGATTCCCTGGCCGCTGGTGGACCCGCGCGAGTGCGCGACAACCTGTCTGGAGCAGGTCGGGCAGGGCGCCGAGGTGGCTCTGGTGTTCGGCCGCGAGTACGCCGGGTTGACCAACGAGGAGCTGCAGCGCTGCCAGTTCCATGTGCACATTCCTTCCGATCCTGCGTTCAGTTCGCTCAATCTGGCGGCGGCGGTCCAAGTGCTGGCCTACGAGGTGCGTATGGCCTGGCTGGCGGCCGAGGGCCTGCCGAGCAAGCAGGAAAAACTGGAAACCACGGCGATGCTCAATGCCCAGCCGGCCACCATGGATGAGCTGGAGCTGTTCTACGGGCATCTGGAGGGCACTCTGGTGGAGATCGGCTTCCTCGACCCGGAAAAGCCGCGCCACCTGATGTCGCGCCTGCGTCGGCTGTACGGGCGCAGCGGCATCAGCAAGCTGGAGATGAATATCCTGCGCGGCATCCTGACGGAAACCCAGAAGGCGGCCCGCGGCGAGGCCCATACGCGGAGAAAGCAGTGATGTTCGAGCGCATGCGAGAAGATATCCGGAGCGTTTTCCGTCGCGATCCTGCCGCCCGTAATGCCCTCGAGGTGCTGATCTGCTATCCGGGGCTGCATGCCGTGTGGCTGCACCGGCTGGCGCACGGGCTGTGGTGCGCCGACTGGAAGCTGCTGGCGCGACTGGTCTCGCATGTGAGTCGCTGGTTGACCGGTATCGAGATCCATCCGGGGGCGCGAATCGGCCGGCGCTTTTTCATCGACCACGGCATGGGCGTGGTGATCGGCGAGACCGCCGAGATCGGCGACGACGTCACCCTCTACCATGGCGTGACCCTGGGCGGCACCAGCTGGAACAAGGGCAAGCGCCACCCGACCCTGGAGGATGGGGTGGTCGTCGGTGCCGGGGCGAAGATCCTCGGTCCCTTCACCGTCGGCGCCGGCGCCAAGATCGGGTCCAACGCCGTGGTGACCCGGGCGGTGCCGGCCGGCGCCACGGCGGTGGGGATTCCCGGGCGCATCATTGCCCGGTCGGACGACGAGCAGGAAGCCAGGCGCCAGGCGCTCGCCGAGAAGTACGGCTTCGACGCCTACGCCCTTGGCCAGAGCATGCCGGACCCGGTGGCGCACGCCATCGGCCAGTTGCTCGACCATCTGCAGGCGGTCGACGAGCGCCTCGAGGGCATGTGCCAGGCGCTCAAGGCGCTGGGCAGCGATTACTGTGCGAAGGAGCTGCCCGCGCTGCGCGAGGAGGATTTCGCCGGGGTCAAGGAGGAGGGCGGCAAGCCGCCAGCCTGATCTCTGCGCGCCGGCCGCCGGGGCAGAGCAATTCCGAGTAAATTGGAAGGATTTATAGTTGATCCTGGTACTCGGGTATTGCATACTGGACGCAAATCAGCGATTCCCTGGTAGCGATCATGCGACTGACAACCAAGGGCCGGTATGCCGTCACGGCCATGCTCGATCTGGCTCTGCACGCCCAGAGCGGCCCCGTCTCCCTCGCCGATATTTCCGAGCGCCAGGGCATTTCCCTTTCCTATCTGGAGCAGTTGTTCGCCAAGCTGCGGCGCAACAGCCTGGTGACCAGCGTCCGCGGTCCCGGCGGCGGCTACCAGCTGTCCCGCGGCATGGCCGACATCCAGGTGGCCGAAGTCATCGACGCGGTCAACGAGTCGGTGGATGTGACCCGCTGCCAGGGTGATCGCGGCTGCCATTCGGGGGAGGTCTGCCTGACCCATTACCTCTGGTGCGACCTCAGTCACCAGATCCACGAATTTCTCAGCGGCATCAGCCTGGCCGACCTGGTCGCCCGCAGCGACGTCCAGGATCTCGCCCGCCTGCAGGATCGGCGCCAGGGCGGCTGCCCGCTGCCGCGTGCCGAAAAGATCGAAGCGTCCGCCATCGAATGAGTCGGATGCCAGCCCGACAGGAGAGCCTCATGAAGTTGCCGATTTACCTGGATTATTCCGCCACCACCCCGGTCGACCCGCGGGTGGCGCAGAAGATGAGCGAGTGCCTGACCATGGACGGCAATTTCGGCAATCCGGCCTCGCGCTCCCACCTCTTTGGCTGGAAAGCCGAGGAGGCGGTGGAGAACGCCCGCCGGCAGGTGGCGGAGCTGGTCAACGCCGACCCGCGGGAAATCGTCTGGACCTCCGGCGCGACCGAGTCCGACAACCTGGCGATCAAGGGCATCGCGCATTTCTACGCGAGCAAGGGCAAGCACATCGTCACCTCGAAGATCGAGCACAAAGCGGTGCTGGACACCACTCGCCAACTCGAGCGCGAAGGCTTCGAGGTGACCTATCTCGAGCCCGGCGAGGACGGCCTGATCACCCCGGCGATGGTCGAGGCGGCGCTACGCGACGACACCATCCTGGTCTCGGTGATGCACGTCAACAACGAGATCGGCACCATCAACGACATCGCCGCCATCGGCGAGCTGACCCGTTCCCGCGGCGTGCTGTACCACGTCGATGCGGCGCAGTCGACCGGCAAGGTGGCCATCGACCTGGAGAACCTGAAGGTCGACCTGATGTCCTTCTCCGCCCACAAGACCTATGGCCCCAAGGGCATCGGCGCGCTTTACGTGCGGCGCAAGCCGCGCGTGCGCCTGGAGGCGCAGATGCATGGCGGCGGCCACGAGCGCGGCATGCGCTCCGGCACCCTGGCGACCCATCAGATCGTCGGCATGGGCGAAGCCTTCCGCATCGCCAAGGAAGAGATGGCCGCCGAAAGCCGGCGCATCGCCGCCCTCAGTCGGCGCTTCCACGAGCAGGTCGGCACCCTCGAGGAGCTCTACCTGAACGGCAGCGCCACGGCGCGAGTGCCGCACAACCTCAACCTCAGCTTCAACTATGTGGAAGGCGAGTCGCTGATCATGGCGCTCAAGGATCTGGCGGTTTCCTCGGGGTCGGCCTGCACCTCGGCTTCCCTGGAGCCGTCCTACGTGCTGCGCGCCCTGGGCCGCAACGACGAGCTGGCGCACAGCTCGATCCGCTTCACCTTCGGCCGCTTCACCACCGAGGAGGACGTCGACTACGCCGCGCAGAAGGTCTGCGAGGCGGTCAGCAAGCTGCGCGAGCTGTCGCCGCTCTGGGACATGTACAAGGAAGGGGTCGACCTGTCCAAGGTCGAGTGGCAGGCCCACTGATTCTCTTCCCCGAAATTGCCCGTGATTAACGAGGTGTTGCACCATGGCTTACAGTGAAAAGGTCATCGACCACTACGAAAACCCGCGCAACGTCGGCAAGCTCGACGCGGAGGACCCGGACGTCGGCACCGGCATGGTGGGCGCTCCGGCCTGCGGCGACGTGATGCGCCTGCAGATCAAGGTCAACGAGCAGGGCGTCATCGAGGACGCCAAGTTCAAGACCTACGGCTGCGGTTCGGCCATCGCCTCCAGCTCCCTGGCCACCGAGTGGATGAAGGGCAAGACCCTGGACGAGGCGGAAACCATCAAGAACACCCAGATCGCCGAAGAGTTGGCGTTGCCGCCGGTCAAGATCCATTGCTCGGTGCTGGCGGAGGATGCCATCAAGGCCGCCGTCCGCGACTACAAACACAAGAAAGGCTTGGCCTGAAACCATTCTGTCGAGTCAAGGAGTCCCAATGGCCATCACCATGACCGAAGCTGCCGCCCGCCATGTTCGCCGCTCCCTCGACGGGCGCGGCAAGGGCGCGGGTATCCGCCTGGGCGTCCGCACCAGCGGTTGTTCGGGCCTGGCCTACGTGCTGGAGTTCGTCGACGAGTTGGCGGGTGAAGACCAGGTATTCGAGAGCCATGGGGTCAAGGTGATCATCGATCCCAAGAGCCTGGTCTACCTGGACGGCACCGAGCTGGACTTCGTCCGCGAAGGACTCAACGAGGGCTTCAAGTTCAACAACCCGAACGTGCGTGGCGAGTGTGGCTGCGGCGAAAGCTTCAACATCTGAGGCAGCTGCATGGGTAACGCCAGCCACTTCGCCCTGTTCGACCTCAAGCCGGACTTTCGCCTGGACCTGGAAGGACTCGCGGCGCGCTATCGCGAGCGGGTGCGCCGGGTGCATCCCGACCGTTTCGCCGGGGCCTCCGAACGCGAGCAGCGCCTGGCGTTGGAGGAGTCGGCCCAGCTCAACGAGGCCTACCAGACGCTGAGGAGCCCGTCCCAGCGGGCCCGCTACCTGCTCGCCCTGCAGGGGGAGCAGATGCATCAGGAGACCACGGTGCAGGATCCGGCCTTCCTCATGCAGCAGATGGAGCTGCGCGAGGAACTGCAGGAGCTGCAGGAGGGTGCCGACCTGGGCGGGCTGGCGGCTTTCAAGCGCCGCCTCGGGCAGGCCCAGGAACAGCTCAACGAGGGCTTCGCCGCCTGTTGGGCCGATCCGCTCCGGCGCGACGAGGCCGAGCGCCTGGCGCGGCGCATGCAATTTCTCGACAAGCTCTCTGCCGAAGTCCGCCAGCTCGAAGAGCGTCTCGACGACTAACCCTGCGCCGCTCCGGCCGCGCCCCTCCGATAGTTGAATGCCATGGCCCTACTGCAGATCGCTGAACCCGGACAAAGCCCGCAACCTCACCAGCGCCGTCTGGCGGTGGGGATCGACCTGGGCACCACCAATTCGCTGGTCGCCGCGCTGCGCAGCAGTCTGGCCGAGTCGTTGGCGGACGCCGACGGGGAGGTGATCCTGCCCTCGGCGGTGCGCTACCGGGCCGATGGCCTGGTCGAGGTCGGCCGCAGGGCCAAGGCGGTCGCCGCCGGCGATCCGCTGAATACCGTGCTGTCGGTGAAGCGCCTGATGGGGCGCGGCATCGCCGATCTCACCCTGCTCGGCAAGCAACTGCCGTACCGCTTCGTCGAGGGCGAGTCGCACATGCCCTTCCTCGACACCGTGCAGGGCCCGAAAAGCCCGGTCGAGGTGTCGGCGGAGATCCTCAGGGTGCTGCGCCGGCGTGCCGAGGAGGCCCTCGGCGGCGAACTGGTCGGCGCGGTGATCACCGTACCGGCCTATTTCGACGAGGCCCAGCGCCAAGCCACCAAGGACGCCGCGCGGCTGGCAGGCCTCAACGTGCTGCGCCTGCTCAACGAGCCGACCGCGGCCGCGGTCGCCTACGGCCTCGACCGGCGCGCCGAAGGCGTGGTGGCAGTCTACGACCTGGGTGGCGGCACCTTCGACATCTCCATCCTGCGCCTGACCCAGGGGGTCTTCGAGGTGCTCGCCACTGGCGGCGACAGCGCCCTGGGCGGCGACGATTTCGATCATGCCATCGCCAACTGGATCGTCGAGCAGGCGGGGCTGTCCGCCGACCTTGATCCGGGTACCCAGCGTCACCTGCTGCAACTGGCCTGTGCGGCCAAGGAGGCGCTGAGTGAAAGCGGCTCGGTGGCGCTCGCCTGTGGCCCCTGGCAGGGCGAGCTATCCCGCGAGCATTTCGATGCGCTGATCGAGCCGCTGGTGGCGCGCAGCCTGAAGGCCTGCCGGCGGGCGTTGCGCGATGCCGAGATCGAGCTGGAGGATATTTCCGCGGTGGTCATGGTCGGCGGCTCTACCCGGGTGCCGCGGGTGCGCCAGGCGGTCGCCGAGCTGTTCGACCGTCCGCCGCTGACCGACATCGACCCCGACCAGGTGGTCGCCATCGGCGCGGCGCTGCAGGCCGATACCCTGGCCGGCAACGGGCGCGACGGCGAGGAATTGCTGCTGCTCGATGTCAATCCGCTGTCCCTGGGGCTGGAGACCATGGGCGGGCTGATGGAGAAAGTCATCCCGCGCAACACCACCCTTCCCGTGGCGCGGGCCCAGGACTTCACCACCTACAAGGACGGCCAGACGGCCATGCTGATCCATGTCCTGCAGGGCGAGCGCGAGCTGGTCAAGGACTGCCGTTCCCTGGCGCGCTTCGAGCTGCGCGGCATTCCGCCGATGGTGGCGGGAGCGGCGAAGATCCGCGTCACCTTTCAGGTCGACGCCGACGGTTTGCTCGGTGTCTCCGCTCGCGAGCTGGGCTCCGGCGTCGAGGCGAGCGTACAGGTCAAGCCGTCCTACGGACTGACCGACGGCGAGATCGCGCGGATGCTCAAGGACTCCTTCGAGCATGCCGGCGGCGACAAGGCGGCGCGCATGCTGCGCGAGCTGCAGGTCGAGGCGCAGCGGCTGCTGGAGGCGGTGCAGACTGCCCTGGAGGTGGACGGCGAAGCGCTGCTGAGCAGCGAGGAGCGAGTCGCCATCGAGGCGCAGATGCAGGCGCTGCGCGATGCGCTGGAGGCTCAGGACGGCGCCGTCATCGAACTGCATACCCGGCGCCTGGCGCAGGTTACCGACACCTTCGCCGCGCGGCGCATGGACGCCTCGGTGAAGGCTGCACTGGCCGGTCGCCGACTGAACGAAATCGAGGAGTGAGTGATGCCGCAGATCGTTTTTCTGCCCCATGAAGTGCAGTGTCCCGAAGGCAAGGTGGTCGAGGCCCGGCCCGGCGAGAGCATTCTCGACGTCGCCCTGCGCAACGACATCGAAATCGAGCATGCCTGCGAGATGTCCTGTGCCTGCACCACCTGTCACGTGATCGTGCGCGAGGGCTTCGATTCCCTGGAGCCGTCCGACGAGCTGGAGGACGATATGCTCGACAAGGCCTGGGGACTGGAGCCGGAATCGCGGCTATCCTGTCAGGCGAAGGTCGGCGAAGAGGATCTGGTGGTGGAGATTCCCCGCTATACCCTCAATCAGGTTTCGGAAAAGCACTGAGGGTATGACCGTGAGCCTGAAATGGACGGATGTTCAGGAAATCGCCCTGCAACTGGTCGATACCCATCCGCAGATCGACCCGCGCTACCTCAATTTCGTCGATCTGCATCGCTGGGTGCTGGCCCTGCCGGCGTTCGACGACGACCCCGAGCGCGGCGGTGAAAAGGTGCTGGAAGCCATCCAGGCAGCTTGGATCGAAGAAGCCGACTGATCCACAAGCTGCTCTTATGCATTTCACTGGAACCCGCGTATAATCCGCGGGTTTAATTTTCCGCTTTTCAAAACCCCCGATTGACTGGAGCTATCCATGGCTGTTGAACGTACCCTTTCCATCATCAAGCCCGACGCCGTCGCCAAGAACGTCATCGGTGAGATCCTCACCCGTTTCGAGAAGGCCGGTCTGAGCGTCGTCGCGGCGAAGATGGTCCAGCTGTCCGAGCGCGAAGCCGGCGGCTTCTACGCCGAGCACCAGGCGCGTCCGTTCTTCAAGGATCTGGTGTCCTTCATGACCTCCGGTCCGGTCGTCGTGCAGGTGCTGGAAGGCGAGGGCGCGATCGCCAAGAACCGCGAGCTGATGGGCGCCACCAACCCGAAAGACGCCGCTCCGGGCACTATCCGCGCCGACTTCGCGGTGTCCATCGACGAGAACGCCGTGCACGGTTCCGACTCCGAGGCTTCCGCCGCCCGCGAGATCGCCTACTTCTTCGCCGCCACCGAGGTGTGCGCCCGCATTCGCTGATCAGGCGATGGGGGAGGGTGAATCCATGACCGAAACCACCAAGGTGAACCTGCTGGGGCTGACCCAGCCACAGCTGGAAGGCTTCTTCGAGTCCATCGGCGAGAAGCGCTTTCGTGCCGGGCAGGTGATGAAATGGATTCACCACTTCGGCGTCGACGACTTCGAGGCCATGAGCAACATCGGCAAGGCCCTGCGCGAGAAGCTCAAGGCCTGCGCCGAGATCCGCGGCCCGGAGATCGTCAGCCAGGACATTTCCAGCGACGGCACCCGCAAGTGGGTGGTGCGCGTGGCGTCCGGCAGCTGCGTCGAAACCGTGTACATCCCGCAGGCCGGGCGCGGCACCCTGTGCGTGTCGTCGCAGGCCGGCTGCTCGCTGGACTGCAGTTTCTGCTCCACCGGCAAGCAGGGCTTCAACAGCGACCTGACCGCCGCCGAGATCATCGGCCAGGTGTGGATCGCCAACAAATCCTTCGGCACCGTCCCGGCCAAGATCGACCGCGCCGTCACCAACGTGGTGATGATGGGCATGGGCGAGCCGCTCTTGAATTTCGACAACGCGGTCGCCGCCATGCAGATCATGATGGACGACCTCGGCTACGGCATCTCCAAGCGCAAAGTGACCCTCTCCACCTCCGGCGTGGCGCCGATGATCGACGAGCTGGGCAAGGTCATCGACGTGTCCCTGGCGCTGTCGCTGCATGCGCCCAACGACACGTTGCGCGACCGGCTGGTGCCGATCAACCGCAAGTATCCGCTGGCCGTGGTGCTGGACGCTTGCAAGCGCTACATCTCGCGCCTCGGCGAGAAGCGCGTACTGACCGTCGAGTACACCCTGCTCAAGGACGTCAACGACCAGCCCGAGCATGCGGCGCAGATGGTCGAGCTGCTGCGCGACGTGCCGTGCAAGATCAACCTGATTCCCTTCAATCCCTTTCCCTTCTCCGGTTACGAGCGACCGAGCAACAATGCCATTCGCCGCTTCCAGGATCTGTTGCACCAGGCCGGACACAACGTCACGGTACGCACCACCCGCGGCGAGGACATCGACGCCGCTTGCGGCCAACTGGTCGGCCAAGTCATGGACCGTACCCGGCGCAGCGAGCGCCATATCGCCGTGCGCCAGCTCGGCGACGAGGCAGCGCCATCCCCCAGTGCCGCCAACCGGACCTGAATCGAGGATGTCTATGACCCTGCGCGCTGCGCTGCTGTTATTGTCCGCCACGCTGCTGGCCGGCTGCGTCTCGAGCAAAGCGGTCGACCCGATGAAGACCGAGCAGGGGCGCAAGGAGGCTCGCGATGCGTATATTCAGCTCGGTCTCGGTTATCTCAAGCAGGGCCAGACCGATCGTGCCAAGGCGCCGCTGAGCAAGGCGCTGGCGCTCGATGCCGGCGATGCCGACGCCCACGCCGCCCTGGCCCTGGTGTTCCAGACCGAACTCGAGCCAGATCTGGCCGACCAGCACTACCGCAAGGCGCTCGCCCAGCGTCCCGGCGACGCGCGAGTGTTGAACAACTACGGCAGCTTCCTGTTCGAGCAGCGCCGCTATCCGGATGCCTACGAGCGCTTCCAGCAGGCAGCGGCCGACACCATGTATCCCGAGCGCTCGCGGGTCTATCTCAATCTCGGCCTGACCGCCCTCAAGCTGGGGCAGCGCGATCTCGCCAAGGGCCATCTGGAGAAGTCCCTGCGCATCAATTCGCAGCAGTCCCAGGCCCTGCTGGAAATGGCGATGCTGGATTTCGAGGGGCGCGACTACGTGTCGGCGCGTTCCTATTACGCTAGCTTCAGCCGGGTAGGCGGGCAGAATGCCCGCAGCCTGCTGCTGGGTACCCGTCTGGCGAAGATCTTCGACGATCGCGACCAGGTCGCTACCCTGGGCCTGCAGCTGAAGCGCCATTACCCGGGCACGCCGGAATATCAGCAATATCTGTCGGAGCAACGATGAACGCGTCGCAAATCGAGAGCACGGCGGCGGCCTCCGTCAACCCGGGCGAGATCCTGCGCAAGGGCCGCGAGGCCAACGACTGGTCGCTGGCCCAGGTGGCTGGGCAGCTGAATCTCCCCGTCCGGATCCTGGCCCAATTGGAGGCCGGCGAATTCGACCGGTTGCCGGGGCATACCTTCGCCCGCGGCTATGTGCGCTCCTACGCCAAGCTGCTGGGGATGGATCAGGCCCGTCTGGTCGAGGCCTTCGACCAGTACACCGGCACCAACGCCAAGGGCAGCGAAGTGCACAGCCTGGGGAGGATCGAGCAGCCGCTGCGAATTTCGCAGACCATCCTGCGCCTGGCCAGCCTCGTCCTGCTGCTTCTGTTGGTCGGCTCCGGCCTGTTCTGGTGGCAGGAGCGCTCGGCGCACCAGGGCCTGCGGAGCGCGCTCAACCTGGCCCATGTCGAGGTCGACAGCGCCGACGGCACTACCCAGATCCATCCGCTCGACGAGCCGGAAGACCAGGCCGTGGCCCAGGCGCTCCAGCCTTCCGGGCCGCAGCCCCAGCCGGCCATCGTGACGCCACTGCCGCTGGCGCAGGTCGCGCCCGGTACGGTTGCACCGGTGGTCGAGGCAACGCCCGCGCCCGCTGCCGTACCGACTGCTCCGGCTGCCGCCCAGGCAGCGATCAGTACGCCTGCCGCCGCCAGCCCGACGCCGGCCGTGGAGCCGGCTACCGGAGAGGGCGTGCTGAGCATCCGCTTCAAGGCCGACTGTTGGACCCAGGTCACCGATGCCCGCGGCAAGGCGCTGTTTCGCGGTTTGAAGCGCGCCGGCGACACGCTCGAGCTGCGTGGTCAGAAGCCGCTGGACGTGCGTCTCGGCTTCGCCAACGGTGCCGAGGTCAGCTTCAACGGCCGGCCGGTCAACCTCGCGCCCTTTACCGCCCGCGGCGCGACCGCCCGCCTGAAACTGGAGAACTAGGTCCCATGCATAGCGAATCACCCATCCAGCGCCGTCCGTCGCGCAAGATCTGGGTCGGCCCGGTCGCGGTGGGCGGCGATGCGCCCATCTCGGTGCAGAGCATGACCAACACCAACACTCTCGACGTCGACGCCACCGTGGCGCAGATCCGCCGCCTGGAGGCGGCCGGTGCCGATATCGTCCGCGTCTCGGTGCCGGACATGGACGCCGCCGAGGCGTTCGGCCGGATCAAGCAGCAGGTCCAGGTACCGCTGGTTGCCGACATCCACTTCGACTACCAGATCGCCCTGCGCGTCGCCGAGCTGGGCGTCGACTGTCTGCGCATCAATCCGGGCAACATCGGCCGCGAGGACCGGGTCCGCGCGGTGGTGGATGCGGCGCGCGACCGGGGCATCCCGATCCGCATCGGCGTCAACGCCGGCTCCCTGGAGAAGGACCTGCAGAAGAAGTACGGCGAGCCGACCCCGCAGGCGCTGGTGGAGTCCGCCCTGCGCCACGTCGAGCATCTCGACCGGCTGGATTTCCAGAACTTCAAGGTCAGCGTCAAGGCCTCCGACGTGTTCATGGCGGTGGCCGCCTATCGCCTGCTGGCCGGGCAGATCGAGCAGCCGCTGCACCTGGGCATCACCGAGGCCGGCGGGCTGCGTTCCGGTACCGTGAAGTCCGCGGTGGGCCTCGGCATGCTGCTCGCCGAGGGCATCGGCGACACTATCCGGGTGTCGCTGGCCGCCGATCCGGTGGAGGAGATCAAGGTCGGCTTCGACATCCTCAAGTCGCTGCGCCTGCGTTCGCGGGGGATCAACTTCATCGCCTGCCCGAGCTGCTCGCGGCAGAACTTCGACGTGGTGAAGACCATGAACGAGCTGGAGACCCGCCTCGAGGACCTGCTGGTGCCGCTCGACGTGGCGGTGATCGGCTGCGTGGTGAACGGTCCCGGCGAGGCCAAGGAGGCGCATGTCGGCCTTACCGGCGGCACCCCGAGCAACCTGATCTACATCGATGGCAAGCCGGCGCAGAAGCTCGGCAACGAGAATCTGGTGGACGAGCTGGAGCGGCTGATCCGCCGCAAGGCCGCCGAGAAGACCGCCACCGACGCGAGCCTGATCGTCCGCAGTTAAGGAATCCGCGTGAGCAAGAATATCCAGGCCATCCGTGGCATGAACGACATCCTGCCCGAGCAGACCCCGCTCTGGCGCTATTTCGAGAACGGCGTGGCCGGTCTGCTGGACGGCTACGGCTATCGGCAGATCCGCATGCCGATCGTCGAGTTCACCGAGCTGTTCAAGCGCTCCATCGGCGAGGTCACCGACATCGTCGAGAAGGAGATGTACACCTTCGAGGACCGTAACGGCGACTCCCTGACCCTGCGTCCGGAGGGTACCGCCAGCTGCGTGCGTGCGGTGCTCGAGCACGGCATCAGCGGCGGCGGCCAGGTGCAGAAGCTCTGGTACGTCGGTCCGATGTTCCGCCACGAGCGCCCGCAGAAGGGCCGCTACCGGCAGTTCCATCAGATCGGCGTGGAGGTCTTCAACCTCCCGGGGCCGGACATCGACGCCGAGCTGATCGTCATGACCTGGCGCCTGTGGGGCCTGCTCGGCCTGCGCGAGGCGGTGACCCTGGAACTCAATAGCCTGGGCAGCAGCGAGGCCCGTGCGCGCTACCGCGATGCCCTGGTCGAGTACCTTTCGGCACGCTTCGAGCAGCTCGACGAGGACAGCCAGCGCCGCCTGTCCAGCAATCCGCTGCGCATCCTCGATAGCAAGAGTCCGGACACCCAGGCCCTGCTGGTGGACGCACCTAAGCTGGCCGACTACCTGGACGAGGAGTCGCGCCAGCACTTCGAGGGCCTCAAGGCGCGGCTGGAGGCGGCGGGCGTTCCCTACACGATCAATCCCAAGCTGGTGCGCGGCCTCGACTACTACGGCAAGACGGTATTCGAATGGGTCACCGACCAGCTCGGCGCCCAGGGTACCGTCTGCGCCGGTGGTCGCTACGACGGGCTGGTCGAGCAGTTGGGCGGCAAGCCGACCCCGGCGGTGGGCTTCGCCATGGGCGTCGAGCGTCTGGTATTGCTCCTGGAAACCCTCGACAAGATTCCGGCGGAGCTGTCCCGCCAGGTCGACCTGTACTTCTGCGCCTTCGGCGAGGCGGCCGAACTGGCGGCCCTGGAGCTGGCCGAGCGGCTGCGCGATGCGCTGCCGGGCGTGCGCCTGGCGGTCAATGCCGGGGCCGGCAGCTTCAAGAGCCAGCTGAAGAAGGCCGACAAGAGCGGCGCGCTCTATGCCCTGGTGTTGGGCGAGGACGAGCTGGCCCAGCGCATCGTCGGGCTGAAGCCGCTGCGCGCCGACGGCGAACAACAGAGCATTGGCTGGGATGCGCTGGGCGAGCGCCTGGCGGCCTGTCTGCAGGCTTGAACACTGAATTTGGGAGTATTGGGGTGACCTCGCATAGCGAAGATGAAGAGCTGGTGCAGATCAAGGAGTGGTGGCAGCGCAGCGGCAAGCCCCTGCTCACCGGCGGTGTTCTGGCCCTGGTGGTGGTGTTCGGCTGGCAGGGCTGGCAGAAGTACCAGACCAATCGGGCGCAGAATGCCTCGGCGCTCTACCAGCAGCTGCTGGATGCCAGCCTGAAGACTTCCGGGAAGCCGGATGCGGCCAGGATCGCCGAACTCTACGGGCAGCTGCAGAGCGATTTCGGCGGCAGCCACTATGCCCAGTACGGCAGCCTGCTGGTCGCCAAGGTGGCGGTGGAGGAGGGCAAGCTCGACGATGCCGCCGCCGGACTGCGGGCGATTCTCGACAAGCCGGTCGATGCCACCCTCGGCGAAGTGGCCCGCCAGCGCCTGGCAAGGGTCCTGGCGGCTCAGGGCAAGGCCGAAGAGGGCCTTGCCCTGCTCGCCGGCGAGATCGATCCGGTCTTCCTGGCCGGTCGCGAGGAGGTCAAGGGCGATCTGCTGGTGCAGCTCGGCCGCCCCGACGAGGCACGGGCCGCCTACGAGAAGGCCAAGGCTGCCCAGTCCGAGGACGCCGGGCAGGGAACCCTGCAGATGAAGCTCGACGATCTGGCCAAGGGAGATGCCTGACGTGAAGCCCTGGAGACATGCTGCGGTGCTGGCGATGGCCGCGACGCTCGCCGGTTGCAGCAGCTGGTTCAACAGCTCCAAGGAGCAGCCGCCGGCCGAATTGCCGAAGTTCACGGAAGAGGTGCGGCTGAACAAGGAGTGGAGCCGCTCGATCGGCGAGGGCCAGGGCAAGACCTACAATCAGCTGGTGCCGGCGGTGGAGGGCGATACCCTGTTCGTCGCCGACGTCTCTGGCGAGGTGATGGCCCTCGACCGCTTCAGCGGCAAGGTCGTCTGGCGCAAGGATCTGGAGCGGCCGGTGTCCGGCGGTGTCGGCGCTGGCTACGGCCAGGTGCTGCTCGGCACCCTGCAGGGCGAGGTGATTGCCCTGGATTCGGCCGATGGCAAGGAGCTGTGGCGCAGCCGCGTCAGCAGCGAGGTGCTGGCTCCGCCGGCGAGCAACGGCGATGTGGTGGTGGTGCAGACCCAGGACGACCGCCTGATCGCCCTCGAGGCGAGCAGCGGCAGCCAGCGCTGGGCTTACGACAGCAACCCGGCCGTGCTGACCCTGCGCGGCACCGGCGCGCCGCTGGTCACCAACCAGCTGGCGATCGCCGGACTCTCCAGTGGCAAGGTGCTTGCCCTGGAAACCCAGCGCGGCCTACCGATCTGGGAGCAGCGGGTGGCCGTGCCCACCGGCCGCTCCGAGCTGGAGCGGGTGGTGGATATCGACGGTGGCCTGGCGCTGTCCGGCGATACCCTGTACGTCGCGACCTTTCAGGGCAACGTCGCCGCACTCGATCTGCGGAGCGGGCGTCCCCTCTGGCAGCGCCAGGCCTCCAGCAACGGCAGCGTGGCGCTGGGTTATGGCAGCGTCTATGTGAGCCTGGCCGAGGGGGCCGTCGAAGGCATCGACGAGCGCAGCGCCTCGGCGCTGTGGAAGAACGATGCGCTGGCCCGTCGCCAGCTGTCGTCGCCGGCGGTGTTCTCCAGCTATGTCGCGGTCGGCGATCTGGAAGGCTACCTGCACCTGCTCAGCCAGGTGGACGGGCGCTTCGTCGGACGCATCCGCATCGACAGCGACGGTCTGCGCGCCCGTCCGCTGGTGGTGGGCGACTGGCTGTATGCCTACGGCAACGGCGGCAATCTGGTCGCGCTGACCATTCGCTGACCGCCGACTCATTGGTCGGGTTGTCCCGACCCCCCGTTCGGCCGCTGCACCGTGCAGCGGCCGTTGTGTTTTCTGAACATTGCAGGTGAGAGCCTTATGGTTCCCGTAATCGCCCTGGTGGGCCGCCCGAACGTCGGCAAGTCGACGCTGTTCAACCGTCTGACCAAGACCCGCGACGCCATCGTCGCCGAATATGCCGGACTGACCCGCGACCGCCAGTATGGCGAGGCCAAGTGGCAGGGCCGCACGTATATCGTCATCGATACCGGGGGCATCTCCGGCGACGAGGAGGGTATCGATGCGAAGATGGCCGAGCAGTCGCTGCAGGCCATCGAGGAAGCCGACGCCGTGCTGTTCATGGTCGACTCCCGCGCCGGGATGACTGCCGCCGACCAACTGATCGCCGAGCACCTGCGCAAGCGCAACAAGCGCAGCTTCCTGGTGGCCAACAAGGTCGACACTGTCGATCCGGATATCGCCCGCGCCGAGTTCAGCCCGCTGGGCCTGGGCGACGCCTTGCCGATCGCCGCCGCCCACGGGCGTGGCATCAACGCCATGCTCGAAGAGGCTCTCGGGATCTTTCCCAGGGACAATGCCGAAGACGAGGAGGGCGAGGCGGAGGTGGTCGCCGAAGGCGAGGAGCCCAAACGCATCCCCGGCCCCAGCGAGAAGGACGGCATCAAGATTGCGATCATCGGCCGTCCCAACGTCGGCAAGTCGACGCTGGTCAACCGCATGCTCGGCGAAGAGCGGGTGATCGTCTACGATCAGGCCGGTACCACCCGCGACAGCATCTACATCCCCTTCGAGCGCGACGAGGAGAAGTACACCCTGATCGACACCGCCGGCGTGCGCCGCCGCGGCAAGATATTCGAAGCGGTCGAGAAGTTCTCGGTGGTTAAGACCTTGCAGGCCATCCAGGACGCCAACGTGGTGATCTTCGTGATGGATGCCCGCGAAGGGGTGGTCGAGCACGACCTCAACCTGCTGGGCTTCGTGCTGGAGACCGGCCGCGCCCTGGTCATCGCGCTGAACAAGTGGGACGGCATGGAGCCGGGCCAGCGCGACTACGTGAAGACCGAGTTGGAGCGCCGGCTGATGTTCGTCGACTTCGCCGACATCCACTTCATTTCGGCGCTGCACGGCACCGGCGTGGGCCACCTCTACAAATCGGTGCAGGCCTCGTTCAAGTCGGCGATCACCCGCTGGCCGACCAGCCGCCTGACCCAGATCCTCGAGGACGCGGTGCAGGAGCACCAGCCGCCGCTGGTCAACGGCCGGCGCATCAAGCTGCGCTACGCCCACCTGGGCGGCGCCAACCCGCCGCTGGTGGTGATCCACGGCAACCAGGTGGAGGCCGTGCCGAAGTCCTACACGCGCTACCTGGAGAACACCTACCGGCGCGTGCTGAAATTGGTCGGCACGCCGATCCGCATCGAATACAAGGGCAGCGACAACCCCTACGAGGGCAAGAAAAACCCCCTCACCGACCGCCAGGTGAACAAGAAGCGCCGCCTGATGAGCCACCACAAGAAGGCCGAGAAGAAGCGCAAGGACAAGAAGCGCTGAGCAAGGCCAAGGCCCGCCGCGGGGCTCGGCGGACGCCTGCGGATCACGGCCGCGCGGCCGGGGTGCCGCAGGCGTGGCAGAAGCGGGCGAAGGCGCTCTTGCGCTGCTGGCACTGCCCGCAGTGGTCGAACAGGCCGATGCCGCAGTGGGGGCAGTAGTCGATCTGCGGATTGTCCAGCTCGACCGCCCGTTCGCAACCCGGGCAGACCTTCTTGGCCAGGCGCGCCAGGGCGGTGTCGTAGGACAGCTCCTGGCGCCGCTCGGCGTCGGACCTGGCTTCGGCCTGGCGCTGCCGCTCCAGGTAGCGGTTCAGCGCGACGATGGCCTGGCGCCCGACCAGCACGGTGATCAGGATGCCCACGGCATGGCGCACGTAGCCGCCGTAGCTCGGCAGATAGGGCACCAGCTCGACGAAGAAGACGAACAGCGCGAAGAAGATGAACCCCCAGACGAAGGGCCACCAGGGGCTCTTGCGCCGGCGCGCGAACAGCCAGCCGGCGACGACCAGAAAGGGCAGGGTCAGCGCCAGCCGATAAATGAATACCCGCAGCTCCTGGCGCTGCAGCTCGCCCTGCAGGCGTTCCCAGGCCTGCTGCTCCAGCTCCTGCAGCTGATTCTGCGCCCGTGCTTCGCTCTGCTGGGCGTCGAGCAGGCGCTGCTGCTCGGCCTCGACCGCGGCATGCGCGGCGCGTTCGGCGATCTTCAGTTTTTCCAGGGCCGCGGTGCGCTGCAGCAGTTCGGCATCCCGCGATGACTGTTGAGTCGCCTGGCGGCTGGCCAGCCAGGCATTCAAGCTGTCGCGGGCGCTGAGGCTGTCTTGGCGGGCCACCTCCAGCTTCAGCTGCGCCTGGTCCTGGGCATCGCGGATCTCCTGGGCGAGCCGGCGCTGCTGCTCGATTGCCTGGTGCGCCTGTTCGGCGGCGGGCCGGTCGATGAAGTCCTCGCTGTGCAGGGACTCCTCGACCAGTGGCAGGTTCTTCATCAGCGTGCCACCCAGCCCGATCAGGAAGCCGGCGAAGACGACGGCGATGATCCACAGGACGAGGCGGAACCATTTTTCCGACAGGCGTTGGGCTTTGCTCATGGGCTTCCTTTCTCCGAGGGGCGTCCGCGTGCGGCGCGGTATGGCGCAGGGCCACAGGATAGCGCAGGCCGCCCGCCCGGACGCGGCCGTCGCCTCATCCGATTCGCCCGCCCCTGGCTGCCGCGCGCCTCTGGATCGGCTATCCTCGCGGCTTTCGCAGGTCGCTTGCGCACGAAGTCCGAGGCCATGATCCAGAGCAAACTGCCCAACGTCGGCACCACCATCTTCACCACCATGTCCCAGCTCGCCGCACAGACCGGCGCCATCAACCTGTCCCAGGGCTTTCCGGATTTCGATGGCCCGCAGGCGCTGCGCGAGGCGGTCGGCCGCCACGTGATGGCCGGGCACAATCAATACGCGCCGATGACCGGCCTGCCGGCGCTGCGCGAGCAGGTCGCGCAGAAGATCGCGCGCAGCTACGGTCGCCGCGTGGACATGGACGCCGAGGTGAGCGTTACCCCCGGCGCCACCGAGGCGATCTTCTGCGCGGTGCAGGCGCTGGTCCGCCCGGGCGACGAGGTGATCGTCTTCGATCCCTGCTACGACAGCTACGAGCCTTCGGTGGAACTGGCCGGCGGGCGCTGCGTGCATGTGCCGCTGGCCCTGCCTGACTTTGCCATCGACTGGCAGCGCCTCTCCGACGCCATCGGCCCGCGCACCCGTCTGATCATCCTCAACAGCCCGCACAACCCCAGCGGCGCGCTGATTTCCCGCGCCGAACTGGACCAACTGGCCGCCTTGATCCGCGAGCGCGAGATCTACCTGATCAGCGACGAGGTCTACGAACACCTGGTGTTCGACGGCGTGGCGCACGCCAGCGTGCTGGCCCACGAGGAGCTGTACCAGCGTGCCTTCGTGGTCAGCTCGTTCGGCAAGACCTACCACGTCACCGGCTGGAAGACCGGCTACGTGGTGGCGCCGCCGGCACTCTCCGCCGAGCTGCGCAAGGTCCACCAGTTCGTCACCTTCTGCGGCATCACCCCGCTGCAGTGGGCGCTGGCCGACTACATGAGCGCCCATCCCGATCACGTCGACGAGCTGCCGGCCTTCTACCAGGCCAAGCGCGACCTGTTCTGCGACCTGCTCAAGGGCTCGCGCTTCACCTTCACCCGCAGCCCCGGCACCTACTTCCAGTTGGCCGACTACTCGGCGATCCGCGACGATCTGAGCGACGTGGAGATGTCGCTGTGGCTGACCCGAGAGCACGGCGTGGCGACCATCCCGGTGTCGGTGTTCTACCAGACCCCGCCCAAGGACCTGCGCCTGGTGCGCTTCTGCTTCGCCAAGCGCGAGGACACCCTGTGCCAGGCCGCGGAGAAGCTGTGCCGGGTATAAGCCCCCGTTTGCCGTAGGAGCCAGCTTGCTGGCGATCAAGCTGGATGGAATCGCCAGCAAGCTGGCTCCTACCGATCAAATGCCTTTGCATACCTCGCCCTGGGAGATTTTCCATGCGTGACCTGACCGCCTTGCCCGACCTCAAGCTGGCCCTAGTGCAGACCGCCCCGGTCTGGCAGGATCCGGCCGCCAACCACGCCCACTTCGCCCGGCTGTTGGCGCAGGCCGAGGGCGCCGACCTGGTGATCCTCCCGGAGATGTTCAGCACCGGCTTCTCCATGGACGCCGCAGCGCTGGCCGAGGCCGAGGACGGTCCGAGCCGCGCCTGGCTGCTCGAGCAGGCCGCGCGCCTGAATACGGTCGTGGTCGGCAGCGTGATCACCCGCGCGGCCGACGGCAGCTACCGCAACCGGCTGTACTGGGCGCGCCCGGACGGCAGCTGCGCCCACTACGACAAGCGCCACCTGTTCCGCATGGCCGGCGAGCACGAGCACTACGCCGCAGGCGATGCGCGCGTGCTGCTCGAGCTCAAGGGCTGGCACGTGCGTCCGCTGGTCTGCTACGACCTGCGCTTCCCGGTGTGGAGCCGCGACCCCCTAGATACCGACCTCCTGCTCTACATCGCCAGCTGGCCGGCGGCGCGGCGCAACGCCTGGAACCGCCTGCTGCCGGCGCGCGGCATCGAGAACCTGTGCTTTGTCGCGGCGGTCAACCGCATCGGCGCCGACGGCAACGGCTATCCGCACGCCGGCGACAGCCAGGTGCTGGATTTCCAGGGCGAACCGCTGGCCGCGCCGGGCGAGGCCGAGGGCGTGTTCCACGTCACCCTCTCGGCCGAGGCGCTGGCCAAGTACCGCACGCGCTTTCCGGCCTGGAGGGATGCGGATACGTTCGAACTGAGGAGTCGGGAAGACTGATGGCAACATGCAACTTCAGGGGGCGGGCGCTGTCTGCCGTGCCCCCATTTTCCGATTCAGGAGTATCCATGCGTAAATCGAAAACCCTTGCCGTACTGGGCTTGCTGAGTACGCTGGGCCTTGCTGCGCCCGTGATGGCCGAGCCGGCCAGCGACATGATGCGTGAAAGTGCCCGGCGCCATCAGGAGCAGATGCGCGAGAAATCTTTGGAGCGCTGGGAAGCCACCCGCGAGCATCATCGGGAGTTGTCGCACGAAGGTCAGAAGAGAGGTGATGAGGTACGCCGCGAAGGCCAGGCCTGGAGGGAGGCGGCGTACCACGGAGCTCAAAAGAGGGGCGATGAGGTGCGTCGCGAAGGTTGGGAGCGGTCCGGCGAAGTGCACGACGAACATCGCGGGAACAGCAAGGCGGGCGGCAAGCACCAGTGAGCCGTACCGGCCGTCGCTGTCTGGTGCCGGCCATCCCGTACTGCGCGCCATTTCAGGCGCGCAGCTCCCGCACCAGATACGCCTGCTTGTGCCCGCGCCGCTCGTACTCGCGCATCAGCGCTTCGGCTTCGGCGCGTTCGGCGAAGCGGTGCATCTCCACCTCGTTGCCGTTGTCGTCGATGCGGTAGAGGACCCAGCGGCTGGGGTCCGGTTTGTCGTGTGTCGCTGTCGCATCGTTCAAGAGCGGCCCCTTGCGCCCGCCGAGAGGGGGCTATGGTTGATCGGATAACGCCGCTTTTCCCTGCCCTGGAGCGTCCGATGAAAACCCTGCTGCCCCTCGCCGATGTCTACGCCCTCCTCGAACCGGGTCCGGTGCTGCTGCTCGGCACCGCCCACGACGGTCGGGCCAATCTGATGCCGCTGTCCTGGCACTGCATGCTGGAGTTCGAGCCGCCGCTGGTGGGCTGCGTGGTCAGTGCGGCGAACTTCTCCTTCGCGGCGCTGGAGGCGACCGGCGAGTGCGTGCTCAACGTGCCGACCGTGGAGCTGGCGGAGCAGGTGGTCGGCTG
Source organism: Azotobacter beijerinckii (assembly GCF_900110885.1). Lineage (GTDB taxonomy): Bacteria > Pseudomonadota > Gammaproteobacteria > Pseudomonadales > Pseudomonadaceae > Azotobacter > Azotobacter beijerinckii. The sequence goes on along the minus strand of NZ_FOFJ01000039.1, from coordinate 5,976 downwards.
CGGCAACTGCTCGGGGCGCGAAGTGGACAAGTTCGCCCGCTTCGCGCTGACCGCCGTGCCTTCGGCGCAGGTGGCGCCGCCGCGGCTGGCCGAGTGCTTTGCCAGCCTCGAATGCCGGGTAGCGGATCGCCAGCTGGTCGGCCGCTACAACTTCTTCATCCTCGAGGTGCTGCAGGCCTGGCACGACCCGTCGGTGAGCGCGCCGCGCACCCTGCATCATCGCGGCTTCGGTACCTTCATGGTGGCCGGCGAGGAGCTAACCCTGCCCTCGGCCATGTGCTGAGTGCTCCAGTGCGGCGATCTGCCGGTCCTGCAGGCGGGCGAGGCCGAGTAGCGCGCTGCCGGCGCCGATCAGTGCCCAGCAGATGTCCGACTGGGTGTCCCAGGGATCGCCCTGGGTGCCGAGGAATTCGATCGCACCCTGCCCGGCGATCAGCGCCACCCACCACTCGATCAACTCGTAGACGGCGCTGATCGCCAGCGCCACGCACAGGCAGAGGAAAGCCAGCATCCGCCCGTTGGCCAGATAGCGGCCGCGCAGCAGGATTTCCCGGGCGACCAGTGCCGGCACCAGGCCCTGCATGAAGTGGCCGAGTTTGTCGTAGGGATTGCGGCTCAGCCCGAACAGCTCCTGCACCCAGAAGCCCGGTGGCACCCGCGCGTAGGTGTAGGCGCCGCCGAGGATCAGCACCAGGGCGTGGGCGGCGATCAGCAGGTAGAGCAGGGTGGTCAGCGGAAAACGTCCGTACGTGAACGCCAGCAGCGGCGCGGCGACCAGCACGGGCGCGACCTCCAGCAGCCAGGTCGCCCGGTCGTAGGGCGCGATGCCGGAGGCGAGCAGGGCGGCTAGGACGCTCAGGCCGAGTGTCGCGAGAAGTCGGTTGCGCTGCATGGCGTTCCTCGCCTGGGCTATGGGGCCGGGCGAGAATTAGCACCCGCCCGGACGGCTTGGCAAGCCGCTGGCGGCGGGCTACTTCTTCCCGCAGCGGCGCAGGTCCACTTCGCCGACCAGCGGGTTGGCGTTGCCCTGCACGCAGGCGATGCGCTGGTTGCGCCAGAGTTCCCATTCGCTCACCGGATACTGGCGGTTCCAGATCTCGTAGAGGCGCTGGTCCTGCCTGGACAGGCGCAGCTGGTAGCGCTGGCTCATGTACAGGTAGGTCCGTGCGATGGCGCCGCGGCTGTAGTCCGCCGGCATGGCGGTGCGCTGCTGGAAGTCGATCACGAAGGGGCAGGCGCCGTATTGGGTGGGCTGCTCGGTCAGCATGCCGAAGCCGAAGTTGCTGCGGTCGCCGTTCACCTCGCCGACCACCGGCACCAGGTTGTGTAGGTCGGCCTCGGCCTGGCTGAACACCGGGTCGTTGGCCGTGCAGTTCTTGCGCCCGCCGTCCTGCCAGCACTGGCGCTGGTGGCCGATCACCCAGGCCGGGACGATGTGCTCCCACTCGACGCGGCCGGCGCGGTTGGCATTCTTGCGCGGCTGGTAGCCGCAGCTTTCCAGGTCGATGCGGTTGCCCTGGTAGGCGCAGTGGCAATAGAAGTCCACCGGCCGCTCGGCATAGATCTTCCAGGCGATCTTCTTCGCCTCGCGGAAGGTCCGTGGGGCCTCGGCGTGAACCAGGGAGAACGGCAGCAGGAGCAATAGGAGGAAAACGAAACGGCGCATGGGACTCTCGCGGTTGATATGGTACGAGCGTCCATGCCGATGGGCCGAATGTTAGCCGGTTATGGGAAGAAATTCACACGGATTGCGGTTCGTTAGAAGAAACCGGCATATCCAGGCGCGCCGATGGCGCGGATCTGCGGTCGTGCACGTGCACTGGCAGGTGCAGAGGGGGTACCCGGTCCTTGCTGGCGGGGGCGGATCGCCAGCAAACGGGCTCCTACGGGAGCGATGCCTGCGGAGGAGGCACCTGCGTTGCCTTCGGCGGGGGACGCCGCGGGGGTTAGCCCGCTGCGGCGTCGAGGGTGCGGCGGCTCAGGCCGCCCGTGCCGCGGCCTGCTGGCCGAGGGCGCGGTTGAGGGCGCTGAACAGCGCGCGGATGCTCGCGGTGGTCAGGTTGCCGTCGATGCCCAGGCCATGCACCGGACGCTGGCCGTCGAGGCGCAGTTCGACGTAGGCCGCGGCCTTGGCCTGGCTGCCGGAGCCGATGGCGTGCTCGTGGAAGTCCATGATCTCCACCGCGACCGGCAGGGCGGCGGCCAGCGCTTCCAGCGGACCCTTGCCGATACCGCGCCAGTGGCGGGCCTCGCCGCCGTCGACGACTTCCACGTCCAGCGCGCAGGTGCCGTTTTCCTCCTGCAGGCGATGGCCCTTCAGGGTGTAGGGCGCGGTGGCCTGTAGGTATTCGGCCTCGAGCAGGGCGTGGATCTGTGCGGCGCTCAGCTCCAGGCCGAGGCGGTCGGTTTCCTTCTGCACCACCTGGCTGAACTCGATCTGCATGCGCCGCGGCAGGCTGATCCCGTATTCCTGCTCGAGCAGGTAGGCGATGCCGCCCTTGCCTGACTGGCTGTTGACGCGGATCACCGCCTCGTAGCTGCGGCCGATGTCGGCCGGATCGATCGGCAGGTAGGGCACTTCCCAGACGCCGTTCGGGTCCTGCTGGGCGAAGCCCTTGCGGATCGCGTCCTGGTGCGAGCCGGAGAAGGCGGTGTGCACCAGGTCGCCGACGTAGGGATGGCGCGGGTGCACCGGCAGCTGGTTGCATTCCTCGACCACCTTGCGCACCGCGTCGATGTCGGAGAAGTCCAGCTCGGGGTCGACGCCCTGGGTGTAGAGGTTCAGCGCCAGGGTCACCAGGTCGACGTTGCCGGTGCGCTCGCCGTTGCCGAACAGGCAACCTTCCACGCGGTCGGCACCGGCCATCAGGCCCAGCTCGCTGGCGGCCACGCCGGTGCCGCGGTCGTTGTGGGTGTGCAGGCTGACCAGCACGCTGTCGCGGCGCTCGACGTGGCGGCAGAACCATTCGATCTGGTCGGCGTAGACGTTCGGCGTGGCCGCCTCGATGGTCGCCGGCAGGTTGAGGATCAGCTTGTGGTCCGGGGTCGGCTGGAATACCGCGACCACCGCGTTGCACACCTCGACGGCGAACTCGGTCTCGGTGGAGCTGAACACTTCCGGCGAGTACTCGAAGCGCCAGGCGGTTTCCGGGCTGGCGTCGGCCAGGCGCTTGATGATCTGCGCCGCGTTGACGGCGATCTCCACCACCCCGGCCTGGTCTTGGTTGAAGACGATGCGCCGGAAGCTCGGCGCGGTGGCGTTGTAGTAGTGGACGATGGCCCGCTTGGCGCCCTTGAGCGACTCGAAGGTGCGGGCAATCAGGTCCTCGCGGGCCTGGGTCAGCACCTGGATGGTCACGTCGTCGGGGATGTGGCCGTCCTCGATCAGGGTGCGCACGAAGTCGAAGTCGGTCTGCGAGGCCGAGGGGAAGCCCACCTCGATCTCCTTGACGCCGACCTGCACCAGGGTCTTGAAGAACCGCAGCTTCTTCACCGCGTCCATCGGCTCGATCAGCGACTGGTTGCCGTCGCGCAGGTCGGAGCTGCACCAGAGCGGCGCCTTGTCGATCACCCGGTCCGGCCAGGTGCGGTCGCGCAGGGCGATCGGTGCGAAGGGACGGTATTTCTGCGACGGGTCTTTGAGCATGGTCATGGTGTCTCCCGAGAGCTGCGACGCGCCTGTCGAGAGGCGCTGGCCATCATTTGCGGCGACACGCTAGTATTTTGTTTGGATATATTGCAAGTATTCTATAAAAATTGGTTTTTTATTATTAATTTATGTTTTTTATTGGTTTTTGGTGTCGATTAATGGCTGTAATCGTGGTTTTTGTTGCGCGAATGATTTTTGTCGCATCGCTCGGGGACGGTCACCGCGTCGTGATGGCTTTTCGGTTAGAAAAGATATAAAGGTTATTAGTTTAATAATTTATTAGATCGAAATCGGATAAAAGATTTAGGCTCCCTACCTTCTCGGTGGTTTGCGCGGGGGCGCAGGCCGATCCAGGCAGAAGGAGTTCGAAAATGCGTTCCATCACTTTCCATCGGCGTCTGCTGGGCGCTCTGACCGTGGTCGCCGGTCTGGCGCTCGGCGTGTCCGGGCTGGCCAGCGCCGAGCCGCCGACCTTGAAGATCGGCTTCCAGAAGGGCGGCGGTCTGCTGGCGGTGCTGAAGTCCCAGGGCGTTCTGGAGAAGTCCCTGGGCGAGCAGGGCTACCGGGTGACCTGGCACGAATTCCAGGCGGGTCCGCAACTGCTTGAGGCCCTGAACGCCGGCAGCGTCGATTTCGGCTACACCGGCTCGCCGCCGCCGATCTTCGCCCAAGCGGCCGGCATCGACCTGGTCTATGTCGGCGCCGAGCCCCACGCGCAGAGGACAGAGGCGATCCTCACCCACAAGGATTCGTCCATCGCCGACATCGCCGGGCTCAAGGGCAAGAAGGTGGCGGTGCAGAAGGGCTCCAGCGCCAACTACCTGCTGGTGGCCTCGCTGGCCAAGGTTGGGTTGAGCTTTGCCGACATCCAGCCGGTCTACCTGCCGCCGGCCGACGCCCGGGCGGCCTTCGAGAACCGCAGTGTCGATGCCTGGTCGGTATGGGACCCCTACCTGGCAGCCATCGAGAAAGGCGGAGCGGTCAGGGTGCTGGGCAACTACGAAGGGCTGTCGCAGACCAACGCCTTCTACGAGGCTTCGCGGGCCTTTGCCGAGGCCAATCCGAAGCTGCTCGAAGCGCTCCTGGGCGAACTGGCCAAGGCCGGCGCCTGGGCCAACGACAACCCAGGCGGCGTGGCGCGACTGCTCGCCCCGCAACTGGGGCTGCCCGAGGACGTCCTGACCCGTTGGCAGGAGCGCGCCCGCTATGGCGTGCAGCCCCTGTCGGCGGAGATCGTCGCGGTGCAGCAGAAAGTGGCCGATACCTTCTACGAGCAGAAGCTGATTCCCAGGCCGGTGAAGGTCCAAGACATCGTCTGGAAAGCGCCGCAATAGTCCTGAGGCTGCCGCCTTCCGCGGTTGGACGAATCCATCCTTTCCTCTCTCCCACGCGCCGGAACAGCCGGCGCCTGCCGCTTTCCTCCAGCCGCTTGCAACCTCTCGATTTCGATGCGCCTGCCGTAGGGTGAATGCCGCCCGGCGTCACTCCTCGGGATTTCTTCGCGTGGGCTCTCCGGCCGGGCTGTCGAAAGAGGCCGCCGCGTATCTCGCCGGTATGCCGCGACTACCCACCTGGGGGGGAGCACCTAGGGGGGGGAGGGGCAGTATTCTTGCCGGGCCGGTCGCCGCTGCGCTGTTTCCCGCGGGCCCGCGCGCAGAACCAGAACAAGAACAAGAGCGATTCGGCCGGAACGACCGGCCCGAGGTAGGAACTATGGATCGACGATCCCGACCGCCGCACCCGCTTGGCCGCCAGGCCTGAGCCGTCACGCCCCCCGGCGCCCGCGCCGGTCCGCCTAACCCATCGAAAATCGACCTTCGACCCGCCGTGCAACCACCGCGGGACGCGGCACCGCTTTGCCGGTTCGCGGCCCGACCCTGTCCCCGGGATGGTCGTCATGTTCCAGCAACAGGAATGAATCCATGCGTTTCAACAAGAAGAATCCAGCCTGTGCCGCGTCCCTGACCCTTGTCCTGGCGATCCCGGCCGTCGCCGCCGACGGAGAGGGCTTTCTCGAGGGGGCGACCGTGAATGTGCTCAACCGCAACATCTACTTCAGCCAGGACTTCCGCCATGGCGACACCTTCAACAACCCGCAGACCGGCGAGAAGAAGCACCTGCGCGCCGAGTGGGCGCACGGCGTGATCGCCAACTTCGAGTCCGGCTTCACGCCCGGGGTGGTGGGTTTCGGCCTGGACGTGCGCGGCCAGTTCGGCTTCAAGATGGACGGCGGCGACGGGCGGGTCGGCAACGGCATGGCGGGTAACGGCATCATCCCGCGGCGCGGCTACGACTTCGACGGCAAGCCCAAGAGCCAGTTCGGCCGT
>NZ_FOFJ01000150.1 GCF_900110885.1 Azotobacter beijerinckii | reverse complement strand
AGACCGAAGCGCTCGGCCGTGCTGCCGGTCAGCTCCAGTTCGAGTTCGAGCTCCAGCAGGGCACCGCGCACCGCGAGTTTGCGGCTCTGCGCCTCAAGCGTGCCGATCGCCAGCGCCTGCAGGGACTGGCGCAGCGCCGTCAACTCGCGTGCCGGGCGCATGCGCAGGCGGTCGCCGTCGCGACTTGTTCCACATGTACATCCACGCCCAGAGCAGGCGGCGCCCGTCCGGTGCCAGCAGGGTCTGGGCCTGAGTGATCCCCAGAAATTTTCCCGAAAAATCAGAGAGATAAAGCTTGAAGAGGTCTGCATGGGCGGGCGACGTTGGTTGTCGCCAAACTGATCGATGTCCCCCTACCCATGCAGACCGTCCAATTCTTGCACGATGCCTTCGCCAAGGCACTCCTCACGATCCATGCCCGCCCCTGATGACCGTGGTGGCCGCCCTGCTGCAAGGCCGCTGCCTGAGCCTGACCGCGCTGGGGCGCTTCCTGCCCGGCTCGGCCTATCCCAAACATGCCATCAAGCGGGTCGACCGCCTGCTCGGCAATCGGCAGCTGCAGGCCGAGCGGGGGTTGTTCTACTGGGCCATGCTCCACGCCCTGCTGGGGTCGCTCGAGCATCCGTCGATCCTGGTGGACTGGCCGCCGATCGATGCCGCCGGCAAGCTGTTCCTGCTGCGCGCCGCGATCCCGCTGGCCGGACGTTCGCTGCCGGTCTGTGAAGTCGTCCATCCGCGCGAGGGCTGCCCGCGTTGCCAGAAACGCCTGCTCGAGGCTCTCGCGGCGATGCTGCCGGCCGGCTGCACGCCCATCCTGGTCACCGATGCCGGTTTCCGGCGACCCTGGTTCCAGGCCGTCGAAACCATGGGCTGGCATTACGTCGGCCGCGTGCGCAATCGCGATCTGTACCGATTCGGCGAGCAGCCCTGGCAGCCGGTGAAAAGCCTGTACGCCCTGGCCTCGGCATCGCCGAAACGGCTCGGTTGCCTCGAGATGACGCGCTCGGCGCCCTGGTCCACCCCACTCTACGCGGTGAAGCATGCGCCGCGGGGGCGCAAGCACCGGCGCGTCACCGGAACCGTGGCCCGGGACAAGCGCAGCCGGCAAAACGCGCAGCGCGAAAGCGAGCCCTGGCTGCTGGCCAGCAACCTGCCCGAGGCGCAGTGGAATGCCGCGCAGGTCGCGGCGATCTACAGGCGGCGTATGCAGATCGAGGAAGGCTTGCGCGACCTGAAGAGCCATCGGCTGGGGTTCGGCCTGGAACTGCATCGCAGCCGCTGCCCGCGGCGCATCGAGATCCTGTTGCTGATTGCCGTGCTGGCCAGCTATGCGCTGTGCCTGCAGGCGCGAGAGGCAGGGCACGAGCGGCGCTTTCAGAGCAACAGCGTCAAGGACAGGCACGTGCTGTCGCTGTGGCGGCTGGGACTGGAGTACGCACGCACTTATGCGGGAGACATTTCCCGAGAGAGGCTGCGGGAACTGGAGTTGGCCCTGCGGCGGGAAGTCCACCGGCAAGCGCAGGAGCTCGGGTGATTTTGTGGGGATCACTCAGGGTCTGGGCCGCATAGAAGTCATGGCCGTGGTCGAGTTCGCGCAGTTCGGTCTCCGCAACGAAGTGGGCGCTCTCGTCCAGCCGGCCCAGGCGATAGCTGTTCTGGAACAGGTTCCAGCGCTCGTAGCCGTCGGGCTCCAGGCCCTGCGGCGAGAACAGGAAGACGTCGCGTCCCTCCAGCTCGAACAGGTCCGGGCACTCCCACATGTAGCCGTCGGCTTCTTGCCGGCCCTCCAGGGCGCGGCCGAGGCATTCCCACTGGCGCAGGTCCCGGGAGCGATAGAGCAGCAGCAGCGGATCGTCGCCCTGGCGGGCGCCG
>NZ_FOFJ01000086.1 GCF_900110885.1 Azotobacter beijerinckii | reverse complement strand
GAATACACCGGTACGCCGAGGGCCTTGTAGGCCGCGGCGAAGACTTCGGCGGTCGGCAGGCCGCCCAGATAGGTGAAGCGCTCGCCCAGACGGCGGCGCACCGAGACCATCAGCTCGATGTCGCCCAGGCCGTCCTTGTAGCCGATCAGGTTCGGGCAGCGCTCGGCGAGCTGTTCCAGCAGGCTCGGGGTCAGCCGGCAGACGTTGCGGTTGTAGACCACCACGCCGATCTTCACCGACTTGCAGATCGCCTCGACGTGGGCGGTGACGCCTTCCTGGCTGGCTTCGGTCAGGTAGTGCGGGAGGATCAGCAGGCCTTTGGCGCCCAGGCGCTCGGCTTCCTGGGCCATGTGGATGGCCTGGCGGGTCGGGCCGCCGACGCCGGCGAGGATCGGCACGCTGCCGGCACAGGTGTCCACCGCGGTCTTGATGATCTGCGGGTACTCGTTGATGTCCAGCGAGAAGAACTCGCCGGTGCCGCCGGCGGCGAACAGCGCGCTGGCGCCGTAGGGCGCCAGCCATTCCAGGCGACCGGCGTAGGACGCGGCGTTGAAGTTGCCGGCGGCGTCGAAGTCGGTGACCGGGAAGGACAGCAGGCTGGAGGAGAGGATGGACTTGAGTTCTTGAGGAGTCATGGCGGATCGTCCTGTGCAGGGAATTGTTGTTGGTGTGCACGACAAGTCGGGGCTTGTGTTGACAGTCATCATATAAGTGAGTCGGGATGGCTGCAAGTCGTCAGACAGGCTTTTCGTCAGGTGCTCGGAGCGGCGATTTTGGGCAGGGGTTGCCGTTGCTACTGGTAATAAGGCCATTAAGGCACAGGCTGGATGGGGGCTGAGGCGATGCCGCTTGGGCGGCCTCCGGTGGCGGGGTGCTGGAGTCGGTTATGAGTATCCTATATGTTGTCATACAAGAGTGGCGACTGATCTGCCGCTGAGGCGCGTTCTGGCGTACCCTCGGGCGCAACGCATGCCGGTTCGGCCCGGCAACCCCAGGATTTTTGGCAGGCAGAAACGATCAGTTGGACATCATGAACATGCAAGGCACTTCCAGCGCTGCACCGCGCAAGCGTTCCCGCAGCCTCGCCCACGACCTGGTCACGGAGCTTACCCAGCGGATCCTGCTGGGCACGCTCGGCCCCGGCGACAAGCTGCCGTCGGAGAGCGAAATCGTCCGCGAACAGGGGGTCAGTCGCACGGTGGTCCGCGAGGCGATCTCCCGGCTGCAGGCGTCCGGGCTGGTGGAAACGCGCCACGGCATCGGCACCTTCGTGCTGGAGCGCAGTAAGCCGCAGGCTTCGCTGCGTCTGAACGTCGAGACCGCCCTGAGCGTGCGCGACATCCTCGAGCTGCGCCTCGGCCTGGAAAGCCAGGCGGTGGCCCTGGCCGCCCGGCGCCGCACCCAGGAGCAACTGGAGGCGATGCGCCGGGCGCTGGACGATTATCAGGATGCGCTGGCCGGCGAGCAGAGTTGCGTGGAGGCGGACCGGCGTTTCCATCTGCTGATCGCCGAGGCCACCGGCAATCCCTATTTCCAGGAGATCATGCGGCACCTCGGCGACGCGGTTATCCCGCGCAACCGCATTGGTTCCGTCGAGCGGGCCGGCGTCGACCTGACCCGCCACGGCTACCTGGCCAACCTGGAGCACGAGGCCATCCTCGGTGCGATCCGCCGGCAGGACCCCGACGCGGCACGGGCGGCGATGTGGACTCACCTGACCAACAGCCGCGAGCGCCTGGCGCCGGACGAGTGACCGGCGGGCGGTTCAGAACAGGCGGGCGAGCAGGGCGGTCACCGCGGTTTCCACGCGCAGGATGCGCTCGCCCAGCTGTACCGGGGCGAGGCCGGCGGTCTGCAGCTTGTCGACCTCGTAGGGAATCCAGCCGCCTTCCGGACCGATGGCCAGGGTCACCGGCCGTTCGACGGCGCGCGGGCAGGGCGGGAAGTCGCCGGGATGGCCGAGCAGGCCGAGGGTGCCGGCGGCGAGTTGCGGCAGGCGGTCCTCGACGAAGGGCTTGAAGCGCTTTTCGATCAGCACCTCCGGCAGCACGGTGTCGCGTGCCTGTTCCAGGCCGAGGATCAGCTGTTCGCGGATCGCCGTCGGCTCGAGGAAGGGGGTCTGCCAGAAGCTCTTCTCCACCCGGTAGCTGTTGAGCAGCACCAGGCGCGGTACGCCCATCGCGGCGACGGTCTGCAGCACGCGCTTGAGCATCTTCGGCCGGGGCAGTGCGAGCAGCAGGGTCAGCGGCAGCTTGGCCGGCGGTTCCCGGTCGAAGGTCACCTGCAGTTCGGCCTCCGCGGCGTCCAGGCGCAGCAGGCGGCCTTCGCCCATCGCTTGGCCCAGACGGCCGACCCGCAGGCAGTCGCCGGCTTCGGCGCGGTGCACTTCCTGCAGATGGCGCAGGCGGCGATCGCGCAGGATCACCCGGTCGGCGCCGACGAAGTCGGCGTCCTCGAGCAGCAGCAGGTTCACGCCTGTGACGCCGGCGGTGGGTCGTCGTGCTTGCGGGTGGCCACGGCGTTGCCGTCGCCGGCCTCTTCCGTGGCGCCGCGGCGGACCATGGCGCCGAACAGGATGCCGACCTCGAACAGCAGCCACATCGGCACCGCCAGCAGGGTCTGCGAGAAGATGTCCGGCGGGGTGAGGACCATCCCGACCACGAAGCAGCCGACGATCACATAGGGCCGGCTCTTCTTCAGGGTTGCCACGTCGACCAGGCCGATCCAGATGATCAGGAAGGTCGCCACCGGAATCTCGAAGGCCACGCCGAAGGCGAAGAACAGGGTGAGGACGAAGTCCAGGTATTCGTTGATGTCGGTCATCATCGCCACGCCTTCGGGGGTGACGCTGGCGAAGAAGTGGAACATCAGCGGGAACACCAGGAAGTAGATGAAGGCCATGCCGGAATAGAACAGGACGATGCTGGACGCCAGCAGCGGCAGGGCGATGCGCTTCTCCTGCTGGTACAGCCCCGGGGCGATGAACCCCCAGACCTGATGCAGGATCACCGGGACGCCGAGAAACAGCGCCACCCAGGCGGTGAGCTTGAACGGGGTGAGAAACGGCGAGGCCACGCCGGTGGCGATCATCGTCGCGCCTTCCGGCAGGTAGGCGCGCAGCGGTGCCGACACCAGGGTGTAGATCTCCTGGGCGAAGGGGACGAGTGCGGCGAAGATCAGCAGCACCGCGATCACGCAGCGCAGCAGGCGCGTGCGCAGTTCGGTCAGGTGCGCGACCAGGGGCATGTCCTGGTCGCCGTCCGGTTGGCCTGTCATGGGCTGGGCGTCTTGTCGGGAGTGGCGGCGGGGGCGTCGGTGCCGGTCGGGGCGGCGGGCTGCGGAGCCGGCGCGGAGGTGGCCGGAGCGCTGTCCGGCACGCTCGGCACGACGGGCGCCGGCGGCTGGAGGCTCTGCTTCATCTCCTGCTCCAGTTCGAGAATCCGTTCGTTATGCAGCTGGCGGCGAATCTCGTCGGCGCCGATCTCGCGCTCCACCTCGGTCTTGATCGCGCTGAAGCTGCGCTTCAAGCGGCCGATCCACAGGCCTGCCGTGCGCGCGGCGCCCGGCAGGCGCTCGGGGCCGAACACCAGCAGGGCCACCAGGCCGACCAGCAACAGCTCGGAAAAGCCGATATCGAACATGCGTCGGGCTCAGTCTTTGCGCAGCGGAGCGTCGACCTTCTGGGCCTGGCCTTCGAGGGTCTGCGGCTTGTTCAGCGTGTCGCCGGCCTGCGGCTCGGCCGGCGCCGGCTTGTGCTCGCCGTCCTCGGTGTTGACCGCCTTGCGAAAGCCCTTGATCGCTTCGCCGACGTCGGCGCCGAGCGTCTTCAGGCGCTTGGTGCCGAACACCAGGACGACGACGATGAGGATGATCAGCCAGTGTTTCCAGTCGAAGATACCCATGGAGTTTACCTTGCAGCTAAATGGTTAGGCGGACGGTTGGCGGGCAGCCTTTTCCGCATGCCCGGACAGGCCGAAGCGCCGTTCCAGTTCGTCGAGCACGGCCTGGGGGTGCTGGCCGAGGGCGGCGAGCATGACCAGGCTGTGGAACCAGAGATCGGCGGTCTCGTAGATCAGCTCGCTGCAGTCGCCGCTGACCGCGGCGTCCTTGGCGGCGAGGATGGTTTCCACCGACTCCTCGCCGACCTTCTCGAGGATCTTGTTCAGGCCCTTGTGGTACAGGCTGGCCACGTAGGAGCTGTCCGGGGCGGCGTTCTTGCGCGCCTCGAGCACTTCGGCCAGCTGGTTGAGGGTCTCACTCATGACGGTGTCCTGCATGGTAGATGGCGTCCGGGTCCTTGAGGATCGGGTCGACGACCTTCCAGGCGCCGTCTTCGAATACGCGGTAGAAGCAGCTTTCGCGGCCGGTGTGGCAGGCGATGCCGCCGAGCTGTTCGACCTGCAGGACGATCACGTCGGCGTCGCAGTCCAGGCGCAGTTCGTGCACCTTCTGCACGTGTCCCGACTCCTCGCCCTTGCGCCAAAGCTTACCACGCGAGCGCGACCAGTAGACGGCGTGGTTTTCCCGGGCGGTCAGGGCCAGGGATTCGCGGTTCATCCAGGCCATCATCAGGATGCGCCCGGTCCGGTGGTCCTGGGCGATGGCCGGCACCAGGCCGTCGGCGTTCCAGTGAATCTCGTCGAGCCAGTCTTTCATGTCCACTCCGTTGCAGCGCGGCGGCTGCGACAACCGGGTCAGTCGGGGGTGTGCTGGCGGCGTACCAGCAGATAGAGGCCGCTGGTCAGCATCAGCCAGCTCGGCCAGGCCTCGGGGGCTGCCAGGGGGGGCCGGCTGGCGAGCAGCAGGCCGCCGGCCAGCAGGGCGGCGCCGAGCAGGCGCAGGACATGCCGGTCGCGGGGCTGCGGGGCGCCGTGCGCCGGCCGGGTCGCCATGCCCTCCAGCGCCGCGCGGGTCATCTGCGCCAGATGGGGCAGCTGTTCGAGCTGGCCCTGCAGGTTACCGAGCACCGCCCGCGGGCTCATGCGCCGGCGCATCCAGCGTTCCAGGAAGGGCTTGGCGGTGGTCCAGAGGTCCAGCTCCGGGTAGAGCTGGCGGCCGAGCCCCTCGATGTTGAGCAGGGTCTTCTGCAGCAGCACCAGCTGCGGCTGGATCTCCATGTTGAAGCGCCGGGCGGTCTGGAACAGGCGCAGCAGCAACTGGCCGAAGGAGATGTCCTTCAGCGGCTTCTCGAAGATCGGCTCGCAGACGGTGCGGATCGCCGCCTCGAACTCGTTGACCTGGGTATCGGCCGGCACCCAGCCGGAGTCGATGTGCAACTGCGCCACCTTGCGGTAGTCGCGCTTGAAGAAGGCCAGCAGGTTGCGCGCCAGGTAGTCCTGGTCCTCCGGCGTCAGGCTGCCGACGATGCCGCAGTCGATGGCGATGTACTGCGGGTCCCAGGGCTGGCGGGTGCTGACGAAGATGTTGCCGGGGTGCATGTCGGCATGGAAGAAGCTGTCGCGGAACACTTGGGTGAAGAAGATCTCCACGCCGCGCTCGGCAAGCAGCTTGAGGTCGGTGCCCTGGTCGACGAGGGCGGGCAGGTCGGTCACCGGCACGCCGTAGATGCGCTCCATCACCAGCACCTTGGGCCGGCACCACTCCCAGTGCACCTGGGGCACGTAGAGCAGCGGCGAGCCGTCGAAGTTGCGCTTGAGCTGGCTGGCGTTGGCCGCCTCGCGGAGCAGGTCGAGTTCGTCGTAGATGGTCTTCTCGTAGTCGCCGACCACGTCGACCAGGTGCAGGCGGCGGGCCTCGGTGGAGGCACCTTCGGCCGTCCGGGCGAACAGGTAGAGCCAGGCCAGGTCCTGGCGGATCACCGCCTGGAGACCGGGGCGGACCACCTTGACCACCACCTCCTCGCCGCTCTTGAGCTGCGCGGCGTGCACCTGGGCGACCGAAGCGGAGGCCAGCGGCTGGCTGTCGAAGCGGGCGAACACCTCGCCGACCGGCGCGCCCAGCTGCGCCTCGATCAGCGCCACGGAGTGCTGCGGATCGAAGGGCGGCACGCGGTCCTGCAGCCAGACCAACTCGTCGGCGATATCCGGCGGCAGCAGGTCGCGGCGGGTCGATAGGATCTGCCCGAACTTGATGAAGATCGGCCCCAGATCCTGCAGGGCCAGGCGCAGCCGGACGCCGCGCGGCTGGTCGCTCGGCGCGCGCGGAAACCAGCGCCAGGGCAGGCAGCAGCCCAGCGCACGCAGCCACCAGGGCAGCAGCGGCAGGTCGAACAGCAGGTCGTCGAGGCGATAGCGGACGACGACGCTTTGGATGCGCAACAGGCGGCGGACGGCGAGGAGCTTCATGCGTTATCGCTGGATTCCAGTGTGTGGGCGAGGCGAGCGATGCGCGCCTCGAGGCGGTCCATGGCCAGCCTGAGGTCGTCGACCTCGGCGAAGCGGGCCTCGGCTTCGTGGCGACCGACCAGCGTGTGCGATTCCTCGGCGAGGTAGTCGGCCAGGTTCTGGCGCAGGCTGTCCAGGCTCTGGCCGCTCCAGCGCGCGGCATGCTGCAGGCTGCCGGCGAGCAGCGGGGCGGCCAGCGGGCCGAGCCAGCGCGACAGCTCGTATTCCCAGTCCAGCTCGAGGTCCTGGAGGATCTCGGCGAGCGCCAGCAGGGTGGCGCTGTCGCCTTCCAGGCTGACTTCGGGACTGTGCAGGATGGCGGTCTTCCGCCTGCTGGCGGCCAGGTGCAGCAGGCTCGCGGCGGGGGCGCGCAGGGTGCAGTCGGCCTCGCCCAGCCAGTGGCCGGCCAGGCGCAGGCCGTCGGCGTTCGGCAGGAGGTAGAGGGTCAGTTCGGGCGCTGTGCAACGCACTTCGAGCACGCGGCCGGCCAGTCGGGCCAGGCGCGGCAGGGCGGTGCCGTCCAGGCGCAGCAGGCGGTTGAGCCCGTGTTCCGCGCCCGCGAGCAGGGCCGTGCCGATCATCAGGGCTTGAGGCCGCGGTGCAGGGCGACGATGCCGCCGGTCATGTTGTGGTAGGTGACGCGCTCGAAGCCGGCGTCGACCATCATGCCCTTGAGGGTTTCCTGGTCCGGGTGCATGCGGATCGACTCGGCGAGGTAGCGGTAGCTGTCGGCGTCGTTGCTGATCAGCTTGCCGGCCAGCGGCATGAAGGCGAAGGAGTAGGCGTCGTAGGCCTTGCCGAGCAGGGGGTTGGACGGCTTGGAGAATTCCAGTACCAGCAGGCGGCCGCCCGGCTTGAGCACCCGCAGCATGGAGCGCAGGGCGTCGTCCTTGTGGGTGACGTTGCGCAGACCGAAGGCGATGGTGACCACGTCGAAGTGGTTGTCGGGGAACGGCAGCTTCTCGGCGTCGGCCTGGACGAAGCGCACGTTGCCGGCCACGCCCTTGTCGAGCAGGCGGTCGCGGCCGACCTTGAGCATGGAGTCGTTGATGTCGGCCAGCACCACCTCGCCGCTTTCGCCGACCAGGCGGGAGAACTGGCGGGTCAGGTCGCCGGTGCCGCCGGCGATGTCTAGCACCCGGTTGCCCCGGCGCACGCCGGACAGCTCGATGGTGAAGCGCTTCCACAGACGGTGCAGGCCGCCGGAGAGCACGTCGTTCATCAGGTCGTACTTGGCCGCCACCGAGTGGAATACCTCGGCGACCTTTTGTGCCTTCTGGCTTTCCGGGACGTTTTGGTAACCGAAATGGGTGGTGGGTTCGGCCTCGCGGCCCTTGCGCGGATCGTTCATGTCGCTGGCACCGGAAAAATGTGCCGGCCATTCTAATGCTGGTACTCGGGTTTGTCTTGCCGGGCGTCTGCGGCCGGCTCAGAGCATCAGCTTGACCAGCGACTCGCTGGGGTCGCGGGACTTGCCGGCGCGTTCCAGCTCGGCCAGGTACTCCGCCCACAGGCGGTCGTGGTCGCGGGCCAGCTGGTGGAGGTAGTCCCAGCTGTAGAGGCCGCTGTCGTGGCCGTCGTCGAAGATCAGCTTGAGGGCGTACTGGCCGACCGGCTCGATGCCGGTGAGGGCGACGCCGAGCTTGCCGTGCTGCAGCACGGGGGTGCCGTGGCCGCGCACTTCCGCCGAGGGCGAGTGCACGCGGAGGAATTCGGCGTCGAGGCGGTACTGCTCGTCGGACGCGTAATGCAGTTCGAGGACCTTCGAGGCCTTGTGCAGTTTGATGGCGGTGGGTATGCGCATCGCTGGAGCTCCGCAAGGTGAGGCGAGTTGTAGGGGTAACGGCGAGGCCTCGCCCACCGGCGTGGGGTCCGGTGGAAAGCGCTGCGCGGTTTTCCACCCTACGACTGCGGGGGATCGCTTACAGGATGTAGCGCGACAGGTCCTCGTTCTGGGCCAGTTCGCCGAGGTGGCCGTTGACGTAGGCGACGTCGATCACCACCGACCGGCCGCTGTGATCGGCGGCCAGGTCGGAGGCGCTGAAGGAGACTTCCTCCAGGAGGCGCTCGAGCAGGGTGTGCAGGCGGCGCGCACCGATGTTCTCGGTCTTCTCGTTGACCTGCCAGGCGATCTCGGCGATGCGCTTGATGCCGTCTGCGGTGAATTCGATGTCCACCCCTTCGGTCTTCAGCAGCGCGCTGTACTGTTCGGTCAGCGAGGCATGGGGCTCGGTGAGGATGCGCTCGAAGTCCTCGGGACTCAGTGCCTTGAGTTCGACGCGAATCGGCAGGCGGCCCTGCAGCTCCGGCACCAGGTCGCTGGGCTTGGCCAGATGGAAGGCGCCGGAGGCGATGAACAGGATGTGGTCGGTCTTGACCATGCCCAGCTTGGTGTTCACCGTGCAGCCCTCGATCAGCGGCAGCAGGTCGCGTTGCACGCCTTCGCGGGAGACGTCGGCGCCGCCGACGTTGGCGCGCTTGGCGACCTTGTCGATCTCGTCGATGAAGACGATGCCGTTCTGCTCGACCGCCTCCAGGGCGCGGGCCTTCAGCTCCTCCTCGTTGACCAGGCGGGCCGCCTCCTCGTCGCGGACCAGCTTGAGCGCCTCCTTGACCTTCAGCTTGTGGCTCTTCTTCTTGCCCTTGCCCATGCTGGAGAACAGGTTCTGCAACTGGCTGGTCATCTCCTCCATGCCGGGCGGGGCCATGATTTCCACCCCGCCGGGGGTTTCGGCGATCTCGATGTCGATTTCCTTGTCGTCCAGCTGGCCCTCGCGCAGGCGCTTGCGGAACAGCTGGCGGGTGTTGGAGTCCTCGCGTGCGACCGGCTCGTCGCCGAAGCCCTGGCGGGCCGGCGGCAGCAGGGCGTCGAGGATGCGCTCCTCGGCGGCGTCTTCGGCGCGGTAGCGCACCCGATCGATCTCCTGCTCGCGCAGCATCTTCACCGCGGCATCGGCGAGGTCGCGGACGATGGATTCCACGTCGCGGCCGACATAGCCGACCTCGGTGAACTTGGTCGCCTCCACCTTGATGAACGGGGCGTTCGCCAGGCGCGCCAGGCGGCGGGCGATCTCGGTCTTGCCGACGCCGGTCGGGCCGATCATCAGGATGTTCTTCGGGGTCACTTCGGCGCGCAGCTCGGCCGGCAGCTGCATGCGCCGCCAGCGGTTGCGCAGGGCGATGGCGACGGCGCGCTTGGCGTCATCCTGGCCGACGATGTGGCGGTTGAGTTCGTGGACGATTTCGCGGGGCGTCATGGACATGGGTTGGGCTCGCTTCATGCGTGGGGCGTCGGATCTCGGACCCTCCGTCGCGACATTCTGTTCGGTGGCCGCGGGTCTGCGGCCGGATGAGGTGGACGCTCAGTCGAGGTCCAGCTCCTCGATGGTCAGGTTCTGGTTGGTGAAGACGCAGATGCTGCCGGCGATGTTCAGCGCGGTTTCGGCGACCTCGCGGGCGGACAGGTCGGTGTGCAGCAGCAGCGCCTTTGCCGCAGCCTGGGCGTAGGGGCCGCCGGAGCCCATGGCGATCAGGCTTTCCTCCGGTTCGACCACGTCGCCGTTGCCGGTGATGATCAGCGAGGCGTCCTTGTTGGCCACTGCCAGCATGGCCTCCAGGCGGCTCAGCGAGCGGTCGGTGCGCCAGTCCTTGGCCAGCTCGACGGCGGCGCGGACCAGGTGGCCCTGGTGTTTCTCCAGCTGGCCCTCGAAGCGCTCGAAGAGGGTGAAGGCGTCCGCGGTGGCGCCGGCGAACCCGGCCAGCACCTGGCCGTGGTAGAGGCGGCGGACCTTCTTCGCGTTGCCCTTCATCACGGTGTTGCCGAGGGAAACCTGGCCGTCGCCGCCCATGACGACTTTGCCTTGGCGGCGGACAGAAACGATGGTGGTCAAGGGAGTGTCTCCACGCTGCGGGGCGGAAATGCCCGAGTGGAGCTTATATGGGGGAGGGGCGGGGGGATTTCAACGGGGGCGGGAGGGCGGCTGGCCGGTGTTGCACCGGCCAGCCGAGGCTCAGTGGGTCTGGCGCTGCTGGGGCATTACGTTGCTGAAGCCGTCGCCGGCCAGTTGCTTCTGCGCCTCCTCCAGCTGCTGACGGCTGGAGAAGGGGCCGGCCACCACGCGGTGCCAGGTTTCGCCGCGGACGTTGCCAACCTCGACGCGCACGCCCTGGCCGAGCAGGGCAATGCGCGCTTTGGCGTCCTCGGCATCGGACTTGCTGCGGAACGAGCCGGCTTGCAGGTAGTACTGGGTGGTCGGCGCCGGCTTGGCCAGCGCCGGCGGCTTGGCGGTGACGACGGGCGGCGTGCGGCCGTTGAGCAGGGCCTCGGCACGGGCGGCATCCTGGGTCGGCGTCAGCTTGGGCGGCTGAGGCGGCTGCGCTTGCGTCGTCTGTTGCGCCTGTTGCGCCTGTTGCGCCGGTTTGGCCGGCTGTACCGGTGCGACCTGTTGTGCCGGTTGCGGCGGTTTCGCCGGCTGCGCCTGCGCGGTCTGTTGCGGTGGTTTGGTCGGCTGTGCCGGTGCGGTCTGTTGAATCTGTTGCGGCGGTTTGGTCGGCTGCACCGGCACGGTCTGCTGTATCTGTTGCGGCGGTTTCGCCGGCTGCGCCTGCGCGGTCTGTTGCGCCGGTTTCGCCGGCTGCAGCGGTTGCGGTGGCTGGCTCGGCTGGACTTGCAGCGTTTGCAGCGCGGGCAGTTGTTGCAGCGGCTTCGGCGGCTGCGCTTGCGGCGGTTGTTGCTGCGCGGTCGGCGGCACCACGACTTCCGACTCCGGCAACAGGGTGTAGAAGTCGTACTTGGGCTTGCTCGGCGGCTGCGCTTGCGCCGTCTTGGCCGGCGGCGGCTCGGCGCTACCGCGTTTGATGGCGTCGCTGCCCGGTTGGAGTTTGGTCAGAAACACCGCGAAGCCGCCGACGGCCAGGCCGCAGACCATCCACAGCCAGCTCGGTATCTCCCGCTTGCGGGGCGGCGGGGTGCGGCTGGCACCGCGCTTGGGGGCATTGTTCTTTGCCATGCTGGTGGGTAAGTCCCTTCCTGATTAGCAATGAGCCTCAGCCAGAAGCCCTACAGGTACTCGGCAACGCCTACACTGGATATATGAACAGACTTCATGGAGGGGCGATCCATGTCCATGAACCGAATCCAGTTCCAACCCGGC
>NZ_FOFJ01000028.1 GCF_900110885.1 Azotobacter beijerinckii | reverse complement strand
CTTTTCAATTTCCATCCAGGCTCCCGGGTGTGACACTTCGTCTCGCGTAGCCGCCTTGCGGTTCTAGCGACTCCACAATCCCAAGAACAAGGAGCCTGAGATGTCCGAGCTCGATACCCGCCGTTTCGTCGCCCGTGACCGGAATTGGCAGCCGAAAGGTTATACCCCGGATTACAAGACCACCATCGCCCGCTCGCCGAGCCAGGCCCTGGTCAGCATTCCGCAGTCCCTCTCGGAGACCACCGGTCCGGACTTCACCCATCTGAAGATGGGCAAGTACGACAACGACCTGCTGCTCAACTTCAACCACGGCGGTCTGCCGGTCGGCGAGCGCGTCATCATGTGCGGTCGGGTGATCGACCAGTACGGCAATCCGGTTCCGCATACCCTGGTGGAAATGTGGCAGGCCAACGCCGGCGGCCGCTACCGTCACAAGAACGACAGCTACCTGGCGCCGCTGGACCCCAACTTCGGCGGGGTCGGCCGTACCCTGACCGACGCGAACGGCTACTACTACTTCCGCACCGTCAAGCCCGGTCCCTACCCGTGGCGCAACGGCCCGAACGAGTGGCGTCCGTCGCACATCCACGTGTCGATCAGCGGCCCGTCGATCTCCACCAAACTGATCACCCAGATGTACTTCGAGGGCGACCCGCTGATTCCGAAGTGCCCGATCGTCCGCACCATCGCCAACCCGGACGCCATCGAGACCCTGATCGGCCGCCTGGACCTGAGCAGCAACGTGCCCATGGACTGCCTGGCGTACCGTTTCAACATCGTGCTGCGTGGCCAGCGCCAGACCTGTTTCGAAAATCAGTGAGTGAGAAGGAGCCGACCATGAAATACGAACTGCTGCCGGAAACCCCCTCGCAGACCGCTGGTCCCTACGTGCACATCGGCCTGGCCGGCGCCGCCGCCGGCAACCCGACCCGCGAACAGGAAATCTGGAACGAAATGGCCAAGGAGGGTGCGCCGGGCGAGCACATCGTCCTGATCGGCAAGGTCCTGGACGGTAACGGCCACCTGGTCCGCGACTCCTACCTGGAGCTCTGGCAGGCCAACCACGAAGGCGTCTACGACACCGCCTACGACCTGGAGAAGTCCTTCAACGGCTTCGCCCGCACCGCGACCACCTTCGATGCCGGCGAGTGGACGGTGAAGACCGTCAAGCCGGGCGTGGTGAAGAACGCCACCGGCAAACCGATGGCGCCGCACATCAGCGTGTCGCTGTTCGCCCGCGGCATCAACATCCAGCTGCAGACCCGCCTCTACTTCGACGACGAAGTCGAAGCCAATGCCGTCGATCCGGTGCTGAACCTGATCGAGCAGCCGGAGCGTCGCAAGACCCTGATCGCCAAGCGCTGCGAAGTGGACGGCAAGACCGCCTACCGCTTCGACATCCGCATCCAGGGCGAAGGGGAAACGGTGTTCTTTGACTTCTGAGGTCATGCACCGACCGGCGCCCGCGCAAGCGGTGCGCCGGCACTTTGCACAACGACTGGCGAATAACGGCCTCTACTTGTAGTTCGCTTTGGCGAACTTCGCGCGCATGCCGATAAAAGTAGACTGATAGTGTGGTCGGCTCGTGCGGATATCGAACGGAACCGACTTGTACGATATGCAAGATGGTAAGTTTGGCGAGCGCTTATCGCTCGAGTGTGGTTGAATTGAGAGGCTTGTTGCCCACTTGATGTCCTCCTTCTTGGAGGACTTTTTTTATCGGGCGGCTTCTGTTTTTCGTTGTTCGCCTTGATATATGAGTTGGTTGTGACGACTGCCGTGAAATAGCAGTAACTGATTGATAAATAATGAAATATAGCCACTCAAGGATTTTTTGTTTTGCGTGGGGAGCTGCAGTGTGAGTGGGGGTTTCCCGTTTGGCTTTGAGGGGGCAGGCTGTTTTGTTCAATGGCCAATAATGGGGTGCTGCTACGCCAAAGAGCCTTGCTTTGTTCTATGGCGATTGCGTTATTCGAAGTGGATGAGCCAAAGGAAATCCTGAACAGAATTTTCCGGGTCTGTTGAAATACGCCCATCCCGCCCTGCGAGTTGTCCGCTGAAGCCGTCGTCCTTCACCGATGCCGAGCGCGGCTCGCCGCAGCACCTACCGAAAACATGGCAAGGGCGGCGTCCTGTACCGAGTCAAATGCCGGATCGAGAAGGCCAAGGCGCAAGTACGGGCCAGAGTCGAGCACCCGTTCCGAGCGATCAAGCGCCCGTTCGGTTACGTCAAGGCGCGCTTTCGCGGTTTGGCGAAGAACAGGGCTTAGCGGGTGACGCTGTTCGCCCTGTCGAGCTTGTGGATGGCGCGAAAGCATCTGCTGGTGGCAGGAGAGGCGCGTCCGTATGTGGGGAGTCTCCCCTGCAAGGCACTCCTCAAGGGCAAAATCATGGATTTGCAGAGCGGTATTGGCCTGAACTTCCGCAGAGCTGCCGTTTTTTGAGCAATTAGGCAGGGAGGCAGGAAATGGCGTGGCTTTTTCAGGCCTACCTTAATGCTATGTCAATAGCAATCCATGATGGCCCCGACAACCTCTCGTGACTGTTCTAGAACTTTCTCCAGAGGTTCTCTTGAGTCAAGGTCAATGATGGGGGCCCCGTTGAAAGATAACTTGGGTACGACCTGGATTTTTTTCTCTAGAGAGGAAATTCGGTGGTCAGGTTTGCGTCTGGCTGCCGTTTCAAGATCGACATTCAGTCGCAGCACAACATCGGGACGAAGTGCCGTCATCTTCCTGTAAAGCCAGAACTCCAGATGCATAAGCATCTTTGCTCCGACGTCCGCAAGCTGCCGGCCGGTTAAAAGTGGGCCGTCCATAGCTCCGGGCTCGGCTATTTGCGGGTAACGATCTGTTAGAATCGCGCGCCCCATGCAATGAAAGAAAAACATTTTCGTGAATCGGAGCACACGTCTCATGGACGCTATGAACATGACCAACGCGACCGGAAAAGATATGCCATTTTGTCGTGCGGATACTCCCGCTTTTCTGATGCGGCTATCAACCTTCTTTCCTAGAGAATGTTGGCGCATCGCTCTTCGCAGGTTGCCCGTCTGTTTGCCTAGATGACACAGGGTCGTAGGGCGATAAGATGACATGAAGCGCAATATTTCGTGGCTTACGGTCGTTTTTCCGCTGCCATCCGAGCCGACGATTGCAATGATCGGAGCCTTTCGCCCCGGTATTCTACGAAAATGCATACTTTTATAGCTCGCCAATTATAGATACCTCATCGCCCAGCGATGTATTTCGTGGCAGCACCTACCGAAAGCGAGTACGGTGCGGTCTGGTATGAGTGGAGTTTAGTCTGGCTGCTGGCAGCGAGACTCAATGAGTCGCACGCGGAAGGAGCAGTGCACCCGCCGGCAGCGTTTCGAGCGCCTGCAACATACCGGTCGGGTGATGATCGGCGATTGGGTCCGGTTCTACAACCGCCAGCGACCGCATCGGGCGCTGAGTACGAGAGCGCCGGCCGAGGCCTGTGCTTTAGACGCATAACTTGTGCGGATTTCGCTGGGTCATTACAAAAGTCCGAATCCTGCTGGCAATTTCATCTGGCAACTTGAATAACTGTTTATCATAGTCGAGCTCATTCCGGATTCGTTTCAGAACGAGGTCGTCATGCATGTCTCCCATGAGGCCATTTATGGTGGCCAGGTAGAAAGAAAGGGCATCAAGCTCGGGAGAGGGATAGAGCGCGCGGCGCGTATCATTCAACGCTGTGCGGCGACTTATGATTTTACGTAGGTCATGAAACTGCCGGGCCGTAAGATATGCCCCTTCTTGCGTAGCATCGGCGAGATGCTGGTTTTCTGCCGCAAGATAGCGCTGGAAGCTTTCGATGGTAGAGGTCTGAGCATCCGCAATGTTCTTACGCAAAGCCTCGAAGAAACCAGTCTGAAGCCGGTACCAAAGCTTGATGCCCAGCTTGAGCGTTCGAATCCTTCGGCCGTGCTTGAAGGCGTCCTGGAAGTCGCCCATGAGCCGGGTAGTGGAATGAAGCATTTCCGGGTAGGAGTGTTGCTCGCTACAGTTAGTGCAGGCAAAACGCATATGCTTGAAGCGTGCGCGTATGAGCTTGAAGCTGGTGGCCTGTTCGGGAGTGGCCGAGCAGCGAATGGCGATGCTAGCAACAAGGCGGCGGGCAGAAGACGCACTCACGCCGGAGGCCAGAAGCTGCCAGGCTAGACGGTAACAGTCAGCCAATTCTGCCGCTGTAAACTCAGGCACGGGCTTTGTTGGGCAATAGGCCTCCAGATCGATATCATCATCATCCAGGATGTTTTGCATTAAAGCCGCAAGCTGAGCTTGGGTGGCTTTTGGGGACTCAAGAGAAAAAGAAGAGCACGACATTAGGGAGCGCTGCCTGTCTGCTTGAAATAGGAATGATTTGACCTGGTAACTTTTTCGGCAGATATTCGAGGTTTATGGATCAAGTGGTCCACGATGCCAAAATCCTGACCGCCGTACCTGCAGGTGGCGATAAGTTTTCTCGGTCGAGAGATGTTGAGTTGGCTGAGCAGTGGATGCTTGATGGCGTGCCTCCAGAATAACCTTGGCCTTTTTCTATAGCTTCAGTGCTGGCAAAATATGATCACCAATTAAAGTTGGTGAATTTGACTTTACCGGCTTTGATTTGTTCTCTAGTATGCTTGATACTTATTCCGTTAGAGTGGTAAAGCTTTACAAAAGATTATCTCATGATTACTTTCAATCATAGTCAGCTTAATGTAAATTTTTATTAAAAATTAGTAATTTTTTAGTGAAACCCCGAAGAAGACTTTCCGGATCTGTTGAAATACGCCTGTCCCGCCCTGCGAGTTGTTCGATGAAGCAGCCGTCCTTCACCGATGCCGACCTGCCGGCAAGCGCAAGCCGGTCCGACGCGAGCGCTTTGTCGTGCCGGCCACCGTCGCGCATGGCAAAGCCCGGTCTTATCGGTACCGGGCTTACGCCAGCGGAGCCTAATGTTCCCGTCGTGCCTGGCTGCGGAATTCGCTGGGCGTCAGGCGGGTGTGGCGGCGGAAGAAGCGGCTGAAATAGCCCTCGTCGGAGAAGCCCAGCTCGTGGGCGATCTCCTTGATGCTGCGACCGGAGTAGGCCAGCTCGCGCTTGGCCTCGAGCAGCAGGCGAGCGTTGATCACCGTCAGCGGGGTCATGCCCAACTGCTCCTGGCAGAGGCGGCCGAGGGTCGCCAGGGTCATGCCGAGTAGGTCGGCGTAGTCGCTGACCGGCCGGTGGCTGCGAAAATGAATCTCCACCTGCTCGCGGAACTGCCGGACCTGCTGGCTGCGCCGGCCGTGCGTCTGCCCCGGAGAGGCTTCGGCCGACTCGCCGAGGCGGAAGATGTTGACGATTAGCGCCAGGAGCAGGGCGGTGCTGCAGGCCGGATGTTCTCGTCCGCGGGCGAGGTACTCCTCTTCCAAGGCGGCGAACAGGGGCTGCAGCGGGTCCTCCGCCGCTCTCCAGCGTGGCAGCTCGATCACCTGGCGGCTGCGCAAGAGCGGCAGCAGGCCGGGGGAGAGGACCTCGGCGACCGATTCCAGCGGCTGCTGCAGAGCGGTGATCACCTTGCCCTCCACCGGGCCCTGCCAGTCGAAGCCGTGCACGCTCTGCGCCGGGATATGGATGATGCAGGGCGCGCGGGCCGCCAGGCGGACGCTGTCGCAGAGCACCTGACCGCTGCCCTGCTGCAGGTAGAGGATCTGCAGCAGGCTGTCGTGGCGGTGTGGCTCGATCGACCAGTCGTGGGCGCCGGAGCGGTTGGAGATGGTTTCCACATGCAGGGATTCGTGCCAGATCGGCTGGGGGGCCTCGCCATAGAGGGTGTAGCTGGGGATCTTGCTCATTGTTGTGGACTCCTTGCCCTCCCTGATTAGCCCGAAGCGGCCGGGCGGGTCAATTCGCCGTTCACCGGCTGTGGACTTTTGCCGCAAATGTCGGGGTGGTTGTCGATTTCGTCCATTCTGGAACGCCGCCGCGTCCTCCTAACATCCGCCTCACGTGCAGAGCCAGCAGGCTCGACGCGCCAACAACAATAAAACGCGGCGCCACGGCGCGCCGCCCTGCGTGAGTGCCGGAGATGGTCATGAACAACAACAACGACAACTGGCTGGGACTCGACTCGGCCGTCTGTGTGGTCACCGGAGCGGCCGGCGGCATCGGCCGCGAAATCGCCGCCGCGCTGGTCGGGCAGGGCGCCCGGGTGGTGCTGCTGGATCGCGATGCGGCCGGCTGCGCGCACCTTGCCGAGCAACTGTCCGCCCGTGCCGCCGAACCCGTCCAGGCCATCGCCTGCGACATCGCCGACCCGGCGAGCGTGCAGCAGGCGGCCGCCCAGGTGGAAAGCCGCTTCGGCCACTGCGACGTGCTGGTCAACAATGCCAGCGTGCTGCAGCCCGGCGGCATCGAAGAGATCACTTTGGAAAAGTGGAACCAGGTGCTGTCGGTCAACCTGAACGGCTACCTGCTCTGTTCCCAGGCGTTCGGCCGCTCGATGCTGGCCCGCCGCTGCGGGCGCATCGTGCACATCGCCTCGATCGCCGCGCATTCGCCGCAGACCTGGAGCGGCGCCTACAGCGCGGCCAAGGCCGGGGTGAGCATGCTCTCCCGGCAGATCGCCAGCGAGTGGGGGCCGCGCGGTGTGCGCAGCAACGCCGTCTGTCCGGGGCTGATCCGCACGCCCCTGTCCGCCGCCTTCTATGCCGACCCGCAGATCGAGCGCCAGCGCTGTGCGATGACCGCCAACGGGCGGATCGGCGAGCCCAGCGACATCGCCGACGCCGTGCTGTTCCTCGCCAGCCCGCGCGCCGACTACATCAACGGTGCCGAGCTGACCGTCGACGGCGGCCTGGAAAGCATGCTGATGGCACTGATCCCGCGTCCCGGCTTCGAATCCCCCGCGACCGCCCGCCAGGGCTGAACCCCGCCACCCTTATCGGCGTGCGCCGCTGCCCGCGCCCCTGCCTGTCCGGCAAGGAGACTGCTCATGACTGTGCAAACCCAAATCCCCACCCTCCAGTGCGACGTGCTGGTCGTCGGCTCGGGAGCCGGCGGCCTGTCGACCGCCATCACCGCGAAGAAGCACGGCCTGGATGTGGTCGTGGTGGAGAAGGAGGAGCATTTCGGCGGCACCACGGCCTTTTCCGGCGGCGTGCTGTGGATTCCCGGCAACCACCTGGCCAGGGCCTCCGGTGTGCGCGATAGTCGCGAGGCGGCGCGCACCTACCTGCAGAACGAGGCCGGGGCCTTCTTCGACGACCGGGCGGTGGATGCCCTGCTCGAACACGGCCCGGAAATGCTCGAGTTCTTCGAGCGCGAGACCGAGGTCAAGTTCGTCCCGACCCTTTACCCGGACTACCACCCGACGCTGCCCGGCGGCGTCGATATCGGCCGTTCGGTGCTGGCGGCGCCCTACGACATCCGTCGGCTCGGCAAGGACATGGCGCGCCTGCGTCCGCCGCTGGAGACCATCACCTTCATCGGCATGATGTTCAACTCGTCTAACGCCGACCTGAAGCACTTCTTCAACGCCACCCGGTCGCTGACCTCGTTCGTCTACGTGACCAAGCGCCTGGCCACCCATCTCAAGGAGCTGGCCCTGTACCGTCGCGGCATCAACGTGACCAGCGGCAACGCCCTGGCCGCGCGCCTGGCCCAGTCGGCGCTGGATCTGAGCATCCCGATCCACACCCGTACCCCTGCCAGCGAGCTGCTGCTGGAGAATGGCCGGGTGATCGGCGCCCTGGTCCGCGGACCGCAGGGCACACAGCGGATCGAGGCGCGGCGCGGCGTGGTACTGGCCAGCGGCGGCTTCTCCCATGATCTGGCACGTATCCACCAGGCCTATCCGCACCTGCGCCGCGGCGGCGAGCACCTCTCGCCGGTGCCGGCCGGCAATACCGGCGACGGTGCCTACCTGGCCGAGTCCGTCGGCGGCAAGCTGGAGCTGCGCTTCCCCGAGGCCGCGGCCTGGATGCCGGTCTCCCGGGTGCCGCTGAGCAAGGGCCGCCACGGGGTCTTCCCGCACCTGCTCGACCGCTACAAGCCGGGCGTGATCGGCGTGCTGCGCGACGGCCGGCGCTTCACCAACGAGTCGGAGTCCTACCACGACGTCGGCGCCGCGCTGATCCAGGCCTGCGAGGGGCAGCGCGAAACCGCCATGTGGCTGATCTGCGACCGCACCGCCATCGGCAAGTACGGCCTGGGCTATGCCAAGCCGTCGCCGATGCCGCTGCGGCCATTGATTCGTAGCGGCTATCTGCTCAAGGGGGCGACCCTCGCCGAACTGGCGCGTCAGGCCGGCATCGATCCCCGCGGGCTGGAGGAGACGGTGCGCCAGTACAACCTCGGCGCCGAGCGCGGGGTGGACAACGAGTTCGGCCGCGGCACCACCGCGTTCAACCGTTACCTGGCCGACCCGGAGCACAGGCCCAACCCGTGCGTGGCGCCGATCGGCAAGGGGCCGTACTACGCGGTGAAGGTGATCATGGGCGATCTCGGCACCTTCGACGGTCTGCGCACCAGCCTCGAGGGCGAGGTGCTGGGCGAGGGCGGCGCGGCCATCCCCGGCCTGTACGCGGTGGGCAACGACCGCGCCAGCGTCATGGGCGGCAACTATCCGGGCGCCGGCATCACCCTCGGCCCGATCATGACCTTCGGCTACCTCACCGGCCGCCATCTGGCCCGCGCCGAGGCGCTGCAACCCGCGACCCGCTACCGGGAGGCCGTGTGATGAACCACAAGCCAATCGTCGACCACCGCATCTACACCATCAAGCCGCGCGGCATGGCCGAGTTTCTCGAGGTCTTCGACCGCCTGGCGATGCCGGTGCTGCTGCGCCACCTGGGCAGGCCGCTGGCCTTCTACACCAGCTGCATCGGGCCGCTGAACCAGGTGGTGCACCTCTGGGGCTACGACAGCCTGGACGACTTCGAGAAGCGCGCCCTGGCCCGCGACGGCGACCCGGAATTTCGAGAATACCTGCAGGCTTCGGCGCACCTGGTGATCGCCCAGGAGACGCGGATCATCCGGCCGGTGCAGTTCAAGAGCCTGCAGTAGACGAGAGCCCTGGCGTCGCCGGTTGCCTTGCCGGCGCCGCCTCATCCGAAAACCTACCGGTTGCGCGCGTCCGGCAGTGCGTGCGCAGCCCCATGCCCGGAGAAAGACCGTTCGCCCTCTGCCAGCCAAGACTCGCCTTCGACAATAAAAACTGAGCCCCAAGGCTCGAGGTGACTTCAAGTGAGCGCAATAAAAACCATGGATGTGCGTGAACTGATCAACGACCGCCCCTTCGGCGGCTTCCAGAAACTGGTGGTGTTCTTCTGCTTCGTCATCATCGCCCTGGACGGCTTCGACGTGGCGGTGATGGGGCTGATCGCGCCCCAGCTGCGCGAGGACTGGGGGGTGACGCCGCAGGCGCTCGGCCCGGTGCTGAGCGCCGCGCTGGTCGGCCTGGCGGTCGGCGCGCTGGTCGCCGGTCCGCTGGCCGACCGCTACGGGCGCAAGATCGTGCTGGTTTCCAGTGTGCTGTTCTTCGGCCTCTGGACCCTGGTCACGGCCTTCTCCAGCGATGTCACTCAACTGGTGGCCTTCCGCTTCCTCACCGGCCTCGGCCTCGGCGCCGCCATGCCCAACGCCGCCACCCTGACCGCGGAGTTCGCCCCGGAGCGCAAGCGCGCCTTCCTGGTCACCGTGGCTTTCTGCGGCTTTTCCTTCGGCGCAGCCGGCGGCGGCTTCCTGTCCGCCTGGATGATTCCCCACCTCGGCTGGCAGAGCGTGCTGATCATGGGCGGGGTGCTGCCGATCCTGGTGGCGCCGCTACTGATCTGGAAGATGCCGGAGTCGCTGAGCTTTCTGGTCAGCCGGCGGGCACCGCGGGAAAGCATCCGGCGGATCGTCGAGCGGATTGCCCCGGGGGTCAGCGATAGCCGCACGGACTTCGTGCTGCCGCGTGCCGTGCAGGGCGAGGGTGGCGCGCGGCTGGTGCTGTCCGCTCACTACCGGTTCGGCACCCTGATGCTCTGGGTCGGCTATTTCACCGCACTGTTCCTGGTCTACCTGTTCAGCAGCTGGTTGCCGACCCTGGTCAAGTCGGGCGGCTACAGCGTCTCCGAGGCAGCCATCGTCACGTCCCTGTTCCAGGTCGGCGGGCCGCTCGGCGCGCTCTGCGTCGGCTGGGCGATGGATCGTTTCCGGCCGCACGGGGTGCTGCTCGTGACCATGCTGGTGGCGGCGCTGGCCATCGGTGCGATCGGCCAGGCGACCCACGATCTGCTCCTGCTCGGCGCCATCGCCTGCGCGGTGGGCTTCTGCCTGAACGGCGGCAGCGTCGGCATGAACGCCATGGCTACCTGTTTCTATCCCACCGAGGCGCGCGCCACCGGAGCCTGCTGGATGAGTGGCATCGGCCGTTTCGGCGCCATCCTCAGTGCCTTCGCTGGCGGCCAGATGATCGCCATGGGGCTGCCGCTCGGCCAGGTGTTCGCCCTGCTGGCGATTCCCGCCGTGCTCTCCGGGCTGGCCCTGGCCGCCAAGGGCCTGGAGCGGCGCGCCGCGCCGCAGCTGCAGGCCGCCTGAAACACCCGGACCGCGCCTGCGCGGCGGGTGCGGCTCCGTTCAGGGCTGGGGGCGTTTCTTTCATGTTCCAAGAGGAGATTCATCGATGCTGGAGGGGAAGGTTGCCGTCGTTACCGGCGGCGGTTCCGGGATCGGCGAGGCGATTGTCCGGCTGTTCGTGGCCGAGGGCGCCCGGGTGGTGATCGGCGATATCGACGCGTCGGCGGCGGCGCTGGCCGCCGAGCTTGGCGATGCGGCGATCTTCATGCGCAGCGACGTGACCTGCGAGGCGAGCGTCGCGGCCCTGATGCAGACGGCGCTGGATGCTTTCGGCCGGTTGGACATTCTGGTCGCCAACGCGGGAATCCCGGAGCAGAAGGCGCCGGTTCACCGGCTCGACCTCGCGGACTGGCAGCGGGTGATCGACATCGACCTGACCGGGGTCGCCCTGTGCAACAAGCATGCTGCCGTACACATGCTCGCGGGGGGCGGCGGCTCCATCGTCAACATGGCCTCGATCCTGGCGCACGTGGGCCAGGAGAACAGCACGGCCTATTCGGCGGCCAAGGCCGCGGTGGTCAACTTCACCCGCTCGGTTGCCCTGACTTATGCCCGCCAGGGCGTCCGTGCCAACAGCGTATCGCCGGGCTATGTCGACACGCCATTGCTTGCCCGGCTGCCGCAGGCGACCCGGGACGCGATTCTGGCCAGACAGCCGGTCGGCCGCCTGGCCCAGCCGCTGGAGATCGCCCAGGTGGTCGCCTTCCTGGCCAGTGATCGGGCCTCGATCGTGACCGGCGCCTGCTTCCAGGCTGACGGTGGCTATACGGCGATCTGACGGGGCCGGAACTGAAGAGGGGAGTTCCGTCTAGAATGACAGTCCTTTGCACCAATACGGGCTGACATCAAATGCACGGAGTCTCCTCCCCTGTTCACCTTGACCCCGATACGGTGCGCGGCCGGCAGTTCAACCGAATCGCAACGGCTTCCGTTCGCCCCGGTGCCCATGGCCCAGTTCGACGACCGGTGACTCGTCGCCTGCGAGCGATCGGCCTCCTCGGACTGTTCGCCCTGCTCGCCGCCTGCGCGCGCGCTCCGGTGTTGCCGCCGGAAACCGAGCGCCTGCCCGAGCGGGTCGAGCTGGTCGGCGTGCCTTTCTATCCGCAGGAGGACTACCAGGGCGGGCCGGCTGCGCTGGCGAGCATGCTCAACCAGCGCGGTCTGGACACCTCGCCGGGGCTGCTCAAGGATCAGGTGCTTTCGTCCGGAGGCAAGGGAGAGAGCCGGCAGGAGGCGATGGTGGCCGCCGCGCGCCGTCACGGAATGCTGGTCCAGCCCCTGGCGCCGCGGCTGGAGAGCGTGCTGAGCGAGGTGGCGGCGGGCAACCCGGTGCTGGTGCTGCAGAACCTCTCCCGCGGTTGGTGGTCGGACTGGCGTTTCGCTGTGGTGGTGGGGTACGACCGGCGCGAGCGGCAGCTCATCCTGCGTTCGGGGACCACGCGCCGGCTGACGACCGATTTCGCCGCCTTCGACCGGGGCTGGGCGAAGGGCGGGCGCTGGGCGGTGCTGACGCTGTCCGCCAACCGGCTGCCGGCGACGGCACAGACGCGCCTCTGACCCCGCCAGGCCCGCAGCGGTGTGCCGGTGCCAGTTTGCCCGTCATCTTGTTCAGACGCCTAGCCGGTCCCGCAGCGTGTAGTACCAAGCGCCGAGGGCGGTGAAGGGTACGCGTAGCAGGCGGCCGCCGGGGAAGGGGTAGTGGGGTAGTGCGGCGAAGGCGTCGAAGCGCTCGGCCTGGCCGCGCAGGGCCTCGGCGAGCAGCCGGCCGGCCAGATGGGTGTAGGTGACGCCGTGGCCGCTGCAGCCCTGGGAGTAGTAGAGGTTGTCGCCGATCCGCCCGACCTGCGGCAGGCGCGACAGGGTGAGGAGGAAGTTGCCGGTCCAGGCGTAGTCGATCTTCACCTTCTTCAGCTGCGGGAAGGTTCTGAGCATCTTCGGCCGGATGATGCCCGCGATGTCCCGGGGATCGCGGGCGCCGTAGATCACGCCGCCGCCGTAGATGAGCCGCCGGTCGGCGGAGAGCCGGTAGTAGTCGAGCAGGTAGTTGCAGTCCTCGACGCAGTAGTCCTGGGGCAGCAGGCTGGCGGCCAGCTCCTCGCCCAGGGGCTCGGTGGCGATCACTTGAGTGCCGCAGGGCATCGACTTGGCCGCCAGCTCCGGAACCAGGTCGCCCAGATAGGCATTGCCGGCCAGCACGACGAACTTCGCCCGAACCCGCCCCTGCGGGGTGTGCACCAGCGGATCGGCGCCGCGCTCGATGCGCACGGCGGGCGACTGTTCGTGGATCGTCCCACCCAGGGCTTCCACGGCGGCGGCCTCGCCGAGGGCCAGGTTGAGCGGATGGATGTGCCCGCCGCTCCTGTCCAGCAGGCCACCGACATACTGCCGGCTGTCCACCACCTCGCGGATGCGTTGGGCATCCAGCAGTTCCAGTTGGCTATGCCCGTAGCGCTCCCAGAGCTTCTTCTGCCCCTCCAGATGGGCCATCTGTCTGGGGGTGAAGGCGGCGAACACGCCGCCGTCCTTCAGGTCGCAGCGGATGCCGTGGCGGGTGACGAGTTCGCGCAGGATGCGTCCGCCCTCGAAGGCCATCTCGCCGATCCGGCGGGCCTGTTCGGCGGGGAGGCTGCGTTCGATCACGTCGATGTCGCGACTGTAGCTGTTGACGATCTGCCCGCCGTTGCGGCCTGATGCGCCGAAGCCGACCTTGGCCGCTTCCAGCAGGACGACGCGAAAGCCGTTTTCCAGCAGGAACAGGGCGGTGGACAGCCCGGTGTAGCCTGCGCCGACGATGCACACGTCGGTTTCGACTTCGCCGACGAGTTCCGGGCGCGCGGGCGTGGGATTGGCCGAGGCGGCGTAGTAGGAGAGAGGGTAGTCGGTGTGCGCCATCTTGCGGCTTCCTGTTCCGGATATTCGACGTCGGATCGATGCTACCGGAGCGGATTTTCCCCGGCTAGCGCGCCGGGAATCCGGTCTGGATTGGAAAAATCATCTTTTTCAGTCGGTTAGCAGAGAAATGTGTTGACAGGCCGGTGCAAGTCCGTAAAATGCGCGGCCATCGACAGGCACATAGCTCAGTTGGTTAGAGCACCACCTTGACATGGTGGGGGTCGTTGGTTCGAGTCCAATTGTGCCTACCAAATCAAAAAGGGTCGCTACGGCGACCCTTTTTTTATGGGGCGCTTGTCAGTGGCGCGGCTTTCTGAAAGCATCCCGCATCTTTACCTCCAGTGACTCCGCTTCGTCCGGGTCGGGCCTCAGGGCTCCTGCCACCGTGGGGCAGGTATATCCGGCGGACCGCTTTACTGGCTCATCCCAACCCATGTGGCCTTTGGTAGGGGTCACCACTAGGAGAGGAGGCGCCATGCCCACCATCACTCTTCCCGACGGCAGTCAGCGCACGTTCGATCATCCGGTTTCGGTCGCCGAGGTCGCTCAGTCCATCGGCGCCGGCCTGGCCAAGGCCACCGTGGCCGGCAAGGTCGACGGCAAGCTGGTCGATGCCTGCGATCTAATTGATCGCGATGCGGCCCTGCAGATCATCACGCCGAAGGACGAGGAGGGGGTCGAGATCATTCGCCACTCCTGCGCGCACCTGATCGGTCATGCGGTCAAGCAGCTCTATCCGACGGCGAAGATGGTGATCGGTCCGGTCATCGAGGAAGGCTTCTACTACGACATCGCCTACGAGCGCCCTTTCACGCCGGACGACATGGCGGCCATCGAAGCGCGCATGCGCGAGCTGATCGATAAGGACTACGACGTCGTCAAGAAGATGACCCCGCGCGAGCAGGTGATCGAGGTGTTCAGGTCTCGCGGCGAGGAGTACAAGGTGCGCCTGGTCGACGACATGCCCGGCGAGCGGGCGATGGGCCTCTACTACCATGAGGAATACGTCGACATGTGCCGCGGTCCGCACGTGCCGAATACCCGTTTCCTCAAGGCCTTCAAGCTGACCAAACTGTCCGGTGCCTATTGGCGCGGCGATGCCAAGAACGAGCAGCTGCAGCGCGTCTATGGCACTGCCTGGGCGGACAAAAAGCAGCTGGCGGCCTATATCCAGCGCATCGAGGAAGCGGAGAAGCGCGATCACCGCAAGATCGGCAAGCGCCTCGATCTCTTCCACGCCCAGGAAGAGGCGCCGGGCATGGTGTTCTGGCATCCCAATGGCTGGACCGTCTATCAGGTGCTTGAGCAGTACATGCGCGGCGTGCAGCGGGAGAACGGCTACCTGGAGATCAAGACGCCGCAGGTGGTCGACCGCAGCCTGTGGGAAAAGTCCGGGCACTGGGCGAACTATGCCGAGAACATGTTCACCACCGAGTCGGAAAGCCGCGACTACGCGATCAAGCCGATGAACTGCCCGTGCCACGTGCAGGTGTTCAACCAGGGTCTGAAGAGCTACCGCGAGCTGCCGATGCGTCTGGCCGAGTTCGGTGCTTGTCACCGCAACGAGCCGTCCGGTGCGCTGCATGGCATCATGCGGGTGCGCGGTTTCACCCAGGACGATGCGCACATCTTCTGTACCGAAGAGCAGATGCAGGCCGAGTCGGCCGCCTTCATCAAGCTGACCCAGCAGGTCTATGCCGACTTCGGTTTCCAGGATATCCAGCTGAAGCTTTCCACTCGTCCGGAAAAGCGCGTCGGCTCCGACGACCTGTGGGATCGTGCCGAGGGAGCGCTGGCCGCGGCACTGGAGACTGCCGGCCTGCCCTATGATCTGCAGCCGGGCGAGGGCGCCTTCTACGGGCCGAAGATCGAGTTTTCCCTGAAGGACTGTCTGGGACGCGTCTGGCAGTGCGGTACCCTGCAGCTGGATTTCAACCTGCCGGTCCGTCTCGGCGCCGAGTATGTCAGCGAGAACAACGACCGCCAGCATCCGGTGATGCTGCATCGGGCGATCCTGGGTTCCTTCGAGCGTTTCATCGGCATCCTCATCGAGCACTACGAAGGCGCTTTCCCGGCTTGGCTGGCACCGACCCAGGCGGTGATCATGAATATCACCGACAAGCAGGCCAGCTTCGCTCTCGAAGTCGAGAAGATGCTCAACCAGAGCGGCTTTCGTGCCAAGTCCGACTTGAGAAACGAAAAGATCGGTTTTAAAATTCGCGAGCATACTTTGCTCAAGGTTCCCTATCTCTTGGTGATCGGAGATCGGGAAGTTGAGACGCGAGCCGTGGCTGTGCGCACCCGCGAAGGTGTCGATCTGGGCTCGATGCCCATCGATGAGTTCCGCGAGATGCTGGCGCAGGCGGTTGCCCGGCGTGGTCGCCAAGAATTGGAGTAATCATTATTAAGCGTGAAATGAGACAAGATAGAAAAGCTCAACCGAAAGCTCCGATCAACGAGAATATCTCGGCACGCGAGGTTCGGTTAATTGGAGTGGACGGTGAGCAGATTGGCATCGTCTCGATTGATGAAGCGCTTCGCGTAGCGGAAGAAGCCAAGCTGGACTTGGTGGAGATCTCCGCTGACGCAGTGCCGCCCGTATGCCGGATCATGGACTACGGCAAGCACCTGTTCGAGAAAAAGAAGCAGGTCGCGGCGGCGAAGAAGAACCAGAAACAGGTTCAGATCAAAGAAATCAAGTTTCGTCCAGGGACGGAAGACGGGGATTACCAGGTAAAACTACGCAACCTGGTACGTTTCCTTAGCGAGGGGGACAAGGCCAAGGTATCCCTGCGATTCCGCGGTCGTGAGATGGCCCACCAGGAGCTGGGCATGGAGCTGTTGAAGCGGGTCGAAACCGACCTCGCCGAATACGGCGCCGTCGAACAGCATCCGAAGATGGAAGGACGCCAGCTGATCATGGTCATCGCCCCCAAAAAGAAAAAATAACCCACCAGGGCACTGGCAGGCCTTGCGGTTATGCGTAATCACTCAATGCGGAGTATCCGAACATGCCAAAGATGAAAACCAAGAGCGGCGCCAAGAAGCGCTTCAAGCCGACTGCGAACGGCTTCAAGCACAAGCACGCTTTCAAGAGCCACATCCTGACCAAGATGACGACCAAGCGTAAGCGTCAGCTGCGCGGCACCTCGCTGATGCATCCGTCCGACGTCGCCAAAGTCGAACGCATGCTGCGCGTTCGTTAATCCCGGTCAAGATTCCAGAAGGTAACTATTCATGGCTCGTGTTAAGCGTGGCGTCATCGCCCGTCGTCGTCACAAGAAAATCCTGAAACTCGCCAAAGGCTACTATGGTGCGCGCTCCCGCGTGTTCCGCGTTGCCAAGCAGGCGGTGATCAAGGCCGGCCAGTACGCCTACCGTGACCGCCGTCAGCGCAAGCGTCAGTTCCGCGCCCTGTGGATCGCCCGTATCAACGCCGGTGCTCGTCAGAACGGTCTGTCTTACAGCCGCCTGATCGCTGGCCTGAAGAAGGCGGCCATCGAGATCGACCGCAAGGTGCTGTCCGATCTGGCTGTGAACGAAAAAGCGGCGTTCGCCGCGATTGTCGAGAAGGCCAAAGCCACTCTGGCTTGACTCCTCGACAATCACCGGGTTCGCCCGGTGTCGAACGTCACCGATAGGGGAAGAGCCCAGTGCTCTTCCCCTATTTCGTATCTGAGAAGGGGTTTTTGCAAAACTGAGTGTTGCGTTCCTGGCAGACCTCCTGCCGAGTGCGACAAGGTCGAAGCGGACGCCAGGACAGTTCTGCAAGGCCCCCTGGAGGTTGTACATGGAAAACCTGGATGCACTGGTCTCGCAAGCGCTCGAGGCCGTGCAACATAGCGAAGACGTCAACGCCCTGGAGCAGCTCCGGGTCCACTACCTCGGCAAGAAGGGCGAGCTGACCCAGCTGATGCAGACCCTGGGCAAGCTCTCGGCCGAGGAGCGCCCGAAGGCCGGCGCCCTGATCAATGCCGCCAAGAGCAGCGTTCAGGATGCCCTCAATGCGCGCAAGGCCGACCTCGAGTCCGCCGCGCTGGCCGCCAGGCTGGCCGCCGAGCGCATCGACGTGACCCTGCCAGGGCGCGGCCAGGCGTCCGGCGGCCTGCATCCAGTGACCCGTACCCTCGAGCGCGTCGAGCAGTTCTTTACCCACATCGGCTACAGCGTCGCCGAGGGCCCGGAAGTCGAGGACGACTACCACAACTTCGAGGCCCTCAACATCCCCGGCCACCACCCGGCGCGGGCGATGCACGATACCTTCTACTTCAATGCCAACATGTTGCTGCGTACCCATACCTCGCCGGTCCAGGTGCGCACCATGGAAAGCCGTCAGCCGCCGATCCGTATCGTCTGCCCGGGGCGGGTCTACCGTTGCGACTCGGATATCACCCACTCGCCGATGTTTCACCAGCTCGAGGGGCTGCTGATCGACGAGGGCATCAGCTTCGCCGACCTCAAGGGCACCATCGAGGAGTTCCTTCGGGTGTTCTTCGAGAAGCCGCTGGGCGTACGTTTCCGTCCCTCGTTCTTCCCCTTCACCGAGCCCTCCGCCGAGGTCGATATGCAGTGCGTGATGTGCGGCGGTCACGGTTGCCGCGTATGCAAGCACACCGGCTGGCTGGAGGTGATGGGCTGCGGCATGGTGCATCCGAACGTGCTGCGCATGTCCGGCATCGACCCGGAAAAGCACCAGGGCTTTGCCTTCGGTATGGGGATCGAGCGGCTGGCCATGCTGCGCTACGGGGTGAACGACCTGCGCCTGTTCTTCGACAACGATCTGCGCTTCCTCGCGCAATTCCGCTAGGGCCGCAACCGTAACCGAATTCTTTGGGAGAACAGGATGAAATTCAGCGAACAATGGCTGCGCGGTTGGGTCAACCCGCAGGTATCCCGCGACGAACTGGTGGCCCGCCTGTCCATGGCCGGTCTCGAGGTCGACAGCGTCACGCCGGTGGCCGGTGCTTTTTCCGGCGTGGTAGTGGGCGAGATCCTCTCCACCGAGCCGCACCCGGATGCCGACAAGCTGCGCGTCTGCCAAGTGAGCAACGGCAGCGAGACTTTCCAGGTGGTCTGCGGTGCGCCCAACGCCCGTCCGGGAATCAGGATTCCCTTCGCCATGATCGGTGCGGTGCTCGGCGAGGACTTCAAGATCAAGAAGGCCAAGCTGCGTGGCGTGGAGTCCTTCGGCATGCTCTGCTCGGCGGCCGAGCTCAAGATCAGCGAGGAAAACGATGGCCTGCTGGAGCTGCCGGCCGCTGCGCCGGTGGGGCAGGACATCCGCACCTACCTCAACCTGGACGATGCCAGCATCGAGGTGGACTTGACCCCCAATCGTGGCGACTGCCTCTCCCTGGCCGGCCTGGCCCGCGAGGTAGGCGCCCTCTATGGAGTTCCTGTCGCCCGCCCGTCGATCACCGCGGTGCTGCCAGTGCATGACGAAGTGCGTCCGGTCGAAGTGCTGGCCCCCCAGGCCTGTCCGCGTTATCTGGGGCGAGTGGTGCGCAATGTCGATCTGTCGCGTCCAACCCCGGCATGGATGGTCGAGCGCCTGCGCCGCTCCGATGTCCGCGCCATCGACCCGGCGGTTGACGTCACCAACTACGTGATGCTTGAGCTGGGCCAGCCGATGCATGCCTTCGATCTCGCCGAAATTCATGGCGGCATCCGCGTACGGATGGCGGAGGAGGGCGAGAAGCTGGTCCTGCTCGACGGTCAGGAGGTCAGCCTGCGTGCCGATACCCTGGTGATCGCCGACCACCAGCGCGCCCTGGCCATTGCCGGCGTGATGGGCGGCGAGCACAGCGGTGTCGCTACCGGTACCCGCGACCTGTTCCTCGAAAGCGCCTTCTTCGACACTATCGCCATCGCCGGCAAGGCCCGTTCCTACGGCCTGCACACCGATGCCTCGCACCGTTTCGAGCGCGGCGTCGACTGGCAGCTGGCCCGCGAAGCCATGGAGCGTGCCACCGCGCTGCTGCTGGAGATCGTCGGTGGCGAGCCCGGCCCCATCGTCGAGGTGGCCGATCAGTCGAGTCTGCCGCAGGTGGCGCCAATCACCTTGCGTGCGGAGCGCATCGAGCAGATGCTCGGCTTGCGGATGGAGGCTGCCGAAGTCGAGCGCCTGCTGGTCGCGCTGGGCCTGAAGGTCGGCGGCGGTGCGGCTGGTGAGTGGCAGGTCGAGGTGCCCAGCCATCGTTTCGATATCAGTCTCGAAGTGGACCTGATCGAAGAGCTTGGGCGCCTGCATGGCTACAACAACCTGCCGGTCCGCTACCCCCAGGCGCGTCTGGCTCCGCAGGCACGCGCCGAAGCCCGTGGCGAACTGCCGGTGCTGCGCCGTCTGCTGGTCGCGCGCGGCTACCAGGAGGCGATCACCTACAGCTTCATCGATCCCAAGCTGTTCGAGCTCTTCACTCCGGGCGTCGAGCCGCTGACTCTGGCCAACCCGATCTCCGCGGACATGGCCGCCATGCGCGCCTCGCTCTGGCCGGGACTGGCCAAGGCGCTGCAGTACAACCTGAACCGCCAGCAGTCCCGCGTGCGTCTGTTCGAGAGCGGCCTGCGCTTCGTCGGCCAACTGGGCGATCTCAAGCAGGAGCCCGTGCTGGCTGGCGCCATTACCGGCAGCCGCCTGCCGGAGAGCTGGAGCCATGGTCGGGAGGCGGTGGACTTCTACGATGCCAAGGCCGATGTGGAGGCTCTGCTCGCGGCTGTCGGGGCTGCCGACGAATACCACTTCGTCGGCGGCGAACATCCCGCGCTCCATCCGGGACAGACGGCGCGCATCGAGCGCGAGGGGCGTCTGGTCGGCTTCCTGGGCGCACTGCATCCCGAGCTGGGCAAGGCGCTGGGGCTGGATCAGCCGGTCTTCCTGTTCGAACTGGTCCTGGCGGAAATTGCCGCCGGTCGTTTGCCGGCCTTCCGCGAGCTTTCGCGCTTCCCCGAAGTACGCCGGGATCTGGCACTGATCGTCGATTCTGAAACCGCAGCGGAAGCCGTACTGCAGGCCATTCGCGAGGCGGCCGGGGAATACCTGAGCGACCTCCGGCTGTTCGACGTCTATCAGGGGAAAGGCATTGATCCACAACGAAAAAGCCTGGCGGTCGGCTTGACCTGGCAACATCCATCGCGCACTCTTAACGATGATGAGGTGAACACCACAACTCAGAACATCCTCACCTCGCTGGAAGAAAGGTTCAACGCGACGTTAAGGAAGTAACGTATGGGGGCTCTGACGAAAGCCGAGATGGCAGAACGTCTCTATGAGGAGCTTGGCCTGAATAAACGGGAAGCCAAGGAGTTGGTGGAGCTGTTTTTCGAGGAGATCAGGCAGGCACTGGAGCACAACGAACAGGTCAAGTTGTCCGGTTTCGGCAATTTCGACCTGCGCGACAAGCGCCAGCGGCCCGGCCGCAACCCCAAGACGGGGGAAGAGATCCCGATTACAGCGAGGCGTGTCGTCACCTTTCGTCCAGGGCAGAAGCTGAAAGCCAGGGTTGAAGCCTATGCTGGAACCAAGCCATAACGACGAACTGCCTCCCATACCCGGGAAGCGCTACTTCACCATCGGCGAGGTCAGTGAGCTCTGTGCGGTCAAGCCGCATGTGCTGCGTTACTGGGAGCAGGAGTTCCCCCAGATCAATCCAGTCAAGCGTCGGGGCAATCGGCGTTACTATCAGCGTCAAGATGTTCTGATGATCCGGCATATCCGGGCCCTGCTGTACGAGCAGGGCTTCACCATCGGTGGGGCGCGCCTGCGCCTCTCCGGCGACGAAGCCAAGGAAGATACGACCCAATATCGGCAATTGATCCGGCAGACGATCACCGAGCTTGAGGATGTCCTCTTGGTCTTGCGCAAATAGCTGGAACCGCAAAAAAAACTTCCACTTTTCAGATGCTTAATATATAGTTTGACCCGCTCCAGCAAGCTGGAGCGTCAAGTCGGGGCGTAGCGCAGCCTGGTAGCGCACTTGCATGGGGTGCAAGGGGTCGAGTGTTCGAATCACTCCGTCCCGACCAATAAATTCAATGACTTAGGCCGGTTGAGCAATCACCGGCCTTTTTCATGTCTGCGATTTGGCTGTTCTGGTGACCGTATGGTGACCGTTTGTACTTGGCTAGTAACAGCAGCACTTGGGGCTTGGCGCGGCTCTACAGGATGTTAGCTTGGCGTCACGGCTCACTGCTAGGAGAGAGCGGTGCGTCTGCCGAATGAGGCTTTAGGTGGGTCTGCAGCATGTAGCTGAACGGAACGGCGATCTCTTCTTCACGCATTGGGTCTGCTTGATGGTGTTGGGTGAGACGCAGAGTGGTTGTCTCGCTGCCTTCTGCCTGCCGTCGAATACGAAAAATGTGTCCCATCGATTTGGCTGATCAGCTTCATGAGCTGCCAAGTTTTTGTGCCGCTGGCGTAGAGTGCAGGAAACATGGCCTGCGACCGCTCGCAAGATCAGGGGCCGCGCAAGACCAGTGCACAGATCGCCCAGATGCTGGGCGTGAGCCAGCGCAAGATCGACAACCTCAAGCGGCGTCCTGATTAGCAATGATGCTCAGCCATCCCGAATCACCCGCAGGGGGTGTGGCGGGCAACGCGCGACCGCCACGAGGAGTCGCGCAGGCAGCGTGCGCAGATCGAATCGGCGGTTGAAACGGAAGGCTCCGGCCCAGCGAGCCCCTGCCAAAGCCACGCCATCGCACCCGGCAGCCGAATGCGCTCAACTTCGATGTGCGTACCTTGCTGTACCAACTGGTTGGCGTCGATTTGATCCAGATACATGGCATCGGCCCTTATCTGGCTTTATGGCTAATCGCCGAGTGCGGCACGGACCTGAATCGCTGGCATACCGCCCATCACTTCACGTCCTGGTTGACCCTGGCGCCTGGCAGCCGTATCAGTGGCGGCAAGGTCCTTTCCGCGCACACGCGAAAAACCAATAACCGGGTCACCGCGCATCTCCGTTTGGCTGCCGCTGCGATTGGGAGAACCAATACCGCGCTGGGTGCCTTTTATCGACGCTTGTCAGCGCGCATCGGCAAAGCCAAGGCAGTCACCGCTACCGCCCGCAAAATCGCCATCCTGTTCTACAACGCAATGCGTTTTGGTATGGCGTATCAAGATCCAGGCGTCGATCACTATGAGCAGAAGTACCGGGAGCGGGTGGTTAAGGGGCTGCACCGTCGAGCAGCGGAGTTTGGCTTCACGCTACAGCCGGCGCAGGGTGTTTCTTAGGAGGCTACCGCGCTCTTGATGTCCGACTCGCTCGATCGGTGAGCCTGATCGGCATGCTGAGCACGCAATTGCCGGTCATCGAGCTATGCCTGACCTTCGGCGTTGGACGTAGCAGCTATTACCAGCAACGCAGCCGGCAGGCCCGGCGCAATCCCCGCCGGGATCGCCTGCGGGCCAGGCTGGTCGTGCTGCACGAGCGTAGCCGGGGCTCGGCAGGAGCCCGCACACTGGCAGCCGCGCTACGCAGTGAAGGCCACGCCGTTGGCCGTTACAAGGCGGCCCGCCTGATGCGGGAGGCCGGTGTGGTCAGCACGCAGCAGCGTCGCCATCGTTATCGACTGGCCGTGGAGGAGTCCGTGATTGCACCCAATCATCTGCAGCGCCGCTTTGATGTGAGTGTCCCCAATCAGGTCTGGTGTGGTGATGTGACGTAGATACCGTCGGCGAATTCAAAGCCCTCCAGGAGCCAATCGCGCGAATCGGGAGGTGCGTGTGATGGCCTGCCCGCGACCGTCCAGCCATTGGACAACCCTTGCCACATTGATGCCTACCGCTGCCAGTGTCTGTTGCAGCGCAGGAGACGGAGGGCTATGGCGTGCCGTTCGGGTTCGAGCAGTATCGGGGGCTGGCCAGGCTCCTCTGCGAACTCAAGGGCAAGGCCATCATCAGCCTGAACGACCACTCTGCGATTCGGGAGTGCTTCGCGGCCTACCACATCGAGGCGACGGACACTCGATACGCGGTCGGTGGGGGGAAGGGAAGTGATGCGAAGGAGGTGCTGATTTTCAGCTGGGACATACAAGGCCGAGCTGGCGGGGCTGTTTTGAAATTCTTTTGTCGCACGAGCAATGAGGGGCGCGTCGTTTATCGCGCCAAACCGCGCCAAGTTTCGCGCGCCCCTACAGCTACAGTCAGTAGTTGACGGCTCGAGTCTCTTGAGGCGCGACCCATAAAATTTTTCATCTAACCCCTTGTGCAGGAAAACTTTTTCTGTAGAATGCGCGCCATCTTCGGAGCGTAGCGCAGCTTGGTAGCGCGTCTCGTTCGGGACGAGAAGGTCGCTGGTTCGAATCCAGTCGCTCCGACCATATCCCGCCTCTAGATTTGATACTAGAGGAACCGGTAAAGCCCGCCTTGTGCGGGCTTTTTCGTTTCCGGCAGGCCGTACTTTTGTGGCTGAAAGTTCCTCTGCACGTTGATCGCAGTAAACGAAACGACTGCCTCGAGACAAGCAGCGTGCTCGATGTCGTTTGACGCGAGCGTGGCAGTGCCGTCAGTTGTGGTGGCTTGCTTCGTTTTCCCCTTCGGCCAGCAATTGCGGTGTGTTCAGGTTGGCTAGCCGGGGGTCCTCTGAAGGGCATTGCAGGGCTGTGGCCTTGTGTGCCAGGAGGGCCCGGCGCGGACTGCGTTCGCCATCTTGCCAGGCTCGCTCAAGGGCTGGTCCCAAGCTCTTGGGCAACAGGCAGAACAGGGGTTCCCACTGTTCGCCTTGGCGTAGCAGCAGAGGCTGGCCTGGGTGGTCGGCGGCATTCTGGCGCATGCTGTACAGCAGCCCTGCATCGAGCCGTGGCGCATCGCAGGGCAGTACCAGCAGCCAGGGATTCCGGGCTGCCGCCAGTCCGGCGCGGATGCCGGCTAGAGGCCCGGGGAAGTCGGGGCTGTCGTCGTGCACCAGGCGGTCGGCATAGGCCGCATAGCGTTCGGTATTGCGATTGCAGGAAACGATCAGCTCATCGGTGAGCGGTCGGGTCA
The DNA here is from genome assembly GCF_900110885.1 of Azotobacter beijerinckii. Taxonomy (GTDB): domain Bacteria; phylum Pseudomonadota; class Gammaproteobacteria; order Pseudomonadales; family Pseudomonadaceae; genus Azotobacter; species Azotobacter beijerinckii. The sequence continues at coordinate 30,196 of NZ_FOFJ01000028.1, read as the reverse complement.
GCGCATGCAGATGGGCGATCAACGGTTTGCCGCGCCATTCCAGCAGCCCCTTGTCTCGACCGCCCATGCGCTGTCCGCGACCGCCGGCCAGCAGCAGCACGGAGCAGGGGGGCAGGGCAGTAGGGACAGTCATCGGATGGCTCCAGCGATGGCGTATGGTATAACTCCGGCCCGACTTCTCGACAACACTGGAAGGCAGCATGAGTCACAAGGTTGAGGCGGCCTTCGTGCCGTTGAACATCGCAGTATTGACTGTCAGCGACACCCGCACTCTGGCAACCGACACCTCTGGTCAACTGCTCGTCGAGCGCCTGAGCGCGGCCGGACACAGGCTGGCCGCGCGGCTGCTGCTCAAGGACGATTTGTACCACATCCGTGCTGTGGTCGCCGCCTGGATCGCCGACAAGGATGTACAGGTCGTGCTGATCACCGGCGGAACCGGTTTTACCGGCCGCGACAGTACCCCCGAAGCGGTGGCCTGCCTGTTCGACAAGCAGGTCGACGGTTTCGGCGAGTTGTTCCGGCACATTTCCATGGCCGAGATCGGTACCTCCACCGTGCAGTCCCGCGCGCTGGCCGGTCTGGCCAATGGCACCCTGGTCTGTTGCCTGCCGGGCTCGACCGGCGCGTGCGCAACGGCTTGGGACGGCATCCTGGCCGAGCAGTTGGACGCCCGCCATCGGCCGTGCAGCTTCGTACCCCATCTGAAACCGGTACCGCTCTGCGAGACACGTGGGTAGGACGATGAAAAAGTCCGCACTGATGTCCGTCGAAGAGGCTCTCGAATGCCTGCTGCAACTGGCCGAGCGGGAGCCGATCGGCGAGTCCGAGCGGGTTGCGCTGGATGATGCCGATGGGCGTGTGCTGGCCGAACCCCTGATCTCTCCCCTGGATCTGCCGCCCTGGCCGAATAGCGCTATGGACGGTTACGCCCTGCGTCTGGCCGACTGGACGGGCGAGCCGCTGACGGTCAGTCAGACGATTTTCGCCGGGCAGGCCCCGGAACCCTTGCGGCCCGGCACCTGTGCACGAATCTTTACCGGGGCCCCGGTACCGGAGGGGGCGGACTGCGTCGAGCTGCAGGAAAACACCGAGCTGCTCGAGGACGGGCGGGTATGCTTCGCCCAGGCCCTGCGTCCGCGGCAGCACATCCGCGAGCAGGGTCAGGAGACCCGCCGCGGCGACACCGTACTGGCCGCCGGCAGTCGTCTGGGGCCTGCGCAATTGGGGCTGGCCGCATCCCTGGGGGCCACAGAGTTGACGGTGCGGCGGCGGCCGCGAGTGGCGCTGCTGTCCACCGGCGACGAACTGGTCGAGCCGGGGCGGCCGCTGGGCCCGGGGCAGATCTACAACAGCAACCGTACCCTGTTGCACAGCTGGCTGAAGCGCCTGGGCTGTAATGTGCTGGATGCTGGCATCCTGCCCGACGACCCTCAGCTGACCCGCGCTCGCCTCGGCGAACTGGGGGGCGCCGACCTGATTCTCTCGACCGGCGGCGTGTCGGTCGGCGAGGCGGACTGCCTCGGTCAGATCCTGCGCGAGGAGGGCGAGTTGGCCTTGTGGAAGCTGGCGATCAAGCCGGGCAAGCCGCTGACCGTCGGTCGTTACCGGGGCATCCCGGTGGTCGGCCTGCCGGGCAACCCGGCCTCCTCGCTGGTCACCTTCGCCCTGCTGGCTCGGCCCTATCTGCTGCGTCGTCTCGGTGTACAGGCCGTGGCGCCGCTGACTTTTCCGGTGCCGGCCGGTTTCGTCTGGAGCAAGCCCGGCAAGCGCCGCGAGTATCTGCGCGCACGCCTGGGGGAGGGGCGGGCCGTGCTCTATCCGAACCAGAGCCCTGGCGTGCTGCTCAGTGCCGCCTGGGCCGATGGGCTGGTCGAGATCCCCGAGAACACGACCTTGGCCGAGGGGGATCCGGTGTGCTTCATCCCCTTGAGCGAAGTGCTGGGCTGACGCTCCGTACGGAACGGCACCGGCTATCCTCCGGCTGTCCATACCGGTAGGGAGCATTTCCGAGGTGGCGATGGGTGAGCGCAAGGCATGGCTGGTGCTGCATGGTCGGCAAGCGACGAACGAGGAGTTGCGGGCCGCCGTCCTCGCCCGGCGCAAGGCCGGCTGGGAGATTGCCGTGCGTCTGACCTGGGAGGCCGGCGATGCCCGCCGGCTGGTCGAAGAGGGGCTGGCGGCCGGCTATCCGACGCTCGTCGCCGGCGGTGGCGACGGCACCTTGCGCGAGGTGGCGGAAGCCATGGCTCTGGCCGGCACTGATGCCAGTCTGGCGATCCTGCCGCTGGGCACGGCCAACGACTTCGCCCGGGCGGCGGGCGTGCCCTTGTCTCCGGCGGAGGCCCTGGCCCTTCTGGAGGTCGCGCCCAGCCCGGTGGATCTCGGCGAGGCGGATGGCCAGCTGTTTCTCAACATGGCCACCGGCGGCTTCGGCTCGAAGGTCACCGCCAGCACCCCTGAAGAGTTGAAGAAGGCCCTCGGCGGGGCGGCGTACCTGCTTACCGGGCTGACCCGTTTCCCCGAACTGGGTGCCTCCTTCGGACGTTTCCGCGGGCCGGGTTTCCGCTGGGAGGGCGAGTTTCTCGCGCTGGGCATCGGCAACGGGCGCCAGGCCGGCGGTGGCAACCTGCTCTGTCCCGAGGCGCTGGTAGACGACGGTCTGCTCGATCTGTGCATCGTGCCGGCGCCGGAGGATGCGGGAAGTCCGCTCAGCACCCTCGGGACGCTGATTTCCCTGCGCATTCTCGGCGTGGAAACCATCTCCATCGGTGCGCGCCTGCCGTGGGTCGAGATCGAGGTGCCGGAAGGTCTGGACCTGAACCTGGACGGCGAGCCGGCAAACAGCCAAGCCTTGCGTTTCAGCGTTCGTGCGGGCGCGCTGCGGATGCATCTTCCGCCCGATTCGCCGCTCTTGCGCGGCAATGCCGGGTCGGCAATTGCAGGGGGCCGATAAGGCGCCCCTGCGTACTGACTGATCGCTATTGATCGTCGAAATAGCGCTCGTGCCACTCCACCAGGGGTTGCGGAGCGTTGAGCTTGTGTCCGTAGATCACCGAGTAGGACAGCACGTTCTGCACGTACTGGCGGGTTTCGTCGAAGGGGATGCTTTCTACCCAGACGTCGAAGGCCAGATGATCGGCGCCGCGCAGCCACTGGCGCACACGGCCGGGGCCGGCGTTATAGGCGGCGGAAGCGAGCACCCGGTTGCCGCCGAACTGGGCATGCACCTGGCTGAGGTAGGCCGCGCCGAGCTGGATATTGGTGTCCGGGTCGTAGACCTGGCTCGGTGAACTCAGCGGGATGCCGAACTTGCGCGCGGTTTCCTGGGCGGTGGCCGGCATCAGCTGCATCAGACCGCCGGCGCCGACACCGGAGCGGGCATCGTTCATGAAAGCGCTTTCCTGGCGGGTGATGGCGAACACCCAGCTCGAATGCAGGCCGCGACTCTGGGCGGCGCGGGTCATGCTGCCCTGGTGGGCCATCGGGAAGCGAATCTCCAGATCGTCCCAGTACTGCGCCTGGCTGATGGTGCGGATGGCCGGGAAGTACCAGCCCATGTCGTAGGCCAGCCTGGCCTGGGCGACCATTTCCTCGCGGCTGAACAGGCGACTGACGTGATACCACTCGCGGCGCGCGTCGACGATCTGTCCCCGGGCGTAGAACTCCAGGGCCCGGCGGATGCCCGCGGCGTTGCGGACCTTCTGCACCACCCGGGGATCCAGTGCCATCGGCTTGTGGTTCAGCTGGTAGGGCACCTGGAGGCGATCGGCGGCGAGAAAACCGTAGAAATCCCGTTCGCGGGCGACCGGCTGGTAGAGTCCGGTCGCCTGTTGGCTATGCGGCTGAGCCAGTTGCAGGCTGCGTGCCTGCCAGTAGCGCCAGCGGTTGCTGCTGGCGAGTTCCTGGGGCATCCGGCTGGTCAGGCGATAGGCCTCGTCCCAGCGGCCGAGGCGCAGCAGCAGGCGGGCGCGCCATTCGGCCACGATCTTGTCGCGCAGTTCCGGATCGTATTCGGCCATCACCTCGAGGGCCCGGCTGTCGAAGCGCTTGGCCAGGGTCAAACCGATTTCCCGGGCGATCGCCACCTTCTCTTCACCGGAGAACGGCATGCGCCGAGCGTAGCCGTCGAGCAGGGCCAGGGCCTTGTCCGGGTCCTGGCGGGCCATGCGGCGCAGGCCGAGCCCGACCACGTCGGCTATCCGCTCGCTCGCCGGCGCGAAGCGCGAGTCCTGGCTCAGCAGCAGTTGCGGCTTCTGCCCCACCTCCACCATCAACAGGCCTTCGCGCTCGAAGGCGGGGGCGCTTTTCGCCAGGTGGGTGGCCAGGCCGTAGTTGCCCGCGTCGGCGGCCAGCCGGAGGCGTTGCCAGCGCTTCTGGTCGGTCAGTTGGCCGTCGGCGGCCCAGAGTCCGAACAGTGTGTCGCAGGCTTCGGGTTGCGATTTGCCGACCAGCCAGAACTTCTCGGCGGTCGCATAGCCTTCGGCCTTATGGCCGTGGCCGAGCTGGTACTGGCCGTACAGGCAGTCCAGCTCGGTGAAGTTCAAGGCCGGGTCGTAGTAGTCGACGAAGGTCCGCCAGTCGCCGCGCTCGGCCAGCCAGCGCAGCCAGCGCAGTTTCATCCAGCCGACCTGTGGCAGGTCGCCATGTTCGGCGAGGAATTTCTCGATTTCCTCGTCGCTGGCGCTCTTCAGCCGGGCGGTCAGTTCGTCGTAGGCCAGATAGGGCTCCAGCGGATAGTCGCGCAGGGCCTGGCGGTTGCGCAGGTAGGGGCCGGCATCACCCCTGGCCAGCGCCTGCTTGGCCTGGTCGTAGAGGATGCGCTGCTCGCCGAGCGATGCTGCCTCGGCGCGAGTGGAGGCCAAGGGGATCAGGGACAGGCAGAAAAACAGGCTGAGCAATCGACTGCGCATGGCGCTTCTCGGGGAAGGAGTGGCGACGTAAGAAGCTAATGGAACTCTTATCTAGTTTAGCTGTAGCGCCCGGTGTATTGACAGCGTACCGAAAAGCCTTTCGGGGAGCGCGGTCGAATGGCCGGGCGTGGCCAGCGTCCGGGCCTGATAGAATGCTCGCCGATTTTTCTCGAGACCTTGCCCATGACTCTGCTCAAGTTCACCGACGTTTCCCTCGCCTATGGCGCCATGCCGTTGCTCGACAAGGTGTCCTGGCAGATCGCCCGCGGCGAGCGTGTCTGCGTCATCGGCCGCAACGGCACCGGCAAGTCCAGCATGCTGCGTCTGGTCAAGGGCGAGCAGAGCGCCGACGATGGCGAGATCTGGCGCGCGCCGGGGCTGAAGATCGGCGAACTGCCGCAGGAGCTGCCGCGTGCCGACGAGCGGACCGTGTTCGATGTGGTCGCCGAGGGCCTGGCCGGGGTTGGCGACCTGCTCGCCCAGTACCATCACCTGAGCCAGAGCATTCACAGCGACGCCGACCTGGACAAGCTCATGCACGTCCAGCAGGAGCTGGAGGCGAAGGATGGCTGGCGCCTGCAGCAACTGGTCGACAGCACCCTGAGCCGCCTGCAGCTGCCGGCCGACAAGACCCTCGCCGAGCTGTCCGGCGGCTGGCGCCGGCGCGTGCTGCTGGCCCAGGCGCTGGTGTCCGAGCCCGACCTGTTGCTTCTCGACGAACCGACCAACCACCTCGACATCGGCGCCATCGCCTGGCTGGAAGAGGCCCTGAGCGGCTTCAACGGCGCCGTGCTGTTCATCACCCACGACCGCGCTTTCCTGCAGAACCTGGCGACGCGTATCCTCGAGCTGGATCGTGGCCATCTGATCGACTGGAACGGCGACTACGCCAGCTTCCTGGTGCACAAGGAGCAGCAGCTCGCCGCCGAGGAGGCTGCCAACGCGCTGTTCGACAAGCGCCTGGCCCAGGAGGAAGTGTGGATCCGCCAGGGCATCAAGGCCCGCCGCACCCGCAACGAGGGCCGCGTTCGCGCACTCAAGGCGATGCGTGCCGAGCGCTCCGAGCGCCGCGAGCGCCAGGGCAAGGCCAGCTTCCAGGTGGAGACGGCGGAGAAGTCCGGCAAGCAGGTGATCGTCGTCGAGCACGTCGGCTTCGCCCACCCCGGTGGCGAGCCGCTGATTAGCGACTTCTCCATGGTTCTGCAGCGTGGCGATCGGATCGGCCTGCTCGGCGCCAACGGTACCGGCAAGACCACTCTGCTCAAGCTGCTGCTCGGCGAGCTGCAGCCCACCAGCGGCCGCATCGACGTCGGTACCAAGCTGGAGGTGGCTTATTTCGACCAGTTGCGCCACCAGCTGGAGCCGGAAAAGACGGTGATCGATAACATCGCCGAAGGCCGCGAGTTCATCACCATCAACGGTCAAAACCGCCATGTGCTGAGCTATCTCGGCGATTTCCTGTTCAGTCCGCAGCGCGCGCGCACCCCGGTCAAGGCGCTGTCCGGCGGCGAGCGCGCGCGCCTGCTGCTGGCCAAGCTGTTCAGCAAGCCGGCCAACCTGCTGGTGCTCGACGAGCCGACCAACGACCTGGACGTGGAAACCCTGGAGCTATTGGAAGAAATCCTGCTGGACTTCCCCGGCACCGTGCTGATGGTCAGCCACGACCGGGCTTTCCTCGACAACGTGGTGACCAGCACCCTGGTGTTCGAGGGCGAAGGCCGGGTCCGCGAATACGTCGGCGGCTACCAGGACTGGCTGCGCCAGGGCGGCTCGCCGCGCCTCTTGGGCGTCGGCGAACGCCAGGGCCGGGACGAGGCGTCGAAAAAGGAGGCTCCGGCTGCCGTCGCGGCGGAAACTGCCAGCCCGTCGACGGTCAGCAAGAAGAAGCTGAGTTATAAACTGCAGCGCGAGCTGGAGGCGCTCCCCGGCCAGATCGAGGCCGTGGAAGCGGAACTGACCGCGCTGCAGGGACGCATCGCCGATCCGGCCTTCTACCAGCAGCCGGCGGAGCAGGCCTCGGCCACCCTGGCGCGTCTGGAAAGCCTGCAGCAGGATCTGGACCGCCTGCTGGAGCGCTGGGCGGAGCTCGAGGAAAGCTGACCTGCTCGCCGGACCGGGCGCGCGGCGAGGCAGCCGGGCGCCGCGGTTTTCCTCTCAGCGACCGGCCGGAAGACAGTATGGCAATCGAATATCACATCACCCTGGATGAGCAGCACGCCTTCAGCTATCGCATCGAACTGGAGCGAGGCTATGACCGCACGCACGCCGAGGCTGCGCCCGGCTGGACGCGCCTGGAATACCAGCAGTGCAGCAACTGCCCGCTGAGTCCGGCGCAGTACAGCCACTGCCCGGCGGCGCTCGACCTGCAGGGGGTGATCGAGGACTTCCTGGGCCTGCCGGCGTTCCAGAAGGCGCAGGTCCGGGTGTGCACGCCGGAACGGGAGTATCGCAAGCAGGTCAGTCTGGAGGAGGGCGTGCGTTCCCTGCTCGGGGTGATCATGGCGACCAGCGCCTGTCCCCGGCTGGCTCGCCTGCGGCCCATGGCGCAGCAGCATCTGCCGTTCGCCAGCCAGCAGGAGTTCGCCCTGCGCGCGGTATCGCTCTACCTGGCGCGGCAGTATTTCAACTGCCGGGAAAGGCGCCACGCCGACTGGGAGTTGAAAGGCCTGGTGCGCCTCTTCCAGCAACTGCAGCTGGTCAACCAGGCGTTTTGGCAGCGCATCCATGCCACCTGCGGCGGCGACTCGAATCTCAAGGCCTTCCTGACCTTCTTCTCCATGGCTTCCAGCATGAGCTATTCGCTGGAGATCCAGCTCGCGAAGATCCGTCCGCTGGTGATGAGCGCCGACGAGGACTGAGCGCGGCCCCTCTCCCGGCCGGGAGAGGGGCGATTCTTCACTCGGGTTTCTTCAGGCGTACCGCCAGCACGTCGCAGGGCGCGCCGTGCAGCAGGTCGTTGGCGGTCGAGCCGAGCAGCAGGGCGAGGCCGTGGCGGCCATGGCTGCCGACCACGATCAGGTCGCATCCCTGCTCCCTCGCCAACTGGTGGATTTCCTGGCGCGGCTGGCCGAAGAGGATATGCCGTCGCTCGGGCAGCAGTTCGGGATACTGGCTGGCGAAGGCTTCGACCCGCTCGCGCGCCTGATCGGTCTGTTGCTGCTGCAGCGTCGACAGGTCCATCGGCACGTCTCCGCCGAAGGCCATGGCCATCGGCTCGACGATATGCACCAGCGACAGCCGGGCCTGGAAGCAGTTGGCTAAGCCGATGGCGCGGCGGATGACCGGATGGCACTCGTCGGTGAGATCGACGGCGGTCATGATGTGTTGGTAGGGCATGGTCGTGTCCTGTGCGGTGGGCCTGCAGCAAGTATGACGCCCGATCGCCAACAGAAAAGTCTCCGGCGGCACTAATGCGCGATTCCTTGAGCCATGGCAAGGCGGCGTGGGGGGCCGGCCGCCTCCGGCAAACGCGCAACGCAGTGTCCGGGCCAAACAGTGGAGGGGGCTGGTATCGTGCATGCCGTCCCTGCTGGCGCCGACCCAGCGCGGCATGCGGCGCTACGGCACCCGGAGGGGGGGATGGACATCCGGTGTTGCGGTTCTGGCAGACCTGACTGGCAGATAGCCTACGCCGCCTCGCTCAGCAGTTCGCATTCTTCGGCGCAGTGCTGGCAGGTCTGGGCGCATTCCTGGCACTCGGCCAGGCGCTGCCGGGCGCATTCCTCGGCGCAGGCTTCGCAGGTCCGCGCGCACAGGCGGCAGAGGATTTTCGCCCATTCGCTTTCCCGCACCATCAGCAGGGCGGTCAGGCGGCAGACGTCGGCGCAGTCCTGGCTGAGTTCCATGCAGCGGCTCAGGGTTTGCGGATCGGTTTGCCGGCAGGCCCTGGCGCACTCGTCGCAGGCGACGGCGCAGGCGCTGCAGGCCCGGATGCCGGTCGCGTAATCCACCATGGTCATGGCTACCTCCTCGCTGCGCTGACCCTACCCAAAAATCGACCAGCAGTCCGGCGCCGGGTTCATGGGCAGGTGACGGACGGCCATAGCGCTTCAGGCGTTCTGGATGGCGCCGGCGACGCAGCGCTGCCAGGCGTCGAGGAACTCCTCGGGCCGGCCGCCGGGATGGAATACGCGACCCCAGATCCGCGCTTGTCCCGGCAGGTCGTCGGCGCTGGGCAGGGGCAGTTGCTGCGCCTCCACCAGCAGCCAGGCGATGGCGGTGGCGTAGCGCAGGTTGACCGTCAGCTCCAGGTGCGGCGAAATCAGGAAGGCATGCTGGCTGGCCAGGCCGCGGACATGGCTGGCCAGGTCCGGGTTCAGGGCCAGGTAGCGGTCCCAGAGCTGCAGGTGGCTGGCTTCGCGGATGCCGTAGAGACCGTGGCCGTGGTGCCGGTGCAGGGCTGCGCCCAGCGCCGACTGGGTGGCCGCGATGCCCAGCAGCAGGGCTTCGGCGGCATCGGAGGAGCGCCCGAGGTAGAACAGGGTCGGGCGGATCACATGCTTGCTCAGTTCGCTGGCTGCAATGCCCATGGTGGATCTCGCAAGGAAAGGTGTCCGGCGGGGCTTTGGAAGAATTATCGGTCCGGATGAAGCGCCTCGCTGGAAGCGGGTGTGGAGCCTCGAGGTGCTCCGCCGACCGCTTGAGTTGAAGTCTAGTGCGATCTTTGGGCTGTAAATTACTGTTTTTAAATTATTTCCACTTGGGCTTTTCCGGGCCATATAGCGGCCGGTGCTTAGACCGGCCGCTATATGGCTCCCGACGGGACGGCTCAATCCCCCGTGGCGATGGGTCTGGAGTGATCGGTCAGCCACTCGCTCCAGGAGCCGGCGTAGAGTGGTGCCAGCGGGTAGCCGGCGAGGCTCAGGGCGAACAGGTTGTGGCAGGCGGTGACACCCGAGCCGCAATAGGCGACCAGTTGCTGGGGGGGGCGTTCGCCGAGAAGGTTGGCGAAGCGCTCGCGCAACTGCTCGGCCGGCAGGAAGCGGCCGTCGGCGCCGAGGTTTTCGGTGAAGGGCGCGCAGTGGGCGCCGGGGATGTGCCCGGCGACCGGGTCGAGGGGCTCCACCTCGCCGCGGAAACGGGGCAGGGCGCGGGCGTCGAGCAGGGTCAGTCGCACATCGCCGAGGCGCGCCAGGAGGTGCTGCGCCTCCACCAGCAGGTCGGGATCGGGCTGGCCCTGGAAGGTGCCGGCGGCCGGGGCGGGCAGCTCGGCGGTCAGCGGCAGGCCGGCGGCGCGCCAAGCGTTCAGGCCGCCGTCGAGGATAAACACGCCGTCGTGCTTGCCGAGCCAGGCGAGCAGCCACCAGGCACGGGCGGCGAAGGCGCCGGGGCCGTCGTCGTAGAGCACCACCGGGCTGGCGTTGTCGATGCCCCAGGCGCGCAGGCGTTCGACCAGCAGGAGCGGATCGGGCAGCGGATGGCGGCCGGTTACGCCCTTCTGTACCGGGCCGGAGAGGTCGCGTTCCAGGTCGGCGAAGCGGGCGCCGGGGATGTGCTCCTGGGCGTAGCTGCGCGCGCCGTAGGCCGGGTCTTCGAGGGCAAAGCGGCAGTCGAGGATGCGCAGGTCCGGCTGGTCGAGGCGGGCCGCCAGTTGGGCGGGGCTGAGCAATTGCGCGTGGGACATGGGGGGCTCCTTGTCGTTCGGTGGGGGAGTTTCCGGAGGCTGCGAGTCTGCGGTCCGCCGCGGAAAACGCCAAGCCGTTCGGGGTGAGCGCCGATGCCGTTTGGCCGGGCCCGGAGCGCTGGATATACTGCATGTCCTCTGGCGACCGTGCGCCGTATTTCACAGTATGGATGCTGCCGCGCCAGCCGTGTCCGACGCCGGGTTCGCCCCGCCACCGTCCGTGCGCTGCGCTGTTGCTGCGGCCAGTCAACAAGGAGCCTTCGTGGCCATCGATATTCATTGGATCCGCGACGACGCGAGCCTTGCCAGCCATTGCGCGAGCTGGCGGCAGTTGCCCTTCGTCGCCCTCGATACCGAGTTCGTGCGGGTCGACACCTTCTATCCGCAGACCGGCCTGGTGCAGGTCGGCGATGGCCGCAGCGCCTACCTGGTCGACCCGTTGACCATCGGCGACTGGCGGCCGTTGGCCGGGCTGCTGGAGGACCCGGCGGTGGTCAAGGTGCTGCATGCCTGCAGCGAGGACCTGGAGGTGCTGCTGCGCCTGACCGGCAGCCTGCCGCAGCCGCTGTTCGACACCCAACTGGCCGCCGCTTACCTCGACCTGGGCTTTTCCATGGGCTACTCCCGGTTGGTCCAGGCGGTGCTGGGCATCGAGCTGCCCAAGGGCGAGACCCGTTCCGACTGGTTGCAGCGCCCCTTGAGCGAGCTGCAGATCCGCTATGCCGCCGAGGACGCGGTGCACTTGGCGGAGCTCTATGTCGCGCTGGTCGAGCGGTTGCCGGAGGACAAGCGCGCCTGGACCCTGGAGGACGGCACCGAGCTGGTCGCCAACCTGCGCCGCGAGGTGGCGCCCGAGGAGCTTTACCGCGAGGGACGGCTGGCCTGGAAGCTGAGCCGCCAGCAGCTCGCCGTGCTGCGCGAGCTGTATGCCTGGCGCGAGCGCGAGGCGCGCCGGCGCGACCAGCCGCGCAACCGTATCCTGCGCGAGAACAGCCTGTGGCCGCTGGCGCGCTTTCAGCCGACCGATCTGGTCGGTCTCGGGCGGATCGAAGACATGCACCCGCGCACGGTGCGCCAGGATGGCGAGACCCTGCTCCGGCTGATCGCGGAAAGCGGCGCCACGCCGCCGGAGAGCTGGCCGGAGCCGTTGCCCGAGCCGCTGCCGATGGAGGCCTCGGCGCTGCTCAAGAAGCTGCGGGCGTTCGGCCAGGCCGAGGCCGCACGCCTGCAGATTGCTCCGGAGCTGGCACTGCGCAAGAAGATTCTCGAAGCCCTGCTGAAAAGCGGCTTCCCCAACGGCCCCTACCGGCTGCCCGATACGCTGCGCGGCTGGCGCCGCGAGCGTCTGGGCCAGGCCCTGCTCGACTGCCTCGGCGGAGAACGACCATGAAGTGCATCTGTTCCATCTACAAGAGTCCGCGGCGTCGGGAAATGTATCTCTACGTGGAGAGGAGGGACGCCCTGGAGCGGGTGCCCGAAGCCCTGCTGGCGGCTTTCGGCACGCCGCAGCACGCTTTCGACTTGGTGCTCTCGCCCGAGCGGACCCTCGCGCGCGAGGATATCCACAAGGTATTGGAGAACCTCGGAAAGCAGGGCTACCACCTGCAGATGCCGCCACCGGATGAGGTGGACGACTACATCGAGCACCTGCCGGACGAGCTGTTGCGGCTGAACGACCCGCTCTGAGGGCGCTACCCGACCGCTCGACGCCGTCCGGTCTTGGCCGGATCTCCGGTACTGGCTAGACTTCCCCCCTTTTCACGGTGGCGGTAGTTCCCATGGCGGCGAAAGTCGAACCCTTCTGGAAGCGCAAGACCCTCGACCAGCTCGACTCCGCGGAGTGGGAGTCGCTGTGCGACGGTTGCGGCCTGTGCTGCCTGCAGAAACTCGAGGACGAGGAGGACGGCGGCGTCTACTACACGCGCATCGCCTGCCGCCTGCTCGACCTGGAAACCTGCCGCTGCCGCGACTATGCCAACCGTCGCCGCTCGGTTCCAGACTGCATCCAGCTCACTCCGGCCCAGGCCGGCGCATTCCAGTGGCTGCCGCCGACCTGTGCCTATCGGCTGGTCGCCGAGGGGCAGGACCTGCCGCTCTGGCATCCGCTGGTCTGCGACGATCCCCAGGCGGTCCATCGCGAGCGGATCTCCCAGGCCGGGCGCATGCTCAGCGAAACCACGGTGTCCGAGGACGACTGGGAGGACTACCTGATCTTTCGCGCCGGCTGAGCCGGCGACCGGCGGGCTCGAGGGCCGACCCGCTGCGACGCTTCCCTCCGCGCCCGGCCAGGCGGCACACTTGCCCCGTCCGTCCCGCCAAGGAGCTTTCCCATGCCTGCCCGCCCGAACCTGCCGTTCTGCGCCGTCCTGCTGGTCGCGGCCGCCCCCTCCTGGGCGGCGAACAAGGTCGATCTGGACTACCACGTGCGCTTTCTGCCGCAGAGCGACCAGGCCGAGGTGCGTCTGACCCTGGAGCAGGGCAGCGCGGTTCGCAGCCTGCGCTTCGAGCTGGGTGAGCAGGGCCGCTACAGCGATTTCCAGGCCGACGGGCAGTGGCAGCAGGAGTCGCCCGGCACCGGTACCTGGCGGCCGGGGGAGGGCAAGAGCAGTCTGAGCTACCGGATGCGGGTCGACCACGTGCGCGCCTCCGGGCGCTTCGATGCGCGGATGACCGAGCACTGGGCGCTGCTGCGCGGCGACGACTTGGTGCCCAGCGCCCATCTGGAGCAGCAGGACGGCGTGGAGCTGGTGGCACGCCTGGAGTTCGAGCTACCCGAGGGCTGGAAAAGCGTCGAAACCGGCTGGCCGCGCATCGGCAAGAACCGTTTCCGCATCGACAGTCCGGCGCGGCTGTTCGACCGGCCGACCGGCTGGTTGCTCGCCGGCCGGCTCGGCGTGCGGCGTGCCACCCTGGGCGACACCGAGGTCAGCGTGGCGGCGCCGCTCGGCGAGGGCGTGCGGCGGATGGACATCCTGACCCTGCTGACCTTCGTCTGGGACGAATACCAGGCGGTGTTCCTGCGCGAGCCGGGCAAGCTGCTGGTGGTCGGTGCCGGCGATCCGATGTGGCGCGGCGGCTTGTCGGCGCCCAACTCCCTGTACATGCACGCCGACCGTCCGCTGGTCAGCGAAAACGGCACCAGTTCCCTGTTGCACGAACTGGTGCACGTGTTCGCCCGGATTCACGATGTCGACGAAAGCGACTGGATCAGCGAGGGGCTGGCCGAGTACTACGCCATCGAGCTGCTGCGCCGCGCCGGCGGACTCGGCCAGGATCGCTACGAGAGGGTTGCTCAGCACCTGGCCGACTGGAGTCGCAAGGTCCAGAGTCTGCGCGGCGAGCGTGTCAGCGGCGCGGAAACCGCCCGTGCCGTGCTCCTGCTGCAGCAGCTCGACGGGGAAATCCGCACGCGCAGCGAGAATCGCCATTCGCTGGACGATGTGGTGCGGGGGCTGATGCGCATGGAGCGGGCCGGTACCGACGACTTCATCGCGATCAGCGAAAACCTCATGGGTGGCAAGTCGCAGGTGCTGGATACGCCGCTGCTGGCGATCGAGAAGCAACCCTGAGAAAAATGTTCGATTTTGTGAGGTTCATTACAAATCGGTACGTCCATGTAATCTTTACCCCAGCCGCAATCTGCGAGGCAGCGGCTTGGGCGTCAAGAAATCTTTCCAGATCGGCCATTCTTCGTTGTATGGCAAAATGCCATGACAGGGCATGTGAATTGCAGCGTTTCGGCAGGCGTTATTGACTGTTTTCTTGTCTTGCCGAGGTACGTGCAAAAATGGCTTACAACATTACCTGGACGGCCGAGTTCGAAACCGGCATCGCGATCATCGACGATCAGCACAAGCACATTTTCGACTACCTGAACGAGATCGACCGGGCGATTGCCTGCAAGTCGGTCGAGGAAATCGAGCGGGTGATCAAGGCGATCATCGACTACTCCATTTCCCACAACACCTTCGAGGAAAGCCTGATGGAAAAGGCCGGCTATCCGCTGCTCGAGGCCCATCACCAGGTGCACGAGCGCTTCAAGGAGCGCGCCCACGCCTACGGTGCGCGCTTCGAGAAGGGTGAGGACCCAATCCGCCTGGCACGGGAAGTGCGAGGCGATATCGGCCTGTGGCTGACCAACCACATCAAGCGCGACGACAAGCACTACGTGAGCGATGTGAAGCGCAGCCTGGAGGGCGGCTTCGTCGCCCGGATGCTGGCCAAGTTCTTCTAAGCGGCGAGGCGCCCGGCGGCGCGAGGGCGTCCTGGCGCGACCCTCAGCGCTGGCTGTCGGCCAGACCCAGCACCTTGAGCAGGAAGGCATATTCCAGGGCCACGTCCTTCAGCGCCTGGTAGCGCCCGCTCATGCCACCATGGCCGGCGCCGAACTCGGTCTTCAGCAGCAGCAGGTTGTCGTCGGTTCGGCTGGCGCGCAGCTTGGCGACCCATTTCGCCGCTTCCCAATACTGCACCCGGCTGTCGTGATAGCCGGCCACCGCGAGGATCGCCGGGTAGGCCTGGGCGCGCACGTTCTCGTAGGGCGCGTAGGCCTTGATCCGCGCATGGACCTCGGGATCGTGCGGGTCGCCCCACTCGTCGTATTCGGTGACGGTCAGCGGCAGCTCGGGATTGTGCATGGTGTTCAGCACGTCGACGAAGGGCACCTCGGCGATCGCCGCGGCGAACAGCTCCGGGCGCCGGTTGAGTACGGCGCCGATCAGCAGGCCGCCGGCGCTGCCGCCGCTGATCGCCAGGCGGTCGGCAGAGGTAAAGCCCTGGGCGATCAGGTGTTCGGCCACGGCGATGAAGTCGCCGAAGGTGTTTTCCTTGTGCTCCAGCCTGCCGGCGCGATACCAGGCCTCGCCTAGCTCGCCGCCGCCGCGCACGTGGGCGATGGCGAAGACGAAGCCGCGCTCCAAGAGGCTCAGTCGGGCATGCGAGAACCAGGGGTCGAGGCTTTCGCCATAGGCACCGTAGCCGTAGAGGTAGAGCGGGGCGGGCCGGCCCAGGGTGTCGCGGCGGGCGACCAGGCTGATCGGGATGCGCGCCCCGTCCGCGGCCTCGGCCCAGAGCCGCAGGCTCTGGTAGTCGTCGGCATTGAACGGGCCTTCCACCGGGGTTTCCTTGAGCACCTGCTGGGCGCCGTCGACCAGGCTCAGTTGGCGGATCTGCGACGGGCGGTTGAGTGCCTCGTAGCGCAGGCGGATCGCCGCGCTGTCGAACTCCAGGCTGTCCTGGACGTCCAGGCTGTAGGCGGCGTCCGGCAGCTCGACGCGATAGGGTGTGGCCTCGGCCGGGTGTACCTCGACGATCGGCAGGCCCTGCTCGCGCAGGCTGAGAACGAAGCCGCCGGCATTCAGGCTGAGGTCCTCGATCATTCGCGCTGCGTCGTGGCCGATCCGCGGCCGCCAGTGCTCGCGGCTGGGCGAGCCTTCGGGCGCCTGGTAGACGGCGAAGTTGATGCCGTCCTGGTTGCTGCGGATCAGCCAGCCCCAGTCGCCGTCGATGCGACCGTGGTCGGGGTAGTACTCGTGGCCCTCCTGGCGCGGCGCCAGGCAGATGAAGGCTTTCTCTGGGCGCTCGGCGTCCAGCACCCAGGCCTCGCAGGTGGTCTTGCTGTTGCTGAGGAGAACCAGCTGGCGCTCGGAGCTGGCGCGGTAGCAGTGGATGAAGAAGCGCCCGTCCGGCTCGTTGAACACCAGCTCGGCTTCGTCGGCGCCGAGCCGGTAGCGGTACAGCTTGTGCGGGCGCTGGGTGTCGTCCAGCTCGGCGAAGAACAGCGTTTCGCTGTCGTTGGCCCAGGTCATGCTGCCGTTGCAGTCTTCGAAGGGCAGCTCGTGGAGCTCGCCGCCGTCCAGCTCCTGGACGAACAGTCGGTAGATCTCGTCGCCGCTGGTGTCCAGGCTGTAGGCCAGACGAGCATGGTCGGGGCTGATCTCGAAGGCGCCGAGCGACAGGTAGCCGCCGTCGGCCAGGGCGTTGGGGTCGAGCAGCAGTTCCTCGCATCGCTCGTCGGTCCGCAGCGAGCCGTCCGTCGGGCGCGGGCAGCGGTAGTGGCGCGGGTATTCGTCGCCGGCCGTGGTGCGCTGGTAGTACAGGTAGGGGCCCCAGGGCACCGGCAGGGAGAGGTCGGTTTCGCGAATGCGGCCCTTGATCTCCTGGAACAGGGTTTCGCGCAGCGCGCCGACATCCGCGAGCTCGGCCTCCAGGTAGGCGTTCTCGGCCTCCAGGTAGGCGAGCACCGGCGGCTTGTCGCGCTGCTCCAGCCAGCGGTAGGGATCGGCGGGATGGTTCCCGACACGGGCGAGGGGGGCTTGCGGCATGGTGGCTCCTGGCGTCCGACCGCGCGGCTTCCGGCAGTGGCGCCGCAGCGGGGAAATGTCGTTATCATAAGCACCCTTCCGCCAGTCTCACACCGCCATGATCGAGAACGACTATCTGCTTGCCTGGGCCGTCTACGGCATCGCCGCACTCGGCTGCCTGCTGGTCTGGTTCCGGCTGACCCGCTGGATGTGGCGCGGGTTGCGCGAGCCCTTGCGGCTGATCGTGGCGGTGCTGCTGCTGACCCCGACCATCGTCGATCCGGGCAAGGAACTGTTCGCCCCGGCCGTCGCCATCGCCGCCCTCGACCTGCTGTTTGGCGTCGGTAACAATGCCTGGCGTGCGGTGGCCGATCTGGCGCTCTACGGGATGATCGCCGTGGCTGCGTACCTGCTGCTGGCGGCGCTGCGCTGGGTGCTCTGGCGCCGCCGCGGGGCCGGGGTGTCCCCGGCGGTCGACGACGAGCCGACCGTGCGCGAACTGATGGCCCGCGGCGAGGCCGGCGGGAGCCCGGGGCGGCAGGGCCTGCGTGTCGAGCCGCGGCTCTGAAACCGGACCACAGGCGTCTGCGAGGGGGCCCGCGATGTGCGAACTGCTCGGCATGAGTGCCAACGTCCCGACCGATATCGTCTTCAGCTTCACCGGCCTGATGCAGCGCGGCGGGCGCACCGGCCCGCACCGCGACGGCTGGGGCATCGCCTTCTACGAGGGACGCGGCGTGCGGCTGTTCCAGGACCCGGCGGCGAGTGCCGATTCCGAGGTGGCCCGGCTGGTGCAGCGCTATCCGATCAAGAGCGAGCTGGTCATCGGCCATATTCGCCAGGCCAACGTCGGGCGGATCTGCCTGGCCAACACCCATCCCTTCGTGCGAGAACTCTGGGGCCGCAACTGGTGCTTCGCCCACAACGGGCAACTGGCGGACTTCCAGCCGCCGGCGGGGTTCTACCGGCCGGTGGGGGACACCGACAGCGAGCGGGCTTTCTGCGATCTGCTCAACCGGCTGCGCGAGGCCTTTCCCGAGCCGGTCGACGTCTGGACGCTGCTGCCGACCCTGGTGGGCGCCTGCAACGAATACCGCGGCAAGGGCGTCTTCAACTGCCTGCTGGGCAACGGCGACTGGCTGTTCAGCTTCTGCAGCACCAAGCTGGCGCAGATCACCCGTCGCGCGCCCTTCGGTCCGGCGCGGCTGAAGGATGCCGACCTGACCGTGGACTTCCAGGCCGAAACCACCCCGAACGACGTGGTGACGGTGCTGGCCACCGAGCCCCTGACCGCCAACGAGACCTGGCTCGCCCACCGGCCGGGCGAGTGGACGCTCTGGCGGCTCGGCGAGTGCGTTTCCCGCGGCGAGGTCGCGCCCGTCTGAGCCGAGCGGCGGGCCGGGCTCACTTGGCCAGAAAGCGCATGCTTTCTTCGAGGCCGCTCAGGGTCAGCGGGTACATGTGCTGTCCGACCAGCTCGCGGACGATCTGGATCGAGCTGCCGTAGTTCCAGACGCGCTCGGGGGACGGATTGATCCAGACGAGCTTGCGGTAGGTTTCCGTGAAGCGTTGCATCCACGCTAGGCCGGGTTCCTCGTTCCAGTGCTCGACGCTGCCGCCGGGCTGGAGGATTTCGTAGGGCGACATGGAGGCGTCGCCGACGAACACCACCTTGTAGTCCGGGCCGTACTTGTGCAGCAGGTCGTGGGTCGCGATGCGCTCGGAATGGCGCCGGCGATTGTCGGTCCACAGGCTCTCGTAGACGAAGTTGTGGAAGTAGTAGTGTTCCAGGTGCTTGAACTCGCTGCGGCAGGCGGAGAACAGCTCCTCGCAGACCTTCACGTGGGCGTCCATCGAGCCGCCGATGTCCAGCAGCAGAAGCAGCTTCACCCTGTTGTGCCGTTCCGGGCGCAGCTGGATGTTGAGCAGGCCGGCATCCCGCGCGGTGTGGGCGATGGTGGCGTCGAGATCGAGCTCCTCGGCGGCCCCTTCGCGGGCGAAGCTGCGCAGGCGGCGCAGTGCCATCTTCAGGTTGCGAGTGCCCAGCTCGACCTGGTCGTCGAGGTTGCGGTATTCGCGCTGTTCCCAGACCTTGACCGCCTTGCCCTGACGCGCCCCGGCCTCGCCGACGCGGATGCCTTCGGGGTGGTAGCCGCCCGAGCCGAACGGGCTGGTGCCGCCGGTGCCGATCCACTTGCTGCCGCCGGCGTGCCGCTCCTTCTGCTCTTCGAGGCGCTTCTTGAAGGTCTCGAGCAACTGTTCGAGGCCGCCGAGGGACTGGATCTGCGCCTTCTCCTCGTCGCTCAGCAGGCGCTCGAACTCCTTGCGCAGCCATTCCTCGGGAATCAGCGCCTCGAGCAGGGCATCGAGGTTCTCCAGCCCCTGGAAGTAGGCGGCGAAGGCCCGGTCGAACTTGTCGAAATGCCGTTCGTCCTTGACCAGGATGGTGCGGGCCAGGAAGTAGAAGGCATCCATGTCGGCGAACACCAGCGGCTGCTCGAGCGCCTCGATCAGGTCGAGCAGCTCGCGCAGCGAGACCGGCACCTTGGCCGCACGCATTTCGTTGAACAGGTTGAGCAGCATGAACAGGCTCCCGTGGGGGTTCCGGGCTACCGGTTGGCGCGGCGGGTCATGAAGGCCAGGCGTTCCAGCAGTTGCGTGTCCTGCTCGTTCTTCACCAGGGCGCCGGCCAGCGGCGGGATGGCTTTGGTCGGATCGCGCTCGCGCAGCGCCGCGAGGTCGATGTCGTCGGCCAGCAGCAGCTTCAGCCAGTCGACCAGCTCGGAGGTGGAGGGTTTCTTCTTCAAGCCGGGAATCTCCCGCACGTCGAAGAACAGGTCCAGCGCCTCGGCCACCAGTTGGCCCTTGATGCCGGGGAAGTGCACGTCGACGATCTTCTGCAGAGTCTCGCGGTCGGGGAAGGCGATGTAGTGGAAGAAGCAGCGGCGCAGGAAGGCGTCGGGCAGCTCCTTCTCGTTGTTCGAGGTGATGACCACGATCGGCCGCTGGTGGGCCTTGACGGTTTCGCCGGTCTCGTAGACGAAAAACTCCATGCGGTCGAGTTCCTGCAGCAGGTCGTTGGGGAACTCGATGTCGGCCTTGTCGATCTCGTCGATCAAGAGGACTACCCGCTCCCCGGCCTCGAAGGCCTCCCACAGCTTGCCCTTGCGGATGTAGTTGCGCACGTCGTGGACCTTGTCCACGCCCAGCTGCGAGTCGCGCAGGCGACTTACCGCATCGTATTCGTAGAGGCCCTGCTGGGCCTTGGTGGTGGACTTGATGTGCCAGGCGATCAGCCGGGTGCCCAGGGACTCCGCCAGCTGTTCGGCGAGCAGGGTCTTGCCGGTGCCCGGCTCGCCCTTGACCAGCAGAGGGCGCTGCAGGGTGATGGCGGCATTGACGGCGAGCTTGAGGCTGTCGCTGGCTACATAGGTGGAGGTGCCCTGGAACTTCATCGTGAATCCTCGCATGCTGGCGCCGGTGTGCGCCGGCCTTCCTTCGTTGAGCCTGGGGTCGACTATAGCGCGCAGGCGCCGGGGCGGGAACGACGGGATCTGGACGGCGTTTGTGCCGCGACTTAGGCTTGCGCATCCTAAGCGCATACATCAATAAGGAACGCGCCATGAGCCGCATCTATGCCGACAACGCACAATCCATCGGCAACACGCCGCTGGTCAAGATCAACCGTCTGGCCCCGCAGGGCGTGACCATTCTGGCCAAGATCGAGGGACGCAACCCGTCCTATTCGGTCAAGTGCCGGATCGGTGCCAATCTGGTCTGGGACGCCGAGGCCAGTGGGCGCCTGAAGCCCGGCATGACCCTGGTCGAGCCGACCTCGGGCAATACCGGCATCGGCCTGGCCTTCGTCGCCGCGGCGCGTGGCTACAAGCTGATCCTGACCATGCCGGCGTCGATGAGCCTGGAGCGGCGCAAGGTGCTCAAGGCCCTGGGCGCCGAGCTGGTGCTCACCGAGCCGGCCAAGGGCATGAAGGGGGCCATCGAGAAGGCGACCGAGATCGCCGCCTCGAATCCCGAGCTGTATTTCATGCCGCAGCAGTTCGACAATCCGGCCAACCCGGCGATCCACGAGAAGACCACCGGCCCGGAAATCTGGAACGACACCGATGGTGCAGTGGATGTGCTGGTCGCCGGGGTCGGCACCGGCGGCACCCTCACCGGCGTGTCCCGCTACATCAAGCAGACCTGCGGCAAGCCGCTGCTCTCGGTGGCCGTCGAGCCGGCCGGCTCGCCGGTGATCAGCCAGACCCTGGCCGGCGAGGAGGTCAAGCCCTCGCCGCACAAGATCCAGGGTATCGGCGCCGGCTTCGTGCCGAAGAATCTGGACCTGTCGCTGGTCGACCGGGTCGAGCGGGTCACCGACGACGAGGCCAAGAGCATGGCCCTGCGCCTGATGCGCGAGGAGGGCATCCTCTGCGGGATTTCCAGCGGCGCGGCGATGGCTGCCGCGGTGCGTCTGGCCGAAACCGAGCCGTCGCTGCAGGGCAAGACCCTCGTGGTGATCCTGCCGGACTCCGGCGAACGCTACCTGTCGAGCATGCTGTTCGAGGGGCTGTTCAGCGAGCAGGAACTGCTCCAGTAACGGCCGGCGAGGTGCAGTGGGGCCATCTTCCGCTGCGTTTGTGGGCGAAGCTGCACGATTCGCCGCTCTGCCTTTTTGATTCGGGTCAGGCCCCCGGAGGGAAACTGGGGCTATCCTGAAAAAAGATGGTGCAGGTTGCCCCTGCAGCCGCTGCCACACTTGGTCGTTACCGGAGGACTGGTCATGAACGCTTGGCTCAATCGTTTACTTGCCGATCTCGCTACCCTGTTCGGTCTGGATGCCGCCGGGCGCCTGCAGCCCATCCCCCTGGAAAGCGACGAACGTCGCCGTCTGGCCGAGGAGCGCGCCCGCCGCCGCTGATCGTCGACATGGCCAGGGCGCCGGCTGGCGCCTTGTCCCGTTTTCCGTGCCGCTTGAGCTGTGGCAGACTGCTCCGCCGAGGAGAGTCCATGCCGCGTTCCTGTTGTCCCCGTTGTGCACGTCCGCTGAGCCACTGCCTGTGCGCGCTCGTTCCCCGATTGTCCAGCCGTACCCGGGTGCTGATCCTGCAGCATCCGGCAGAGGCGTCCCATGCGCTGAATACCGCACGGCTGGCCGCGCTGGCGCTGAGCAATGGCGAGTTGCGGGTGGGCGAGACCTTCCCCGAGCTGGCGGCGGAGCTGGCGCACGGCACCTACCGCCGCTGCTTGCTGTTTCCGGGTACACAGGCCATGCCGCTGGCCGAGTTGGTGCAGGACGGGCGCCCCCTGCAGTTGATCGTGCCGGACGGCACCTGGCGCAAGGCGCGCAGGATTCTCCATGTCAATCCGTCGCTGGCGGCCCTGCCGCGGGTCGCCCTGCCGGAGGGGTTGCAGTCGCGCTACCGGCTGCGCAAGGCGCCCATGGCCGGGGCTCTGTCGACCCTCGAGGCCATCGTCTGCGCCCTGAACATTCTCGAAGGGGATGCGCGCTTCGATGCCATGCTGCGTCCCTTCGAGGCACTGATCGAGGGGCAGATCGCGGCGATGGGGGAAGCGGTCTACCGGCGCAACTATGCTGGCGGCCCGGAGAGGTAGGTCAGCCGGCCCGTACCGGTCGGGTCTTCTGCCTGAGGATGTAGCGCGTGACCAGCACGGCGCTGGCGAGCATGAAGAGGCGGGCAGAAGCCAGCGGGATCAGGTAGCAGGACAGCAGAATGCTCGTCCACATCAGGCCGACCGCGTAGACCTTGCCCTTGAGGGGAATGCCTTCGCCGTCGAGGTAGTCGCGGACCCAGGGGCCGAGGTGGGGATGGCCGATCAGCCAGAAATAGAAGCGCTGCGAGCTTCGCATGAAGCAGGCCGCGGCCAGCAGCAGGAAGGGCGTGGTCGGCAGCAGCGGCAGGAAGATGCCGATCACCCCCAGCGCCAGGCTGAGCAGGCCGATGGCCTGCAGGGCGTGGCGTACCAGGCGGGAGCGGCTTTCGCGGACGGTCCGCGGCATCCCCTCGCTCTCAGTGATGACGCGGCTTGAGCAGCGCGGGTTTTTCCTCGGGGGCGTGGCAGAGCAGGAACAGCGTGGTGAGCAGGTCCGGAATCTGCTGGATCATCTCGTCCACCAGCTTGCGGTCATGGGCGATTTCCGCGAAGTCCGGCTGGTCCTCGAACAGGCCGGAGGCGATCATGATCGGCAGCAGCAGCTCGCTGACTTCCTCCTCGGACTCCTCGAACCAGGCTTCCTCGCGCAGGAAGACCCCCTCCATGAAGCCGATGCACCAGCCGCGCAGGTCGGAGTCGTCGGGGCTGTCGCCTAGGTCGAGTTCGCAAGGCAGCTCGGGGTCTTCGTCGCTGGCCAGCTGGCGAGCGATGTGCGCCTTGAGCTGGAGCAGCGTGGCCTCGATCTCTTCCCGCTCGGCATCGCTGCGATAGTGCGGCGGCTCGGCGAACAGGGCGTCGATCCACTCCTGCTCGGGCACGGGGTCCGGGCAGATCGACAAAGCCGTCAGGTAGCCATGGGCAGCGACGTAGTCCAGAGCCTCTTCGTGCAGATCGTCGGCGTCGAGAAAGGCTTGCAGGCGGGACAATTGCTCGGCGAAGGACATGGCGCGACTACCTTGAAGGTTGGGGAGGCTGGATTTTAGCCCGGATAACGCCCGGCGGCGTGTCGCGGCGCGGTTTTTTTCGTGGCCGGTCGCAGGGGCAACGCGCGGTCGCCGCCGAAGCGAGGCCGCCAACCGGGCGCTCACGTATAATGCGCCGTTTCATGGCGGCCCCGTCCGGAGCCGTGCAGCCGACTCAACCCGACGAGCCGCCCGGCCTCGTTGCTCCGCTTGGAGTGTCCATGCTCGAACAGGCCCAACGCATCCTCAAGGACGTCTTCGGTTACGACGCGTTTCGCGGCAACCAGGCGGCAATCATCGAGCGCGTCGCCCGCGGCGACGACGCCCTGGTGCTGATGCCGACCGGCGGCGGCAAGTCGCTCTGCTATCAGGTCCCGGCGCTGCTGCGCGAGGGGCTGGCGGTGGTGGTGTCGCCACTGATCGCGCTGATGGAGGATCAGGTTTCCACCCTCGACGAACTGGGTGTGCCGGCGGTGGCGCTGAATTCCACGCTGAGCGCCGACGAGCAGCAGGAGATCGCCGAGCGGATCCGTCTGGGCGAGATCAAGCTGCTCTATCTGGCCCCGGAGCGTCTGGTGCAACCGCGCATGCTGGCCTTCCTGCAGCGTCTGCCGATCGCCCTGTTCGCCATCGACGAGGCCCACTGCGTGTCTCAGTGGGGGCACGATTTCCGGCCCGAATACCTGCAGCTGGGTCAGCTCGCCGAGCTGTTCCCGCAGGTGCCGCGCATCGCCCTGACCGCCACGGCGGACAAGCGCACCCGCGAGGAAATCGTCCAGCGCCTGCACCTGGAAAATGCCGAGCGCTTTCTTTCCAGCTTCGACCGGCCGAACATCTTCTACCGCATCGTCGCCAAGGATCAGCCGCGCAAGCAGCTGCTCGGCTTTCTCGCCGAGCGGCGCGGCGACGCCGGGATCGTCTACTGCATGTCGCGGAAGAAGGTCGAGGAAACCGCGGCCTTTCTCAGCGAACAGGGTTTTCCGGCGCTGCCGTACCACGCCGGACTGTCCAACGAGCTGCGTGCCCTCCACCAGAAGCGCTTCCTCAACGAGGAGGGGCTGATCATGGTGGCGACCATCGCCTTCGGCATGGGCATCGACAAGCCCAACGTGCGCTTCGTCGCCCACCTCGACCTGCCCAAATCGCTGGAGGCCTATTACCAGGAAACCGGCCGGGCCGGGCGCGACGGCCTGCCGGCGGACGCCTGGATGGCCTACGGCCTGCAGGACGTCATCTTCCTCAAGCAGATGCTCAGCAGTTCCGAAGGAGACGAGCGGCACAAGCGCATCGAGCAACACAAGCTCGACGCCATGCTGGCGCTGTGCGAGGAGACCCGTTGCCGCCGCCAGGCGCTGCTGGCCTATTTCGACGAGGAGCTGGCCAAGCCTTGCGGCCATTGCGACAACTGCGTCGACGGCGTGCAGACCTGGGACGCCACCGAGGCCGCCCGCCAGGCACTGTCGACCATCTATCGCAGCGGCCAGCGCTATGGCGTCGGTCATCTGGTGGACATCCTGCTCGGCCGCGACAACGACAAGGTGCGCGGCTTGGGCCATCAGCATCTGTCGGTGTTCGGCGTCGGCAAGGCGCGCGGCGAAGGGGAGTGGCGCACGCTGTTCCGCCAACTGGTCGCCCGTGGCTTGGCCGACGTGGATCTGGACGGCTACGGCGGCCTGCGCCTGAACCAGAGTTGCCGGGCACTGCTGCGCGGCGAGGTGAGCCTGGAACTGCGCCGTGACCTCAACAAGTCGCAGACGCCGCGGCCGACGGCCAGCGCCGCCAGCCAACTGGTCCGGCATGACGAGCGCGAGCAGTGGGAGGCGCTGCGCACGCTGCGCCGCAAGCTGGCGGAAGAGCACTCGGTGCCGCCCTATGTGATCTTCCCCGACGCCACGCTGCTGGAAATGCTGCGCAGCCGGCCGCGCTCGCTGTCCGAGATGGGGCGGGTCAGCGGCGTCGGTGCGCGCAAGCTGGAGCGCTATGGCGAGGCTTTCCTCGAGGTGCTCAACGAGGCCGGCGAGGCGCCGAAGCCGGTGACCGACCTGCGCCACGAACTGGTCAGCCTGGCCCGTGCTGGCATGACGCCGGCGCAGATCGCCCATCAGTTGGACTGTACGGAAAAGAACGTCTACAGCCTGCTGGCCGAGGCCATCGGCCGTCGTCAGCTGACCCTCGAACAGGCGCTCGACCTGCCCGAGGAGTTGCTCGGCGAGATCCACGATGCCTTCCTCGACGGCGACGGCGAGCTGCCGCCGGTCGCGGCACTGGCCGAGCGGTTCGGCGGGCGGGTTCCGCAGGGGGTGCTGCTCTGCGTGCGTACGGCCCTGCAGGCCGAGTTCGAGCCCTGAGCGGCGCGTTGCGCCGAGGCGGCCTTTTACATCTTCTGACTAAAAAGTCGCGTGGCATATTGTTCGGCTTGCGGTTACGGTTAGCTTACTAATAATTAGTCCAAGTACCGGTGCGAGCTTTTCTATGACCTACTTGAATCAGCATCGTTTTGCGATGCAACTTGCTCAGTTGTCGCGTGCCTGGCGTGCCGAGCTGGATCGCCGGCTGTCCGGAATGGGGTTGTCGCAGGCGCGCTGGCTGGTGCTGCTGCATCTGGCCCGCTTCGAGGCCCGCGTCGGCAAGTGGCCGACCCAGCGCGAGCTGGCCAAGAGCGTGGCGGTCGAGGGGCCGACCCTGGCGCGGCTGCTGGATACCCTGGAGGCGCAAGGGCTGGTCAGACGCCAGGCGGTGGCCGAGGATCGGCGGGCCAAGCAGATCGTGCTGGACCCGGTGGCGCTGCCGATGATCGAGAAAATCGAGGCGATCTCCTCCGAGTTGCGCCAGGAGCTCTTCGACGGCATCGATCCGGAGGAACTGCGCCTCTGCCAGCAGGTGCATGCGCGGATTCTCGCCAACCTGGAAAAGCTCTGAAGCGCCGCGCCCTGGCTGCGGCAGTCCGGGGCGCTCGGCCGGCAGGGACGCATACCCGTGCCGCGGCGCTATCCTGGTAGCTAGCCGTCACAGTTTCCCGGAGGCGCCATGAGTACGGCCAAGCCGGAAATCGTCATCACCTACTGCACCCAGTGCCAGTGGCTGCTGCGTGCCGCCTGGCTGGCCCAGGAGCTGCTCAGCACCTTCGGCGAGGATCTCGGCAGGGTCAGCCTGGAGCCGGGCCGCGGCGGGGTGTTCCGCATCGCCTGCGACGGCGTGCAGATCTGGGAGCGCAAGGCCGACGGCGGCTTTCCCGAGGCCAAGGTGCTCAAGCAGCGCGTGCGCGACCGGATCGATCCGGGACGCGATCTCGGCCACAGCGACCGATCCTGAGTCCCGCTGCGGCGCCTGGGCGGGCGCTGTCACCGAATCGACCCGGCACCGTCACGGCGCCTTCATCCCCGGCGCGGAAGATCGGTTAAACCCTGCCGGAGATCGCCCATGAGCAGCGCCCAATCCTTCCCGCCGAGCGACAAGCAATCCGTCCGCACGCTCTGGATTTCCGATGTCCACCTCGGTACGCGGGACTGCAAGGCCGAGCATCTGGCACGCTTTCTCAAGCGCTATCGTGCCGATACCCTCTATCTGGTCGGCGACATCATCGATGGCTGGCGGTTGCGCAGTGGCATCTACTGGCCGCAGGCGCACACCAATGTCATCCGTCGCCTGCTGACCCTGAGCAAGCGCGGCACCACGGTGATCTACGTCACCGGCAACCACGACGAGTTCCTGCGCCGCTATTCCGCACTGGTGTTGGGCAACATCCAGCTGGTCGACGAAGCCGAGCACGTCACCGCCGATGGCCGGCGGCTGCTGGTGATCCACGGCGACCAGTTCGACGTGGTCACCCGCTGCCACAGGTGGCTGGCCTTCCTCGGCGACTCCGCCTACGGCGTCACCCTGGTCCTCAACCGCTGGCTCAACCACTGGCGCGAGCGCTGGGGCTACGGCTACTGGTCGCTGTCGGCCTTCCTCAAGCACAAGGTGAAGACCGCGGTGAACTTCATCGGCGACTTCGAGGAGGCCATCGCCCATGAATGTCTGCGCCGCGGCTTCAACGGCGTGGTCTGCGGGCACATCCACCATGCGGAAATCCGTCGCCTGGGCGCGGTGGAGTACCTCAACTGCGGCGACTGGGTGGAGTCCTGCACGGCGCTGATCGAGCATTGGGACGGCACCATCGAGCTCTATCGCCTGGCCGATGAGCAGGCGCTCCTGGCACGGCGGGGAGCGGAACTGGCGAGCGTCGTCGGGACGGCCGCATGAGGATTCTGCTCGTCAGCGATGCCTGGCTACCGCAGGTCAACGGCGTGGTCACCAGCCTGCAGTCGCTGATCGGTGAGTTGCGCGAGCTGGGCCACGAGGTGAAGCTGCTGTCGCCTGCCGACTTCCGGGCCCGACCCTGTCCGACCTATCCGGAGATTCCGCTGGTCTGGGATCTCTGGCGGGTGGGGCCGGCGATCCGCGCGTTTCGCCCGGATTGCGTGCACCTGGCCACAGAGGGACCGTTGGGCTGGGCCGCCCGGCACTGGCTGACGAGACGCGGGATGGCCTTCTCCACGGCCATCCACACCCGTTTCCCGGAGTATGTCCATACCCGCTGGCCGTGGTTGCCGCTGCGCTGGGGCTATGCCCTGCTGCGCACCTTCCACCGGCCGAGCCGCGCGGTGCTGGTGAGTACCGCGCGCTTGCGCGAGGAGTTCCGGCACTGGCGCCTGCCGCGCCTGGTCATCTGGCGCAAGGGCGTGGATACCCGTCTGTTCGTTCCCCTGCGGGAGCGGCCGAAACCGGAGCGGCCGATCTTTCTCTATGTCGGGCGCATCGCCCCGGAGAAGAACCTGGAGGCCTTCCTGGCGCTCGACCTGCCGGGCGAGAAACGGGTGGTCGGCGACGGGCCGCAGCGCGCGGAACTCGAAGCGCGCTATCCCGAGGCGAGCTTTCTCGGCTATCGCCATGGCCGGGAACTCGCCGCGGCCTATGCGGAGGCCAGCGTGCTGGTGTTCCCCTCGCGTACCGACACCTACGGCCTGGTGATGCTGGAGGCGCTGGCCTGCGGCACCCCGGTGGCGGCGTTTCCGGTGCCGGGCCCGTTGGACGTGGTGGAGGCGGGGGTGAGCGGTGTGCTCGACGAGGATCTTGGCCAGGCCTGCCTGGCCGCGCTGACTCTGGACCGCACGCGCTGTGCCGAGCTGGCCGGCCGGCAGTCCTGGCGCGCCTCGGCACTCGAGTTCCTGGCCCATCAGGTGCTGCTGGATGGCGAACCGTGCATCCGGCCGCCGGCGCGGGCGGGATTCCACGCGGATGTCCTGGCCGATTAGGGGCGGCGCCGTATCGGTACCCCGAGCGCCGAAACTACCCTGTCGAAGCCAGCAGGCAGGTCGCTGAGTTCGCGGCGAAAACGGCCTGCGCCGCCCGGTACGTGTCCGCCTCGGGCCATGGCGAGGATGCCGGTTCGCTTCACGGACGCGGGAAAGCCTGCCGAGTACCATCCGGCTCATCGGAGCCTTCAGCTGCTGCCGGTTCGCCTGGCGCTTCCACCCGGGGGCGTCAGGTTGTCGGCTGCCTGTTCGGCAAGCTGAAGTATTATTGGCAGATCGTCACGCGTCATTGGACGAAGGCCCGTCATTTCAAGGGCGTGTGGCCTTCGCGGCTGTTCTGCCATGGCTACGCTGGTACGTCGACACGCCCTCGCATAAGGACACGCTCTTGATCCCCCGTTACGAACCGACCTTCGCCGAGCGCTATCCTGTTCCGCTGTTCGTCGCTCTGTTGGATCTGCTGATTGTCGTGGTGGCAGGCTTTGCGGCGTACTACCTCCGCTTCGACGATTTCGACATGTCCGGGCGCTACAACACCGCGACCTCGCTGGGGGGGATCGTCGTGGTGTTCTGTCTGGCGCTGGGCGGCGTCTACGGTTCCCAGCGAGGCCAGCCGTTCCTGCGTCAGTTCCGCGTGCTGACCATCGCCTGGCTCGCCGCATCGGGCATCCTGCTCTCGCTGTCCTTCCTGCTCAAGGTGTCGGAAAGCTACTCGCGACTCTGGTTCGTCAGCATGCTGCTGATCGGCTGGGGTCTGTGCCTGCTGCTGCGTTTTTCCGCCTTTCTGCTGCTGCGTCGCTTGCGGGGGGCCGGCAGGAACCTGAAAACCGTGCTGCTGGTGGATTCGGGCGGGCTTTCCGCAGGCCAGTTGAACAGCGGCCACATACGGGAAGAATACGGCTTCAAGGTGGTCTTTACCCTGCGCTTCAGCAATGACGAGGGGTGGCTGGACAGCCTGGTCGCCAAGGTGAACGAGCATGGGGTGCACGAGGTCTGGCTCTGCCTGCCGCTGAGCGAAGGGGGCGCCGTCCGTTCGGTCCTCTATGCGCTGCGCCACCATACGGTGGCGATACGCTTCATTTTCCATAGAAAGGGTTGAAACCACCGGCTTTCAGCCGGTTAGCTTTAGCCTCCGGAGGCGGATACGGAGGGCTGAGGGGTGGAATACCGATACGGGAGTCACACGGTCTACCAGATCGAATATCACTTCGTGTGGGTGACGAAGTATCGCTACAAGGTGCTGAGTGGTGAGGTGGCGGAGCGAGTGCGGGAGTTGGTGCGGCAAACGTGTGAGGCGTTTGAGATCCGGATAGTGAAGGGCGTGGTGAGCAAGGAGCACGTGCACATCTTGGTGAGTAGCCCGCCGGGTTTGGCGCCGAGCGAGATCATGAGGCGGATCAAGGGTCGAACGGCGAGCCGGTTG
>NZ_FOFJ01000098.1 GCF_900110885.1 Azotobacter beijerinckii | reverse complement strand
TACGTGCCGAAATCGCCCTACAGGAAGGACAAGCTGCTGATCAAACCCTCGAAGAAGAACGTCTCGGCGTTCTATCGGAAGGTGCGGGAGATCGTCAAAGGCAGCGGCGCCCTGACGCAGGAAGCGTTGATCGGCCAACTGAACCCGGTGCTACGGGGATGGGCGCACTACCATGCCCCGGCAGTAGCACAAGAAACCTTCAGTACGCTGGACCACCTGATCCACTGGCGACTCTGGAGGTGGGCGAAACGCAGGCATCCGCAGAAGTCCGCGGCGTGGATTCGGAAGAAATACTTCCACTCCATAAACGGACGGAACTGGGTGTTCGCGTTCCCATATAAAAACAGCAAGGCAGAGGTGAAGTACCGCCGGCTATATGCGCTGGCCGACACCACAACCGCGCACCAGAAGCGTCTTCCGGGAGACTACCATCCCTACGACGCGGCGCAGGAGCTGAAGTGGGAAAAACTGAGAGTCCAACGGATGCAGCACAAGCTGCGTTATCGGGGACAGATCCTCGGGCTTTTCCGGCGACAGCAGGGCAAATGTGCTCTGTGTGGGCACGCGGTCAGCAAGGAAACCGGTTGGCACGATCACCACGTCGTCAGACGGGTGGACGGCGGGCCGGATACTTTGAGCAATCGCGTGCTGCTTCATCCGAACTGCCATGCACTGGTCCACAACCAGAAAAAACAGGTAGCACTGCTCCACAGCGGCCTATAGTGGTATAGTCGCGCACAATTCCGTGCGTTGCCGGCCGAGCCTCTTGGCTTCATGTAGGCTTGAGCCGTGTGCGGTGAAAGTCGCACGCACGGTTCTTAGGGGGGATGGGCCAGTAATGGCCTATCCCTACCCGACTCGACGGACTGACACAGGCTGGCAAGGACGACGGCCAGGGACTTCGCAGGATAGCGAATCATCAGGACGATGAGACGGGGAAAAAGGGAAAAGGGAATGAAGAGTAGGCGAGGTCATCCTCGCCTCTTTTTTTGCGTGCAGAAAAAGTGGACACCCTGTCTCCGGCGGGTGGCCGGGCAGTCAGTCGATGTCGATACGTGTATTCCTGGCGATCTGGATGCTGTTGCTGTATTGGCCGGCCAGGGCCGTCGAGCTGCGCTTCGCTACCGGTGAGTTCCTGTCTTTCGACTTTTCGGCCGAGGAGTCTTCCGGCGAGGCGAAGGCCCCGGTTCCCCACGGTCCCTTCGTCGACGTGGTGCAGGCGGTCTGCACCCATATCCGCTTCGACTGCCCGATCGACCTGGTACCCTGGCGTCGTGCCCTGGCGATGGTCGAGCAGGAACTGGCCGATGCGGTCTTCGCGGTCATTCCCAACCACGAAAGGGCGGCCGATTTCCTCTTCACCCCTGCGCTGATCGACTCCAGCCTCGATCTGTACGCCCATCGCTCCAATCCCGCGAAAGGCTGGCAGCCGGAGCCGGGGGGCAGCCGCGAGCTGCACACGCTGGGCCCCTCCGGCACGGCCAATCTGGTGAGCCTGCGCCTGCAGGGCATCGCCACGGCGCATGTCCACCTGGAAATCGACAACCTGCGCCTGATGCGCAAGCTCGATGCGGGGCGTTTCGGCGACGGCATGGTGGTGATGAATCGCAATATCGCTCGGCGGTTGATCGAGCGGCATCACCTGCGCAACGTCCGCGAGGTCGGTCTGTTCGAGGAGGTGGGCTACGCCATCGCCTTCTCCCGCCAACGGGTTTCGCCCGAGAAGTTCCAGGCCTTCGAGCGGGGCCTGGAGGCGCTGATCGCCGACGGCACGATTTCCAGAATTCTCCAGCGCTACCGGCTGGAGTTGGCTCCCGCCGCTCGGGAATGGGCTGCCCGCTCTGCGTCGGAGGAGCCGTGCGATTGTCTTCTCCACGGCGGCTTAGAGGAACACGGCAGCGATGTCCACCGAGGAATGCCGACCTACTGCCCGGTAGTGGCTCGTCAGCCACGCTATGGCCTGTGAGCGACCCTGGTCGCGGAGCATTTCCAGAAAGGGCTGGCTGGTGGTCATCTTCGATTCCGCGGCGAGCCGGCCCATCAGCACGTCGTCGGCGATCATGTGCAGGTGGGTCTGCTTCAGCCGCCGCTCCAGCCGGCCCAGGGGCAGCAGCGTGCGGGCGGCGTGTTCGCGGGCGTGGGCGAAGCTGTGCATCTCGCGCAGGAAGGTGGACTTGAACGCCAGCTCCTGCGCCCGGCGACGGATCTCCTCGGCGCTCTGGGGCGTATTGCTGTGGGCCATGGGGCTGAGCAGGACGAGCAGGATATCGCTTGCGGTGCATTCGTAGACCAGCGGAAACACCGCCGGATTCGCCGAAAAGGCGCCGTCCCAGTAGGGTTCGCCGTCGATCTCCACGGTGTGGTGGAAGGTCGGCAGGCAGGCCGAGGCGAGCACGCAGGACGCGCTCAGCTCGTGGTGGCGGAACAGTCGCAGGCGGCCGGTGTTGGCATTGGTCGTGGCGATGAACAGGTCGAGCGGGCAGTCTGTGCGCAGGCGTTCGAAATCGACCAGCGAGACGAGGATGTCGCGCAGCGGATTGACGTTCAGCGGATTGAACTGCCGCGGCGAGAGCAACTGGGCCCAGTAGAGCATCATCCGGAGGCTGCTCGCCGGATGGCCGCTGCGGATGCTGGCGCCGGCGTTGAGCATGGGCGCGCTGCCGGCCACCGCCTGCCAGAAGTTCGCCAGAGCCTCGCGCGCGCCGTCGCGCCCGCCCTGCAGCAGGCCGTGGGCCAGCACGGTCGCGTTCATTGCTCCGGCGCTGGTGCCGCTGACGCCCGCGAAGTCGAGCCGGCCGTCCTCCAGCAGGGCGTCCAGGACGCCCCAGGTGAAGGCGCCGTGGGCGCCGCCGCCCTGCAGGGCGAGGCTCACGGCAGGGCGGTTGTTGCGCGAACGAAAGAACATGGCGGGCTCCCTGCGCTTGGAAAAGGTGTCCGGTTCAGACACGCAAAATCCGTTTCCCTCACCCCTCGGCAGACCGATGGAGTGCCTTAACCCGGCCCCGGCGGCGCGGTGTCCAGCAGCGGGGCCAGCAGTGCGCACATGCTACGCCAGTGCGAGCCTTCCCAGTACAGGCGCTGGCAGGCGTCGCAGGCGAGAAAGCGCGAATAGAGGGCGGCGATCCGCGGCGGCAGGCGTGGCCGGGCCTGTTCCGCGGCGATCTCGCGCAGGGGCCGGTTGCAGTGGATGCACAGGCTGAACGGCCGGGCGCTGCGCGCCAGATCGAGGCGCTCGAACAGCTCGCGCAACTGCAGTGCCGGTTTCAGGGCATGCAGGTAGCAGCCGCGGTCGACGATGCGCCGCTTGAGCAACTCGCGGTCGCGGGTCAGCACGATGCGTTCCTGTTCCGCGGCGATGGCGGCGATCTGGCCGTCCTCGTAGTGGTTGTCGTAGAGGGTGTCGAAGCCGCACATGCGCAGCAGGCGGGCCAGTCCGCCGAGGTGGGCGTCGGCGACGAAGGACAGCCGGCGCAGGGGGCGGGCGCGTACCCGGAGCAGCGGGGTGATATCCAGCGTCTCGAAGCGGGGATAGACCGCCACCCGGTCGCCGTCGCGCAACGGCCGGGCGAAGTCCGCCGACTCGCCGTTGATCAGCACCAGCTCCACCTCGGTGTGTGGCACGCCGAGTGCCTCGATCATGTGCTTGACCGTCGCCGCCCGCGCGCAGGGACAGGTGAACGCTTGCCGTCGCCGCTCGAGCGGGAGGAAGTCGTTGAGCTCTTCGTAGAAGCGGAAAGTGGCGCTGACCATGCCGACAGTATGGCAGCCGGGCCGAAGGGCGGCGCATTGCATGCCA
The DNA here is from genome assembly GCF_900110885.1 of Azotobacter beijerinckii. Lineage (GTDB taxonomy): Bacteria > Pseudomonadota > Gammaproteobacteria > Pseudomonadales > Pseudomonadaceae > Azotobacter > Azotobacter beijerinckii. Next base: position 4,762 of record NZ_FOFJ01000098.1, on the reverse strand, counting down.
CTTCGCCGGCAAGCAGGTAAGATCGCCAAGAGATAATATGACTGGGCGAGCGGCTCCGCCCGGGGCCTTGTCGATGCCGGCGGCGCCGGTGTTTTTCACGAGAAAAGAGGTTCAGGAATGAGCGATATTGTCTTCATCACAGGGGCGACCTCCGGCTTTGGTCGTGCTGCCGCCCGCCGTTTTGCCGAGGCCGGCTGGTCGCTGGTACTGACGGGCCGGCGCCTGGAGCGCCTGCAGGACTTGCAGGAAGAGCTGAAGAGCAAGGTTGCGGTGCACATCGCCGCCCTCGACGTGCGCGACGCCCAGGCTGTCCGTGAGGCGGTCGCAGCGCTGCCCGAGGGCTTCCGCCAGGTCAAGGTGCTGCTCAACAACGCCGGACTCGCCCTGGCGCCGGAGGCGGCGCAGAAGGTGGCGCTGGAGGACTGGCACACCATGATCGACACCAATATCACCGGGCTGGTGAACGTCACCCATGCGCTGCTGCCGACCCTGATCGCCACCGGCCAGGGCGCCAGCATCGTCAACATCGGTTCGGTCGCCGGCCACTGGCCCTATCCGGGCGGTCACGTCTACGGCGCCACCAAGGCCTTCGTCCAGCAGTTCTCCTACAACCTGCGCTGCGATCTGCTCGGTACCGGCGTACGGGTCACCGATGTCGCCCCGGGGCTGGCGGAAACCGAGTTCACCCTGGTGCGCACCAAGGGCGATCAGGACGCCTCCGACCGACTGTATCGCGGCACCACGCCGCTGACCGCCGAGGACATCGCCGAACAGATCTTTTACGTGGCGAGCCTGCCGGCGCACGTCAACATCAATCGTCTGGAAATCATGCCGGTGCGCCAGGCCTGGTCGGCCTTCGCCATCGACCGCGACCCGCAGTGAGACGTCGCGCCGTGCTGGCTGCGGCGCATCTCATGACTCAAAACCGCTCGCGTTCGCCCAGATAGCGCCAGTGACCCACCGGCAGTTTGGCCATGGCCAGACGGCCGATGCGGATGCGCCTCAGGCCCAGCAGCTCGAGCCCGACGCTTCGGCACATGTGCTCGATCTGTCCGTCCTTCGGCGCCTTGAGAGCGAAGCGCAGGTGGTGTTCGCTCTGCCAGCTGACCTTGCACGGCGGCACCGGCCGGCCCTGGTAGTCGAGGCCGTGGTTGAGCAACTGCAGGCCGCCTTCGGCAGGCTGGCCGGCGACCTCGGCGATGAACTCCTGCTCCAGCAGGCCGGCCTCTTCGCCCAGCTTGCGCAACACGCCGCGCTGCTGGCTGAACACCTGCAGGCCGCTGGCGGCGGGCTCCAGCGGCAACAGCGCGGTGATCCGCTCGAAGTGACGGCGCAGCGGGTGCTGCGGGCCGTGGTCGCTCTCCGCCCGGGTCGCCGGGCCAAGTCGCTGCAATGCCTGCGCGAGGCTCTCGCCGGCCGGCTTGTGCAGCAGCAGGGTCACCGGTTCGACCGGCGCGGCCACGGCGTCGGGGTGCAGGAGGATTTCCTCGCTGCCGACCTTGAACTGCGGCTCCTCGACGATCTGTCCGGCGACGCTGACCCAGCCGCCCTCGATATACAGCTCGGCCTCCCGGCGCGAACAATGGATCAGCTCGACCAGGCGTTTGGACAGGCGGATGGGATCGGTCATGATGGGAGCACTCGGAATCGGGCGACCATTGTACTCGCTGGCGAGGCCGCAGAGCCTGACCGGTAGGCGCCAGCGTGCTGGCGATTGGTCGCCGCAAAGAAGCATCGCCAGCACGCTGGCTCCTACAGTTGTAGTGGCTGCGCCCCTCCTTCAGGAAAGGAACTCGACCATGCGTCCTCTTCGCCTGATTGCCCTGTTCTGCGGTGTCCTGCTGAGCCCGGCCCTTCAGGCGGCGGACTACCCCAGCGAAAAGGGCCGATTGCAGGTCGAGCAGTTGGCCGACGGCCTCGAGCATCCCTGGGCCCTGGCCTTCCTCCCGGCCGGTCAGGGGCTGTTGGTCAGCGAACGGCCCGGCCGCCTGCGGCTGTTCGCCGAGGGCCGGCTCTCCGAGCCGCTGGGCGGGGTGCCGGAGGTCTACGCCGAGGGGCAGGGCGGGCTGCTCGACGTGGCGCTGTCACCCGGCTTCACCGAGGACCGGCTGGTCTACCTGTCCTATGCCGAAGCCGGGGCGGACGGCCATGCCGGCACCGCCGTGGGCCGCGGCCGGCTGTCCGCGGACCGGCGCCAACTGGAGGATTTTCGGGTGATCTTCCGCCAGCAGCCGAAGCTCTCCACCGGCATCCACTTCGGCTCGCGGCTGGTGTTCGACCGCGACGGCCACCTGTTCGTCACCCTCGGCGAGAACAACCAGCGGCCGACCGCCCAGGATCTCGACAAGCTGCAGGGCAAGCTGGTACGCCTGTATCCGGATGGCCGCGTGCCGGAGGACAACCCCTTCGTCGGTCGGGCGGGTGCGCGGCCGGAGATCTGGTCCTACGGCCATCGCAACCCACAGGGCGCGGCGCTCAATCCCTGGACCGGCCGGCTCTGGACCCACGAGCACGGCCCGCGTGGCGGCGACGAGATCAACATCCCCGAGCCCGGCAGGAACTATGGCTGGCCGCTGGCCACCCACGGCATCAACTATTCCTTCCTGCCGATCCCCGAGGCCCGCGGCAAGCGTGTCGAGGGCACCGAGCCGCCCCACTATGTCTGGGAGAAGTCGCCGGCGATCAGCGGTATGGCCTTCTACGACGCCGGGCGCTTTCCCGCCTGGCAGCACAGCCTGTTCATCGGCGCCCTGGCCGCCCAGGCGCTGATCCGCCTGGAGCTGGACGGCGACCGCATCGTTCACGAGGAGCGCCTGCTGGAAGGGTTGGCCACCCGCATCCGCGACGTCCGCGTAGGACCGGACGGCTACCTCTACCTGCTGACCGACGAGACGAACGGCAAGTTGTTGCGCCTCGGACTGGCGCCCCGGGAGTAGAATGCCGCCCCCGGCAAGCAAGGTATTCAAGATGGCACTCATTGGGCGGTTCAACTCTCTGCAGGTGGTCAAGCACACCGACTTCGGCCTCTATCTCGACGGCGGTGCGGGCGAAGAGATCCTCCTGCCCCGGCGCTACGTGCCCAAGGACCAGACGAGCGAGGTCGGCGACTGGCTGAACGTCTTCGTCTACCTGGACAGCGAGGACCGGCCCATCGCCACCACCTTGAAGCCCAAGGTGCAGGTCGGTGGCTTCGCCAGCCTCAAGGTGCTGCAGATCAACCATATCGGTCTGTTCCTCGACTGGGGCCTGCCCAAGGACCTGCTGCTGCCCCATTCGGAAGAGAAGCGCCCGCTGCAGGTCGGCGACTACTGCGTGGTGCACGTCTACCTCGACCCGCGTACCCGGCGCATCGTCGCCACCGCGCGGCTGGATCGCTACCTGGACAAGACCCCGGCCGACTACCGGCCCGGCCAGGCGGTCGACCTGCTGGTGGTCGAGCCCACCCCGCTGGGCTTCAAGGCGATCATCGACGGCCAGCACTGGGGGCTGATCCACAAGAACGAGGTATTCAAGTTCCTGCGCGGCGGCATGCGCGAGCAGGGCTACATCAAGGAAGTGCGTGACGACGGCAAGATCAGCCTGAGCTTGCAACCGCTGGGCCAGGCCGCCCGCGACGAGCTGAGTGAGCGCATCCTGGCGCGGCTGCGCGAGGAGGGCGGGGTACTGCCGCTCGGCGACAAGAGCCCGCCGGAACTCGTCGCCAAGCTGTTCGGCGTCAGCAAGGGCAGCTTCAAGAAGGCCATCGGCGGCCTCTACAAGCAGGACCTGATTGCCATCCACGACGACCGTATCGAGCTGCGCTGACCCGGCCAGGCGCCCGCAACTGCCTGAAAGACTGAAAAAAGTTGCCGATTTCGCCACTCCGGGGCTTGAGCTCGGCCGGCCGAATTTGAATAATGTGCGGCGTTTTCCGCCGGTGTAGCTCAGTCGGTAGAGCAGCTCATTCGTAATGAGAAGGTCGAGGGTTCGATTCCTTTCACCGGCACCATTTTGTTGTTTACAGTTGGCTCCAGTTGTCTACGAAAGCCAGTAAATACGGCACTTCCAGCCCGATTCGTTGTTTCTGGTTGTCTCCCGTTATCTCCATACATATCCCGGTTTTAGGGATACGTTTAGGGATACGTCGGCACGATGGCAGGCGCCTCACCCCTTGGCGTGCTCCGCTGTTCGCTGCCGTATCCCTTGGCGTGATGCCGTACCCCGTCGGGCGGTTTCGGTCGGCGCCAATTTCCATCGTTTCGACTCTCCAGACCAGGGCAAAAACCTGGCATGAATTGGCCTTCCGTTTGGCCGGTTGCCGCTTGATAAAATTCACGCCTAGATCAATGGTGAAAATTTTTGTCAACCGAAATCTTATGGCTATGTCTGAGTTAGCTGTTGCAGCAGGCTAAGCTGATCATGACGTCTCCGCATGCGGGAGGTGGATCATGAAAGCGAGTCACTTCACGCGATGGATCGCTCAGCTCTCCAGCCTCAGCCCAGAACAGCGTGAGCAGTTGAAGGCATGCCTGTCGGCACCTGGCAGCCTTGCGCAGGACATGATCGCCACGCCCAGCAGTTGCCCGCACTGTCAGTCCAGCGAGTTACAGCCGTGGGGCTCCAATGGCGGCCTGCCACGGTATCGCTGCAAGTTTTGCGGCAAAACCAGCAACCCATTGACGGGTACACCGATGGCGCGACTGCGAAAGCGCCATCTCTGGCAAGACTATGCCGAGGCGTTGACCCAGAGCCTGACGGTACGCAGGGCGGCGAAACACTGTGG
>NZ_FOFJ01000046.1 GCF_900110885.1 Azotobacter beijerinckii | reverse complement strand
TTCGGCGAGCATCCCGGCGCCCTGCGCCTTCGCCCCGGAAGCACTGACCAACGTGCTCGGCGAGTACCTGGCCAATCACGGCAAGACCCAGCTGCGCATCGCCGAGACCGAGAAGTACGCCCACGTCACCTTCTTCTTCTCCGGCGGCCGCGAGGAACCCTTCGCGGGCGAGGAGCGCATCCTGATCCCCTCGCCGGCGGTCGCCACCTACGACCTCCAGCCCGAGATGAGCGCCCCCGAGGTCACCGACCGGCTCGTCGAGGCCATCGAGCAGCAGCGCTACGACGTGATCGTCGCCAACTACGCCAACGGCGACATGGTCGGGCATACCGGGGTGTTCGCGGCGGCGGTCAAGGCGGTCGAATGCCTGGACGCCTGCCTCGGACGGGTCGTCGCGGCGCTGGAGAAGGTCGGCGGCGAGGCGCTGATCACCGCCGACCACGGCAACGTCGAGCAGATGGAGGACGAAAGCACCGGCCAGGCGCACACCGCGCACACCTGCGAGCCGGTGCCGTTCATCTATGTCGGCCGGCGAGCGCTGCGCATCCGCGACGGCGGCGTGCTGGCCGACGTGGCGCCGACGATGCTGAAGCTGCTCGACCTGCCGCAGCCGAAGGAAATGACCGGCCGTCCGCTGGTCGAGCCGGCCTGAGACACCAAGCGGCGCGGGCAAGGCCCTTCGCCTGCCCGCCGACCGTCCGGGATCGCCGCAACGGCCTGCAGCCTGCCGGCCTATTTTTAGGCATACTTATGCCGATCCATTCCCCCCGATGCCGCACGCCATGCACCGCACCCTGTCCGTCCTGATCCTCGCCCTCATACTCGGCCCGGCGTTCGCCGACGAGCGCAGCGAAACCCTGCAGCAGCTGGAACAGGCCCGCCAGGAGATCGCCGAGCTGAAGAAGCTGCAGGAGCAGCTGAACCAGGAAAGAAGCGCCGTGCAGAAGGCCCTGGGCAAGACCGAGCGGGAAATGGGCGACCTGGAAAGGCAGGTACGCGAGCTGCAGGAGGAACAGGGCAGCCGCGAACGGGAACTCCGCCGTCTCGACCAGGAAAAGCAGACGCTGCAGGACGCCCGCGACGAACAGCAGCGGCTGATCGCCATCCAGGCCCGCGCCGCCTACCAGAACGGCCGCCAGGAATACCTCAAGCTGCTGCTCAACCGGCAGCAGCCCGAGCGCCTTTCCCGCACCCTGACCTACTACGGCTATCTGAACCAGGCACGCCGCAAGCAACTCGAAACCTTCGACGCGACCCTGCGCCAGTTGGCCACGGTCGAGCAGGACATCGCCACGCAGCAGGTCCGGCTCGTCGAACGCAAGAGCGAACTGGAGCAGCGCCGCGGGCGGCTCGCCGAAGTCCGCGCGGAACGCCGGCAGGTGCTGGCCCGCTTGGGCCGGGAATATGCCAGCAGCGCACGGCAACTCGAGACCCGCGAGGAAGAGCGGGCCGAACTCATCCGGGTGCTGCAGCGCATCGAGGAAACCCTCGCCCGCCAGGCGCGCGAGGCCACAGAAGCGCGCCAGCGTGCCCTCGCCGAACAGCGCCGCCAACAGGAACTGGCGCAGCGCCAGCGCGCCAGGAGCGCGGCTTCCGCCACGGAGACGCCACTGCTGTCCAGCGCCGACGCCGCCCCCAACAGCCCCTTCGCCCAGGCGCGCGGCAGCCTGCCGTGGCCAGTCGATGGCCGCCTACTGGCCCCCTACGGCTCGCCACGCAGCGAAGATACCCGTGCCCGCTGGGACGGCGTGCTGATCGGCGCCAGCGCCGGCAGCCCGGTGCACGCCATCCATGCCGGACGCGTGGTGTTCGCCGACTGGCTGCGCGGCTCGGGCCTGCTGGTCATTCTCGACCACGGCAATGGCTACCTGAGCCTCTACGGGCATAATGAGAGTCTATTGAAAGGAGCCGGCGACATGGTCAAGGCCGGCGAGCCGATCGCCACGGTCGGCACCAGCGGCGGGCAGGACATGCCTGCGCTCTACTTCGCCATCCGCCACCAGGGCCGCCCCACCGATCCGGCCCTGTGGTGCCGCGCGCAGGGATAGCGCCGCTTTCACTCGAGGAGTTCGTTTCATGCCGCATCTGCCCCGCCCCCTCTCGCTGGCCCTGGCCGCCGCCCTGGCGCTCGGTGCTCCCTTCCTGCACGCCGAGGAGGCGCCTGCGCCAGCCGCCGAGACGCGAGGCAAACCCCTCCTGCCCCTCGACGAGCTGCGCACCTTCGCCGAGGTCCTCGACCGGATCAAAGCCGCCTATGTCGAGCCGGTGGACGACAAGACCCTGCTGGAGAACGCCATCAAGGGCATGATCAGCAACCTCGACCCGCACTCGGCCTACCTCGAACCCGAGGAGTTCCGGGACCTGCAGGAGAGCACCAGCGGCGAATTCGGCGGCCTCGGCATCGAGGTCGGCATGGAGGACGACCAGCTCAAGGTGGTGTCGCCGATCGACGACACCCCGGCGGCCAAGGCCGGCATCGAGGCCGGCGACCTGATCGTCAGGATCGACGGCCAACCGACCAAGGGCATGTCGATGCTCGAGGCGGTGGACAAGATGCGCGGCAAGCCCGGCAGCAAGATCGAGCTGACCCTGGTCCGCGAAGGCAGCAAGCCGTTCGATGTCGAACTGCTCCGCGCGGTGATCAAGGTCAGGAGCGTGAAGGGCCAGTTGCTCGAACCCGGCTACGGCTACCTGCGCATCACCCAGTTCCAGGTCAACAGCGGCGAGGAAGTCGGCAAGACGCTGGCACGCCTGAAGAAGGAAAACGGCGGGCAGAAGCTCAAGGGCCTGGTCCTGGACCTGCGCAACAACCCTGGCGGCGTGCTGCAGTCGGCGGTCGAGGTATCCGACCACTTCCTCACCAAGGGCCTGATCGTCTACACCAAGGGCCGCATCGCCAACTCCGAGCTGCGCTTCTCGGCCGACCCGACCGACGCCAGCGAAGGTGTACCGCTGGTGACGCTGATCAACGGCGGCAGCGCCTCGGCCGCGGAGATCGTCGCCGGCGCCCTGCAGGACCACAAGCGAGCGGTGCTGATGGGCACCGAAAGCTTCGGCAAGGGCTCGGTGCAGACCGTGCTGCCGCTGAACAACGACCGCGCCCTGAAGCTGACCACCGCCCTCTACTTCACCCCCAACGGCCGCTCGATCCAGGCCCAGGGCATAGTGCCGGACATCGTGGTGGAGCGTGCCAAGCTGACCCAGGACGCCCAGCCGGAACACCTGCGCGAGGCCGATCTGGCCGGCCACCTGGGCAACGGCAACGGCGGACCGGACAAGCCCAGCGGCAAGGACGGCAAGGGCGCCAAGGCGCGTCCGCAGGACGACGACTACCAGTTGGGCCAGGCGCTCAACCTGCTCAAGGGACTCAACCTGACGCGCGGGCAATAGCCCCGCACCGCCCGGGCGGAAAACCGCGCCAGCGCTTTCCCCCCGGGGCCGCCAAGCGGCTCAGCGCACCACGATGCCACGGCCGGCCAGATAGGCCTTGGCTTCCGGGACCGTGTACTCGCCGAAGTGGAAGATGCTCGCCGCCAGCACCGCGTCGGCCTTGCCCTCGAGGATGCCGGCGGCCAGGTGTTCGAGGTTGCCGACGCCGCCGGAGGCGATCACCGGAATGCCCACCGCCTCGCTGATCGCGCGGGTCACGCCGAGGTCGTAGCCGCTCTTCACGCCGTCCTGGTCCATGCTGGTCAGGAGGATCTCGCCGGCGCCGTAGCGCTCCATGCGCCGGGCCCACTCCACCGCGTCCAGCCCGGTGGGCTTGCGTCCGCCGTGGGTGAAGATCTCCCAGCGCCCCGGCTCGCCGGCAGCCGACACGCGCTTGGCGTCGATGGCGACGACGATGCACTGCGAGCCGAAGCGCTCGGCAGCCTCGCCGACGAACTCCGGGTTGAACACCGCGGCAGTGTTGATCGACACCTTGTCGGCACCGGCATTGAGCAGGTTGCGGATGTCCTGCACGGTGCGCACGCCGCCACCGACGGTCAGCGGGATGAACACCTGGCTGGCCATGCGCTCGACGGTGTGCAGGGTGGTGTCGCGCCCCTCGTGGCTGGCGGTGATGTCGAGGAAGGTGATCTCGTCGGCACCCTGCTCGTCGTAGCGACGGGCGATCTCGACGGGGTCGCCGGCATCGCGGATGTTCTCGAACTTGACGCCCTTGACCACGCGGCCGTTGTCCACGTCGAGGCAGGGGATGATGCGTTTGGCGAGGGCCATGGCAGTCTCTCTCGTAGGGTGGGTTAGGCCGCAGGCCGTAACCCACCGAAGCGGGTTGAAAATCGACCGACACCAATCGGTGGGTTACGCCGCTACGCGGCTAACCCACCCTACGGTGCTGATGGTTCCCACGCTCCAGCGTGGGAACCTCGCTCGGGACTCGGGACGCCAAGCGTCCCCGGTTGCGCTCCCACGCCGGAGCGTGGGAGCGATCAAGCGCGCCCTACGCGATAGATCACTGGAAACCGTCGCACAGCGCCTGGGCCTGCGCCACGTCGAGGGTGCCTTCGTAGATCGCCCGGCCGGTGATGGCGCCGACGATGCCCGGGGCACGGGCGTCCAGCAGCTTCTGGATGTCGCCGAGGTTGTGGATGCCGCCGGAGGCGATCACCGGGATCTTGCTGGCGGCAGCCAGGGCGGCGGTGGCTTCGACGTTGCAGCCCTGCATCATGCCGTCCTTGGCGATGTCGGTGTAGACGATGGCGGACACGCCATCGGCCTCGAAGCGCTTGGCCAGATCGATGACCTGCACCGTGCTGACTTCGGCCCAGCCGTCGGTGGCGACGAAGCCGTCCTTGGCGTCCAGGCCGACGATCACCTTGCCCGGGAAGGCGCGGCAGGCTTCGCCGACGAATTCCGGCTGCTTGACCGCCTTGGTGCCGATGATCACGTAGCTGACGCCGGCACGCACGTAGTGCTCGATGGTTTCCAGCGAGCGGATGCCGCCGCCGATCTGGATCGGCAGGTTCGGGTAGCGCTTGGCGATGGCGGTGACCACCTCGCCGTTGACCGGCTGGCCCTCGAAGGCGCCGTTGAGATCGACCAGGTGCAGGCGGCGGCAGCCGGCCTCGACCCACTTGGCGGCCATGGCCACCGGGTCGTCGGAGAACACCGTGGCGTCCTCCATCAGGCCTTGGCGCAGACGCACGCAGGCGCCGTCCTTCAGATCGATAGCAGGAATGATCAGCATGGCTTGGCTATATCCAGAGATTAGAGGACTCATGTGGGAGCCAGCCTGCTGGCGATAGGCTGATCGCCAGCAGGCTGGCTCCTACGGACCGAAGATTATTACCAGCGGCCATCCCAGGCGGCAAAATTCTGCAGCAGCTGCAGGCCGTGGGTGTGGCTCTTTTCCGGATGGAACTGCACGGCGAAGCGCGAGCCCTCGGCCAGCGCGGCGGCGAAGTCGACCCCGTAGTGGCCGCGACCGACCACCTGGCGCGGGTTGCCGGCCTCGATGTAGTAGCTGTGCACGAAATAGAAGCGGCCCTTGTCCGGGATGTTGTGCCAGAGCGGATGATCGAGGGTCTGGGCGACCTCGTTCCAGCCCATGTGCGGCACCTTGAGGCGCTCGCCGTCCTCGACCAGATCCTTGCCGAAGAAACGCACCTGACCGGGGAACAGGCCGATGCAGTCGACCCCGCCGTTTTCCTCGCTGCGCTCCATCAGCGCCTGCATGCCGACGCAGATGCCGAGGAACGGCCGGTCGACGCTCACCTCGCGGACCAGCGCATCGAAGCCCAGGCGGCGGATCTCCGCCATGCAGTCGCGGATCGCGCCGACCCCGGGGAACACCACCCGGTCGGCCTCGCGGATCACCTGGGCGTCGCTGGTGATCAGCACCTTGCCGGCGCCGACGTGCTCCAGCGCCTTGGCCACCGAATGCAGGTTGCCCATGCCATAGTCGATCACGGCTACCGTCTGCATCACAGGCACCCCTTGGTGGAGGGCGTCTGCCCGGCCATCCGCGGGTCGAGCTCGACGGCCATGCGCAGGGCGCGGCCAAAGGCCTTGAACACCGTCTCGATCTGGTGGTGGGTGTTGCTACCGCGCAGGTTGTCGATGTGCAGGGTCAGCTGGGCGTGGTTGACGAAGCCCTGGAAGAACTCCTGGAACAAGTCCACGTCGAAGCTGCCGACCCGGGCGCGGGTGTAGGGCACGTGCAGCGAAAGGCCGGGACGTCCGGAGAAGTCCACCACCACCCGCGACAGCGCCTCGTCCAGCGGCACGTAGGAGTGACCGTAACGGACGATACCCTTCTTGTCGCCGATGGCCTTGGCGAAGGCCTGACCGAGGGTGATGCCGACGTCCTCCACGGTGTGATGGTCGTCGATATGCAGGTCGCCCCGGCACTCGATATCCAGGTCGATCAGGCCGTGGCGGGCGATCTGGTCGAGCATGTGCTCGAGGAAGGGCACGCCGATGGCGAAGCGGGCCTTGCCGGTGCCGTCCAGGTTGATCGAGACCTTGATCTGGGTCTCCAGGGTGTTGCGCTCGACGCAAGCCGTACGTTCGGCCATCACAGCTCCGCTAATCGTGAGACGAAAGGGCATCATTATAGGCGTAAACCCTGAGCCTGGATAAGCCGTCCGGCGCGGCCCGCCCGGTGCGCGGAAGGGCTTTGCTGGTTATCCTTGCCGCTCCAGCCAGCGACCAGGCCCCCGAAAACCATGCCCGTCCACGTCGAAACGCTCACCACCGCCAGCCCCCAGGACCGCCTCGACCTGGCGAAGATCTACGCCGATGCCCCCGACTGGCTGCTCGTCCCCCATGCCGATGCCGAGCAGTTGATCGCCGCCGGACTGGAAAGCGGCACGCTGATCGCCGGCCGCTTCAACGACCGTCTGCTCGGTGCCGCGCTGCTGGAGCGGAACGACGACCGCTGGCGGCTGTCGCACCTCTGCGTGCGCAAGATCACCCGCGGCCGCGGCGTCGGTCGCCGCCTGCTCGACGAGGCCCGGCGCCTCGCCGGGGCGGCCGGCAAGCCCCTGTACCTGGCGGCCCCCGCGGACCAGCTGGAAAGCCAGGTCCTGGCCGCCCGCACCCAGCTGCCGCTGGAACCCCTCTGAAGTCCGGCCGCCCCGACGGGCCGCTATACTCGGCGGCCTATATCCCTCGCGAAAACCCCACAAGGACCCCGCCCATGAAAGCGCTCGGCAAAATCCTTGGCCTGCTCGCCCTCGGGCTGCTGCTGATCGTCGTGGCCCTCGGCTTCGCCCTTACCCAGCTGTTCGATCCCAACGACTACAAAGACGAGATCCGCCAGCTCGCCCGCGACAAGGCCAACCTGGAACTGACCCTGAATGGCGACATCGGCTGGAGCCTGTTTCCCTGGCTCGGCCTGCAGCTGCAGCAGACCAGCGTGGCCAGCACCCGTACCCCCGACCAGCCCATCGCCGATCTGGAGATGATCGGCCTCTCGGTGCGGGTGCTGCCGCTGCTGCGCCGGGAAATCCAGATGAGCGACATCCGCATCGACGGCCTCGAGCTGCGCCTGCGCCGCGACGAACAGGGCCACGGCAACTGGGAAGACCTTGGCCACCCAGCCCGGGCCAAGCAGCCGGAACAACCGAAGGTGGCCAGCGGGGAAACCGCGCCGCCGTCCAAGGCCCCGACCACCCCGGCCGACAGCCCTGCCCGGGCGCTGCGCCTGGACATCGACAGTCTGACGCTGAACAACGCCCGGGTGGACTACCAGGACGCGCGCAGCGGACAGAAATTCAGCGCCGAAAGCATCCAGTTCAACAGCGGCGCGATCCGCCCGGACAGCGACATTCCTCTCAAGCTGAGCGCCTTCCTCGGCAGCAACCAGCCGGTTCTGCGCGCGCGCACCGAGCTCGAGGGCGTGCTGCGCTTCGACCCCGCTCTCCAGCGCTTCCAGCTGGGCAACGTCCGGCTGTCCGGCGAGGCCTCGGGCGAACCGCTCAAGGGCAAGACCCTGAACTTCGCTGCCCAGGGCGAACTGCTCGCCGACCTGACCGCCCAGGTGGCCGAGTGGAACGGCCTGAAACTGACCGCCAACCAGCTGCGCGCCATCGGCGAGCTGAAAGTGCGCGAGCTGGGCAAGACCCCGCAACTGAGCGGCGGCCTGTCCATCGCCCCGTTCAACCCGCGCGAATTCCTCGCCGGCCTCGGCCAGGATCTGCCGGCGACGGCCGATCCCGCCAGCCTGACCCGCCTCGAGCTGAGCACCCAACTGAGCGGCACGCCGAGCGCCGCGGCCTTCGAGAAGCTCGACCTGAAGCTGGACGACAGCCAGTTCACCGGCCGCATCGCCGTCGCCGACCTCGCCCGCCGGGCCCTGCGCGTGCAGCTCAAAGGCGACCGACTGGACCTCGACCGCTATCTGGCGCCCAAAAGCGCCCAAGACAAACAAGAGACCGCCGGCGCCGCCCGCCAGGCGGAAGTCAAGGGCGCCGTGGCCACGGCCGTCCAGAACAGCGACACCCCGCTGCCCACCGCCCCCACCCAGCAGGCCTGGAGCGAAGAACCGGTGCTGCCGATCGACGCCCTGCGCAAGCTGGACCTGCAGGCCGAACTCGACGTCGGCCAGTTGACCCTCGACCGCCTGCCGATCGGCAATGCCCACCTGCAGGCCGCAGCCAAGGACGGTCTGCTGACCCTGCAGAGCCTGCGCGGCGAACTCTTCGACGGCAACTTCGACGCGCAGGCCCGCCTCGATGCCCGTCCGTCCGTCCCCGTGCTCAGCCTGCAAAAGCACCTCAGCCGGATACCGGTGGAGAAATTCATCAAGACCGAGGGCAAGGAACAACCGCCGATCAAGGGCCTGCTCGACCTGAACGCCGACCTGGAAACCCGCGGCAACAGCCAGAAGGCCTGGATCGAGGGACTCAACGGCACGGCCAGCTTCGCCCTCCACGACGGCGTGCTGCCCGACGCCAACCTCGAACAGCAGCTCTGCCTGGCCATCGCCACCCTCAACCGCAAGGGGCTGAACAACCCGCCCGGCGCCAAGGACACCCCCTTCGAGGAACTCAAGGGGAGCCTCAACTTCACCAACGGCGTCGCCAGCAATCCCGATCTCAAGGCGCGTATCCCCGGCCTGACGGTCAACGGCAACGGCGATCTGGACCTGCGCGTGCTCGGCATGGACTACCGCGTCGGCGTGATCGTCGAAGGCGACCGGCGCGAGATGCCCGACGCCGCTTGCCAGGTCAACGAGCGCTACGTCGGCCTGGAGTGGCCGATCCGTTGCCGCGGCCCGCTGGAACTGGGCGCCAAGGCCTGCCGCCTGGATCGCGACGGGGTTGGCAAGATCGCCGCCACCCTGGCCGGCGAGAAGCTCGACAAGAAACTCGAGGAGAAGCTCGGCGACAAGGTCAGCCCGGAACTCAAGGAGACACTGAAGGGGCTGTTCAAGCGATGAGCCCCGAGCAGTTCAACAGCGCCGTGCTCGACTGGTACGACCGCCACGGCCGCAAGGACCTGCCCTGGCAGCAGGACATCAGCCCTTACCGGGTATGGGTCTCGGAAATCATGCTGCAGCAGACCCAGGTCGCTACCGTGCTCGACTACTACGAGCGCTTCATGGCCGCATTGCCCACGGTGGAGGTGCTGGCCGCAGCCCCCGAGGACGAAGTGCTGCACCTGTGGACCGGGCTCGGCTACTACAGCCGCGCACGCAACCTGCACAAGACCGCGCAGATCGTCGTCGCCGAGCACGGGGGCGAGTTTCCCCGCTCGCCGGAGGCGCTCGCCGAACTGCCCGGTATCGGCCGCTCCACCGCCGGCGCCATCGCCAGCCTGAGCATGGGCCTGCGCGCACCGATCCTCGACGGCAACGTCAAGCGCGTGCTGGCCCGCTACCTGGCCGAGGACGGCTATCCCGGCGAACCCCAGGCGGCGAAACACCTGTGGGCGGCCGCCGAGCGCTTTACCCCGCAGGTCCGGGTCGGCCACTACACCCAGGCGATGATGGACCTCGGCGCCACCCTCTGCACCCGTACCCGCCCGACCTGCCTGCTCTGCCCGCTGCAGGCCGGCTGCCGCGCCCATCTGCTCGGCCGCGAGACGGACTACCCGACGCCCAAGCCGCGCCGGGAATTGCCGCGCAAGCGTACCCTGATGCCGCTGCTGGCCAGCCGCGACGGCGCCATCCTGCTCTACCGGCGCCCGTCCAGCGGACTCTGGGGCGGACTCTGGAGCCTGCCGGAGCTGGACGACATCAACGCCCTCGACCCGCTCGCCGCCCGCCACGCCCTGCACCTCGGCGAGCGCCGCGCACTGCCGGGCCTGACCCACACCTTCAGCCATTTCCAGCTGGCCATCGAGCCCTGGCTGGTGGCGGTGGAGAACGCCGCCCCCGCCGTGGCCGAGGCCGACTGGCTCTGGTATAACCTCGCCGCTCCGCCGCGCCTGGGCCTCGCCGCCCCGGTGAAGAAGCTGCTCAAACGCGCCCAGGCCGAACTGCAGACTCCGGCGGACCCGCCGACCTCGAGGAGAACCCCATGACCCGCACCGTGCACTGCCGCAAATACAAAGAGGAACTGCCCGGCCTCGACCGCCCGCCCTATCCGGGCCCCAAAGGCGAGGACATCTACCGGAACGTCTCGAAACAGGCCTGGGACGAGTGGCAGAAGCACCAGACCATGCTGATCAACGAACGCCGGCTGAATATGATGAACGCCGAGGATCGCAAGTTCCTGCAGAGCGAGATGGACAAGTTCCTCTCCGGCGAGGAATACGCCCTGGCCGAGGGCTACGTGCAGCCGAAGGAGTGAGCCGCCGACTCGGCCCGCCACCCCCGCGCTAACCGCTTAAAAAAACTAATTTTTTCGCCGGCTGCATGTTGACGCTCCGGCGGGAAAAACGGTTTAATGCCGGCCGTTGTTGCCCAGGTAGCTCAGTCGGTAGAGCAGGGGATTGAAAATCCCCGTGTCGGCGGTTCGATTCCGTCCCTGGGCACCACTCCTCCCCCGAGTGGTGTTGCCCACGTCAGCGACGACCATTAGCCCAGGTAGCTCAGTCGGTAGAGCAGGGGATTGAAAATCCCCGTGTCGGCGGTTCGATTCCGTCCCTGGGCACCATATCCTGCTTTCAGGCGGCTCACATCGCCCAAAGCCAACAAAAAACCGGCCATCGAGCCGGTTTTTTGTTGGCTGCGATTTCCTCCAGGCCAATCGCCAAGGGAGTGCTCGGGCAACTCCCGAGCCGCCCATGGCACCATCGAAGCTTGACGCCCCCCCGGACGAACCGCCCTACCCGCCTCCGAGAGGCGGGCGGGCAGGAAGGAGCCCTACAGCGGCTGCCCTTTGCCCTTGCGCTCCTGCTGGACCAGCTCGGAGCCTTGGTCGGCGGGTTTCTTGGGCTTGACCAGACTGAAGTCGATCAGGCTCTTCGGCTGCCCCGGATTGCCGATCAGCAGCGGACGCTCCCGGAATTCGGCGCTCACCAGGCTCTTGCTTGCGTCGAACTCGTCGAAGCGCAGGCCGGCCAGGTCCGCCCAGGTGTGGATGAAGTGCGAGCTGCTGTAGGGACGGTGCAGGCTGGCGGCGAAATCCCGTGCCTGCTGCGCTTGCCACTTCGGCGAGTTCCACAGGATGAAGGGCACGGTGTACATCGGACCGGTCGGTGCAGCCTCGTTGCGGCCAAGCACCTCGGGATCGGGCGCGTCGAACACCGCCTCGCCATGGTCGGCCAGGTAGAGCAGGAAGCCGTTGGGGTCGGTGGCGCGGAAGCGCTCGATCAGCGAGGACACCACGTAGTCGTTGTACAGCACGGCATTGTCGTAGCTGTTGTAGGTCGGCAACTGGTCGTCGGTGACGCTGGCCGGCACGCCGCTGCGGTCGGTGAAGCGCTCGAACTCATCCGGGTAGCGGTACTTGTAACGCATGTGGGCGCCCAGCAGGTGCACCACCACGAACTTGCGCGGCGCGTCGTCGGCCAGCACCCGGGCGAACGGATCGAGCACGCTGCCGTCGTACTGACGGGCGTTCTGGTCGCGGTTGTTGTTCAGGTAGAACTGCTCGTCCGCCTGCTTGGAGAAGGTGGTGAGCATGGTGTTGCGCTTGGTGATGGTCTGCTGGTTGGTGATCCAGTAGGTCTTGTAGCCGGCCTGCTTCATCACGCTGACCAGCGAGGGCGTGGTCAGGTAGAGGTTCGGGTGCTCCTGGTCGGCGAAGGTCAGCACCTGCTGCAGCGCCTCGATGGTGTAGGGGCGCGGGGTGACCACGTTGTCGAACACCTGCAACTCGCCACGCAGCTTGTCGAGGTTGGGCGTGGTCGGCCGCGAATAGCCGTAGAGACTCAGACGTTGGCGGTTGGTCGACTCGCCGATGACCAGCACCAGGGTCGAAGGCTGCCCGGCATGGGCATCGACCAGGTTCTTCAGTGGCGGAATCTGCTCGCGGCTGGCCAGCAGGTCCTCCATGTTCCCCAGTTGCCGACGGTACTGGTGATAGCCGACCACCAACTGCCAGGGCGAGGCCGCCTCGATGCGCTTCTCGAAGTCCTCCAGCGCCGTCTGGAACTGCTCGTGCTTGAGGAGCTGGCGCGCCGCCGGATAGCCGACGGAACAGGTGAACAGCAGCAGGCTGGCGACCAGCGCCGCCCGACGCGGCAGGTACACCGGGCGCACCTTGCGCCACAGCAGCCAGCCGCCCAGGCCGTAGGCGGCCGCGGCGAGCACGACCGACCAGGAAAAGTAATGCCCCAGATACTCGCTCGCCTCGTTCACGTTCGACTCGAACATGATGAAGATGACGCTCTGCGAGAACTCCTGGCCATACACCAGGAAATAGCCGAAGCCGGCCAGCGAACACAGCCAGAGCACGGCGCCGATTGCTCCCGCCAGCAGCTTCGCCCGACCGGGGAACAGCAGCAGCGGCACCAGCCACAGGGCGCTGGCCAGGAAAGCCTGGCGAAAACCGCTGAAGCCGGCGACGCCCGACGCCCAGATCAACGCTTGAGTGACACCCGAGAAATACCAGAAGAACAGAAACATCCAGCCAAGCCCGGCCCAGTCGATAGCACTACGCCCGGCGACTGTAGATTTCGTCGTTGCCATGAATTCCTCGATTGCTGCGTACCGATGCCAGGGTTGCCCCAGCTTGGCGCGGACTATGCCGCAGCCGCAGTGAAAACTTCGTCAAGGGGAGGCATGGCAAAACGCCATGCAAGCCCCGGCAAACAAAGGAGAAAGCGTCTGTCGCCAGATGGGAAAACGCGGCAGCGTCAGGGGCCGGCAACCCCTGCCGTCGGTCGGAGGAGCCGGCCGACTTCGGCGAGGATGCGTTCGGCGGTCTCGGCCACGGCGGCGGCGACCGCGGTGCTCAACGCGGTGCCGCCCGTGAAACGACACCCCTCCACCGCATAGACCACGATCCGCGGCGGTGCAAGGCCAAGGACGCGGGCCAACTCGACCGCCTCGGCCAGGCCGAAGCCGTGGCTGGAGGCGAGCGAAAGCTCCCGCGTCAGCTCGTCGGTCGCCAGATCGAGCCGGCGGATGCGCCCCGGCTCGCCCAGCGGGGCCGCGGCATCCACGCAGACCAGCGCCACGACGCCGGCCCAGTCCTCGATCAGCCCCAGCAGGTCGCCGCGGCGGACCAGCAAGGCGACCCCGGGAGGCAGCCGGCCCTCCAGCCGGGCGGCGACGGCCGGGCCGATGCCGTCGTCGCCGCGGTCCGGATTGCCCAAGGCGATCACCAGCACCCGGCCTGCAGCGTCGACGCCACTCATCCGCGGTGCAGCGACAGCTTGAGGAAGTGGGTTGCGCAGGAGATGCACGGATCGTGGTTGCGGATGCTCAGTTCGCAACGCTCGCGGATCAGCGCCTCGGGCTGGTCGAGGAGCGGCGTGGCGACGGCCTCGAGGTCCGCCTCGATGCTCGGCTGGTTCTGCGCGGTGGGCGGGACGATGCGCACCCGCTCGAGCGAACCGTCGGCGGCCAGATCGTAGCGGTGCCAGAGAGTGCCCCGCGGCGCCTCGGTGCAGCCGAAGCCGGTGCCCGAGCGCGGCTCGACCGGCACGGCGGCGACGGCCGGCGGCTGGTAGGCGGCGATGATCCGCAGCGCCTCCTCGCAGGCGTAGAGGATTTCCAGAGCGCGCACCACGATGCTCTGGAACGGATTGCGGCACACCGGACCGAGCCCGGCCTCGCGGGCGAGTGCCTGGATATGTTCCGGCAGCCGGTCGAAGTTCAGCGCATAGCGCGCCAGCGGCCCGACCAGGTAGGCGCCGCGCCGCTTGAGCAGCGAATGCAGCGCCGTCGAGTGCAGCACCTGGCGCTCCTCGAACTCCGTCTCGTAGTCGGCGATGTCGATGTCGAGGCTGCGACTGGAGACCAGCCGCCCCTCGTTGAGGGGATATTCGTGCGGATGGCGCAGCGCGACGAACTCGTAGTCCCGTTCGAGCGGCGGGAAGGGAAAGCCCGCCACCCAGCGCACCAGCTCGACGGCGCGGTCGCGGGCCTGGCGGAGCTGCTCGGCCAACGGCGCCAGCTCGGCACGACTCGGCACGCGGTAGAAGCCGCCGACCCGGACGTTGACCGGATGGATCTCGCGTCCGCCGAGCACACGCATCAGGGCGTTGCCGGCCTTCTTCAGGGCCAGGGCGCTGCGCACCCGCTCGCCGTGCTCGGCCGCCATACGGATCGCGTCGGGAAAGCCGAGAAAATCCGGGGCATGCAGCATGACCACATGCAGCGCATGGCTTTCGATCCACTCGCCGCAGTAGAGCAGCCGACGCAGCGCCCGCAACTGCCCCTCGACCCGCACGCCGAAGGCATTCTCCAGGGCATGCACGGCCGTCATCTGGTAGGCCACCGGGCAGATGCCGCAGATCCGCGCCACGATGTCCGGGGTTTCGGCGAAGCCGCGGCCGCGCAGGAGGGCCTCGAAGAAGCGCGGCGGCTCGAAGATGCCGAGCCGCGCCGCGGTGACCTGGCCACTCTCGATGTGCAGATCGAGAGAGCCCTCGCCTTCGACGCGGGCCATGTAGTCGACCTTGATCCTTTTAGTCGTCATGGGCCTCGCCCTCCTCGCGAAACGCCGGCGCCCAGGCGTTGAAGGTGTGGAAGGCGCGCCGGATGTCCCGCGGCGCGGCGCCCAGGGCCGTCCATTCGCGGGCCAGCGCTTCGGTGTTCGGCGTCTCCATCGGCCCGTAGCAGCCGTAGCAGCCGCGCCGGTAGCTCGGACAGAGGGCGCCGCAGCCGGCATGGGTCACCGGGCCGAGACAGGGCGTGCCCTGTACCATCACGCAGACCGTGCCGCGCTGCTTGCACTCGATGCACACACTGTGGGCGGCGATCGCCGGCTTGCGTCCGGCGAGAAAGGCCGAGATCACCTCCAGCAATTGCGCCTTGTTGATCGGACAGCCGCGCAGCTCGAAATCCACCGGGACGTGGGCGGAGATCGGCGTCGAGGTCGCCAGGGTCTCGATGTACTGTGGCGAAGCGTAGACGGCGGCGACGAAGTCGTTCACGTCGGCGAAGTTGCGCAACGCCTGGATGCCGCCGGCGGTGGCGCAGGCGCCGATGGTGACGAGGAATTTCGATTGCCGGCGCACCTTGCGGATGCGTTCGGCGTCGTGGGCCGTGGTGATCGAGCCCTCCACCAGCGAGAGGTCGTAGGGGCCGCCCTCCATGGCGCTGGAAGCCTCGGCAAAGTTGGCGATCTGCACCGCCTCGGCGAGCAGCAGGAGCTCGTCCTCGCAATCGAGCAGGGACAGCTGGCAGCCGTCGCAGGAGGCGAACTTCCAGACCGCGAGACGCGGGCGTCGGTTCATCTCAGATCTCCGGCACGGCGAGGATCTCGGCGATGCGCTCGAGGCTCATCACCGGCCCGTCCTTGCAGACGAAGGACGGGCCGAACTGGCAGTGGCCGCACAGACCGATGGCGCATTTCATGTTGCGCTCCAGGGACAGGTGGATGCGTCCGGCCTTGATCCCCGCCGCGAGCAGCGCGTTGGCCGCGAAGCGCATCATCACCTCCGGCCCGCAGACCAACGCCAGCGTGTCCTGAGGGTCGAAATCCGCCCGGGGGATCAGTGCCGGCACCACGCCGACATGACCCCGCCAGCCGGCGTCGGCATGGTCGACGGTCACCCGTACCTCGAGGTCGGAACGCTGCCGCCAGCGCTCCAGCTCGCGGCGATAGAGGATCTCGGCGGGGCTGCGGCTGCCGACCAGGATGACCACCCGGCCATAGCGCTCGCGCCTGGCCAGGATCGCGTAAATCGCCGGACGCAGCGGCGCCAGGCCGAGTCCGCCGGCGACGACCAGCACGTCCGCGCCCTCGGCCGCCGCCAGCGGCCAGCCGCGCCCGAAGGGGCCGCGCACGCCGACGGTCGCCCCGGGTTCGAGCCCGGCCAGCGCGCCGCTGACCGCGCCGACATGGCGCACGGTATGCACGAAGGTCGCCCGGCTGGCCGGGTCGCCGCTCAGGCTGATCGCAGCCTCGCCGACGCCGAACGCGTAGAGCATGTTGAACTGCCCGGGCGCGAAGGCCGGGCAGGCACCGGCCAGCGGCGCGAGCTCCAGGGTCACGGTGCCGGCCAGTTCGCGGCGCCGGCGCTCGACGCGGTAGGGCTGCGGCAGGAAGGGATCGGCGAGCGCTACCGGCATGTCAGCGCTTTCCATAGACGTCGAGAATCTGCAGCCGGGTGGCCTGCAGGCGCTCCACCAGGATCGGCAAAAAGCGCTTCATCATCTCGTAGCCGAGGTGATGGTCCGCCTCGCACTTGCCGCGCAGGCAGGCCGCATCGATGCCGATCGCCCGGGTGAGCTCCACGGCGCGGGCGGCGAACCGCCAGCGGTACGGTGGGAGCAGCCAGGAGGCACCGACGATCTCGCCCTCGCCGAGGGTGGCGAAGGCCACCGGCGGACGCCCCGGCTCGACCAGCTCGAGGGCCACCCGGCCGTGGCGGATGAGGAAGAACGCATCCGCCGGATCGCCCTCGCGGAACAGGTACTCGCCCGCCGCGAAGCGCTGGTTGCGCGCGCAGCCGGCGACCAGCCGGCCGTGCTCGGCGGCGAAGCCGGCGAAGAAGGGGTGCCGGCCGAGGATCTCCTCAATGCCCTCCATGATCTTCCCCCCTGGGTTCCGGCAAGGTTGCCCGGATCGCCGCCGCTTCTTCGGTGATGTCGATGCCCACCGGGCACCAGGTGATGCAGCGCCCGCAGCCGACGCAGCCGGACGTGCCGAACTGGTCGATCCAGCTGGCCAGCTTGTGGGTCATCCACTGGCGATAACGCGCCCTGGCGCTCTGCCGCACGCTGCCGCCGTGGAGGTAGGAAAAATCCAGGGTGAAGCAGGAGTCCCACTTGCGCACCCGCTCGGCGGAGCTGCCGGCCAGATCGCCGCGATCCTCCACGGTGGTGCAGAAGCAGGTCGGGCAGACCATGGTGCAGTTGGCGCAGCTCAGGCAGCGCTCGGCGACTTCGCTCCAGCGCGGATGCTCGGGATTGTCCTGCAGCAGCTCCTTCAGCCCGGCGGTATCCAGGCGGCGCCCCATCTGGCTGGCGGTGCGCGCGACCACCGCCGCGGCCGCCGCCCGCTCGGCGTCCGCCGCCGCTCGCCGCGGCAGGCCGGTCAGCAGTTCTTCGCCCGCCGCGCTGCCGACCTCGACCAGAAACGCGTGGCGGGTTTCGTCGATCAGCTCGGTCAGCGCCAGGTCGAAGCCGTCCTCGGCCTGCGGCCCGCAGTCCATGGAGGCGCAGAAGCAGGTGTCGCCGGCCTCGGCGCAATTGACCGCGACGATGAAGGCGTCGCGCCGGCGCTCCGCATAGCCCGGCTCCGGGTAGGGACCTTCGCAGAACACCCGGTCCTGGATGGCGATGGCGTGGAGTTCGCAGGCGCGCACGCCAAGGAAGGCGTAGCGGGGCGACGGCCCGGCAGCCGTGCTGAAGAGCAGACCGCCCTCCCCCTGCTGCGCCCGCCACAGGGTCTCGACCGGCGGATGCAGGAAGCGTTTCCACGACTGAGGCCCGACGGCGAAGCCGAACAGCGCCTCGTCGGCGCGGCGCTCCAGGCGATAGCGGCCGGGTGCCTGGCGATCCGTCCAGCCGGCCGGCAGGTCGGCCAGCCCGGCGATCTCGTCGTAGAGGATCGCCCCGTCGCGCAACACCGGCCCGAGCACCTGGTAGCCGCGGGCGGCGAGCGCCGCGATGAGGGCCTGCAGCCCGTCGCGGTCGAGGATTGCGCAGGTTCTTGTCGTCGGCAGAGCGTCCATTCTCCAAGCCTCCTCGCAATGTTTTTGGGGGGTTAACGATTCCCCTGGCTGGCCTCGAGCCCGCCACAGTCGTCGCCCACCCAGCGGGCATGGGACTCCATGTGGGTGACTCCGCTCTTGCCGGCGGTGACGATGTTCACCACGGTGGTGAACTCGCGCTCGCTGGCGAAACGGGTCTCGCCCTCGCCCTGGGAGTCCGGGCAGTGGAAACGGAACTTCCAGAGCTGTTCGCTGCGCTCGGTCACCTCCTGGTTGCAGCCGGGGCGATCGTCCTGGAACGGCAGCGCCTGAGACTTGACCTGCTCCGCGCTCAGGCAGGCACGCACGCCCTTGTCGCCCATCTGGAGGCCCTGCTGGGTCAGCATGTCCTCCATCGCCTTGCGCTGTTCGGGCGGCAGCTTCTGCATCTGCGCCATGACTTCCTGCATGTTGGGGATCGGCTGGCCGCCCGCCACCACG
The DNA here is from genome assembly GCF_900110885.1 of Azotobacter beijerinckii. Taxonomy (GTDB): domain Bacteria; phylum Pseudomonadota; class Gammaproteobacteria; order Pseudomonadales; family Pseudomonadaceae; genus Azotobacter; species Azotobacter beijerinckii. The sequence continues at coordinate 9,866 of NZ_FOFJ01000046.1, read as the reverse complement.
CCCTTGGACTCGAACTCCCAGAGGCCGGGGAGGATGTCCAGGGCCTGTGCCGGCAGCGCGGATGCCGCCAGGCAGGCGGTGACAAACAAGGATAGCGGGGATTTCATGGAAAACTCCTGGTCGAAGGGCCGCGTGCGGCCCGCGATCAAAGTGCGTGCTTCTCGGCCTCGGCCAGGGGCATGACGGTAACGCTCACCTCCGGGTCGTGGCGGCCGCCGCCGAGGATCACCCCGCGCAACGGCGAAACGTCGGCGAAGTCGCGCCCCCAGGCCAGGGTGACGTGCTCCAGGGCCGGGCGGATGTTGTTGGTCGGATCGAAGTCGACCCACCCTTGGCGCGGGCAGTAGACCGAAACCCAGGCGTGGGAGGCGTCGGCGCCGATCATCCGGGGCTGGCCGGGCGGCGGGCGGGTCAGCAGGTAGCCGCTGACGTAGCGCGCCGCCAGACCGCGCGAGCGCAGGCAGGCGAGCATCAGGTGGGCGAAGTCCTGGCAGACCCCGCGGCGATCCTTCAGCACCTGCTTGAGGGGCGTGGCCACCTGGGTGGCGGAGGCATCGAAGGTGAACTCGCGGAAGATCTTCTCCATCAGCGCCTGTACCGCCAGCAGCAGCGGGCGCCCGGGCACGAAGCAGTCGTCGGCGAAGGCGGAGAAGGTCTGCTCGAGGAGCACGTAGGGCGAGTCGAAGCGGAAGCGCGCCGCCTCCAGCTGCGCGGCGCCCAGCGGCCGGCCGCTGTAGGTCAGGCCCAGGCAGACCTGCTCCCAGGTCGGCGAGTCGGCCAGGTCGAAGTTCGGGCGCGGCAGCACTTCCACCTGCAGCCGGGCGCGCACCTCCAGCTCGTGGTGGGGCCGCTCGAAGGCCAGGCGGGTCAGCGGATTGCCGAACGCGTCGAGATCGTCGACCCGCCGGGTCGGCGGCGGGCCGATGGTCAGCTCGCGGCTGCGGCAGCGCTGCCAGGGGCAGTCGCGCGGCCACAGATGGGCCATCTGCTGGGCCAGGGACACCGGCGCCGAATAGCGGTAACGGGTGGCGTGGACGATCCGGTACTGGGCAGTGTTCATCGCGACTGGGTCCGCTGGCTGGCGTCGACATGCACGAAAAAGCGCAGGCCGAGATGATCGGAAAGCCGTCCCCCCTCTGCGGCGACCTCGCACAGCAGGTCGGCCAGCTCGTTCAGCGCGGCGGGGTTGTCGGGGTAGGCGAAGGGGTTGTACTCCAGGCGCCCCAGGTCGAAGGCGGCCAGGCGGTCGTGCATGGCCTGCAGGTCCGGCCCCGCGGACATTTCGAAGCTCTCGCCCAGGCGGCGCAGGGAGCTGCGCAGCACATGCAGCTGGTAGAGCACCGCATGAGGGTTCTGCTGGTCGAGCAGGAGCAGGTCGAGCAGCGGGATCAGTTGCGCCGTGGCCAGGTAGCGGGTGCGGTAGGTGATGCTGCTGTTGCCCAGTTCGAGCAACCAGGCCAGCGCCGCCTGGTCGTGCACGGCACGGCCGCGGAGGAAGCCGGCGATGCTCTTGGCGAGGAACTGCAGGCGCTCGATGCGACAGCCGATCAGCAGGAACAGCCAGCCGTGGTCGCGGGTCATGTCGTCGAGGACGAAGCCGGAGAGGGCCGCCATGGAGACCAGCTGGCTGTCGAGGAAGTCCAGCAGCTCGCCCAGGTCGGCCTCCTCGTTGTCCAGGCACTGCGCGGCGCGCTGCAGCTCGAGCAGGGCCTGCCAGTTCTGCTGGGACAGCTTGCCGCGCACGCTGGCGGCCGCCATGTGCAGGTACTGCAGATTGTTGCGCAGGCTGGCCGGCCAGTCCTTGCCCAGCACGGCACGGCGCAGCCGCCCCTCCAGGTCGCAGTCGCAGCTGGGTTTGGGCAGCAGGCCGAGGCCTTCGGCCACGGCCAGCGCGGCCTGCAGGGCCTGCGGGTCGTTGGCGTCGTCGACATAGCCGGCCAGCATGATGCGCAGCAGGCGCGCGTTATCCTCGCAGCGCTCGCTGTAGCGGCCGAACCAGTAGAGGTTCTCCACCACCCGCGACGGCAGGTAGGGGTCGCTGCGCACGATGTCGGCCACCCCCAGCGGACGCACCCACTGCCAGGGCTCGCTGGCGGCATGCCGTCCGCCGAGCACCCAGGTGTCCTTGCTCGCCCCGCCGCGCTGCATCGACAGCACCTCGGCGTTGGCATGGGCCGCGACCCGGGTCAGACCGCCTGGCATCACCCGGTAGCCGTCGGCGCTGGCCACGGCGAACACCCGCATGCCGATCGGCCGCGCCTCCAGCTTGCCGCGCTCGCCCTGCCACACCGGCGCCCGCGACAGCTGCGGACGCTCCAGGCCGACATAGGCATAGGGACGCTGGCGCAGGCGCTCGGCCAGCGCCGCACGCTGCTTCGCATCCAGGTCGGGGCCGAACAGCGGATCGAAGTGCCGAGCCGGATAGGCCGAGCGGATCATCAGGTGCGGCAGTTTCTTGAGCACCGCCTGCAGTACCGGCGGCTCGCCGCACCACCAGCTGGCGATGGACGGCAGCAGCAGTTCCTCGCCGAACAGCTTGCGGCTGATCGCCGGCAGGAAGCCGGGCAGCCCCGGCGACTCCAGCACGCCGCTGCCGAGGGCGTTGGCCACCAGCACCCGCCCTTCGCGGACCGCCTCGAGCAGGCCGGGCACGCCGAGGGCCGAGTCGGTGCGCAGCTCCAGCGGATCGCAGTAGTCGTCGTCGAGGCGGCGCAGCAGCGCGTGGACACGCTTCAGCCCGTCGAGGGTCTTGAGGTAGACGGTGGCGTCGCGCACCGTCAGGTCGCTGCCCTCGACCAGCGGATAGCCCAGTTGGCGGGCCAGGTAGAGGTGCTCGAAGTAGCTCTCGTTGAATCGCCCGGGGGTCAGCAGGACCACCAGCGGCGTTTCGCCGTTGGTCGGCGCCTCGCGCGCCAGGGTCTCGCGCAGGGTATGGAAGTAGCCGGCCACGTACTGCACGCGCAGGTCGCGATACAGATCGGGAAAGGCGCGCGAGACGAACTGGCGGTTCTCCAGCGCGTAACCGGCGCCGGAGGGTGCCTGGGTGCGGTCGGCGGTGACCCACCAGCGGCCGTCCGGCGCCCGCGCCAGGTCCACCGCGTAGACGTGCAGCCAGGTCCCGCCCGGCGGCTGGATGCCCTGGCAGGGCCAGAGGAAGTTGCTGTGGCCGAACACCAGATCGGTCGGCAGCAGGCCCTCGGCGAGCAGCCGCTGCGGCCCGTAGATGTCGGCCAGCACGGCGTTGAGCAGCGTCGCGCGCTGCGCCACGCCCTCGGCGAGCTGCTGCCATTCCTCGGCGGGGATGATGTTGGGCAACAGATCCAGTTCCCAGGGGCGGTCGGCACCCTCGGGATCGGCATAGACGTTGTAGGTCACCCCGTTTTCCTGGATCTGCCGGGTCAGCAAGGCCTGGCGCTGGCGCAGCTGCGCCGGCGTGAAGCGCTGCAGGAAAGTGAACATCGGCTGCCAGTGCGGACGCACCTTGCCGCTGGCGTCGAAAAGCTCATGGTAGGTCGCGGCGTCGCGCGGAATGTCGGCAAACAGATCGGACATGGGTGACTCGAAATCAGGGGGTTGCGCATCGCGCTCCCCTCCCCGGCGGGAACGGCCCGGCAGCGGAATCCGGACGGACTCCCTTGCAGGCCATCCCGCCGGAGCGGAAGGACGCTCAGCGGCGACGCAGGTCCAGGGTCATCGGCATCTCCCTGTTCTCGACCGGCGCGGCAGGCACCAGTTTGCCCGGTGTGTGGCCGATACGGAAGAAGCGCGCGAGGCGCCGGCTTTCCGCCTCATAGGCGTTGATCGGCAATTGCTCGTGGCTGAGCCCGCCCGGATGGGCCACATGATACTGGCAACCGCCCAGCGAACGCTGCATCCAGGTGTCCACCAGGTCGAACACCAGCGGCGCGTGCACGCCGATGTTCGGATGCAGGCTGGAGGACGGCTGCCAGGCGCGATAGCGCACGCCGCCGACGAACTCGCCGACCGTGCCGGTCGGACGCAGCGGTACCGGCAGGCCGTTGCAGGTCAGTACGTAGCGGTCCTGGGCCATGCCGGTGACGCTCACCTGCAGGCGCTCCAGCGAGGAATCCACGTAACGCGCGGTGCCGCCGGCGCCACCCTCCTCGCCCATCACGTGCCAGGGCTCCAGCGCCTGGCGCAGTTCCAGCGCCATGCCCTGCACCGCGAAGTCGCCGACTTTCGGGAAGCGGAACTCGAAGTGCGGCGCGAACCACTCCGAACGCAGCGGATAGCCGTACTGCTCCATCTCGTAGACCACGTCGTGGAAATCCTGGGCAACGAAATGCGGCAGCATGAAGCGGTCGTGCAGCTCGGTACCCCAGCGCACCAGACGCTGCGGCCGGTACGGCTCGTCCCAGAAGCGCGCGATCAGCGCGCGCAGCAGCAGCTGCTGGGCCAGGCTCATCTGCGCGTGCGGCGGCATCTCGAAGGCGCGGAATTCGAGCAGGCCGAGCCGTCCGGTGGCGCTGTCCGGCGAGTACATCTTGTCGATGCAGAACTCGGCGCGGTGGGTGTTGCCGCTGACGTCGATCAGCAGGTTGCGCAGCAGGCGGTCGACCAGCCACGGCGGACAGGGGGTGCCCGGCTCGGGCATCTGCTGGAAGGCGATCTCCAGCTCGTAGAGCGAGTCGTTGCGCGCCTCGTCGACCCTCGGCGCCTGCGAGGTCGGGCCGATGAACAGGCCGGAGAACAGGTAAGACAGCGACGGGTGGTTTTGCCAGTAGCTGATCAGGCTGCGCAGCAGGTCGGGACGGCGCAGGAACGGCGAGTCGGCCGGCGTGGCGCCGCCGAGGACGAAGTGGTTGCCGCCGCCGGTACCGACGTGGCGGCCGTCGAGCATGAACTTCTCGCTGGACAAGCGCGACTGGCGGGCCGCCTCGTAGAGAAAATCGGTGCGCTCGACCAGTTCGTCCCAGCTCTCCGCCGGATGGATGTTCACCTCGATCACGCCGGGGTCGGGAGTGACGCGGAAATGCCGCGTGCGCGGGTCGGCCGGCGGCTCGTAGCCCTCCAGCAGCACCGGGCAGTTCAGCTCGCGGGCGGTCGACTCGATGGCCGCGACCAGCTCCAGATAGTCCTCCAGGCGCTCCAGCGGCGGCATGAAGAGGTACAGGCGACCGTCACGCGGTTCGGCGCACAGTGCGGTGCGCACGATGCCGGCCGCCGACGCGAAGGGCGCCGGCGCCGTCTCGTCACGAGCCCCCTCGCCTCGACCACCCTCGCCCAGCCCGGCCGCACCGCTACCCGCCGCCGCGCCGCCGCCCGGCTGGCCGGCGTGCGGCGCCGCACGCAACTGCTGGAGAATCCGCTGCCGGCTCGGCAGCGGCGGGAAGGGCTGGTTGGGATCTTGCGCATGCACGTAGGGCTGGTCCATTTCCCTAGCCCAGGGCAGCGAGTCCAGCGGCAGGCGATAGCCCAGCGGCGAATCGCCGGGCATCAGCCGGCAGTGCTCGTCGCGCAGGAACCAGGAGCCGGTCAGCCAGCGGCTGCCGTCATGGCTGCGCATCAGCGGCAGGACGTGCCCGACCGCGTGGTCCAGACCGTACTGGAAGACCCGCCGCAGGCGCTCGCGCTCCATCGGATCGGCCAGCCGCGCATCCTCCGGGGTGACGTTCTCCGGCAGGCGGCGTTCGCGCCAGAGGTAGTACAGCCAGTCCTCGTAGGCCGGGAAGAAATGCTCGCCGGAGATGCCGAGGTAGCTGCAGAGGGTCTCGAGGAAACGCGCGCCCAGCCGGGCGTCGGCTCCGTAGCTGCGGGTTTCGTCGGCACACAGGGCCGGGTCCTGCCAGATCGGCTCGCCGTCCTTGCGCCAGAAGCAGTTGAGCGACCAGCGCGGCAGCTGCTCGCCCGGATACCACTTGCCCTGGCCGAAGTGCGTCAGCCCCCCGGGGGCGTAGTGCGTGCGCAGGCGATGGAACAGGTCGGCGGCCAGGCGGCGCTTGTTCGGCCCCATGGCCTCGGTGTTCCACTCGGGGTCGTCCGGGTAGTCGATGGCGACGAAGGTCGGCTCGCCGCCCATGGTCAGGCGCACGTCGCTGCGCACCAAGTCGGCATCGACCCGGTGGCCGAGTTCGAGGATCGCCCGCCACTGCTCCTCGCTGTAGGGCTTGGTCACCCGCGGCGCTTCCCAGATGCGCTCGATGCGCATCTCGTGGGAGAAGTCGCACTCGCACTCGTCGACCAGGCCGCTGATCGGCGCCGCCGAGGACGGCTCCGGGCTGCACGCCAGCGGAATGTGTCCCTCGCCGGCGAACAGGCCGCTGGTCGGATCGAGACCGACCCAGCCGGCACCCGGCAGGTACACCTCGCACCAGGCATGCAGGTCGGTGAAGTCCACTTCGGTGCCGCTGGGGCCGTCCAGGGACTTCACGTCGGGCTTGAGCTGGATCAGGTAGCCGGAAACGAAGCGAGCCGCCAGGCCCACGTGGCGCAGCAGCTGCACCAGCAGCCAGGCCGTGTCGCGACAGGAGCCGGAGGCCTTCTCCAGGGTTTCCTCGGGCGTCTGCACCCCCGGCTCCATGCGGATCAGGTAACGCACGTCGCGCGACAGGCGCTGGTTCAGCGCGACCAGAAAGTCCTGGGTGCGGGTCGGCGCGCGGTCGATGCTGGCCAGATAGCGGGCGAACAGCGGAGTGGCCGGCAGGGCCGACCGGTAGGCCGACAACTCGCGCTGCTCGCCCTCGGTGTAATCGAAGGGAACCTTTTCGGCATAGGGCTCGAGGAAAAAGTCGAAGGGGTTGATCACCGCCATCTCGGCGACCAGATCGACCTCGACCCTCAGCTCGCGGGTCTTCTCCGGGAACACCAGGCGCGCCAGGTAGTTGCCCTGGGGGTCCTGCTGCCAGTTGATGAAATGCTCGCCCGGCGTGACCTTCAGCGCATACGAGAGAATGCGGGTACGGCTTTGGGGGGCCGGGCGCAGACGCACGATCTGCGGCCCCACGTTGACCAGCCGGTCGTAGCGGTAATGGGTGACATGGTGCAAAGCGACATGGATCGACAAGGCGGGCCTCCTGCGTGGCCAGAGCGATGACAGATTCAAAGATGTTAGCAACTCTTGTACCTACATCTTTGTGTCACCGCGCGGGGACTTTACGCCCCGTTTTAGGTCTGCGCGCGACAAAACAGTGCCTTGCGTGAGCCAAAAAAGTGCATAGCCACGCTTCGTGCCCGTTCTCCGCGGAAACCGACAGGAGTCTATCAGGCGTCCGGAGCCCCGCACCGGCCTCCCGACGAAGGTACTTGCCCCGTCCGTGCCGCCCGCCGGAATCCCCCCGCTATAATCGCCGCCCCAGCCGAGCCACTCACGAACGATGCCAGACGCCCTCCCCCTCAGCGGCCCGCGATTGCTCGAACGCTTCCGCGCCCTCGACGACTTCCTGCTCGCCCACCAGGAACTCTGGCGACCGCGGCCGTTCAACCTTATGCAGCTGCCCTGGGAAGCAAGGCACCCCGCGCTGGCCAACTGGTTGCGCCGGCGCTCGCTGGAGGATGCCGAAGCCGCCCACAACCATCCCGAGCGCCTTGCCGCCCCCGAGCCCTTCGCCGGCCTGGCTGTCGCCTCGGCTGCACTGAGCGAGACCGGCGAGCTGCCTGCCCAGGCGCAGAGCAGAGCGCCGGAGCGCTTTGCGGTGGACGTCCCGGGACGCAAGTGGCAGCAGATCCAGCACTTCGCCAGCCGCCTGCAGTTCGGCGCCAAGCCCCGTCACTGGCTGGACTGGTGCTCCGGCAAGGGCCATCTCGGCCGCGCCCTGGCCCACGACGGTACGTCGCTGACCTGCCTGGAATACGACCGCGACCTGGTCGCGGCCGGCCAGGCGCTCAGCGATCGCCTCGCACTGGCGGCCCACCACCGCCTGCAGGACGTGCTCGCCACCGATGCCGCCGGCCAGCTCGACGCCAGCCACACCCCGGTGGCCCTGCACGCCTGCGGCGAGCTCCATGTGCGCCTGCTGCAACTGGCCAGCGCCGCCGGCTGCCGGCAGCTGGCGGTGGCGCCCTGCTGCTACAACCGCATCGACAGCACGGACTACCGGCCGCTGTCCGCCGCCGCCCGAGCCTCGGAACTGCAGCTGTCCCGCGAGGACCTGCGCCTGCCGCTCAGCGAAACCGTCACCGCCAGCGCCCGGGTGCGCCGCCAGCGCGACCAGTCGATGGCCCGCCGCCTGGCCTTCGACCTGCTGCAGCGGGAACTGCGCAGCATCGACACCTACCTGCCGACCCCCTCGCTGCCCACCGACTGGCTGCAAAAATCTTTCGCCGACTACTGCCGCGATCTCGCCGCCCTCAAAGGCCTCCCCACCCCCGCGCCGCGCCACTGGCCGGCGCTGGAAGCCCTGGGCTGGCAACGCCTAGCCGAAGTGCGCAACCTGGAGCTGCTGCGCGCCCTCTTCCGCCGCCCGCTGGAACTCTGGCTGCTGCTCGACCGCGCACTGTACCTGGAGGAGCAGGGCTACCAGGTTCGCCTGGGCCGCTTCTGCAGCACCCTCCTGACCCCACGCAACCACCTGCTGCTGGCCGAGCGCGTTACCCACAATGCCTGTGGATAACTGTGTTGATGGTTCCCGAACAACCGCTTCCGAAGCCCACAGTAGGCGCTGTCCGGATGATCGGTTGCTTTTTGAGCAAAAACAAAAATCCAATAAAAACAAGCACTTGATTGCGCGACTAATTGTCGCATCACAATTTTATCAAGAAGCTTGCCAAGCTTCCCCAATGTGAATAAACGCAACGGCAACCCGCCGCCGCCCTGCCTTCCGGAATCCAGACGGTTTACTCGCAAGGCCAAATAGCTATAATGGCCGCCCCTCCTTGCCGGTATAGCTCAGCAGGTAGAGCAACTGACTTGTAATCAGTAGGTCCCGGGTTCGATTCCTGGTGCCGGCACCATATAAATCAACGACTTAGGCTCGCAGCGATGCGGGCCTTTGTTGTCTTGGCCTTTTTGCAGGCAAATTTTCCCCATTCGCTCCCCCGTTTCGCGATTGAGCCTCCCCACTTTTCCCGCCTCTCTCCGTTCGCCGCCGCCAGAGCGACACGCCCTGCCGGCACGGATGATCGCCGCCACTCCCCCACCTCGGGTGGTGGTCAGCAGAGAGCCCCAGATCAGGGCGCTCTCCAGTGATCGGTCAGCAGAATCGGTAGCCGCCGCTCGACTGCTCGTTCTACCCCTAACCATCGACGTGCCTCGCGCTCGCGCACGTATTTCGGGCAGGCGGCCCCGGTCCCGACGCCCAAGGCTTCGGCGCAGGCAACGTGGCGATTGATGTCCTTCTTCGATTGACGAGCGAGTCATGATTCAGACTTGCCCGGTACTGGCCGGCTCTGGAATGTACAAGCCGCACAAGCCAGCAGATCGGCACCAGCCCGGTGCATGGCCTTCAGCGGCTCAGGGTCGGGATGTGGTGGAAGCACCGGCGAGCCGAAAACTCCGGCTTACCGCGCGGCTCGAGACTTTCCCCGCGGCAGGGGCAAGGTCCAGGGTCCCCGGCTCGGCTGGCCCCAAGTGCGGCAGCTACTGCCAGAGTGGCCTCTGCGAGAGATTGCTGAGCTGCTTTTCTTCGGCACAAACAAAAACGGCGAGGGGTTAGCCTCGCCGCTTTGTGTCATCACCAAATCCCTGGCGTCGATCCCTAGCAGCCTCCATCGATCCTTCGATGTCGGTGTGTAGGTGAATCTACTCGGACGGCCGCCTTGAGCCAATTGGGAAAGCTCTCGATCTCTTGTAGGTCATGGCTTACAGGGAGGCGCCTAGTGTTATGACACATCTAAATCTGCGTCATGCATAATGTCGGCATGGAACATTACAGAATCATCCTCAGTCCTCAAGAAAGAGCGCGGTTGCA
>NZ_FOFJ01000135.1 GCF_900110885.1 Azotobacter beijerinckii | reverse complement strand
CCATTACGCCGGTACTGCCGGTGCGCCCGGAGCCAGAGTTTGCACCAGGCCCGGATGCCGATCTATTCAGGCCTTGGCATGGCCGGCGCAAAAGGTACGGGCGATCCCACGCCCTACCTGCTGCGACGGCACAGGGCCGCCTGAACCCAGCCAGGGTGGCAAGGGTCTCCAGCAGGTCTTTACTGCTCGGGTGGGTGGGGCAAAGAAAGGAGGTCGGGAAGCATGCCGTCTAGCGACTCCTGGGCCGGCACTTGCTGCAGAGGGTCGCCTCCGCAGCGACACGCCGGATATTGCTCGGTAATTCACCACAACTCCAGCCGCCAGCCCTCCGAAGTCGCCACCAGACGATCTGTCAGAGAAAGATTGTTCAGAAAGGTGTCATCGTGCGAAACCACTAATATCGCGCCTTGATAGCCGCGCAGCATGGATTCCAGGGCTTGAGCCGAAGGCAGATCAAGATGATTACTGGGTTCGTCCAGCAACAAGAGTTGAGCTGGTGGATCGGCGTAGAGTACGCAGGCCAAGGCCGCTTTCAGGCGCTCACCGCCGCTGAGCGAGCCGCTCGGAGCGGTTATCTTTTGCGCATCCAGGCCCAATTGCGCCAGTCGTGTCCGCAACACCTCCTCTCCTGCGGTGCTGTTGGCTGCCAGTATCTGTTCAATGGTTGACCTCTGCGGCACCAAGTCGGCCAGTTGCTGGTCGAGGTAGGCACTTTTGACATACACGTCGCAGCGGCCAGACAACGGTGGAAACTGACCGGCCAGCAGTTTGAGCAAGGTGGATTTGCCGCAGCCGTTCGGGCCGACGACGCCTATACGCTGCTGGCCGCTCAATGTCAGGCTGATCTTTCGCAGGGCGGGCGGCACGAAGGGGAGTTCTACTTCATCCAGTGCCGCCACTCGGCGTTGCGGTGCCTGGGTGACAGGAAGCGTATGCAGCGTGATCTGGGCATCATCCTCCACCTGCTGGGCAGCATCGCGCACGCGCTGGGACAGTTGCTCCCGCAAGGCCGTTTGCTGCTGTCGCAACTTGCCTGCCGAGCCTTCGCTGCGCTCCTTCTGGCGATCAAGCAGAATCTTCGCCTGGTTGGCCTCGCGTCCGTGCCGGTTGCCACGCGCCTGTCGGCGTTCCTGGCGTTCACACTGTTCGCGCAGAGACTGTTCTTCGCGCTTGCGTTCGAGCTTGCGCTGTTCGAGCTGCTGAATGGCGCTCTCACGCTCCTGGGCTTTGCATTGCGCATAGAACGAGTAGCCGCCACCGTAGTTGCGCAGCCCGAGCGGCGACAACTCCACGATGCGGGCCATCACCTCCAGCAGTTGCCGGTCATGGCTGACCACCAGCAGGCCATTCGGCCAGCGCTGCAATTGCTCGATCAGTGCCTGGCGGTTCGGACGGTCGAGATGGTTGCTGGGCTCGTCGAGAATCAGAAAATCGGCGTCCGAGAGAACGGCTCCAATCAAGGCGACACGCATGGCCTCGCCGCCGCTGAGGGTGCTCGCCGGAGTCTGGGGATTCAGATGTCCTAATCCATTTCGCTCCAACTCATGCTGCAGGCGCTGACGAACATCCCAACAATCACCCACGGCATCAAAATCAACCTGCGCCGTGCTACCGGCCTCGATGCGCTCCAGTGCATTCAATGTGGCCTGTACACCCGCTAGGCTGGCGACGGAGACATGATTCAGGCGGGAAACCTGCTGGGACAGGTAATGCACTGTGCCAGAGCGCAAACAGCGTCCAGTGGAGGGTTCCAGCTCCCCGGCCAAGATCCGCGCCAGCACGGTTTTGCCGATGCCATTGCGCCCAACCAAGCCAGTGGGCTGTTGGTCGAATTGCTCGGTGAGATTGGAGAAAAGCGTTCTGCCATCGGACAGAACGTAGGAAAGGCTGTCCAGCGCCAGATAAGGATTCATCATGCGTCATTCCAGGGATGCCAAGATCTCCCCCTGCTTGTAGGGGTAGGTAGAGACAGGCCGTCATACAGACGGTGGCATCAAAGGCGCATTGGATGAATACCTCGTGAGTTTTGGCGATTGGCGTCGAGTATAGAAAATCGTTTGAGACAGATGCAAACAGAGCATGCGAGGCCGTGCCAACGTTGGAATGCTATCGACCGATGGCTCTATCAGATGGCGGCAAAAGACCGCTCTTGGTCGACTCTGTTGAAAAACAAAACGGATTTGCGGTAGGCATGTTGCGGCGAACCGGTTGGGGACTCGGCACCACGCCTGTGCGCACGCCCTCCACATCGATTCAGGATGAAACTCAATTTTCATCCCACAACTGATCGCTGTGGATCTTCTTCCCTTCCAGGGCAGCGAGGGCCATTGCCTCGAAGAAGGCCAGATGCATCTGGTGCGGTGGGCGCGGCCGGAAAGGCGAAGCCAGGCCACGCACTGCCCGCACGCAGCCTCAATGCCAGCGGAAAAATTCGCTCTCACCCGCTGCCGGCCGTTCAGATGCAGGGGCACGAACCCGCGACTACGATGGATGATCCGCCCCTAATGCATTCCAGGCAGATTTTTCCTGCTGGGGATATTACTGCGCGGCTGGATTGGGCAGGGAAGGGAGATCGGGAAGCATACCTTCTAGCGATTCTTGAGCCGGTGGCTTGCCGCCTTCTCCAGCGGGCAATTGTAGTTCGCCAGGGGCCAAGGCCGGCACTTGCTGCAGGGGTTCTCCTCCGAGGTCGGCCTGATCTTCCGAGGAAATCAGAACCCGCGCGGTGAACCGAGCCAGCTTGAGATTTTCGCGACTGTCGGCCCAAGCAATACGGCTGTTGACGACATAGGCCAGGGTGCCCCCGCGCTCGCCACCGATCC
>NZ_FOFJ01000182.1 GCF_900110885.1 Azotobacter beijerinckii | reverse complement strand
TTCCGCTACGACAAGCTGAAGCGAAATTACGAGAGCATGGTGGCCATGGCTTGTGGGTTCCTGTGGCTCCCCATGTGAAACGTCAACAGGCCCTAAGCTGGTTGCAGCGGCCGTAGTGGTCTGAATTTCCCGGCACCGATCTTGGCGCTGCTGCGCCAGAGGTAATCGCCGGTCAGGTTGATGTGCTCCCAGCCCAGCGGCGACAGGTACTGCAACAGCGCGTCATCGACAGTCAGGCCGTGGCCGCGCATGGCGTTTGCCGCCCGCTCCAGGTAGACCGTGTTCCACAGCACGATGGCGGCCGTCACCAGGGCCCGGTAACGTTGCTGCTCGAAACTGCGATCCCTAATCTCGCCCAGGCGATTGAAGAACACCGCGCGAGCCAGGGCGTTGCGCGCTTCGCCCTTATTCAGCCCGGCATGCACGCGGCGGCGCAGCTCCACGCTTTGCAGCCAGTCCAAGATGAACAGCGTGCGCTCGATGCGCCCCAACTCACGCAGGGCGACGGCCAAGCCGTTCTGGCGTGGATAGCTGCCGAGCTTGCGCAGCATCAGCGAGGCCGTCACCGTGCCCTGTTTGATCGAGGTGGCCAGCCGCAGGATTTCGTCCCAATGGGCGCGGACGTGCTTGATGTTGAGCGTGCCGCCGATCATCGGCTTGAGCGCGTCATAGGCAGTATCGCCCTTGGGGATGTAGAGCTTGGTGTCGCCCAGGTCGCGGATACGCGGCGCGAAGCGGAAACCGAGCAGGTGCATCAGGGCAAAGACATGATCGGTGAAGCCTGCCGTGTCGGTGTAGTGTTCCTCGATGCGCAGGTCGGACTCGTGGTACAGCAGGCCATCGAGCACGTAGGTCGAGTCGCGCACGCCGACGTTGACCACCTTGGTGTGAAACGGCGCGTACTGGTCGGAGATGTGGGTGTAGAAAGTCCGTCCTGGGCTGCTTCCACAGGGCAATCGCGCTATGAGGCATCCGGGCCAAACAGCAGTTGGGTTCGGTACTGCGCATTGGTGCA
>NZ_FOFJ01000104.1 GCF_900110885.1 Azotobacter beijerinckii | reverse complement strand
CAGGGAAACCAGCGACATCAGCTCGACGACGGTGGAAAACAGCAGCTCCCGGGGATACTGGCGCTGCCGGTTGGTCTCGAACACTTCGTCGACCCAGGCAGCCGGCATCGCCCGTTCCAACACCAGCCGTGCCATGACGCTGGCCGGTCGGTGCCTGCTTCTCGAATCGCGCCAGAATCTCGTCCCACACCGCCTTGCCCTCTTGATGGTTTTAGGGAAGGGAGTTTACGTAAAGACCTTGAAAGGGGTGGCTCTGAACGGTCTCTCCTTACCCCGCCCATGCCGCCTGCCGCCGTGTTGTCATGGTTACCGCTTTCCACTCACTGTGATCGGCTATGCACTACCGTTTCCCTTTGAGCCTGCGCATGGTTGAGGAGCGGCTGGCCGCGCGTGGCATCAAGCTGACCTACGAGACGGTGTGGCGCTGGTCGGTGACGCCAGCAGCGCTACAACACGTTGGGGTAAATCAGCTCGGAAGCTTTCGAGGCCCGGAGTGAGTGCTGGCACCCCCAGGTGAGACAGCCAAAGCGGGAGGCGGGTGTTCGGCAAGTCCACATGCAAAAGCCCCTGCCTGGGGGATGTACAGGCAGGGGCTCGTCAAAGATTGCGGTGGGCCAATTAGTGGCCGCAGCTGATGCCCTCCTTGAGGGTGTGGGTCGGAGCCTTTTTGGCAACTACAGCGAACCACAGCACATAAACGTAAGAGATCAGTGGTGCGATGAAACCGAGCGACTTGGACCCTGTCACCTCTTCGATCTTGGCAAAGATCAGCGGCAGAATGGCACCGCCGACGATAGCCAGGCACAAAAGACCGGAAGTCGCGGAAGTCGGTGCCGTTGAACGTTGCAGGGTGAGGGTAAAGATGGTCGGGAACATGATCGAGTTGAAAAGCCCGATCAGGAGTGCGGCGAACGCCGGGATCAGGCCCGATGTATTAGGTACCGACGCCAGGATGACATTGATCATGCCGGTGGGAGCCGATGGCACCATGTCCTTGGTGAAAATCACGACCAGACAGAGTGCTATAGCGCCTACCGCCACGATGGTAAGCATGGCGTAATCCTTGACAACCTTGAGCAGGGCCGAGCCGACAAAGCGACCGATCATGGCGAATACCATGTAAAAGGTGGTCAGGTGTCCGGCCGCTTGGGTTTCGACATTGAGAATATTGGCCTGTTCAAGATAGAGCAGCAGGTTAAGCGAGATGGCCACTTCTGCGCCAACATACAAGAAGATACCGATGGAGCCGAGATTCGCCCATTTGGATGTCAGGGCAGTGAACGGCGAAACCAGATGACCCGTATTGGGTGCTGCCGCTGTAATCTTGTCACGCACCAGCCAGATGGCGAAGATGAAAAGCGCTAGTGCCAGGCCGATCACCAGATAAACATTGGTGACAAAGCCGAGCGCGGCTTCACGCATCAGATCGGTGATCACTATATCCTTCTTGAAGATATCGCCGTTGAGCAGAAAGGAAGCCCCAAAAAACAGGCCGCACGCCGCGCCCAGCGAGTTGAAGGATTGCGACAGGTTCAAACGAAAGGCCGAGCCTTCGGAGTTACCCATCGACGCAATCAGCGGATTGGCCGTCACCTGAAGCAGGGTTACACCAGATGCCATAACAAAAAGAGCGACCAGGAAAACCATATAGACATGGACTTTGGCTGCAACGATGGCGATAAAACAGCCAGCAACAATGCCACCTAGACCGACCATGATCGACTTGGCGTAACCAAATCTTGAGAGAAAAGCCGCCGACGGGAGAGAGGCGAAGAAATAAGCGATAAAGAAGGCAAACCCCGTTAGCATCGACTCAACGGGCGTCAGGGTGAAGACCGTCTTCATAGTCTTTAGCAGCGGGTCGAGCAGGTTGGTGACCAGCGCCCAGATGAAAAAAAGCGCGGTGACATAAATTATGGCGAGAACAAGTGTTGAGCCGCCAGTTCTGACGGCGTCCGCTTGAACGCTGGAACTATTATCGGACATATACCCCTACCTGTAAGGTTTTTTTGTAAGTGATTTTTAGGGAAGGTGAAAACCCTACTTTTTAGCTTCGGCAAAAAGCCAAAACCAAGAACAATGCGGCTTTCAGATATCTACTTTCAAAGCAAAAAGGATTCTTCAGAGTCTCCTCAGATTTTTTCATAAGGCCAGCATGGATTTATACGCTTTATTTTCTAACTGGAAAGTCCTCGAATAGAGCAAAGCCGCTTTCAATATGAAAGAGTAAATCCTGCATCGGGATAACCATGTGAATATATGGCGCAGCTTCTAGATTCTAGAGATGCCCCTTTAGAGCAGGATAGTTTGTTTCATGCTCAGCATTTTTATCCCAACGCAACTTACTCACCAGCAATGGACAATACCCGCCTTGGGCTAGCGCATCGATCATGGTCGGGCCGCGAAACAGCGTCTGAGCACCCGATGGGGTGTTGTTGTCGTGTTCGGGCATAGCAAGTCTCCCGTTGAAGGAACACTAAATCGAATTTCCGGAAATTTCAATATGTGAAATACAATCCCACAATATAGGATTAATCTTAACCAGCATGCCATAGCTCCTGGCGAGCGCTTCTGCCTGCGGCTGCGCAGATCCCATAGTCCGTTCTACGAGCAGATCCACAGCCGCCAGGGCGGCTGGAAAGAATGCGCAGGGCTGGGCCGGCCAGCCCAAAGCGGGAGCACGACGACTATCGGGAAAGCTGTCAGCGCCAATCAGCGGCGCTGCTTACCCGACGAACGGGCGCCCGAGGGCAGACCGGTTCAAAGGCTGCCCCGGCTGTTCACATACAGGCCGCTGAGACGGAATTCGCTGGGGGACAGGGAAAAGGCGTGACGGAACAACTTCGAAAAGTAATTGGGATCGCGGATGCCTACAGACAGCGCAATGGCCTTGACCGAAAGGTCAGTCACTTCGAGCAGGTGGGCCGCGCGCTTCATGCGTTCATTCAGGACATATTGCGCCGGGGACATGCCTACCGTGCGGGTGAACAGCCGGGAAAAATGGGAACGGCTCAAGCCGGCCAACTGAGCCAGGCTCGCCACATCCAGTTCGTCGTCTTCGGGCTGCTGGGAGATGGTGCTGGGCTCGCGACACAGGCAGGTATGGATATGCTTCTGGATGGAGACAACCCCCCCCGTTTGTGGCGCATCTAGAGCGATATCCTGAACAAGCAGGTCGTCGTGCAGTGCCATGAGCG
Source organism: Azotobacter beijerinckii (assembly GCF_900110885.1). GTDB lineage: Bacteria > Pseudomonadota > Gammaproteobacteria > Pseudomonadales > Pseudomonadaceae > Azotobacter > Azotobacter beijerinckii. The sequence goes on along the minus strand of NZ_FOFJ01000104.1, from coordinate 3,661 downwards.
CCTCGTAGGCCAGGGCCGATGCCCGCCCGGCAGTCAGCTCCGGCGTGCGTGTCAAGGCATCGACGTTTCCGGCCAGGCATTCGATGGTCTTGTCGCTCAGGCGCAACACCGGTCCACGCTCGTCCAACAAGGCCCGCTGCAGCCGGAGAGCTTCCTTGCCGTACATGGCGATCCAGAAGAACTCCCAGAAATTTCCCTCCTCCAGCCAATAGCAATGATCGTGCGGGACCATGACCAACATGGTGTCGCCGGCGCAAAGCCGGTGGTGACGCCCCTCGAAGCGCAGGTTGCCTTCCCCTGCGAGGGTATGCTGCACGATGGCGAAAGGCGTGTTGCCACGTCGACGGCCATCCCAGCAATAGGTGCGGTCCCGTATCCGGTCATAGCCGGCATTGGTCGGCATGGTGTGCAACTGATGTCTGCCGCGTGGCAGGGATATGACCTGTATGGCCGGCCCTCTTGCTCGCATATCGTCGAGCACGGAATTACCCGTCATGGCAAGTCTCTCCTATTCGAGTGTCGAGTCTCCCTAGCTTCGATTCCATTGATGTGGTCACACCCCACAGGCCACCCCGTCTCCTTGCAGATTATGTCGAGGCCCGCTCATAGAGTGGGATAGGTATCGCCTTGAGCAGACCATTGCGCCTGACCAGTCCGAACACGATCACAAGGTGCGCAACCGATCAGAGTGGCTGTCGGCTGCGCACCGTAACGTTCCGGCCAGAGACCAAAACCTTACACGGCCTGCAACTCCACGACCATGGCGGTCAATGGCTGCATGAAAGGCGGGAAAACCCCGACATCCATCAACGTCGCTCCGCTGACCGGGACTTTTCCGGAAAATACCGCCTTTTGCACCTCGGACGGCCGGTACCCTGCTGGCAAGTTTTGCGGCTCAGGGAGTGTGATGCGATAGGTTTTCGCGGGGTCGAGCCCGCTCAGCCTTATGGGCGAAGGTCTGCGGGCGGAAACCCAGTCGCGCTGGGCCACCAGGAAGACCCCCGACCGTGCATCGTCGGAGACGACCCCTCGCACGACCCGTGCCGGGTCCGCCGCGCAGAACTGTGCCTGCCCGTGATGGAGTAGGCTGCGCAGCCGCTTGTGGAGCGCGATCCACGCCTTGAGCCGCGTGGACTCCTCTGCGGACAGGTGCGTCGGATCCAGCTCCAGCCCCAGATGCCCGAAAATTGCCACGCAAGCCCGGAAATCCAGCGTCGTCGTCCGGCCGGTGATCCCGTTCGGAACCTCCGAGATATGGCAGCCCGTCACCTCCGGCGGCAGGAAATGCCATGCCGCGCCCTGGATCGCCAGACGCTCCAGCGCATCGGTGTCGTCCGAAGTCCAGACGCGCTGCGTATGTGCCAGCGCGCCCCAGTCGGCCCGGCCGCCGCCGGATGCGCAGCTTTCGATCTCCAGCTCGGGATGCGCCTTGTGCAGCCGCTCCCACAGCGCATAGAGCGCCAGGACCTGGCGGCGGTAGGCCGCGCGACCTTGTGCATCGGATGCCTCGACCAGATCGCGATTGAAATCCCACTTGATGTAATCGATCCGCACGCTGGCGACCTGCTCGGAGATCGCCTCGAACAGGTAATCCGAGACCTCGGGCCGCGAAATGTCCAGCACCAGCTGGTTGCGGGACGTCCACAAGGGGTAGCCGCGCGTCTGCAGCACCCAGTCCGGATGCGCGCGATACAGGTCGCTGTCCGGATTGACCATCTCTGGCTCGTACCAGAGCCCGAACTCCATGCCGTGCCCGTGAATCCTGTCGGCCAGGGGACGCAGGCCATTCGGAAAGACCGAAGCGGCCGAGAACCAGTCCCCAAGCCCAGCATCGCAATCGCGGCGCGCCCCGAACCAGCCGTCATCCAGCACGAACCGTTCGATGCCGAGTGCGGCCGCCGCGTCCACCTGGCGCATCAGCTGATCCTCATGCAGGTCGAACCCGCTCCCTTCCCAGGAGTTCAGGAGGACCGGGCGCGGTTTCATCTTGCCGCCCTGCCAGTGCAGGACGTGGCGACGCGCATGGGCCTGGAAGGCCCGGGCGCATCCGGAAAACCCGGCGGACGAATAGGCGGCATAGGCAACCGGTGTGACCAGCTCGGCGCCAGGCGCGAGATCTCCCTCGCCCGAATAAAGATATTCGCCGCACGACAAACGGACGCGTCCGTCCTCCATCCGCTCCACGCAGAGACGATGACCGCCGCTCCAGCCAAGCTGTACGGCCCAGGCTTCGCCCGCGTTCTCCGAGGTGTTGGCCGGCGAGAGCAGCATGCCGGGGAAGTGGTCGTGCGTGCGGTTGCGGCGGCTCTCCACCACGATCCCGCCACGGGTCAGGTTCATCGGCTCGATGCCGAATTCATTCCCCCACTCGCCGGACAGCACATGCGCGGTATCGACCGACTCGGGCAGCAGATAGGTGCCCGAGACAAGCCGCTCGACCCGCAGGGTCTGCGTACCGGTATTGCTCAGCCGCGCCTGGCTGGTCAGCACGTCATCCGGGCCGAGTTCCAGATTCAGCACTAGCGCAAGCCCGGATACGAGGTCTTTCCCCCGTACCACAAGCCGCTGGCCCTCTCGTGCCACCTGTTCGGTCTCGAAACTCGCAGTCCAGCCGCTTCCATCGGGACGCGCCGCGATCAGGCCGGGCATATCGAAATTCCAGCAGCCGATCGTATCGAGCAGCGTGATCAACGGGCGCCACTGGTCCGGCCCGTTATTGGGGCTGTCCGGGGCACGCACGGCGAAGATCTCGGCCTCCGAGATTTCCTGCGGCAGGCGCCGCCCCCAATAGGCGATTTCCGGCAACCCTTCCCGGCGATGGATCAGCAATAAAGTGGAGTTCGTACCATCCAGCCGGATCAATGCTTCAGGATGGCTGCCCCCCTGACCGGCCAATTCGATTTCCGGAATGAATGGAGGAGTGATAGGTGCTTGGGTCATTAGGCTGTCCTGTTATTTTTTGTCGACTGTTTGGCCGAAGAGTTGCCCACCCGCGAGAAGGCTAGTGAGGCGATTCAATGGTCGTTGTTGGCGCCTTCCTAGATGGCCTGGACCCTACCACCAAGCCCCATAAGCGAGGCTCGCTGAAGAAGTCATGATCGGCCAGCGCTGCATCCAAGGAGTCCAGATCGAAACGGTCGGGCGATGCCGAGCATGGCCAGCCCGTTCAATGTTCTGGCCGGCGCGCCGCGACCGGACTTACCATTCGGCGACGCTACCGTCGGCATGGCGCCACACCGGGTTGCGCCAGCGGTGACCGACCTCGGCACGCTCCCGCACGTACGTCTCGTTGACCTCGATGCCCAGGCCCGGCCCCTGGGGGATGTCGACGAAACCGTCGCGGTAGGCGAACACTTCCGGCTTGACCAGGTAGTCGAGGATGTCGTTGCTCTCGTTGTAGTGGATGCCCAGGCTCTGCTCCTGGATGAAGGCGTTGTAGCAGACCGCGTCCAGTTGCAGGTTGGCGGCCAGGGCGATCGGTCCCAGCGGGCAGTGCAGCGCCAGGGCGACGTCGTAGGCCTCGGCCATCGCCGCGATCTTGCGCGTCTCGGTGATGCCGCCGGAGTGCGAGGGGTCGGGCTGGATGATGTCGACGAAGCCGTCGGCCAGCACCCGCTTGAAGTCCCAGCGCGAGAACAGCCGCTCGCCGAGGGCGATCGGC
>NZ_FOFJ01000124.1 GCF_900110885.1 Azotobacter beijerinckii | reverse complement strand
CGGCCAGGAGCAGCCACTGGGTTAAACTCTTATTTTGGCCAAACGATAGGTGAAAGGATGCAAACTTCGAGCGCCATACCGTTGCTTAGAATTTTTTCTGAGACCAAGGCGAAAGAGTTCTATATTGATTTCCTTGGATTCAGCGTCGATTGGGAACATCGTTTTGAAAAAAATTTTCCGCTGTATCTTCAAGCCCGTAGGGGCGACCTTGTTGTTCATCTGACTGAGCATCATGGCGACGCCACACCAGGCTCTACGATCTTCGTCCCAGTTATTGGCGTTGGTGAGTTGCACGCCGAGCTCACAGCGAAAAACTATGGTTACTCGAAGCCCTCTATTCAATATACTGGTTGGGGACAGGTATTAGAAGTAATTGATCCATTTTGTAATCGAATCCGCTTTTGCGAATTATCGGGCGACTGACAATGCAAAGAACTAGGGCCGTTGCGCTGAAATAACTTTCAACTCGACTGTCTTCTGCGGGTCGGACTGAGCCGGACACCACCGGCACAGCGCGACCCAAACCTGCCGGTCACGTCAGGCAACGGCCAGAGGTGGACAACGATTTAGATTAAGGAGCCGCTTTAGCTCGTCCCAGTGAACCAAGCAAGCGACTTTAACCGTATGTTAGACACAGCCTTCAATCAACCACAAAAAGCTTGGCGCCAACTGATGTAAACGAACGATGAGGCTCTGCGCAGTCAGCCACTTGATAGCTCATGCCAGGCGTGAGGGTAAATCTGCGACCATCTGCTAGCTCAGTGTGTAGTTCGCCTTCCAAACAGAGAAGGATATGGCCTTTTGAGCACCAGTGATCTGCGAGATAGCCTGGAGTGTACTCAATCATACGAACACGAATTGAGCCAAACTGGCAAGTTCGCCAATAAGCAGTTCCGGTTTCGCCAAAGTGTTCCGTCGCTTTAATTTTTGACCAGTCGGTCACTCCAAATGGTATTCCTGTAATTTCCATGGCACCCTCACTTATCTACTGCATCTTCGCATATCAATATAAGAGCTGGACCCGGCGCATATGCACCAAGGCCACCCTATCCTGCACAGAAGAAGTTCGCGCTTCAATTTCGAAAGGCTCGAACCCGAGTTTTCGATACAAAAGGAGACCTGCTGTATTGTGATTAAAACAGGATATTTGCACCTCCGATGCTTCATATCGCTGATGTGCAATCCCCATCATAGTTTCCACGAGGTAGGTTGCTACACCACGACCCCTAGCGCTCGGTGCGACAATGACATTCCCGATGCAGCAGACTCCTTGGCGCTCGGCTCGATAGAAGTTTGCAAAAGCAATAACAGCCTGATCGTCCGTCACCACCGTGCATTCAAATCGTTGGCTAATCGCTGCTAATAGTTGAGGCTCGGTGAGGGGGTATTCCGCCTTCGGAAACATGAAGAACAGCTCTTCAGCTGTCTGAGGAAATGTGCATAGTGTCGGGACATCGGCAGAGGTGGCCGGTCGGTGGTCGAGCATCATTGTGAATCCCTTCACTGACATGGACGCTGACTATAACCAATCCTTCTTGTGCTATGTAAAGAGCCGATACAATCTGCCTCAACAATGTCCGCTTCGGGTCGTTCTAAGCCGGTCGAGGCGCGATTTCGCAATAGCTGAGCGGAGCGGCGTCTAAACCCAGTCCTCATGTACAAGGCCAGGTACACGGCCAAACTCACGAATATTGTTTGTCACTAGCGTGCAGCCGGAGGCTATCGCATGACCTGCGATAGCCGTGTCATTGTGGCCGATTGGCGTGCCCGCCTTGGTCAGCGCTTGCATGACTTCAACGGTCGCATCTACGGCGCGTTGATCCCACGGCAACACGGCATCTAGCCGCTTCACGAATTCATCGACCAGCGTTTTATGCCTGGCTGAGGCTTTCTTGCCGATCTGGCCATAACGCATTTCGGCGTAGGTGACGGCAGAAATAACGATTCGATTGCCTTGGCTAACCTCTGCCGCCAGCCGTTGTAAAACCGACTCCGGGAGTTCCCGCATGATGAACGAGCAAATGCAGGTATCGAGCATGTAGGTCGTCGCAGTCACAGATTGAACCTGCCTTCATCACCGACAACAGTCGGGCGCTCTTGTAGAAAGTCGGCATCGGCTTTCGGCACGCCAGCTAGGGACTGCCACGTTGGCCGTACCGGACGAAGCGTGATTACGTCACCTTCGCGCGTAATCTCCAGCTCCCCGACGCCTTCATAGGCCATGTCGTTCGGCAGTCGAATCGCCTGATTCTTGCCGTTCCTGAAAATAGAGACGGTACGCATACTCACCCCCTCAAACATATGTTGGACATATGCAATGTAGCAACAGATCAAAGCATATGCAAGACATATGCTTTGTGTGGGTGGAACGGGAGCCGCTGGTGGCTGCCTGGAACTCTCTGCCAGAGACCAACCGAGCCATACCCGCAAGCCCGGCGCTGTCACGGAAAACCGAACGGCCTACAGGCCAAGGCCCATCTGTCCGTCTTTCGGCTTGGCTTTCGTGGCCTTCAGCAGCAGGACGCTGATCGAGGTGCCGGAAAAAGCGTTGTCGATGGGGGTGGAAAACTCCAGATCGAAGCCCGGCAACAGCTCGGCCGCCTGCTGGCGGGCGCTCAGCGGCAGGACCGCGCCGAGACGGCCGCCCGCCTCGACCAGGGTGCCGGCGTGGCGCAGGTGCGCCTGCCAGCGGCCTTCGCTGTACGGCGGGTTGCAGGCCACCACATCGAACCGGGTGCCGGGATTCCAGGCGAGAAAATCCCCCTCGATCGGGGTATGCCCCTTCTCGCGCAGGATCTTGCAGTGCAGCGGGCTGACCTCGACGCATAGGGTCCGGTCCTTCGGCAACAGGTCGGCGATGCCGCCCTGGCCGGCTTGCGGCTCGAGGCAGGTCTCGGTCGGCTGGATGTCGAGCCACTGCACCAGGCGTTCGGCGACCGGGACCGGGGTGGGATAGAACTGGTGGGCCTTGGCGTCCGGAAGCTGGCCGCTCACGGCCACGGCCTTGACGATTTGCTCGGGGTTGTAGTCGAACTGCCAGTAGCGCAGGTTCTTGTGCTTGCCACCGTTGCACGCAACGCCGCCCAGGGCTTCCAGCACGCTGCCCACCTCCTCAAGCAGGTGCCTGGACGGCTCGGCCGAGCTGTACCGTATGCAGAGCGTGTTGGGCACGAATTTGCGGTCGTACTCATGGCGGAAACTGGTGGATGGCTCCAGGGTGAAATACGGCTCCATGGCGGCGAGGACGCCGGCCGCCGCGTTGGAGATCGGCCGGTCGAAAAGGGCCTTGCTCTTGAAACCGCAGGCCTTGGCGCGCTTGGGGCGGGTGCGGGCACTCTCCGGAATGGCCATGGGGTGCAGGAAGGCTAGGATACCGTTCAGGCGCCAGGCCATGTCCGGATGCACCTCCAGATGCGCCGTGCCCACCTTGTAGCCCCTCACACGCAGGCTGCCGCAGTCGGCCTCGATCCACTCGCCGCGATGGGCCCTGGCCAGGTTGAGCAGGCGGGTCGTCGTGTCGCGTCTGGGGTCGTCGCGCCCCATGAACTTGGCGATGACCAGCCTTAGGTCGTGGATGTAGCCTTCGCGGTCGTGATCGGTGGTTCCGAAATCCGAGTAGATATGGCTCAGGATCATCCGTTTGGCGAAGCCTTCGGGCGTGTTGGTCACATGCGAGCGCGAGAGGTTGCGAAAGATGCCGTCGACCCGCTCGGCGAGGAATTCCGCCCGCCGGGCCATAAGCCCCTGGATCGTGGCGCGACAGGTTGTCGAGGCTGAACTCGGGCATATCCAGCTCGGGATTTTTCCCGCGCTGGTAAGTTAGTATACAAAATTAATCAGATATTTTTCGCCGTAACCTGATAGCACCTCGAGCACATGGCTGGTGAGTGACAGGAAGCTCTGGTAAGCCGTTACAGGCAGCCATTCGTACTTGATTTTCCGCCAGAGGATCTCGATCAGGTTGAGCTCAGGTGAGTACGTTGGCAGGAAGATCACGTAGAGCCGTTGCGCTCTCCACTCCAGTTCCTTGCGCAGAAACAAGGCCGAGCGATGAATGCTGGCATTGTCGAGCACGACGATCGCAAAGGCCTCCGGCGACTTCTGTTCGAGCAGGCGATCGAAAGCCTCGATGACCACCTTCGTCGTCACGGTGTCGGTGGTCGTGTGGTAAATCAGCTTGCCCTGGCGACTCAGAAACCCCAGCACATTGAGACGCCG
>NZ_FOFJ01000105.1 GCF_900110885.1 Azotobacter beijerinckii | reverse complement strand
ATGCCCTTGTCCAGCCCCTGCTCCTTGGTCATCACCTGCAGGGCGATGCTCTCGTTCGGCTGCAGGCGGATGATCAGCTTGTTGCCGATCAACGGGCGCTGCTCCGCGGCGAAGATGTAGTGCGGCGGCGCCTTGAAGTGGATGACGATCTGCGACAGCTTCTCCGGCATGCGCTTGCCGGTGCGCAGGTAGAAGGGCACCCCGGCCCAGCGCCAGTTGCGGACCTCCGTACGCAGGGCGACGAAGGTCTCGGTGTCGCTGCGCGGGTTGGCGTTGTCCTCTTCCAGATAGCCCGGCACCGCCTTGCCCTGGATGTTGCCGGCCACGTACTGGCCGCGCACCACCTGCTGGCTGAGCTGGGCGGCGTCGATCGGCGCCAGCGCCTTGAGCACCTTGACCTTCTCGTCGCGGATGCTGTCGGCCGACAGGTCGCTCGGCGGGTCCATGGCGATCAGGCAGAGCAGCTGCAGCAGGTGGTTCTGGATCATGTCGCGCAGCTGGCCGGCCTTGTCGAAGTAGCCCCAGCGGCCCTCGATGCCGACCTGCTCGGCCACGGTGATCTCCACGTGGGAGATGTGGTTCTGGTTCCACTGGGTCTCGAACAGGCTGTTGGCGAAGCGCAGGGCGATCAGGTTCTGCACCGTCTCCTTGCCCAGGTAGTGGTCGATCCGGTAGGTGCGGTCTTCCGGGAAGTGCCGCGCCACCGCATCGTTGACCTTGCGCGAGGAGGCCAGGTCGTGGCCGATCGGCTTCTCCAGCACCACCCGGGTGCGCTCGGCCAGGCCGACTTCGGCCAGCCCGGCGCAGATCGGCTCGTAGAGCGCCGCGGGGGTGGCGAAGTAGGCGATCAGCCGCTGCGCCTCGCCGACCCGGTCGGCCAGCGCGGCGTAGGCCTCGGCCTGGAGGAAATCCATCGACAGGTAGTCCAGGCGAGCGAGGAAACGCTGCAGGACGCCCTCCTCCAGCTCCGCACCCGGCACGTGGCGGCGCAGGTGCTCGGCGATGGTGGCCAGGTGGCGACTCTCCTCGCCGGACTCGCGGGCCAGGGCGAGCAACCGCGTTTCGGCGGGCAGCAGGCCAGCGCGATCCAGCTGATAGAGAGAGGGAAACAGCTTGCGCAAGGCCAGATCGCCCAGCGCGCCGAAGAGAGCGAAAGTGCAAGGCTCGACAGAGGTAGAGGTCATGATATTTGTTCTTTTATCAAAGTCCTGACGTATAAAAGCACCATTGAATCGTTTCATCAACAATAATTACGTAATAAAACAACATTTCTCCATAACCGGGATTTCCAGTGGCTCCACCCGGAAGCGCCCAGTTACGATAAGCCACCCAAACGCACCACCCGCCCCAGGAACCAACATGGATCGCGCGCGTAATCTGCTGGAACAGATCCAGAACCGTCTCGAAGAACTGAACAAGGCCGAACGCAAGGTCGCCGAAGTCATCTTGCAGGACCCGCAACAAGCCACCCGCTACAGCATCGCCTCGCTGGCCCAGGCCGCCCAGGTCAGCGAACCGACCGTCAACCGCTTCTGCCGCTCGTTCGGCGTCAGCGGCTACCCGGAACTGAAACTGCAGCTGGCCCAGAGCCTGGCCAGCGGCGCCGCCTACGTGAGCCGCGCGGTGGAAGCCGACGACGGCCCCGAGGCCTACACCCGGAAGATCTTCGGCAGCACCATCGCCTCGCTGGACAGTGCCTGCCAGACGCTCAATCCGCAGGTCATCGACAAGGCGGTCGACCTGCTGATCCAGGCCCGGCAGATCCACTTCTTCGGCCTCGGCGCTTCGGCCTCGGTGGCCCAGGACGCCCAGCACAAGTTCTTCCGTTTCAACCTCGCCGTGTCGGCGCAGAGCGACGTGCTGATGCAACGCATGCTCGCCTCGGTGGCCCATACCGGCGATCTCTTCGTGATCATTTCCTACACCGGACGCACCCGCGAACTGGTCGAAGTGGCGCACCTGGCCCGCGAGAACGGTGCCTCGGTGCTCGGCCTGACCGCCGCCGGCTCGCCGCTGGCCAAGGCCTGCACCCTGAGCCTGGACATCCCGCTGCCGGAGGACACCGACATCTACATGCCGATGACCTCGCGGATCATCCAGCTCACCGTGCTCGACGTGCTCGCCACCGGCATGACCCTGCGCCGCGGCGCGGACTTCCAGCCGCACCTGCGCAAGATCAAGGAGAGCCTCAACAGCACCCGCTATCCGAGCGACGAAGAACTGCTCTAACGACCTGCGCGGTCGGCCAACTGACGTTCGGATGACCGGCCCCCAAGACAAGGCGCCGCGACGAGTCATGGCAAGGCTATGGCGGAAAGCGGCGACAGCCTGCCGGGGTCCGGGCGCCGAAACCGCTCCATCGAACCGACCGAACAGGCCACCGGCCTTACTTCAGCGCTTCCAGACTGGCGGTGAAGGCGCTCGCGCCCTGCTCCGCCGTGCTGAACGCCGAGCGCATGAAGGCGAACAGCTCGCGGCCGCAGCCGACGCCCTCGCCCTGCGGGGCGCTCGCCAGCTCGCGGGCAGCCAGCTCGGCGGCATCGACCAACACCTCCAGAGTGCCGGCCTGGCCGTCGACGCGGATCACGTCGCCGTCGCGCACCCTGGCCAGCGGACCGCCGTCGATGGCTTCCGGACAGACATGGATGGCTGCCGGGATCTTGCCGGACGCGCCGGACATGCGCCCGTCGGTGACCAGCGCCACCTTGAAGCCGCGATCCTGCAGCACGCCCAGATAAGGGGTCATCTTGTGCAGCTCGGGCATGCCGTTGCTGCGCGGGCCCTGGAAGCGCATCACCGCCACCAGGTCGTGCTCCAGCTCGCCGGCCTTGAAGGCATCGGCCAGCGCCTGCTGGTCGTGGAAGACCCGCGCCGGCGCCTCCACCACCTGATGTTCGGGCGCCACCGCGGACACCTTCATCACGCCGCGACCGAGGTTGCCGACCATCACCCGCAGGCCGCCCTCGGCCGAGAAGGGCTGGGTCGCCGGGCGCAGGATGCTCTCGTCGAGGCTCTTCGTCGGGCCGTCGCGCCAGACCAGCCGGCCCTCGTCGAGGAAGGGCTCCTGGGCATAGTGGCGCAGGCCGCGCCCGACAACGGTATTGACGTCCTCGTGGAGCAGCCCGGCGTCGAGCAGTTCGCGAACCAGGAAGGCCACGCCGCCAGCGGCCTGGAAGTGGTTGATGTCGGCCTTGCCGTTCGGATAGACCTTGGTCAGGGTCGGCACCACCTCGGAGAGGTCGGCCATGTCCTGCCAGGTCAGCTGGATACCGGCGGCCTGGGCGATGGCCGGCAGGTGCAGGGTGTGGTTGGTGGAACCGCCAGTGGCGTGCAGCGCCACCACCGAGTTGACCACCACGCGCTCGTCGACGATCTCGCCGAGCGGCAGGAACTGCCCGCCCTGCTTGCTCAGCCGCGTCACCCGGCGGGCAGCCTCCTCGGTCAGGAGGTCGCGCATCAGGGTGTCGGGATTGACGAAGGACGAACCGGGCAGGTGCAGCCCCATCACCTCCATCAGCATCTGGTTGGTGTTGGCAGTGCCGTAGAAGGTGCAGGTGCCGACGCCGTGATAGGCCTTCATCTCGGACTCGAGCAGCTCGTCGCGACTGGCCTTGCCCTCGGCGTAGCGCTGTCTCACATCCGCCTTTTCCTTGTTCGACAGCCCCGAAACCATCGGCCCGCTGGGCACGAACACCGCCGGCAGGTGGCCGAAACGCAGGGCTCCCATCAGCAGGCCGGGGACGATCTTGTCGCAGATGCCGAGATACAGGGCCGCATCGAACATGTTGTGGGAGAGCGCCACCGCGGTGGACAGGGCGATCACCTCGCGGCTGGCGAGGGCCAGCTCCATGCCCGGCTCGCCCTGGGTCACCCCGTCGCACATCGCCGGCACACCGCCGGCGACCTGTCCGACCGAGCCGATTTCGCGCAGGGCCCGCTTGATCTGTTCCGGGTAGTGCTCGTAGGGCTGATGGGCGGAGAGCATGTCGTTGTAGGCAGTGACGATGGCCACGTTGACGGAGTCCATCAGCCGCAGGCGCTGCTTGTCGCTGCCGTCGCAGGCGGCCACGCCATGGGCGAAGTTGGCGCACTGCAGCTTGCCGCGCTGCGGCCCCTCGGCGGCTGCCGCATGGATCATGGCCAGATAGCGCTCGCGCGTGGCACGGCTGCGTTCGACCAGGCGCTCGGTTACCTCAAGGACGCGGGGATGCATGGGATAGACTCCAGATAGCAGGTATATTTGTTATATAACAACAAAACTACCACATCTCAACGGAAAAGCCAGTCAATTGACCAACACTATTTTGTATTAAAACAACAACACTTATCAGCCCCTACCGAAGGCGGAGCCGGCCGCGGCGTACGGCATCTGGCGATCGCCCAGCTGCTCCCGCACGCCGAGCCCGCCAGGCGACATTCAGGTGCTCTCACGCACCATCAACTCGAAGCCCATGTCCTGCACCGGCTCGGCGACCGACTGCCCGGCCATCAGGGCGAGGAGCATTTCGGCTGCCCGGCGACCGATGGCTTCGCGCGGCGTATGGATGCTGCTGAGCCGCGGCACCATGAAGGCCGAGGCCGGCAGGTCGTTGAAGCCGAGCACCGCCACCTGTTCGGGAATCCTCACGCCGCGGCGCATGGCCTCCAGCAAGGCGCCATGGGCCAGGTCGTCGTTGCCGAAAAAGATCCCGTCGAGTTGCGGATGAGCGGCCAGCAACTGGCCGAACAGCTCGCCGCCCAAGCCGACGGAGGACGGCTGCGGCGTGAGCAGCTCGAAGGCAGGATTGTAGAGGCAGGCCTGCTGCAGGGCGCGCCGGAAGCCCTCGCCGCGCAGCAAGGTGCGCTGGTCGAGCTGGGCGCCGACAAAGGCCATCCGGCGGCGTCCGCGCGCGATCAGGTGTTCGGCCGCCGCCGCGCCGGCGCGCAATTGCGAGAAGCCGACGCAATGCAGTCCGGCGCCGGAATCCAGATCCATCATGTAGACGCAGGGAATGCCGCTGGCCTCGAGCATGCGCCGCGCACTCTCGGTCCGCTCGAAGCCGGTGAGCAGCAGGCCGCGCGGCTGGTAGGCGAGGTAGTTGCGGATCAGATCCTCGTCCTCGTCGCGCGAATAGTGGGAGTTGCCGATCAGCACCTCCAGCCCCTTCGGCCGCATCACCGCATGGATCGCCTCGAGGGTCTCGACGAACAGCTGGTTGCCCAGCGAGGGCACCACTACCGCCACGGTCTGGCTGCGCGCCGAGGCCAAGGCCCGCGCCGCCGGGTTGACCACATAGCCCAGCTCGCGGGCGGCCTCGCGGACTCTTTGCGCCAACTCCTCGGCAACGCTGGGGATGCCGCGCAAGGCCCGGGAGGCGGTGATCGGACTGACACCGGCGCGACGCGCCACTTCGTTGAGGGTCGGGCGCCCGGTGGTACGGGTATTCTTATCGTTCTTCGGAGTGGTCATCAGGGTAATCGCACCATAAGCAGCATCAGGATTGAACGGCAGGCGCCGCGAGGGCTGCAGCGTCCGCAGGCCGACCATTCTCGCCCCGCTTCGCTGTCGCCGTCTCCCCGTATCGAGTCCGGCCTGCTTGTCAAACGGAAATGCAGGATCTAGGATAGCGCTGTCTCAGTGGCGCAGCAATCGCTTAGGCATAGCCTGAGCGGCCATTCGCAGCGCATTCGGATAACGAATCATGACAACGACAACAAATCGGCGACAGCCTATCCTTGCAGCCTGTGTTCCAGTCGGCAAAGATAGCGCTATCCCTGCACCGAGGTGTCATATGCATCCACCCATCCCAGCACTGGTGATCATGGGCGTTGCCGGCTGCGGCAAGTCCAGCGTCGGCCAGGCGCTCTGCGCGCTCGGCGGTGCCATCCCCATCGAGGGCGACGCCTTCCACCCCCCGGAAAACATCCGCAAGATGAGCGCCGGCATCCCGCTGACCGACGAGGACCGCGGCGGCTGGCTAGACCGTCTGTGCGAGGAGCTGCACCGCACCATCGAAGCCGGGCAGCGCCCGGTGCTCTCCTGCTCGGCCCTCAAGCGCAGTTACCGGGAACGTCTGCGCCAAGCCGTGCCCGGGCTGGGCTTCGTGTTCCTCGAACTGACCCCGGTCGTCGCGGCCCGCCGGGTCGCCGAACGCCCCGGCCACTTCATGCCGGCGAGCATGATCGACAGCCAGTTCGCCACCCTCGAACCGCCCCTGAACGAGCCCCTGACCCTGACTCTGGATGCCTCGAGCGAAGACGTTCAGCAACTGGCCGCCGCCGCCCACCGGTGGTGGACAGACCATGCGTCAAACTGATTGAACGGCTTTTCGCCGACCACCAAAGATAGCGCTGTCTCAAGCGACTCCTGACCCACAACAACGACAATAAGGAGACTCCCCATGTTGGGCATGTCCCATGAAACCTTCCTGCTGCTGGATGCGGTGATCACCATCGTCGGACTGATCGTCCTGATCACCCGTTTCAAGCTGCACCCCTTCATTGCCCTGATCATCTCCGCGCTCTTCCTCGG
>NZ_FOFJ01000146.1 GCF_900110885.1 Azotobacter beijerinckii | reverse complement strand
GAGCAGCCATGCAACAGCTAACTCAGACATAGCCTAAAAAAGACCGCGCATGCGGCCGAGCAGCAACGGCCGGACGTCCAGGCAGCCCGGCAGGAGTGGTTCGAGGAACAACCCGGTTTCGACTGGCGCAAGCTGATCTTCGTCGAAAACGCTCTAGCGAGGCTTTCCAGCCGCTCAGACAGGTGCTTTTCAGACGCAGGATGCGCAGGCCGGCACCGGGCGTTTCCAGCAGTCGTTCATGCCCACGGATGCAAACGCCGGGCGGGCATGGCTGGCGAATCGGAGTGAGGGCGTGTCATAAACTCCGATCATAGCGCCCGGGGCCACCGTTGTTCTTCAGCCCTTGGCCAGATGCCTGTCGATCAGCGACGCCACCTCGGTGGCGAGGATTTTGGCCAGGCGGTGGTCGCCGCCGGGGAAGACGTGCAGTTCGGCGCGAGGCAGCAGCTCAGCGAGACGCTGGCCGACCCTGACGGGACTGATCGGGTCGTCATCGCCCCACAGCAACAACGTCGGCATCCGCAGCTCTGCCAGCCGAGGCGTCAAGTCTTCGCGATAGTCGATGAACCACTGCGGCACGACCAAGTTTGCCTCGGCGAACAAGGGGCGCCAGTCCTGCGCGCCCAAGCTCTCCATATCCATTCCGCCCGAAGTCGCGGCCAGCACCAGATGGGTAACCAGCTCGGGCCGCTCAAGCGCCACCAGCATGGCCACAACCCCGCCCATCGACTGCGCCACCAACGCCGTGGGCTGGTCGATCTCGGCCATGACGCGCGCTACCAGATCGGCAAAGCTGGTCACGCCCGGATCGGCCGGTGTTGAACCCAAGCCGGGCCAGCCGACATAGACCTGTTGCGCAGGATGAGCGAGCAGTTCGCCGGCCGGCCTCCAGAATCGCGTGCTGCCGGAGGCGCCGGGGAGGAACAGGAGTTTGGAGGGGGAGGAATACACGGGGCCAGTCCTTGGAAGTGTTGTTTGAGAGGAGCGACGCCATAGTAATGATGGACAAGAAAAGCGTTGTCCATTCGACTTATTATCGATCATCCGGACTCCCTTCGGGCGGGCTCACGGAACGCCATACGACCTTGCTACGCAAGGCCATAATCGGCACTCTCCGGCCAAGAACGGCATCGCCAGCGACCGGCTCCCAGGAGGAAATGACATCAGCTCAACGTCCTGCCGGATATCTGCTTGTGAGGCCGGCCGGTTCGGCGTCAGCGACTTGGAGCGAAGAGGGTGAGGATCTCGCAGCCGTTACCGACCAAGAGGTACAATCACAAAGCTACCCTGCCCGTCAGCGATGGGCAGACAGGCAAGCGTTGTCCACCCTCTCGTCACTCAGACTAACTCATCGACTACCTTGCCAATTATGGAAAAAAATGGCTTCCACACATGCTCCGTCTGCGGAAAAAGCTTCCCCATGCGAAGCCTCATTCCAAGTGGATCGATACGCGATGTAATCGCGTCAGAAATTTCCCGAGATCACTCCGATTTACCATCGAATTATTTTATTTGCTACACAGACTTGGCGAAGTACCGCGCCAACTATGTGCACACACTGCTCAAATCAGAAAAAGGCGAACTCACAACGCTTGAGCAGGAAGTTTTACACAGCATGCAAAACCATGAACTTCTCACAAAGAACGTAGATGAGGAATTCGACCAATCCTGGTCGCTTGGGGAAAGGCTGGCCGACCGAATCGCGACCTTTGGTGGAAGCTGGTCATTTCTTATATCGTTTGCTATTTTTCTCTCAATCTGGATCATTATCAACTCGGTTATTTTACTCATCCACCCGATAGATCCTTACCCATTTATCCTTTTGAACCTTGTCCTCTCTTGCCTGGCATCCATCCAAGCCCCCATCATCATGATGAGTCAGAACCGGCAAGAGGCCAAAGACCGGCTACGCTCCCAGCACGACTATCAAGTAAACCTGAAGGCAGAACTCGAAATTCGTCACCTGCACGAAAAAGTCGACCACCTTCTATCGCATCAATGGAGTCGACTGGCTCAAATACAGGAAATCCAGTTAGACCTCCTGTCGGAGATGAATAAAGAACACTAGAGCCTAATCTAATAGGGCGCTGTACCTAATCTTACTGTGTCATTAAATTGAGCTACAGTGAGAGGTTGTGAAAAATTCAAGCCACTGCTGAGCCCCCTTCAAAACCCCCGCTAAAACGTTGCGCTACGTGAAAAGTGAGACTATTTGGTCCGC
>NZ_FOFJ01000106.1 GCF_900110885.1 Azotobacter beijerinckii | reverse complement strand
CGGGTGCCCTTCGTCACCTCGCTCGGCGTCGGCCTGCATCTGGAGGCCTGGGGCGTGCCGGCCGAACGCATCGTCGAACTCGACTGGTAGGAACGCATCACCCTGCCGCACGGGCTGACGATCAGCGCCGCGCCAGCACATCACTACTCCGGGCGCGGGCTGCGCGACCGTAACGTGACCCTCTGGTCGTCGTTCGCCCTGCGCGGCGAGCGCCATGCGGTGTTCTTCAGCGGCGATACCGGGCTCTCGCCGGTCTTCGCCGAGATCGGCCGGCGGCTCGGGCCGTTCGATCTGGTGATGCTCGAGGTCGGCGCCTGCCATCCGGCCTGGGGGAATATTCACCTGGGGCCGGACAATGCGCTGAAGGCCTGGGAGCAACTGGGCAGCGGGCGTTTCCTGCCGGTGCACTGGGGCACCTTCAACCTGGCGATGCACCCCTGGGCCCAGCCGGCGGATGTGCTGCTGACGCACGCCCCGGAGGGACTGGTGATGCCGCGCCTCGGCGAGCCGGTCGAGCCGGCCCGGTTCGAGGCAGTAGAGCCATGATGACGTGGGGTGGTCGGGGGCGACTGGCAGGACGCTACGAAGCAGGATGTCGGGCTTCTGGTGCTTTCCGGGACCAAACAGCTAGGCTCCGCCGGCACCAGCTCGCCGGCCGGCGCGTAGAGGATCGCCGCATCCAGCGGCCCAGGCGCCGGACCGGGGCCAGCCTTGACCAGCGAGCGCCGGCCGATCAGTCCAGCGCAGAGCAGCGGCGCCAGGGCCACGTCGTCGCCGTCCTCGCCCAGGCCGAAGGCGAAGCGGGCGTTGGCCACCCCCCGTTCGGCGTAGCCGCCGGGACGAGTGTAACCGGTGAACTGCGGCGCGTCGCAGAGGTTTTCCGCGTCGTGCCGGCAGTACCAGCACTGGCCGCAGGTGTGCCCCAGCCAGGGGATGCCGACCCGCTGGCCGAGCGTGAAACCCTCGACGCTCGGCCCGACGGCGTCCACCCGGCCGACGATCTCGTGGCCGGGGATGACGCGCACCGCCGGCCGTTCGCCGTCGACCACGTGCAGGTCGGTGCGGCACACCCTGCAGGCGGCGCCCGCACGCGCAGCTCGCCCAGCCCCAGCTGCGGATCGGGCAGCTCACGCAGTATCAGGGGTTGACCGAGCGCTTCGAGCAGCATGGCGCGCATCGGCGATCGCCTCCCTTCTCTTCGTTCTCATCAGCATAGGGGGACGGGCAGGCCACACGGCAGCTTTGCAGACGATCGCTACCCGAAGGCTGTATTCCGAGCATTTTTCAAAGACAGCGCTGTCTTAGCTGTGTAGGGCGGCACGTCCGCCGACTTATGCGTGGCATGCCGATCTTGGCAAATTTGTTGCTTGGTAAATCGATTTATTGTTCAATGAAATCGGTTTCAATCCTGGACGAAGCCTCCGCTGCCAGAAAGAAGAGGCTCAGATCCATGCACGATCATCTAGAGCGCTTTTGGCGACGCGGCATCCGCCACGGCCCGCTGCGGATGTTGTATGGCCCACTTGGAAAACCCGTTTTCGCCCCCGGCTATCGGCACGCTCGCGGCGAGAACCGCGCTGCGGCGTGCCGTGGGCGAGCTAGCCGACGGGGCCTCCGGGCCAATCCGTTCCTTCCAGAACGAGCGTCGCGCGGTGGAGCTACCAAGGATCTCTATCGGAAACAGTGCGCACGCGGTCAGCGGGCCGCGCCGTTTCCTGGCTGAAACCTTTCGTCATGCAGGGATGCGCGACAAGTTCGTTCAACTTGACCAGTCCAGACCGCGACTGGGATGTACCGCATCAATGAGGTATCCCATGCCCGACGACAAAACCTTCAGTGGCCGACGCGACTTCCTGCGTAAAACCCTGGCCGTGATTCCGGCGATCACCGTGGCCGGCTACGGTGTAGCGACGACGGCCGCCAGCCAAGCCGCCCCCACCCTGCAGTCCCCTTACCGGCCGCGCTTCTTCACGAGCGCCGAGTGGGCCTTCGTCAACGCCGCCGTGGCCCGCTTGATTCCCAGCGACGCCAACGGCCCCGGCGCGGTCGAGGCCGGCGTGCCGGAGTTCATCGACCGCCAGCTGGAAACCGCCTACGGCCACGGCAACCTCTGGTACATGCAGGCGCCCTTCGCCGCCGACGCCGCGCCGGAGTTCGGCCACCAGTTGAAGCTGGTGCCGCGCGACATCTACCGCATCGGCATCGCCGCGCTGGAGCGCTGGTGCCAGAGCCAGCACGGCAAGGTCTTCGCCGAACTGGAGCCAGCCGGCCAGGACGACCTGCTGCGCCAGCTGGAAGGCGGGCACCTCGACCTGCAGGACCTGCCGTCCGCCCTGCTATTCGGCCAGCTCTGGCAGAACACCCGCGAGGGCTTCTTCGCCGACCCGATTCACGGCGGCAACCGCGGCCTGGTCGGCTGGAAGCTGGTGGGCTTCCCCGGCGCCCGCGCCGACTTCATGGACTGGGTGGACCGCGGCGAGAAGTACCCCTTCCCGCCGGTTTCGATTTCTGGAGAGAGGGGCTGAACATGGCGACGACACTCAAACCCGTGAACGCCGTGGTGGTCGGTTTCGGCTGGGCCGGCTCGATTCTCGCCAAGGAGCTGACCGAGGCGGGCCTGCAGGTGGTCGCCCTGGAGCGCGGCCCGCACCAGGATACCTACCCCGACGGCGCCTACCCCAACACCCTCGACGAGCTGACCTACAACAGCCGCGGCAAGCTGTTCCAGGATCTCTCGAAGAGCACCGTGAGCATCCGCCACGGCATCGACGGCACCGCGCTGCCCTATCGCCAGCTCTCCGCCTTCCTGCCCGGCAACGGCGTCGGCGGCGCCGGCCTGCACTGGTCCGGCGTGCATTTCCGGATCATGCCCGAGGAGCTGCGCCTGCGCAGTCACTACGAGGAGCGCTACGGCAAGGGCTTCATCCCCGAAGGCATGACCATCCAGGACTACGGCGTCAGCTACGAGGAACTGGAGCCGCACTTCGACTTCGCCGAAAAGGTCTTCGGCACTTCCGGCACCGCCTACAAGGTCAAAGGCCAGGTGGTCGGCGATGGCAACCCCTTCGCGCCGGACCGCTCCGATAACTTCCCGCTGCCCGCGCTGAAGGACGTCTACTCCGCCCAGCTGTTCCGCAAGGCGGCCGAGGAAGTCGGCATGCGCCCCTACGCCATGCCCGCGGCCAACGCCTCCGGTCCCTGGACCAATCCCTACGGCGTGCAGATGGGCCCGTGCAACTTCTGCGGCTTCTGCAGCGGCTATGCCTGCTACATGTATTCCAAGGCCTCGCCGAACCTGAACATCCTGCCGGCGCTGAAGCAGAGCGAGCTGTTCGAGCTGCGCGTCAACAGCAACGTGCTTCGGGTCAACCTGGACAGCGACGGCAAGCGCGCCACCGGCGTCACCTACGTCGACGCCCAGGGCCGCGAGATCGTCCAGCCGGCCGACCTGGTGATCGTCAGCGCCTTCCAGTTCCACAACGTGCACCTGATGCTGCTGTCCGGGATCGGCACGCCGTACGACCCGCGCACCGGCGAAGGCGTGGTGGGCAAGAACTTCGCCTACCAGAACATGGCCACCATCAAGGCCTTCTTCGACCGCGACGTGCACACCAACCCCTTCATCGGCACCGGCGGCGGCGGCGTGGCGGTGGACGACTTCAACGCCGACAACTTCGACCACGGCCCGCTGGGCTTCGTCGGCGGTTCGCCGTTCTGGGTCAACCAGGCCGGCAGCAAGCCGATCCGCGGCCTGACCCTGCCGCCCGGCTCGCCGAGCTGGGGCAGCGGCTGGAAGCAGGCGGCGAAGGACGCCTACACCCACACCCTGTCGATGGACGCCCACGGCAGCAACATGAGCTACCGCGACAACTATCTGGACCTCGACCCCACCTACAAGGACGCCTACGGCCAGCCGCTGCTGCGCATGACCTTCGACTGGAAGGAAAACGAGTACAAGATGACGCGCTACGTCACCGAGCAGATGCGCAAGATCGCCGAGGCGATGAATCCCAAGGCCATCGCCGTCCACGTCAAGAACTTCGGCGAACACTTCAACACCCGCGCCTACCAGACCACCCACCTGCTCGGCGGCGCGATCATGGGTAGCGACCCGAAGACCAGCGCCGTCAACCGCTACCTGCAGAGCTGGGACGTGCACAATGTCTTCGTCATCGGCGCCTCGGCGTTCCCCCAGGGTACCGGCTACAACCCCACCGGCCTAG
The DNA here is from genome assembly GCF_900110885.1 of Azotobacter beijerinckii. GTDB lineage: Bacteria > Pseudomonadota > Gammaproteobacteria > Pseudomonadales > Pseudomonadaceae > Azotobacter > Azotobacter beijerinckii. The sequence continues at coordinate 2,201 of NZ_FOFJ01000106.1, read as the reverse complement.
TGGCGGCGCTGGCCTACTGGTCGGCCAAGGCGATCCGCGAGCAGTACCTGAAGAACCCCGGTCCGCTGGTCCAGGCGTGAGGAGCGCGACGATGAAACTGATCCCCTACCTGTTCGGCCTGTCGGCCCTGCTCGCGCTCGGCGCTTCGGCCGCCGAAACGGCCGACCCGGAACTGCTGAAGAAAGGCGAGTACCTGGCCCGCGCCGGCGACTGCGTGGCCTGCCACACCGCCAAGGGCGGCCAGCCGTTCGCCGGCGGCCTGCCGATGGAAACGCCGATCGGCACCCTGTTCTCCACCAACATCACCCCGGACCGGGAAACCGGCATCGGCGCCTACAGCTTCGAGGACTTCGACCTGGCGGTACGCCACGGCATCGCCAAGCAGGGCTATACCCTCTATCCGGCCATGCCCTATCCGTCCTACGCGCGGGTCACCGAGCCGGACATGCGCGCGCTCTATGCCTACTTCATGCAGGGCGTCGCGCCGGTTAAGCAGGCCAACAAAGACAGCGCTATCCCATGGCCGCTGTCGATGCGCTTGCCGCTGACCTTCTGGCGCTGGGCCTTCGCGCCCGCGGTGGAGGACTTCGCGCTGGCCGGAGGCCAGGACCCGCTGCTGGAGCGTGGCGCCTACCTGGTCGACGGGCTCGGCCACTGCGGCGCCTGCCACACCCCGCGCGGCATCGGCATGCAGGAGAAGGCCCTGAGCGCCGGCGACGGCCCGGACTTCCTGGCTGGCAGCGCGCCCCTGGAGGGCTGGATCGCCAAGAGCCTGCGCGGCGACCATCGGACCGGCATCAGCAACTGGAGCGAGGCCGAGCTGGTGCAGTTCCTGCGCACCGGGCGCACCGACCGCACGGCGGTGTTCGGCGGCATGTCCGAAGTGGTGGTGCACAGCATGCAGTACATGACCGATGCGGATCTCACCGCCATCGCCCGCTACCTGAAATCGCTGCCGGCGAGCAATCCCGGCGCCCCGGCGTACGCCTACGACGACCAGGTGAGCAAGGCGCTGTACCACGGCGACGACAGCAAGACCGGCGCGGCGCTCTACGTCGACAACTGCGCGGCCTGCCACCGCACCGACGGCCAGGGCTACGCGCGAGTGTTCCCGGCGCTGGCCGGCAACCCGGTGGTCAGCGGCGACGACGCCACCTCGCTGATCCACATCGTGCTCAAGGGCGACACCCTGCCGGCCACCCACCAGGCACCCTCGACCTTCACCATGCCGCCGTTCAGCTGGCGCCTGAACGACCAGCAGGTCGCCGACGTGGTGAACTTCATCCGCAGCAGTTGGGGTAACCAGGCGTCGCCGGTGAACGCCGAACAGGTCAAGCACCTGCGCGCGGAACTCGACGTGCCGGCCCTGGGGCAGATCCCCGATCCCCATGCGCTAGCACCGCAGCACTGAGAGGCTGTGAAAAATTCAAGCCGCTGCTGAGCCCCCTTCAAAACCCCCGCTAAAACGTTGCGCTACGTGAAAAGTGAGACTATTTGGTCCGCAAACTCTCCTGCATTTCACGTAGCACGCCGTTCTGAAGGTGGTTGGAGAGGTTCTCGCGGCGCTATTCGATTTTTTCACAACCTCTGAGGCGGCTTCCGGGCGTCCGGCCGGGCGCCCGGAGCATTCCGCCCGCATGAACGGGTCCGGCAGCAACTGCCGGGCCTTTCCCCGACCGACGCATCCAGCGCCGTGGAAGGGAATGCTCGAATCTTTTTCACCATCGAACCTGCACTGGAACATCACAATAATGAAAAACAGGAGTGACTCTCCGCGCCCTAGCCCCCTTGCCTCCGCGCTGCCTTTGGTTTTCGCGGGCTTGCTTCCCGGCGAGTCTGTCCAGGCCGACTTCCTAGAGGACAGCCAGGGCACCCTGACCCTGCGCAACTTCTACATTCATCGTAATTTCGTTGACGACAGCGCTACCCGCAGTAAGGCCGAGGAATGGACCCAGAGCTTCATCTTCGACCTGCAGTCGGGCTACACCGAAGGCCCCGTCGGCTTCGGCATCGACATGCTCGGCCTCTGGTCGGTCAAGCTCGACGGCGGCCGGGGCACCAGCGGCACCCAGCTGCTGCCGGTCGACAAGGACGGCGACCCGGCCGACCAGTTCGGTCGCCTGGCGCTGGCCGGCAAGCTGCGTTTTTCCAAGACCGAGGTGAAGGCCGGCGAATGGTCGCCGGTGCTGCCGATCCTGCGC
>NZ_FOFJ01000109.1 GCF_900110885.1 Azotobacter beijerinckii | reverse complement strand
CGATACCGTCGCAGCACCCCCGCGATACCGTCGCAGCACCCCCGCGACGCCCCCCTAAAGAATCGCTGAAAGCCACGCCATCCGTGGCTTTCAGCGATTCGGCAAAAATGCCCTAATCCTTTCTTAATCTTTTAAAAGCCGTGCGCGTGCGCGCTACGAGGCCGCCGCCGGCGGCCGCTCGTTCATGCCCCTGAAGGGGCGGGGAAAGCGCGGCCTCACCTCCCGGTATCCACCCCACTGGGCTAGGCCGGCCACACCACCCTCGGTTGCCAATCCCCCTGGCAGGGTCTATCGCCACCAGCGAACAGGCAGCGGCAGTGCCCATCCGGCGCTGCGCGCGAGCAATTCAGGGCAAGGGTGGGTTAGCCATCGGTTACGCATCGACGCTAAGGCCTTCAGGAGGCTACAGGAGAGTCGTTCAGGTGCTTGGTAGGGGTAGGGTAGCCATCCAGCATTCCGCGTCGCTCACAGGCCATCCCAGGGCCGATCCCGAAAAACGTCCCGATCCCGGTCCGGGCCGCCGGCGAGCAGCGCGAACAGGCCGAGCGGGAGCTGGCCGACGCGGCGCAGACCGTCGAGGACCTGGAGCACCAGCTGGATGGCGTCAAGGGCGAGCTGGCGGCGACCCAGGCGCACCTGACGGAGGGGCTTGCGCAACGCCAGAGCCAGGCTGTCGAGCTGGCCCAGGTCCGGGAGCGTCTGAGCGCAACCGAACAGGCCGCCCGAATGGCCAGCGAGCAGCACACCGCCGAGTTGAAGCAGCTGCGGGACGAGCTGGCGAAGGCTCAGGCCAGGGGCGAGGAGGCGGCCCAGATGCGTGGCGAACTGGACACCCTCAGAGCACAGAACGACGCCCTGCTGGCGGCATTGAAACCTGCCAAACCCTCCGGCAAAACATCCCGCTCAGGTGGGGCGCCGGCAAGTACGTGAGCAGGAAAATGGTTCGGCAGGTGCCTGAAAAGCCGTGCGCTGGTTTTGGGTTCCGTTGCTCCCCCAACCCCGCAACAAAGCCGGCTGCGAAGAGGGTGTGGGATAAGGTATAGTACGTTATGCGTATAACGTGTTATGGAGTGTAGCCATGCATAAGCGAATGACCATCACGCTGGATGAGGCTGTGTACGAGGGGCTGTACCGGACGGTTGGCAAGCGCCGGATGAGCCAATTCATCGAGGACTTGCTGAGGCCGCATGTGATGGATACGGCGCTCGATGACGGATACCGGTCGATGGCCGCTGACCAGGAGCGAGAGGCCGAAGCGATGGAGTGGTGTAACGCCATTGCCGGAGACATGGCCAATGACGCGCGGTGAGATCTGGTGGGTCGAATTCGATCCGGCGGTGGGCAGCGAGATACGGAAGAGGCGTCCGGCTGTGATCGTGAGCAATGACGCGGCCAACCGGCATCTGGCACGGGTTGTGGTCGTACCGTTTACCAGCAATACAGGGCGGCAGTATCCCGGCGAAGCCGTAGTGACCGTGGGTGGGCAAAGTAGCAAGGCGATGGCCGATCAGATCATGGCCGCCGACAAGTCACGGCTCAAGGGCCTGCTTGGCACGCTGTCCAAGACAGACATGCTGGCCGTTGAAGATGCCATCAAGGTTCATCTGGGGTTGCCGCGTTAATCAAGGCGGCGGATTTCTCCTGGGGAATGGGAGCACCGGCAGCAAAGCCGGTGCAGTGCGAGTTCCTTACGCTTGTTCGTAGAAGAACCGAGTCGGTTTCTCCAACTTGGCCTTAGCTTCAGCATGTGCCTTGCTGATTTGCTGGATTTGTTCTTCCGAAAGGTGCGGCAAATGTTTCACTACGAGGGCGTTGGCTCGCGCGAAATAGGCTTCGCTCTCCACTTCGTAGTGTTGAAGAATCGCTTGAACAACGGAACTGCTGATGCTCATTGGAATATTGCCCTAATGGAAGAGTTGCGAGTTTTTGAGTGAAATATTGATTCGGTCCCGAGCATTTTGCGCGATTGCGCTGGTTCTTTTGGCGCATCGTTCGGTTTCAGTCCCATTTTTCGGCCAGGCTCAGAAATTCGCTTATGTGGCTCTAGGGAGAGCCATACGGCTCCCCCCAGGGCCCTACCGCACAGTCGAAAGAACCGCGCCTTAGCTATGCCCACCGCCCCGGCCAAGGGGCGGGTGAGCACCATTTGCGGGGTGCCACCCCCCAAAATCTGCAACCGCTCCCGGCTTTCGGCTTCCTGTCCGGCCCTCGGTGCCACCCGACGGTTCGTTCCGGACTCGCTCCAGGGCTTCGACCATATCGCCCCGGCGCTTTCGCGCCTACTCACCAGGTCTCCCCCTCTGCCAGCTTGGCAACGGTGCCACCCGTTGCACCGACAGAGGTTCCCACGTTAGACCGCAACGTCAAAAACACTGCGCCACCGCACTCCCCAGATACCGCCTGGCCTACGCCTCACGCCCGACTGGACGCTTTCACCGGCCCGAGATTCCAAAGCAGCTCGGTTACTACGGTATTGGTTCTGCATGCATGGCCAGACCCGCAAGGTCATGGCTCAGTGTTTCTCACCCGGCAGCCTCCTCGAGGGAGGCCGTTACACGCTTGAGCTATCCAGCGATCTCGACAGGTTGCCCCGTCGAGTACCAGGTCATCCAGGTTTCCCCTCAGACCCCTGACGCCTCACGACGCCCTCAGCAGCCCACGTGCCAGGCTGGGGTTCGACCCTTGCGAGCCGCCCCCCAGCGGGATTTTCACCCGTTCGTCACGGCCAGGGTTGGCACGGTCACCCGTGCGCCCGTTTCCGTGTCGCCCAATCCCCGCCGGTCCGGGCGGATTGGGTCGAAGGCAGGGATTTCACCTGCCAGCGCCCGTCGTAGCCGCACCAGCTCCACTACGAGCATGCGGCTTCAGCGGTTGCCGTTCCCGGCTTGGCAGGCCGGGAACCCCGACGACTGGCGGTCGTCGGTCGATTTCACAAATGCCGGAAAATCAACGATTTACCGGTAGGCATAGCTAAGAGTCGGTGAGTTTCTCCTGGGCGATAGCCCCGATTTGGGCAGTCGAGGTACTGGGTTCTCCCACATGGGCAGCTGGGGTGGGCTGGTTCTCGGAATCCGTGACGGGGGGCTCCGGTGGGCATCGCGGACAGACTTCGGACCGTCTGTCAGGGCTCTGATCTCGCGGTTTTGCGCTTGATGCGCTCGGCAGCGCAGATGGCGTTGCGGGCGCGCAGGCGGTAGCGCTCGACGTGGGTTTCCGCCGTCTGCGCCTGGGCTTGGGCCTGCTGCTTGGCCTGCAAGGCCTCGAGACGGATCTGTTCGGCCCGTTCGTGGGCTTCCTGGGCGGCCTGCTCGCGCCAGGCGACGCGGGCCTCGGCTTCGGCGTGGGCCTGGTCGCGTTCGTGGGTCAGGCGCGCGATCTGGGCGCGGTGATCGGCGTTGCGCGCCCAGTCGTAGCTCCCGGCGACGACGATTCCGAGCAGAAAAAATCCGCCCAGGAAGCCGGTGAGCACGAGCGGCCAGAGCGGCAGCAGCCCAGCCCAGCCGTAGGCGACGATCCGCCAGCCGTCGCCGGCGAAATCCCACTCGGCAATCGCGAGGGTCGGAACGCGCTGCTAGACAGTCCAGCCGGCGGCGAGTACTACTGCGATGACGAACAGCCAGACGGCACGGCGCACGAATTTTTCCTCCCAGGATGGCCCGGCCGCAGGCGGCCGGCGCTTCGCTTGTTCGGGACGTTTTACGTCCCCGAAACGGGCTGCGCAAGCGCGAAAAGCAATAGAAAAACGCCGTTTTTCAGGAATCTCTTTTCTCGTGTTCTACCGAAACCGCGGTTTTATTATATAACGTCATCTACAAGAAAGTGCTGAAAGCCCAGTGCTGACAAACCAAGCAAGGCAAGGACGCCCGCCCGATGATTCTCCCGCCCCTCTACCCCCACAAGACCGACGCCATGCGCAAGCTGCAGAATCTGGTTTCGCGTGGCCATGCCCGCTGGACCGCCGGCCAGATCGAGCCGCGCAAGCTCCCGGCGCTGTGCCTGAAGTTTGCCGATCGCTACGGCATCGAGCGGACCGCCCAGCAGCGCTGGCGGGCCAAGGCGCAGGGCGAGGCCTCGGCCCACCTGGTCCTTTGGCCGGGAGAGCCGTACTCGTCGCAGAAGCGGGTGCACTGGTGGCTGGTGGTCAGTCCCGGCGGCGGGCTGGTGGTCGAGCTGGAGCAGCTGCAGGACGCCGGCCGCCAGCGGGTCGAGCTGACCGGCTACGAACTGGTGCAGATGCCGCGCCAGGGCCGGGCGGCGGCGTGGACCTGGCGGATGACGGCGGCGAACTACCAGGCCTGGCAGGAGCGGCTGAAAGCGGTCATCCGACACCACGATGAGCCGGGTATCCAGCAGTCCCTGCACAGCCTGCGCCGGACCCCGCCGTTCGCCGAGAGCCGGCGGCAGGCCTTCGAGCTGGGCCGACTGGCCCAGGCCGAGTGGCAGCGCAGCCGGCGCGGTCCCTGCCCGTACGACGGGCTGTTCGTGGGCTGGTTTGGGCGATTTCAGGCCGCGAAGACGTTACCGGCCCCTGCCAGGGGGAGGCGTAAAGAGGGGGCGTGATGCGGTAATCCGTCGGGAACCTTAGCTCTCTCGTTGATGAATCGATTCAACAGGCCTAGGTTTACTCATGACGGATATTGCTTGCAGTGGAGGTTGCCATGATTGCCGAGCTGTCCTTCTGGATGTTGGTGCTGGTGGTCGCCATTGTTGGTGTGGTGCGAGAAGCATGGGCTAAGTAATCAGACCACGTTAGTTGTAACGACCTGCAAACGAAAACGGCCCGACCTGCAATCAAGGCGATTTTCGACCGGGATTAACTGCAACTGACCGATCCGGCCAACCAGCATTAATTGCGAATGAACCTGCAATCGATCAGGTGAGCCTGCAATGGAAAGAGTTCGACCAGGATTAACTGCGACTGTTCACTGAGTTCGCTAGCGTCCAACAAACGATGGTTTTCCAGACGATAGCGTCGATGAAATTCGGTAAGTCACCTTACTCTGTCTGATCGCTCTACGAATCCTGTTCAGAAATCAAAGTCCAGTTTCACGGACTCTCGAAGAGATTCTGGACGTTCGATCAGATGCAGCTAGTTCTGGCTGGCTCCGATGGAATGCAGGTCGGCGCGGATCAATGCAGGTTCATTCGCAATTAATGCTGGTTGGCCGGATCGGTCAGTTGCAGTTAATCCCGGTCGAAAATCGCCTTGATTGCAGGTCGGGCCGTGTCGTTACAGGTAGCCGTGGACCGCCGCTGCGAGGCACTTTTCGAGACGCTGCGGGCCTGCTCGGCCAGCCTTGCTGGTCAGCACAAGCCACAGCGAAGCTGACATGCCTCGGGCAGAGGGATGTGGGAGAAGGGGGTGAGGCGCTACCGTGGGCAGTAGCCGATAAAAGAAGCCGCCGGCGATGCTGTTGGAGGGGTTTGGGGAGCAACGGAACCGAAAACCAACATAAGGCTGAACTAGAGTTCATCGCTGCTGAAAACATGGATGGTTATCCAGACTTTGTTTCGGCGAACGGCTTTTCCGCACCGCTTTTCATGCATTGGAGTGCCCTGGCGTCAGGGTCGGTAAAAGTTCGGCAAAACGATGGTTTTCCCGAAAACCCCAGACACAGCAAGGGCTTGCAAGGCAGGCGCAGGGCTTAAGTGCACTTTCTGTTCCGTTGCTCCCCAAACCCCTTGGAGGACAACATGCCGGTAAGGCGTGCTATGGAAGCAGAAAGCTCACAGTGATGAGCATCTGCAGTGTACCCAGATGGCGTAGCATGTCACCGTGGCGTCACTGTGGCAGGGTGACTCAGGCCCACACTTGCCCCGCTCTGTGCGTATTCGTATTGCCCCAGAAACGCCCTGCTGCCAGGTGCAGCACCATCCAGTATGAAGGCGTCGAGTCATTTTCTTCGGCGGAAAACAAAACTAGCTAATTTTGTTTTCCGACAGCGAAATGCCGACTGGTGACACGGCTGCTGGGCAAGATCACCCCATCTGACCATATGTTCCGGACTCGCTCCAGGGCTGGAGTGCTCTGCGATTCGTGGCGTATCAGGCGAAGGGCGGTTCCAGTCCTGGTCCACCTACAAGATCAATAAAAAAGGGCGGTTCTAGTCCTGGTCCAACCGCAATATCGACAGAAAGCGGCGGCTCCAGTCCCGGCCCTGCCGCAATTTCGATAGA
>NZ_FOFJ01000110.1 GCF_900110885.1 Azotobacter beijerinckii | reverse complement strand
CAGGAGCGAGCCGCCAGGATGGATCTGTCGCCACCTCCGCGCCTGAATAGGAAAAAAGCGACTCTTGTTCGCTTGCCAAAGGCGCAGGGCACACTGCGCCACCGATTCCGAGGCGGAGACAAGCCGACAGCCGAGCAATGGCGAATCTTTCTCTCTTTCCAGCTTCCGATCTGCACGAAGGGAACCGGTGCCGCTCGCCGGCACCGCTGGATGAAAGTGCCGGTCGGTAATCTGCACGAGCTGTCGCCGTCGCGGGTTGCAGCTGCCTGGCGCAAGGTCTACGCGGGATGGGCATGGGCAACAAGCCTGAAGGACGAGCACACTACGGAAGAAATCTACCGGATGCCGCTACCGGAAAATCTGGAGGATTTTCTCCTTCGCATTTCTTTGCCACCGCCTCCGAGTATCCCCGAGCTCTGGGAGCGTGTTGGTTTCGATCCCGCTACCGGGCGGGACACGGCCGCTCGCCAGAAGGAACACTCGGCATGAGAGAAAATTGGGTGCTGGCGCCCATCCAGGGGCAGCTCATCCCCTTGGATGGGAGGGCTGCTCGTTGGCACGTCTGCAAGAAGGCGCGCTCCTGTCCGGTTATACTCGCGGGCCAATTTTCTACGTGGACTGACCAATGAACAAAGCTGACCTGATCGCCGCCGTTGCTGCCTCTGCGGATCTGCCAAAAACGACTGCCACCGCGGTAGTGGACGCCTTCACTGCCGCTATCACCAGCACCTTGCAACAGGGCGAGAATGTCGCCCTGGTTGGTTTCGGCACCTTCGAGGTGAAGGAGCGGGCCGCCCGCGAAGGTCGCAACCCGCAGACCGGGGCCGCGATCCAGATCGCTGCCGCCAAGCTGCCGGGCTTCAAGCCAGGCAAGGGCCTGAAAGACGCCCTGAACTGATTCCCTGCTGGCCTCATCCTGCATTGAGCGCTGGCGCCCAACCGTGGACATCCATCCCTTGACTTGAACAAAGAGGCTCAGGCCCACGGCTCCCCCTGGGAACTCCCTGCCGAACCATTGTCCTTCTCACGTACTCGCCGGCGATCCACCTGATCGGGATGCTTTGCCGGATGGTTTGCCGGGTTTCAATGCCGCCAGCAGGGCGTCGTTCTGTGCTCTGAGGGTGTCCAGTTCGCCACGCATCCGGGCCGCCTCCTCGCCCCTGGCATGAGCCTTCGCCAGCTCGTCCCGCAGCTGCTTCAGCTCGGCGGTGTGCTGCTCGCTGGCCGTTCGGGCGGCCTGTTCGGTGGCGCTCAGACGCTCCCGGAGCTGGGCCAGCTCGACGGCCTGGCTCTGGCGTTGCGCAAGCCCCTCCGTCAGCCGGTCCTGGGTCGCCGCCAGTTCGCCCTTTACGCCGTCCAACTGATACTCCAAGTCCTCGACGGTCTGCGCCGCGTCGGCCAGCTCCCGCTCGGCCTGTTCGCGCTGCTCGCCGGCGGCCCGGACCACCTCGCCCACCCGCCGTTCGGCCGCCTTCACCGCCTTGTCGTTCAGCTCGACCGCCAGGGCCGCCAGACGCTCGGTCAGCGCCCGGGCGACGGCCGCCAGTTCCTCGGCCACTTCCACCGGCAGTTCGGCCACCGGCACGGCCTCGGCGACGGACGAGCGGGCCAGGTGATCATCCCAGACCTGTTTCAGCCGGTTGGGGTTGCCGCCGCCGACCCGTTGCCGCAGGGCGAAGCCGGTGACGTTGCGGCCGGCGGCCTGCAGGGCTTCGCCGGCCTGGACGATCTCTTCGAGGGTGTATTCGGCGGGGCGCATGGTGATTGATCTCCAATCGGCTGAGGGTGAACTCAGCATAGCGAATAAACAAACAAATAAATAAATTAAAGACGAAAATCGGCAGGCCCTACGCCGGCACTTGACCCTCGATCTGCCGGCGGCTGCTCCAGCCGACATCAGGGCACGACGCGGCCTTCTTCAGCCGAGCTTGGCCGCTGTCGCTGCTACTCGGGGATTTGGCCATGGCGGGTTGGCAGGGCCGGCAAGCGCCAGCCTGGAGGGGGCGATCACTCGAAAGAGGTTTGGGCTTGTGCTTGGGCCAGGATCTTCTGGCGTATCCGTTGGGTTTGAGCCTCGCCGGCGGCAGTCCTGGCCGCCGATGCGCCGCTTAGCTGGTCGACGAAATAAGCCAGGTTGGCGGGCGTTTTCGGCCCCCAGAAGGCGTGCCATCGGGCCTTGCATTGCGCCTTCAGCTCGGGCGACAGCGCGTAGTAGTCCTTGCGAACCTTGCGCCACTGCTTTGCATAGAGATCGCGCATCCGCTGCACACAGCGCTGGTTTCGCTCCTCCCGGAGCCGCTTTTCTTCGTCCCAGGAATGCTGCGCCTGGGCGATCTGCTCGGCGAACAGCGGCATGGACTGCTGTTCGCGGATCAGCTTGCGATTGAAGGCGGCCTGCTTGCGGGAGGTGTAGGTGATCGCCTCGTGGCGCTCTTCGCGTTTGAACTGCATGACGGGATTCCTCGAAGTCGAACAGGCTTCTGCTGGCGGGATAGCTCGGTGATGGATCTGTTACCGGCCGCTCGCCAGGGGAACGTCCCCCAATGCGCACCAGGCGATTTCGTCGTGATCGCTGCTCAGGCGGCCGATGATTGCGCTTTCCCACTCGTCCGGATCGGGAATGCAGAGGCCGTCCTCGTTGGTGAGGCGCAGCACGCACCCATCCGGCAAGGTCAGGTCCAGCGCCCTGCAGTCACCGCCGGTCCAGACCTCCTCGAAGCCATAGGCGGCCACGGGGTCCACCTCGAAACGGCCGCAGGGGGAAAGGTAGGGATTGCGGATCTCGACGCCCTCGTGAATGAAGGCCAGCAGGGCGGGATCGTAGGGGGCGTTCTGGTTCAGGCCGGATTCGGTGATCAGATACATGGTTTTGCTCCTCGTGACGGGCAGCGACCTGCTGCAGGCCTTCAGGCTGGCATGGTCACGGGAGAACCCAAGTCGGGCCTGTTCACCCGGCCCGGCTTGGGCGCGCAGGGCGGCCGGCAGGTGGCCTGGTGCTGCTGGCGCTCGAGCAGTGGAGCCTGCTGCCAGCGGGAAAGATTGTCCTCACTCGCCGCCGGCGGGCTCCGATACCGACAGTGCCTTGAACACCACCTTGCTCTCCAGGGTGTGCGCCAGCGCCATCTCGCAGACCTCGCGCGGATGGTTGGTCTGCTCGGCGGCCCAGGTCCGGAAGGTCGAGCGGAAGCCGTGGGGCACGCAATTCTCGGCCCCGGCGGCATCGAGCACGCGGCGCAGGGCGTTGCCCGGGAGGGGGCCGGTGCGCCGCGCATTGGGAAACACATACTCCCGGTGATTGCCCCGTACCTGCTCCAGCACCTCGAGCATGGCCTCGGTGAGCGGTACCCGGTGAGCACGCTTGGCCTTCATCCGGTGGGCCGGGAGGGTCCAGATCCGGGCCTCCCAATCGAACTCCTCCCAGCGGGCACCACACACCTCGCCGCTGCGGGCGGCGGTGAGGATCAGCAGTTCGCAGGCGCGCGCGGCCGGGCCCGGCAGCCGGTCGAGCTGGTGCAGCAGCGCCGGTACCTGCTCGGCCGGCAGGGCGGGGAAGGGCAGGGTGCTGCGCTTGTGGCGCGGCAGGAGCTTGTCGAGGTGGCCACGCCAGCGCGCCGGGTTCTCTCCCGTGCGGAGCTGGCGGGCCTTGGCGGCATCGAGGATCAGCTCGATGCGATTGCGCACCCGGGTGGCGGTGACCGGCGTCGTCGACCAGATCGGCGCCAGCACATCGAGCACCTGATCGGTGTCGACCTGCGCCACCGGCAGCTCGCCGATCCGCGGGTAGACGTGGCTGCTCAGGCTGTTGCGCCACTGCACGGCATGGCGTGGGCTCCAGGACGGGGCGTGGGTGCGCAGGAACAGCTCGGCCTCGGTCTTGAAGGTCGTGCCCTTGCGCCGGTTCGCCCGCGCCTCGTGCTGCAACTGGTGACGCTTGCCGAGCGGGTCGATGCCCTGGGCCAATTCCAGGCGCGCTTTATCCGCGGCCAGTCGGGCATCGCGCAGCGAGACCGCCGGGAAGGAGCCCAGGCCCATGTCGCGGCGGCCGCCCTGGAAGCTGTAGCGGAACACCCAGCTCTTCGTCCCGCCGGCGGTGACCTTCAGGAACAGGCCCCGGCCGTCCTGGTAGGTGCCGGGGGCGGTGGTTTCCTTGACGAGCTTCGGTGTCAGTTTGCTCATGATGATTCAACCGGGCAGGTGGGCGATGGCAATCGGTGGAGAACGGGTTTGCAGGGGGAATTATTGGTGGCTGGCGCAGATCCAGCCGCACTGTACGCAGAGTCTCTATCCTCGTACAAATCACCTATAGGCCGCATAAATTGGGGATTCTACCAGTCACCTGCAGGACAGTCCCACAGCTTCCCCCACGGTGGGATTCCCCCATCGGGGCCGGCCCGCTGGCGCGAGCCAGGCACCCAACCAGGAGAAGGAGTCGGTTCACGCCGGCCTCTTCGGTCAATGGGGCGAGCGCTTGCTGAGGGCTCGACCGATGCGAAACGCCACCCAGGCCCAGTACTTGAGCACCGTGTCGTCCTCGCCGATTGAGAACGCCCAGGTCGTTTTCTTGAACAGCGGATGTTCATTTTTTCCGGCCTGGCAATATTTCTCTTCCAACTGTTCGGCAGTCAGGTCGGCATCGTTCAAATACGGGGTAATCAACTCGGCCTCGCTCGGAAGTTTCTTTTCACCAATACGGAAGGCCAGCCAGGCCGGATTGACGTGAACGAAACGGGCAATCTTTTCGATATCGGAGAGAATGGGCTGAGTTGTTCCGTTGGCATACTCGGCGAGGACTTGTTCGGCAATACCCGTGCCCATCGAAATATCCTGTCGAGTGTAGCCAAAACCATAAAGACAGGCCTTCAGCCGATGGGAGAAACCCGAGCTGGCGCAACTACCAATAATAAGATGAGACACTTTGAAATCCTCGCTGTCCGTGCGAGTTTCAGTTTCGGCCGAGCAAGGAAAAACCCAAACTTTTCTTGCTGAACTGATCACGTCTCCATCATTTAATGTCGATCAAATATTTACTATAAGCAACTTGGTTTTCATATGTTGCTGGCGAGCACACAAAATCCATAGGCAAACGCAGTTGCCCAGCAAACAGGCCTGGCCCACCAAGTTCTGGTGTCGACCTCAAACTTGTCAAACCCTAAACGCCTCAATTTTGACTCATTTAGCTCAAGTAGCAGATATGAAACTGCCGCCAGTGCTAAGCACCCAATCCATAGAGTTGACTCTTTAATCTGTATAAGTCGAAAAGAAGCGAATGCCGAGGCCACCACTATGCCTGCCAGCAGGACGCTAAGAAAGCTGCGTGAATGACAGGCTTTCAGGTTTATATCCTTCATTATGTTTTACCTTTTGCTTAACAAGGCCAAGCCTCGTAATACTTTTGCCAAAGCCGTCCAGTTCGAGGCGCCAACCAGGCTAAGCGAAAAATCTCCAAGCATTTTTCTGTGCCAACTAGCCTAACAGATGTCGATAGAGTCATGCGGCCATTTCCTGCCACTTTTCGGCTTGAAAAGACCGCATCTTTTCATTTTTATTGGAATTCGCAGATAGCCTTTTCCTCGGCGCAAACGTTATCGACAGAATAGATTCTCTCCGATCTGCCGATCTCGACCAGGGTGAGCCGGCCTCCCTCGAAGCAGCCGCCGGTATCCAGGTAGCGCACGTTGCCCAGGTCCAGCACCTCGTCGACCACGGTGTGGCCGACGTAGACCCGCTCGATGCCGGCGATGGGGCGTGTTTCTGCCTCGTCGTACCGCTTCCTGCGCCACAGGGCCTCCATGACGTGGTGATCGCGATAGGAGTCGCCCAGCTCGCCTTCCGCGCCTCCACGAAGCGTTTCCAGCTCAAGCAGGTGCATTCGGCATGCACCACGCCGTAGCGCTCGCCGGAACGCCCGGCAACCTCGATGGCTACGGGCAGCTCGTTCAGAAACCTGCCCAAGAAGGGGCGGAGCTCGTCGCTCAAGGCATAGAACCACTTGCCAGCCATGCTGGCGGTGGCCGACTGGCTCCTCGAACAGGCCGGCCTCCACGCACCACTGATCGTGGTTGCCGCGAACGGGCTTGAACCAGGGCTTTAAAAGCCAGCCCTTTCAAGGTGTTTGCGTAAACTCTCCC
>NZ_FOFJ01000122.1 GCF_900110885.1 Azotobacter beijerinckii | reverse complement strand
CTGGCGGTGCTCAAGCGCAGCGTGGAACAGGCACATCGCGAACGGCTTCCCGAGGGCTGGGAGGCGTCCCCCTACCACCTGGCGGTGCAGGTCAGAAGCCGTTACGAGGGGATGCTCGTCGCGCTGGCGGTGGAGCACTGGCCCGCCTGGGCCGACGATTCGGCCAACACACTGGCACAGCGCCTGTTGGCATTGGCACGACAGATCAAGCCCAGCCAGGTGGCGACCAGTAAGCGCGGCCCCAAGGTGGAAAAGCCCAAGGCCTGGGTCGATGCCGCGACGGCTCGCGCCCATGTCTCCACCGACCGCCTCATCAAGGCCTCGAAAAGTAAAAGACCTTGAAAGGGGTGGGCCTTAGGCCTGTTGTTGCTCTGGGGTGGTATCCGCGCCTGGCGCATCTGCCGGCGCGGTCTGCACTCTGCACGACAGCCCGGCCTTTCCATTCCCCTGCGGAAAAACCACGACTGACGTCGGCAGACATCGATTGGTTACACTAGATGCCCTTCGCGGAGGCCAGCCCATGTCCGATGACGACTTTTCCCTTTTCCAATCCGCTGTCTGCGGCGTCAAACCCTTGCGTCAGGATGATCGCGCCGACACCGGTGCACCTCGGCGCGATCGCCGGCAGATCGCCAGCCGCCGCCATGCAGCCATACAGCAGGTCGAAGCCCAGAAAGTCGATGGTCTGTCTGACCAGTTCGTCATCGATGTGGGCGCAGAGGACGAACTCATCTGGGCACGTGACGGTCTCCAGGAGGGCCAGCTGCACAAGCTCAAAGCCGGACAGATCGCCTTCGAGGGTAGCCTGGACCTGCACGGCATGACGGTGGAGAAGGCCCGTGAAACACTCTGGAACTTCCTAACCGAGGCAACCCGGCTGGAAGTCCGCTGCGTACGAGTCACCCATGGCAAGGCCGCCCGCTTGGACGGCAGACGACCGATGGTCAA
The DNA here is from genome assembly GCF_900110885.1 of Azotobacter beijerinckii. GTDB lineage: Bacteria > Pseudomonadota > Gammaproteobacteria > Pseudomonadales > Pseudomonadaceae > Azotobacter > Azotobacter beijerinckii. The sequence continues at coordinate 3,617 of NZ_FOFJ01000122.1, read as the reverse complement.
GAGCCATGTCAATACCTGGCTGCGCCAGCATCCGCAGGTCCTCGGCTTCGCCTCCTGCCTGCCCCGCCACGGCGGTACCGGAGCCCTCTATATCCTGCTCAAACGCACCATGCTCGAAGGGCGGGACGAATAATTGCCCGGGGCAGCATGCTTGCAAGCCTGACCGCCCCCCCCTAACCTGCACGTTCGTGTATTTCATTTAGAAGCTTCCGCAGGAATATCCATGTCCCTGGAACAGCAGTACACCGAGATTCTCGCCTCCCTCGGCGAGGACATTTTCCGTGAAGGCCTGGTCGACACGCCAAAGCGGGCGGCCAAAGCCATGCAGTACCTCTGTCGCGGCTATCAGCAAACCCTCGAGGAGGTCGTCAACGGCGCCCTGTTCAGCTCGGACAACAGCGAAATGGTGATGGTGAAGAACATCGAGCTGTATTCGCTTTGCGAACACCATATACTGCCGTTCATCGGCAAGGCCCACGTGGCCTATCTGCCCAATGGCAAGGTGCTGGGCCTGTCGAAGGTCGCCCGCATCGTCGACATGTATGCACGCCGCCTGCAGATCCAGGAGAACCTCACTCGCCAGATCGCCGAAGCCGTGGAGCAGGTCACTGGCGCATTGGGTGTGGGGGTGGTCATCGAGGCACAGCACATGTGCATGATGATGCGCGGCGTGGAAAAGCAGAACTCCACGATGGTCACTTCGGTAATGCTCGGCCATTTCCGCAGCAATGCCGCCACCCGTAGCGAATTCCTCAGCCTGATCAACTGAAAATGACGGGGCCTCGGCCGGCTTGCTGTGCCCTGCCAGCGCCGGCCGACCGCTCGACCCGACCAAGCGTACTCAGGGTGAGCCCATGCTGGGAATCGTCTATCGGCCGCTTCCCAAACGACGCCATCCTCACCGAACTCGGCAAAGCCAGACGCCCTTAGTTTGGGCTAACATGCTAGCTCCGTTACACAACGAGATACGCGCATGTCAGCTAATGGCCGGAACGATGTCCGTCTGATCAAGAAGTACCCCAACCGCCGTTTGTATGACACCCGTACCAGCAGCCATATCACGCTCGCCGACATTCGTCAGTTGGTGATCAGCGAGGAGCCCTTCCAGGTAGTCGATGCCAAAAGCGGAGAGGATCTGACCCGCAGCATTCTTCTGCAGATCATCCAGGAAGCCGAAAGCGACGGAGAGCCGATCTTCTCCAGCGAAATGCTCAAGGGGATCATTCGCTTCTACGGTCCCTTCCAAGGGGTACTTGCCAGTTATCTCGAGAAGAGCATCCAGAGCGTCATAGACGTGCAGACTCAAGCCGGACTGCAGTCAACCCAAGCCTGGACCGACTTCATGCATAACCAGGCTCCCATGATGCAGGACCTCATGCGCCAGTATGTCGAGCAATCCAAGAAGCTCTACCTGAACACCCAGAACATGTTCGGAATGTTCTCCGGTTTTTCCGGCAAGGCGGGCGGGAAAAAAGATGGCGATGAAGGCCAGAACTGACTTTCATCGCCCAAGGACTCAAGGAAGGTAAAACGCTGGCAAGCGGCTGCCAGATGCCATCAGGCAGTTTTCTTGCCCGAAGCTTGGGCAGTCGCCTGACCTGCAGCATGGGCGGCTGCCTCAATACCGCTCGCAGCGATCTCGGAGGCCTGTTTGGCAGCCTTCTGTGCGCTCTCGTAGACGTTGCCGGCACCCTCGACGGCAGACTTGAATACAGATACGACCGGCTCGGCGCTAGCCGGAGCATTCTTGCAGATCTCTTCGACGATTTCCTGGGCCTGCTGGGTACCGATCTCGATCTGGCGCTCAGTCAGCTTGGTAACCTCTGCCTGGAAGCGAGATATAAGGTCGTAGGTCTGGCGACTGAACTCCACGAAACGCTCGGCTTGCTCATTGGGCTTGAAAAAAGAGGCTTGCAGCTCCAGGAAGGCCTGAGGATCGCGCACCGACAGCAGTTTGCGAAAGCTCTCGAAATTGTCGTCAGCCGTCGCCCGCAGAGTCTTGAACTGCAGCTTGGAGAGCTCTTCGGCGCTCTCGAAGATCTTGCTGCTCAGTTTCTGTACGGCATCCAGATTGGACTTCGAAGCGCTTTCCAGTTTTTCCAGATCAAAAAAGGACATGGTTATATCTCCTGCGTAGTGACGGCCGGACTGGCCTGGCGCGCCGCTGCTGACGACTTCTTGGATTCAACGGGCAGACTCATTGTTGCGCTGCAAAATTAATTCTGCAAGTATTTTTTTGCACTGCAAAAATATTCACTCACCCAGAGAAATTACCTGGAAAGAAGGCAACCGCATGCTACTGTCTTTAGCATAGAAAGCTGTCATACATCGCCACCCCCAAGAAAAGGCCCCGTTCTACCATGAGAAAACCTTATCGACAAAAAACATCCTGCACTGCAGCATGCAAGGCATTGCAATCCGACCGTTCAACATGCATCAACGCTTGCTGAACGGTCTTTCCGCCACTCTGCGTCCCGCATTCGCAGGCAGGTTATCCATATGCAGCGACAGCATGAGCTTCCGAAAACTCCCCACAAAGAAAGCCCCTGCGCGCCCGATACTGTCCAGGGGTCATGCCGAACCAACGCGAGCAAGCCCGAAAAAAGCTGCTGTGCTCGTGAAACCCCAACAGATAGGCAACCTCCTGCAAGCTGAAGTGCGAATGACGCAAATACAGATGGGCTTGCTCACGGCGGGTTTCATTCAGCAGATCCTTGTACTGGGTGCCCTCCTTCTTCAAACAGCGCTGCAGGGTACGCTTGCTGACGCAGAGCGCCGCCGCTACCTCCTCGATGCTTGGCTCACCGTCAGTCAGGCGCTCCATGATCAACTGCTGGACGCGCCAGGTGCTCAACTGCGAGGTCTGCTCATGCAGGCGTTGCTCGGCAAACCGCTCGTGCATGCTCGCCAGGGCTACATCAGACGTACTCAGGGGAGAATCCAGCAGAGCTGCATCGAACAAAAAGGAGTGGCTGGACGAGCCGAACTGCATGGGACATCGCAGGATACGGTGGTATTCCGTCGTGTCGGCCGGTTCAGGATGCATAAACTCGACGCACAGCGGCGTGAATTGAGGGTTCCCATACAGCCAGCGCAAGTAGGAAAGCAGGGCTGCCGTACCGATATCGTAGAACTGGCGCGGTATGCCATTGCTGCCGCCGCGGCGGTCAATTCCCAAGCGATAGATATTGCCCTCCCTATGCAGAGAGAAATCGGCGCCATTGTCGACCAACGAGCAAAAACGAACCAAGTGCTCCAGTGCACACTTCAAGTCGGGGCTCGACATCATCACATAGCCCACTACGTCGTAGATCCCGGGCTTGACTAGCCCGTAGGCCCACCCCTTTCAAGGTCTTTTACTTTTCGAGGCCTTGATGAGGCGGTCGGTGGAGACATGGGCGCGAGCCGTCGCGGCATCGACCCAGGCCTTGGGCTTTTCCACCTTGGGGCCGCGCTTACTGGTCGCCACCTGGCTGGGCTTGATCTGTCGTGCCAATGCCAACAGGCGCTGTGCCAGTGTGTTGGCCGAATCGTCGGCCCAGGCGGGCCAGTGCTCCACCGCCAGCGCGACGAGCATCCCCTCGTAACGGCTTCTGACCTGCACCGCCAGGTGGTAG
>NZ_FOFJ01000178.1 GCF_900110885.1 Azotobacter beijerinckii | reverse complement strand
TGCTCGCCGGCACGGCTGGGGCTGAAGTCGTAGACGACTGCTCGCAGCCCGGCGAACGGGCTGGGAACGTAGGCCCAGACGTAGGCGCGCTGGGTCTTCTTCATCCCCGGAGCCAGCATCTGCACCGGGGTCTCGTCGGCATGGACGACGTTCTGCTCCAGGACGATGTCCCGCAGCGCATCGACCAGCGGTTGCAGCTGTACGCCGCAGCGGCCGACCCACTGCGCCAGGGTCGAGCGCGGGATGGCCAGGCCGGAGCGGGCGAAGATCCTTTCCTGCCGGTACAGGGGCAGATGATCGGCGAACTTGGCCACCATGACCTGGGCCAGCAGCCCGGCGGTCGGGAGGCCCTTGTCGATCACCTGGGCCGGAACCGGTGCCTGGGTCAGGGTTTCGCACCGCTCGCAGACCCACTTGCCGCGGACATGCCGCTCCACCGTGAAGACGCCCGGAGTGTAGTCGAGCTTTTCGCTGACATCCTCGCCAATGCGCTTGAGCCGGCAGCCGCAGGCGCACTGCGTGTTGCCCGGCTCGTGATGGATCAGCGTGCGGGGGAACTGCGGCGGCAAGGCCGTGCGCCTGGGCTGCCGGCGTGGCTCGGCAGCGGCGGGAGCCGGAGCCAGTTCCTCGAGCTCGGCTTCGATGGCCGCGATATCGGTATCGAGCAGATCGTCCAGCAGGCCGATCTGGGCAGCACCGAGCTGCTCGCTGCGCCGGGCAAACCGATGCCGCTTGAGGACGGCAATTTCGTGAGCCAGCTGATCGCTGCGGGTCTTGTGATAGTGGACTTGCTGGTCGAGGCTGGCGACACGCTGCATCAACTGCGCCGCCAGTTCGCGCAGTTGTTCGGGGGTCAGATGGTCGAAGCAGGCAGACGTCATGGCGCCGAGTGTGCCTGCCTTGACCGCTATCGACGATAGGCCGTTCGGTCAATTGCGCGGCAGGCACCCTCTGACGGCCAACTATAAAAGGCGGATTTCGGCCCCCGATCCGACCCGCTGCCAGGGCAGCCCGACCACTAGTGCAGTTTCAACCAACATCCTGTTCAAGTGGCGGGAGCTGTTCACAACCGTAATAGGTGCAGACTCGCCCCATCACCTCGGCGCTGGTCAG
>NZ_FOFJ01000113.1 GCF_900110885.1 Azotobacter beijerinckii | reverse complement strand
CTGCAGGGCAAGGTTTCGCATGAGCGGCGTTACTACATCAGCAGCCTGGTGCCGGATGCCGAGCGACTGGCATCGGCGATCCGCCAGCATTGGGGCATCGAGAACCGCGTGCACTGGTGCCTGGACGTGGTGTTTGCCGATGACCTGATGCGCGCGCGTACCGCCCATGCGGCCCATAACCTGGCGACGCTGAAGCGACTGGCGCTGAACCTGCTCCGCCTGGACCCGAGCCAGCGCAAGGGCAGCCTCAAGACTCGTCGGCTCATCGCCAACACCTCGGATGACTATCGGGCCGAGCTTCTGGGACTCAAATGAGAATGCTTGGCTTCGTGCGATAGCCCTGCGGCTCAGGCAGAGCAACCGCATGAAGCGAACGCCTCGCATTTGAAGGCGTGATCGCAAGACTGTATCAATGGGATATTCGAGCACCTGCACCTGCACCTGCCTTCTCTTCCCGTGTCCATGCGTCCCCCTGGCTGATCCTCGGCGGACCAACAAGGTTCGGCACTCCTTCGGATGACTATCGGGTCGAACTGCTGGGACTCAAATGCGAAGGCTTGGCTTTGTGCGATTGCCCTGGCACCGGACTTGACGCCCGACCGAATGAGCCAGACCCTGTACCGTTTCCACTCGGGTCTCTCTCATGCTCTGGATTCCCTTCACCCTCACCGCCGCCTTCACCCAGGCACTACGCAACGCCCAGCAGAAACAGCTCAGCCGCGAAGTGAATGCGCTGGGCGTGACCCTGGCACGCTTCATCTGGGCCTTGCCGCTGGCCGTGCTCTACCTGGCGCTGCTGTATGCCAGCGCCCCCGCCGAACTGCCGCAGTTCAGTGGCCGTTTCGTCTTCGACGTAACCGCCGCCGCCTTCGCGCAGATCCTCGCCACCACCCTCATGGTGTTACTGTTCCAGCGCCGCAGCTATGCCACGGGCGTTGGCCTGGCCAAGAGCGAAGCCTTGCTGGCGGCGGTACTGGGCTCGGTTTTTTTCGGCACCCTGCTCGGTTCGGTCGGCTGGCTGGGCGTCACGGTCGGCTCGGTGGCCGTCTGGCTGATGAAAGGACGCGGCGAGCCCGGCGCGCTGGATCTCACGACCCTGCTGCTGGGCCTGGCGAGTGGCTTGTGCTTTGCGCTGACCACCCTGTGGGTGCGCGATGCTTGCCATCAACTGTCGTTGCCCTTCATGCACACCGCCGCCTGGGCGCTGGTGTGGACCATCAGCATCCAGGTCGCGGCACTGACCGGCTGGCTGGCTCTGCGCGACCACCAGACGCTGGTGAAGCTGTGGAAACGCCCCTCGTTGGTATTCCGCATCAGCCTGTCCAGCTCTATCGCCTCCCTGTGCTGGTTCACCGCGGTCAACCTGGAGGCCGTCGGATTGGTGAAGACTCTGGGCCAGATCGAGGTGTTCTTCACCCTCCTGCTGTCGCAGCACTGGCTCAAGGAGCAGGTCTCCCAGCGGGAAAAGCTCGGGCTGTTGCTCATCGTCATTAGCGCCGTGCTGGTGATCCTGCCGGCGCTATCGGCCTGAACAGCAGCCCGCATCCCGTACCGCCTGGCTGTAAATGGGTGCCGTCTTGCTGGGGCTGTTGACGATTCACATCGGGAGCCATAGAAACCCACAGGCCATGGCTACCATGCTCTCGTAATTTCGTTTCAGCTTGTTGTAGCGGAACGCCACGGCGCGGTAATGTTTCAGCCGCGCAAAGGCGTTCTCGACCAGATGCCGGTAGCGATACAGCCCCCGGTCCAGATCGCCATTGCCCTTGAGCGAGTTGCGTTTTCGGGGAATGACTGCCCGTGCGCCCTGCGCTTCGATCTGTTTGCGAATGCGCTCGCTGTCATGGCCCTTGTCTGCCACGATCGCCTCGGCAGAGGGCAGCTGCGCAATCAACTCGGGGGCCGAAGTGCAGTCGTTGACGTTGCCCCCGGTGATCTCGAAAGCCACCGGCAAGCCATGCGCATCGACGGCCAGGTGGATTTTGCTCGTGAGTCCCGCGCGGCTTTTGCCGATGGCCTCGGACTGATCGCTGGCGGCACCGCTACTGTGCTGATGGGCCTTCACGTAGGTGCCATCGATGAAGGCCCATTCGAGATCGGGCTCCTCGATCAACGCCTGGAAAACCTTGAGCCACTTGCCTGCCGACGACCACGCGTTGAAACGCTTGTAGACCGAGTTCCAGCATCCGAAGGCGCTGGGCAGGTCTCTCCACGGGCAGCCCACGCGCATCCGGTAGAGCATGCCCTCGACCGTCATGCGCAGATCCGGCTTGTGGTAGATGGATTGCTGGAGAAGAACGTTTTCCAGCTTCGGCCAGAGTTCGTCAGTGAGCATCAATCGGGGCATTGCCAGCCTGCGGAGGGATCGCTGTGGGAACCTTGATTTTGCAGGTTTTCCCGTCCTCATCGACCCCTCTGGCTCGAAACGTCAACACCCCCTAGCCCAGGCGAAGACCAACGAGGTCGAGGCGGCCGTCGGCCAGCTATGTCTGCGTAGCTGGCTTCTTTCCAGTCATACCTTTACCGAGATGCCTTGGTAAGACCTTTCTACCTTCTGGAGATAACCGACAATCGCCTCGGCTCCCCGGGCGCCGCTTTGCCCCGGCTCGACCAGGCCGAGCGTGTCCCGCAGGTAGTCGCGTTGGCGCTGTTCGAAGTCCCGGTGCGAGCGCACCGCGTTCTCGATGGCTGTATCCAGACCGTCGATATCTGTCAGCACTGTTCCCAACTGCCAGAAGCGGTAATGCAGATCGTCCTGCCAAGCGACCTGGCGTGGGTTCAGGAACAGGCAGGGCCGGGGCTGGGTGAGGAACTCGACCACCTGGCTGCTGACATCGCCGAGGTAGATGTCGGCAGCCAGGGTATAGGTCATGTCGGCGCAGTGCTCGCTGCCCAGGTCGATATGCATGTGGGGGTATTTCTGATACTCGCGGAAAGCTTCGTACTTGGCCGGGGTCGGCGCGTCGAACAGGCGGATGTGCGGTGCGAAGATCAGGTTGTAGGTGGTGCTGCGGGCGAAGTGATCGAGTACCTGGCGGCCGATCAGTGGCCAGGAGGAGAGGCTCTCGTCGAAGTGCGGGTTGTAGAGCACGGTCGGCCGGCCGTTGCCGAACATCCGGGGCCGTGCGCCGTTCCGCCGGGTGGTCCAGTCGAGTTTGGCGTAGATACCGGCGACGAAGCGGCCGGGCACCGTATAGCCCAGTTCGATCAGGCGCCTGGCCTGTTTTTCCCCGCCCAGGAGCAGGAAGTCGAAGAGCACTATAGCCGGATCGAAGGTCACTTCGCGATCACCGGCGCCGTGCTCGGTGCCGATCAGCTTCACGCCCGGGGGACAGATCTTGCGCAGGTAGGTTGAGGTGCGCTCGGGGATGACGATTGCATCGAACCCAGAAAAGTACAGGCGGTTCGCCCGCAGGATTTTCTTTTTGCCGCCGACAGCGCCATCCCGGTAGTTGATCCGGACTGACCAAGGGTGATAGAGCTGATCAAAGTGCAAGGGAGCCGACCCGGCTTGATCGCGTAACAGGCGGCGGGCGAGTCGCAGATTGCGCCGCGAACCGGCGATATGGACTTCTATATCGGGATAGCGCTGCGCGAGGGCTGCTGCGATGGGTAGGGAATGGAAGATCTGGTGAACCTGGGCGATATAGGGAAAGCAGATCCTGGGACGAGTCGCTTGTCCTGAGACTTTGCTCGCAGCATTCGTCCAGCGCTGCAGCCGGTCATCGCGGATGGCGTGGTCGTCCAGACGCGACAGACGCGCCAGGACCATGGCCAGGCTGTAGCCGAGCAATGAGAGCAGCTCACCGCTGTCGATCACCATCTGCAGTCCTAGGTGGACTCCTCCGCCGGGAAAGCCATCCTTGACGGTCCAGGCCACATGGGCGGTGATTTGCGCAGCCGCACCGACCCACATCGACTTCTCGATGATGCTCTCGGTCAGATAGGGTCGGATGCAGCGGAACAGCAGGACGGCGGCGCTCGCCCAGATCAGGACGATAAGCCGAAAATCCACGTGTTTGATCTTGTCGACGGCGACCTCGCCGGCCCAGATCAGCAGCATGCCGGCACCGGCCATGACCCAATAGCGGCGGACCAGATGGTTGTTCCATTTGGAGATCGTCTGGAAAACCGCGAACGCCACCCCCAGCGACGCGACCAGAGTGCTCGAGATTTCCAGGGGCGAGGCCCCGTGCCATGTTCGGGCGGTTCCGGAAAGCTGCACGATGAGTGTCATCAGCGCATAGAGCGTGGCGCCGATCAACAACCAGTGCTCCGGCGACAGCCATCGGACGAAGTAATCTCTCATATTTGCCATCACGGTTCTCTCAGGGAAGGTCTTCGGACGCATCTCCTTCTTCCCTGGAGTACTGCTGCTCGATCAGGGCTTAGCCCTTACTACCGTGCCACCCGATCCCTTTCGATCAGAATGCGTTCATGGTGGATTGCCGGCATTGCTAGACATCGAAAACGAGTAATTGCTCCATCAACGAAAAGGGGTAACGCGATCTGGTTGCAGACTCGTAAATAGCATGTGAAAAAAATGCAAAAAGATATGTTTTGTAAAAATATCCTTTGAATTTCTTCTATCAAAGCGAGTGTCGATGTGGATTCGATGAGCCTGCTCTCCGCCGCTGCGGCTGAGCGTCCCGGTCTGCTCGACAGGCTGATTTCTGTCCCGAGTAGAGGGCCAAGGCACAGCGTGAGCTGCTCAAGTTCCAGCAGGGGAACGGCTGGATGTCCAGCTTCAGAGCATCTCGCCCAATCGAATGGTGGCTATTGGCTGGCTATGTCTGCGTGGTGGGTATGGTCTACGAGTTCCTGGTGAAGTTTCTTTCTTCGCAGTTGCTATTTTAGAAAGCTATGTTTTTCATGGTTCCGTATTCAGTGGCTTTGGATACGATTGTAAAATGAAAACCAATATCACGAAAGATGTACAGTGACACTGCTAAGTGCATGAATGTGACTGGCCTTGTTTTTCGGTAAGTTCTCACAAGTATCTGCCGAGATACGTAGGCTTGCGCCTCCAAAGCAGCGAAAGGTCCGGAGCATTTTCTTATGGAAGGTCTGAATTAGCCCCGACATTTCCTACCCGAGCACTCGATTGCTCAAAAAAACGGCAGTTCCGTGGCAATTCAGGCCGATACCTCTTTGCAAATCCATGTTTTGCCCTTGACGAGGCGCTTTGCCGGGATGATTTCCCGCATTACGGACGCACCTCTCCTGCCACCAGCAGATGTTTTCGCGCCATCCACAGGTTCGACAGGGCGAACAGTGTCACCAACTGCGCGGTGTTCTTCGCCAGGCCGCGGAAGCGCACCTTGACGTAGCCGAACTGCCGCTTGATCACCCGGAACGGATGCTCGACCTTGGCCCGCATCTGCGCCTTGGCTTGCTCGATCCGACGTCTGACGCGATACAGGACGCTGTGCTTGCCGTGCTTCTGGTAGGTGCTGCGGCGAGCCGCGATCTGCCAGACGACTT
>NZ_FOFJ01000115.1 GCF_900110885.1 Azotobacter beijerinckii | reverse complement strand
CACAGTACTGGCGCGCTACACCGACCGAATGCTTGCCCTTCTTCGGAAAGCCCGTGTCGTCGACGATCCAGTAGCATTCGGTGCCTTTCTCGCGCAGCAGCGCCGGTTCCACCCAGGCCCGCACACGCTCGAGCAATCGTTCATCCGACCAGTCGGACTTGGCCACGAAGTGATGCAGTGACTGGTGGCGTGCCCGCACTGCATGGGGATCGATTCCGGCAGCCAGCGGTTCGACGCTCTTTCGTGCCAGCGGCAGCATCAGCCCCTGGCAATACCCACGCAGGCCTTCATGCCGGTCCACGTGGCCCAGGGAGTCGCACAGATGATCGAGGTAGGCTTCGAAGCGTTGTTCCATCTGTTCTCTCGTGAATCCAGTCGGCTGTTAAAACGGCGTATTCTCCCCGATTCCTTGTGACACAGTAAGAATAACAGGCCGTTGAAAAATACAGCTCCAACTCCCCCAGCCCGTCAGGTTTGATGTTTTTCAAGCGCTCAGCCCCCGACGTTTCTCTCAAAAGGCCTGGCTTCAGGCCCTTTTTGACGATTCCAGCGCCGTTTCCACGCCTTTCGGCGTTTTCCGGGCGCAACTCGCCCTATACATGCGAGCCTCGCCACCAGCCCGACAGGCTCCCCAGGCGGATCAGGTTGTAGACCGAGAAGCCCAGCAGCAGTTGAGCACCCAGCTTCGCCCGACCGATCAGCTTGGTCTTGCGCAGCCCGCCCACCGTCTTCAGCCAGCCAAAGCCTTCCTCGATCCGTTTGCGGAGCTTCAGGCTGGTCGCATACCCCGGATGACGCGTCGTGCGTCCGTCGATGGCACTGCCCTTTTCTTTGCGCGCCACATGCGGCGTCACCTTCAGTTTGCGCGCACCCTGGACAAAGGCTTGCTGGTCATAGTTCTTGTCCGCCCCGACCGTGCTGCCCGGCTTGGCCGTGCGCTCCAGCATGGCCAGCGCGGCCTCGACTTCGGCATGCCCGTTGAACTCGGTGCATTCCACATCCACGATCAGCCCGCTGCGGTGCTCGATCATCGTGTGGGCCATATGCGCCAGGCGGCTGGCGTCCCCCTTGTTCTTGCGCGCCAGACGGGCCTCGGGATCGGTTTTCGAGCGATGGGTGGCGTTGCTGCGCTTCTCGCCCTTGAAGTCGGCGTAGGGGTTGCGCGTGCCATCCTTCGGCGGCTCGCCGCCGTCCTTGCGAACGAAGGACTTGTGCGAAGCCCAGGCGTCGATCAGCGTGCCGTCCACGCTGAAATGCTCGTCACTGGCGTACCCGGGCCACTGCTCCAGCGACTTGATGCGCTGGAAGAACAGGCGTGCCACCTCCTGGTTGAACAGCCGGTCGCGGTTCTGGCTGAAGCTCGAGTGATCCCACACCGGCTCGTCCATCGACAGGCCGACGAACCAGCGAAACAGCAGGTTGAAATCGATCTGCTCGACCAGCTGCCGCTCGGGGCGGACGGTGCAGATCACCTGGAGCAACGAAGCGCGCAACAGCCGCTCCGGGGCGATCGAGGCACTCCCCCGCCTGGAGTAAAGCCCGTCGAAGTCCCGATCCATCGAAGCCAGGACGGTATCGACCAGCCTGCGCAAGGGGCGCAGCGGATGGTCGTTCGGGATGCGCTGTTCCAGCGTCGTGTAGCTGAACAGCTCGTCTTGCTTGAGATCGAGTCCACGCATTGGCTTGGGCTGAGGTCGGCATGAAGAAGATGGCAGTCAGTTTGACAGAGCGGAAAGCGCTCTGGCTTTTTTCAACGGCCTGTTAATTAAGCCGAGCCCAAGGCTGCTGAGCAAGACTCAGAATCTGACGATTTTCAAAGTTCAGAGGATAGGGACGCTGCGCCATTATTTAACATAAGATAGATTATGCGAATTAAGCCTATTTTCGTGGGCGGCGCAGCCGGAAAGCGAGGGTCAGCAAGAGTTTCTGAAATGCGAACTGGCACGGTAGGCCGATAATCAGGTTTTCCCAGCCGCCCCAATGCTGAAAAGCCGGAGCGCTAAAGCTGCCAGTAGCAGGAGCCCACCGAGGTGAGTCGGCCCTGTCGGGCTGAACACAGTAGGAATCCCCGCCCAGCTTGGCTGCGAGCAAAGCGAGAGAACGGGGAGGATGTCAACGGTGAATTCATCAGCCACTCCCCACGGTATGGAAGCAGTTGGGGATTGGGCAGCATGATGGGGCTCGGAAAAGTCTTGTCCGTTACCGGCAATCCTCGACCAACGCAAGAGGGATCTAGCGCAATTGCCCTTGGCACACACAGCCTCCCTTGACACCTCCTATTTCTTGAGTTTCACTGAAAACGGTTTCATTGCACAGAACGCCAGCCCATAACATCAAGAATAAGAGGTTTCCGGTCCGTGAATGGTTCGTCCAGCCGCGTCACCATCAGCCAAGTGACCGAAGCCGCCGGCGTCTCCAAGGCCAGCGTGTCGCGCTACATCGGCGGCGACCGCCAACTGCTCGCCGACGCCACCGCCCTGCACATCGAGCAGGCCATCGAGCGCCTCGACTATCGCCCAAACCAGATGGCCCGCGACCTGAAGCGCGGCCGCACGCGTCTGATCGGCAGGCTCCTCGCCGACATCCTCAACCCCTATTCCGTGGCCATGATGCATGGCGTGGAAACCGCCTGCCGTCAGCACGGCTACAGTCTGGTGGTGTGCAACACCGACCGCGACACCGAACAGGAAATCCACCATCTGGCGGCCCTGCGCTCCTACAACGTCGAGGGCCTGATCGTGAACACCCTCGGCCACCACGCCGGCGAGCTGCAGTCCCTGCACAGCGAACTGCCGATGGTGCTGGTCGACCGCAAGGTCGAGGCGCTGGAGGTCGATCTGGTCGGGCTGGACAACCGCGACGCGGTGCGCCAGGCCCTGGATCATCTGCAGCAGCACGGCTACCGCAACCTGCTGCTGGTCAGCGAACCGCTGGACGGCACCAGCTCGCGCCAGGAGCGCGTCGCGGCGTTCACCGGCGAAATCGCCCGGCGCCCCTGCTCGAGGGCCAGGTGCTGCAGAGTACCTGCAGCCGGCCCGCCAAGTTGATTTCAAGGCCCAACTGATCGTCCGAGGCCCCCGCGGCTGACCGCTCGCCGTCAGACTGTCGGCGGGCCGTTCGGTCAAAAATGAAACCGGTTTCAGAGGAATAACAATAATGCCCCTCTTGCCCCGTCTCCGTGAGCCTTTCCAGCTATGGCGCCAGTCTGGTGCGCAAGCTGGGACTCGACTGTCTGTATTCCGCGCTGCTCAATCTGTGGACCCGATGCCCTCGCGCCGATCCTGGCGCTCGCCAGCGCCTGCGGAGCACGCTGATTGAAGGTCTCCCTCGGCTATTACCACGCCAGCAACAATCTGTCCGAGCTGGCGCTGCAGCTCGGCCGGCCAGCCTGTGTAGTTACTGGTAGAGAACGACCAGATCACCCAGGACGGGCACATGCAATGAGTTAACGAATAAAAAACAAGCCACTAGACTGCAAAAGGATATGACATGCTGAAGCTCAGAAGGTTGGCACACACTATATTATTGAGTTCTGTTGCTGGTTTATCACCTATCGCCATCCAGGCCGCCGACTTGATTGTATCGGCCAATGACGGGAAATACCTGCGAGTAGATGGCAAGGATACTTGGCCGCGAAATGCGAACCCCGACACATTGACGGTACTGGACGCTAGCACCCTCCCCTTCAAGCCACTTAAGAGCATTCCGGTCGAGTTCGGCATCCAGGGGCCGCCACAAGCGGTTGCCATCACCCCGAATGGCCAACTAGCTTTTGTCGGCGCTCCGACACGTTATGATCACGACAATACCAGACTGGTCACCGATAACTTCGTACAGGTCATCGATCTGGAGTCAGATGCACTGGGCATCACGAAACTGTCATTACCTACACATCCACAGGGGATTGCGGTAAATCGCACGGGAGACTTGGTCTTGGTTGCCGGGGTCGATGGCTCTCTGTATGTATTGACTATCGATGGCAAACAAGCCGCGCTGATAAACTCGATCAAGCTCAGTTCCGGGCGTCTTGCCGGCGTCAGTTTTACCCATGATGGAAAACATGCCCTAGTTGCCCTGCGCGATCAGCAAGGCGTTGCCGTTGTCGATATCAATGGTCATGAGGTAAAGGATAGCCTGATGCGCCTGAGCAGCGGGGTTGCGCCCTATACCATCGACGTTTCAAGCGATGGCCGCTGGGCGGTGGTCAGCAACGTGGGCCTAGCCGGTTTAGCGGGCAGCGATGCGAAAAGACTGGGGGATACGGATACAGTCAGTCTGATCGATGTATCGAGCGTTCCCTTCAAAACCGTACAATATTTAAATGTCCCATCAGTGCCGGAGGGTGTCGCCATTTCACCTGACGGCCGCTGGATTACCGTCCTGTCGATGGATGGCTCCAACTTGACAAAAGACAATCCTGGACGGAAGGAAAAAGGCAAGCTTATTCTTTTCTCCCTGAAGGACGGGGTGGCCACACAAGTCTCCGAAGTTCCTTCTGGCACCGCTGGGCAAGGCGTGGCTTTTACTCAAGACAGCCAGTATGTCATCGCTCAGCTCAATGTAGAAAAACAGTTGGCCATCTACAAAATAGAAAACGATAGACTACAGGATACCGGCACCCCGATTCAGCTGGAGGCCGGCCCAGCCTCGATCAGAACCATGCCTCGCTGATACTGTCGTATCGTCGGCGCTAATTGGATACAGAGGGCCGGTTCGAGAATAGCTTTATGGTTGCTCCGAACCGCCCGGGGAATCTCGGAGGCTCTTTGGTTTGAGTCATGCCGCCAGAGCTGAATCGTCTAGTTGTCGATAATACGCCGCTCCAGCCTCCGCCTGCTATGCAGTGTGGCTGTACCGTTACCCGGGCCTCTTCAGTCCCTACACAGGAAACCTAAACCCTATGACGTCGAAAGTTGATGTAACCGTGCTTGCCGATCTGCTACGGCGGGCGGCGAAGGCCGAAATAATGCCGCGTTTTCGGCGCTTGGATAGATCTGACGTGCGAGCCAAGACGGAGGCAACGGATCTTGTGACGGTGGCCGATGAGCAGGCCGAGCGCATGATGAAAGCGGAGATCGCCAGGCTTTGGCCGAACGCCTTGTTCGTCGGTGAGGAATCGGTCGCGGCGGACCCCGCGCTGCTCGGCAGGCTGAAAGATGCCGAACTTGCCATCGTCGTCGATCCTGTCGACGGCACAGCCAACTTCGCCTCGGGTATTCCGGCCTTTGGCGTCATGGCCTCGGTCGTGTTCATGGGCGAGACGGTTGCCGGGATCATCTACGACCCGATGGGGGACGATTGGGTAATGGCGGAGAAAGGCAGCGGCGCCTGGCTGAGGCGACCGGACGGCGAGGCACAGCGGCTTTCCGTGG
>NZ_FOFJ01000116.1 GCF_900110885.1 Azotobacter beijerinckii | reverse complement strand
CTGAAGAGCATGACCCTGCGCTGGCGAAACTCGACCGTGCGCCGGGACTGGGGGGCGAACAACAAGTTCGACGACAACCGGCTGATCGTCCAGTATCCGCTCTCGCTGTTCTGAGGAGCCCTCCGTCCAAGAGGCGGCACAACCTGCCGCCTCTCACTTCTTGGCGTGCCCGGCCCCGATGATCACTGGGTGTTCATCATCGCAGCCCAGGTAGTTGCAGTGGTCGCCGCGGACCCGGCCCGGGCGCCTGGGGCTGATCTGATCGGGTCGTTGATGATCAGCGCGATCATTTTCTCGTCGTCGGTCGAGTTGCGCATGCTGGCCGAGTTCAGCCGGCCTGCAGAGTCAGCCTCGGAATGTCACGCGAGACCATGCGCAGGCTCAGAGGTGAACGGTAGTACAGCCACACTGCATAGCCGATCACCTCGGGAGGGAAGCGGTAACCGGCATAGGAAATGGCATCGGTGGCAGGGGCGTCGTGCTGCAAGGTGGTTCGTCTCATGGCTGGGATTGCCGCCTCATCTCCGTCAACCTGCCAACAACGTTGGCAGTACCCCTCACAACGGGATGGTCAACTTCAGCCAGTACGCCTCGCCTTCGGCCCTGTTTCTGACCGCCTGCTCCTGTTGCCATTTGGCCGTGACAAACCAGCCAGCGGCATTGCTGTACTTGATCGAGGGGCCGATTGCGAATACGCGGCCCTTGTTGGCGTCGACGTCTTGCCCGGTCTGATCGTCCTTGGTCGTCTGATGGTAAATATACCCCCCCATCCCTAGGACCCAGCCATCGGCTACCGCCCAGCCTATGGAATAGTCCGCATGCGCTTCCTGGCCTGAACGGTAGTCGGTGTCGGGGTTTCGAAAGTTGAAGTCGTACATCAGCTTCAGATCAGCATTCAGGCCGGCCGGGTCAACATAGGAAAATGCAGCGATGGGCTGGACTGCCCAATAATTGCGACCGAGGTTGGCGATATCATCACGGTCATAGCGCCCCGTCGGTGCGAAGAAATCGACGGCGTAGATGGCATGGAGGCGATC
Organism: Azotobacter beijerinckii; assembly: GCF_900110885.1. Classification (GTDB taxonomy): domain Bacteria; phylum Pseudomonadota; class Gammaproteobacteria; order Pseudomonadales; family Pseudomonadaceae; genus Azotobacter; species Azotobacter beijerinckii. The sequence continues at coordinate 4,052 of NZ_FOFJ01000116.1, read as the reverse complement.
AGTGTAGTGGTAGCCCAACGCGGGACCGAAGATGATGTCGCCGATACCTCTGCGTCGCTGACGGTGATTGTTGACTTCAACTTTCAGGTCTACGAACGGCACATTCACATGAAAGGCAAGATCTCCGCCAAACAGGTTTTGCTCTGTGACCCAGATAAGGCGCGGGGCTATGACGTTCGCGGTGAGATCAAAGTGGTCAACGGCACGATGGCCCCGATCGTCGCGTAGCCGGTCTGCGTGATAGTGCTGGACGAAAACTTGCGTGTAGAGCCCGGGAGGTGGCATCGCCCCGGTCATGTAGTTTTCCGCCCCCATCGGATAGGACGACCCCCCTCCCTCCGTGGCCAAGGCTTGCGAACTGCAACAAGCGCCAATGCATACAGCAAGAAGTCCAGGCACGAGCCTGGATCGCACAATGAGTTCATTCATTTTGCACTACGTTATTCTTGTAATCGGTGACTGATGTTTGGGAAGCAACGAAGACGGATTCGCTGCTATCTATCCGCCATTGCTAGAACACGCAATGGCCGGGGTGGGTTAGCACGCCGGCCTCAGGGTCAGAAGGGATAAGGCTGGTCGGACGGTTCGACGGTCACCCACTTGATTTCGGTGAATTCGTCAATGACAGCGCTGCCGTCGAAGCGACCGTAGCCACTGTTCTTCATGCCGCCGTAGGGAGCCTGTGGCTCGTTCTGTACCGTGGCGCCATTGATATGGACGCATCCGGCGTCTAGCCGGCTGGCCAATTCGAGGGCACGGGTCACGTCACGACTGAAAATCGACGACGACAAGCCATACGCCGTATCGTTCGCCACTTCCAGCGCCTGCTCCGCGCCCTTGACGCGAACGATGGTAGTTACCGGACCGAAGGTTTCTTCATCGTAGATGTCCATCTCGCGAGTGACCCGGTCGACCAGGGTCGGCCCCATCAGAGCGCTTTCGGCGAGACCGCCGACCACGATAGTTGCGCCCTTGCCGATCGCATCGTCGAGCAATTGATTGATTCGCAGCACCGAGCCCTGGGCAATCATCGGACCGATCACACAGCTGCCGGATTGCGTCGGAACGCCAGTTTCGAGTGTCCGCACCCGTTGCGCGAACCGCGACACGAAAGCATCGGCAACCGCCTCGTCGACGACGAAACGCTCCGTCGACATGCAGATCTGTCCCTGATACAGAAACGCGCCAAACACTGCCGCGTTCACCGCACCGTCGATGTCGGCATCGTCCAGAACCACGAACGGCGCCTTGCCACCCAGCTCGAGCAGACAGCGCTTGAGGTGACTGGCGCAGGTCTGGGCGATCATCCGGCCAATCTTGGTCGACCCGGTGAAATTGACACGCCGCACGGTATCGTGGGCCACCAGCGCCTCGGTCACCGCCGCGGCGTCCACGGGCGCGCTGATCAGGAAGTTCAGCACGCCAGCCGGCAAGCCTGCCTCATAGAAGGCTTCGGCGAGCAAGGCATGGGTGCGCGGGCTGCTTTCCGACCCTTTGAAGATCACGGTATTGCCGCAGGCCAGGGGATAGGCGATAGCTCTCGCGCCGAGGATGACCGGACCGTTCCAGGGAACGATGCTCAGTACGGTACCTACCGGCTGGCGCAAGGTCATCGACACGGTACCCGGCTTGTCGGTGGGAATCGTCTCGCCCTTGATCTGAGTGGTCAGCGCGGCGGCTTCACGTAGCAGACTGGCTGAAGCCCCCACGTTGAACTGCGCCCATAACTGCGAAGCGCCGATCTCTTCGGCCATCACCGTACAAAAGTCCGCCATCTTCGCTTCCAGCGCGTCGGCCGCGGCGAGCAAGAGGCGGCGTCGTTCGGTCGGTCCGGTTCTGGACCAGCTACGAAACGCCCGCTGCGACGACTCCGCGGCACGCAGCGCATCCTCGACGCTGCAGGCGGCGCCGACGCTCACAGTGGCTGCGCTCAATGGGTCGATCCGCTGGTAGGTCTTGCCGTCAGAAGCGGCGCGCCTCTGGTTATCGATTACGAGTTGAACAGTCATGATGCATACCTTGGATTGATTCAGATCGCCGCGTCAGTGGGCATACGAAGGATCGGCTTGATGGTCACTCCGCTTTCGCTGTCAGCCATCGCCTGGTTGACTTCATCGAAGCGGTAGAACCGACAGAGCTTGTCGAAGGGGAAGCGCCCCTGCAGATAGAGGTTCACCAGTGTCGGAATGAAGGCATGGGCCACCACATCACCCTGAACGATGCCCTGGATGCGCTTGCCGGGGATCATCACATCGTTGATGTTGAAAGCGACTTCGGTTCCGACCTTGGTCGCGCCGACAATGCCACAGGTGCCCAGGATGGTTAGCGCATCAATGGCCTGGCGCAGTACCTCGGCGCGCCCCGAGCACTCCAGGCTGTAGTTCACGCCACTGCCGGTGATGGCCCGTACTCGCTCCACCGGATCTTGCTCCCGGCTGTTGATCACATGGGTCGCGCCCAGTTCCATGGCCAGCTCCAGCCGGCTCGGAGTCACATCCACGGCAATAATGGTGGTGGCACCGGCGACCTTGGCCGCCATCACCGCAGCGAGCCCCACCGCGCCCGCGCCGAACGCGGCGAAACTGGAACCGGCCTCGACTTTCAGCGCATTGAGCACTGAGCCGGCGCCTGTCTGTATGCCGCAGCCCAGAGGCCCAAGCAGCTCCAGCGGCGCCTCCTTCGGCACCTTGACAACGTTGCGCTCATTGGCAATCACGTAGGTCGAGAAGGACGATTGACCGAAGAAATGGTCGTGGATGGGCTGCCCACTGCCGCAGCTGCAGCTGGAAGTGCTGCCATCAAGGCGCCCGCCCCCGAAGTTGAGCGGATGCATATTGGAACAGTGTGCCGGGTGTCCGGTCTCGCAGGGCAGGCACAAACCACAGGACATGTAGGTCATCACGACGTGATCCCCGGGCGAAACCATGGTGACAGCCGACCCTACGGCTTCGACAACACCCGCCCCTTCGTGCCCTAGGATCAGGGGCAACGGGGTCGGGAAAAGCTGGTCGCGTACCACCATGTCGGTGTGACAGACACCGGATGCAACCACCCGCACCCTAACCTCCGTCGGGCGTGGGGCCTCCAGCCAGGCTTCCTCGATCTGCAGTGCCTTGCCGGCCTCTCGCAGCACGGCTGCCTGAATCTGGGTCTTCTGATCGTTTGCGTGGGACATGTTCTTTTCCTCTTGAAAAGGGGCGCTTAGGCGGTTTGAAGGGTAAGCGGACGTTGGCTGCGCTGCGTTGCCTCCATCGTCGCGGCCGGGCGAAGGCAGAAATCGAAAGCTCATTTCGGCGAAACCCTCCTCGACACCCCGTGCACAGGCCTGCCTATATGTGGATAAACGTGCAAGGCGGACGATCAGGTCAGGGCGGTGAGGAAGCGTTCGTTGAGCTGGCGGTCGTGGTAGAAGATCGCCTTGCCCAGCTGGTCGGCGGTCCAGGTCACCGGCGGATGGTCCGGGTAGTGGTAGTCGCCACAGCAGAACACTTCGTTGCGGTTGCCCGAGGGATCGAAGAAATAGATGGTCTTGCCGTGGGTCAGGCCGTGGCGGGTCGGGCCGATGTCGAGCGAGGTGTTGCTCATGCTGATCAGGTCGGCGGCGCGCAGCACATCCTCCCAGCTCTCGAGGAAGAACGAGGCGTGGTGGAAGCGGCCCTTCTCCGGATGCTGGATGAAGGCCACGTCGTGGGCCTTCATGCCGACGGTGAGGAACTGGGCGACGCGCTTGCCCGTATCGTCGAGCACCTGCTCGGCGAGGCTGAAGCCGAGCACCTCGGTGAACAGGCGCAGGGTTTCCGGCAGCGCGACGCCGTACAGCAGGCAGTGGTCGAAGCGGGTCGCCTTCATGCCCTTGAGGCCGCGCGGCCAGGCTTCCGGGTTGACCTCGGAAACGCCCCACTTGCCGGTCTGCTCCTTCTCGGCGAACAGCTCGAAGCGGTGGCCGGAGGGCGCCTCGAAGCGAATGCGCCGGCCGCAGCCCTTGAGTTCGCCGGCCGGCAGGTTTTCCACCTGGCAGCCGAAGGCGGCCAGTTCCTCGCTCAGGCGGCAGA
>NZ_FOFJ01000117.1 GCF_900110885.1 Azotobacter beijerinckii | reverse complement strand
AGTCGATTCGCCGCGTGGGCGGCCGGGAAACGCGCGAGTGCCGCTATTTCCTGAGCTCGATCGGCGACCTGGAACGCTTTGCCGGCGTGGTGCGCGACCACTGGGCCATTGAGAACAGCCAGCACTGGGTGTTGGATGTGCAGTTTCGCGAGGATGCCAATCGCAGTCGCAAGGACCACTCGGCCAGCAACCTGGCCGTGATACGCCGTGCGGCACTGAACCTGATACGACAGAACGACAGCAGTCAACTGAGCATTGGCAGGCGGCGCATGCGGGCTTGCACCAATGCGCAGTACCGAACCCAACTGCTGTTTGGCCCGGATGCCTCATAGCGCGATTGCCCTGGATGGTGGCCGCAGGCGGGGACTCAGCGCAGGCGCGGCGGCCGGGTCTTCTCCGCCTGCGTCGCCCGCGCCCGCAACTGCCCGCAGCCGCCGTCGATATCCTGTCCCGCCGAATTGCGCACTTTGGTCAGCACGCCACGGCTGTGCAGGTAGCGCACCAGCTCGACGATCCGTTCGCCGCCGGGGCGCCGGTACTCGTCGGCTTCCAGGCTGTTGTAGGGAATCAGGTTCATCACCGCGTACTTGCCCTTGAGCAGGCGCAGGATGCCCTCCATTTCCTCCAGGCTGTCGTTGATGCCCGCGAGCAGCGTCCACTGGTACTGGATCGGATAGCCGGTCTGCCGCGCATAGGTCTCGCCCCGCTCGACCAGCTCCTGCGGGTCGATACGCGGGGCGCGCGGCAGCAGCCGGTGACGCAGCTCGGCATCGCTGCTGTGCAGCGACAGGGCCAGCGCCGGCTTGACCCGCCCCTGCGGCAGGCGCTCGAACACTCGTGGATCGCCCACCGTGGAGAACACCAGGTTCTTGTGGCCGATGCCGCCGGCGCCGCCGAGCAGGTCGATGGCTTCCAGTACGTTGTCGAGGTTGTGCGCCGGCTCGCCCATGCCCATGAACACCACCTTCTTCACCGGGCGAAAGCGGCGGGCCAAGGCTACCTGGGCGACGATCTCGGCGCTGCCGAGCTGGCGCAGGAGGCCGCTCTTGCCGGTCATGCAGAACACGCAGCCCACCGCGCAACCGACCTGGCTCGACACGCAGAGCCCGCCGCGCGGCAGCAGCACGCTCTCGACCATCTGGCCGTCGCCCAGCTCGACCAGCAGGCGCGCCGAACCGTCGGCGGCCGGATGCTCCGAGCGCAGTCGCGCCAGGCCGGCGACCGTCTCGCTCAGCTGCGGCATGGCTTCGCGTACGCTGAGCGGCAGAAAGTCCTGGGCCTGCTGGTGGCGCGTGCCGGTGTCCAGCGGCCAGCCCTGCAGCCAGGCACGGTCGATCCGCCCGATATGGCGGGGTTTGGCGCCGAGGTCGGCGAGGCGTTGGTGAAAGTCGGCGATTTTCATGGGGCGCGGATGCTACCACCGGGTGCAGGCGACAGGTAGTAGCGCCGTTCCGACCCTCCCGGACACGGTCCGCCGGCTACGCCCGCAGGATGCGCACCTTGAGCGAGCGCCCCTTGATCTTGCCCTCGTCGAGGCGCTTCAGCGCCTGCCGGGCGACGCTGCGCTCGACGGCGACGAAGGCCTGGAAGTCGAAGATGGCGATCTTGCCGACCTGGGCGCCGGGGATGCCGGCCTCGCCGGTCAGCGCACCGAGGATGTCGCCGGGGCGCAGCTTGTCCTTGCGCCCGGCGGCGATGCACAGGGTCACCATCGGCGGTTGCAGCGGCTCGCCGGTCTGCGCCTTGAGGCTGTTCAGCGGGTGCCAGTTCAGCGGGGCTTTCTGCAGGGTTTCGATGGCCTGGGCGCGGTGCGCTTCGGGCGGCGCGACCAGACTCACCGCGATGCCCTTCTTGCCGGCGCGGCCGGTGCGGCCGACCCGGTGGATGTGGGTTTCCGAGTCGCGCGCCAGTTCGACGTTGATCACCAGATCGAGAGCGTCGATGTCGAGGCCGCGGGCGGCGACGTCGGTGGCGACCAGCACCGACAGGCTGCGGTTGGCGAACATCGCCAGCACCTGGTCGCGGTCGCGCTGCTCCAGGTCGCCGTTCAGCGCCATGGCGGAAATGCCCTGGCGGTTCAGGTGTTCGACCAGTTCCTGGCACTGCTGTTTGGTGAAGCAGAACGCCACGGAGGATTCCGGGCGGTAGCAGGCGAGCAGCTTCACCACGGCGTCCATGCGCTGCTCGGGGGCGATCTCGTAGAAGCGCTGCTCGATCTGGCTGTCGTCGTGCAGCGCTTCCGCCTTGACCTGCTGCGGGTCGCGCATGAAGGTCGCGGAGAGCTGCTTGATGCCGGCCGGGTAGGTGGCCGAGAACAGCAGGGTCTGCCGCTTGTCTGGCGTCTGCCCGATGATCTCGGCGATGCTGTCGTAGAAGCCCATGTCGAGCATGCGGTCGGCTTCGTCGAGGACCAGGGTGTTGAGCCCGTCGAGCTTCAGGGTGCCCTTCTTCAGGTGCTCCTGGATGCGACCGGGGGTGCCGACGATGACGTGGGCGCCATGCTCCAGCGAACCGATCTGCGGGCCGAAGGACACGCCGCCGCAGAGGGTGAGGATCTTGATGTTGTCGGCGGCGCGGGCCAGCCGGCGGAGTTCCTTGGCGACCTGGTCGGCCAGCTCGCGGGTCGGGCAGAGCACCAGCGCCTGGCAGCCGAACCAGCGCGGATTGATCGGCTCCAGAAGGCCGATGCCGAAGGCCGCGGTCTTGCCGCTGCCGGTCTTGGCCTGGGCGATCAGGTCCTGGCCCTTGAGGATGACCGGCAGGCTCTGTGCCTGGATCGGCGTCATCGCCGCGTAGCCGAGGGCGTCGAGGTTGGCCAGCATGGCGGCGGAAAGGGGCAGGGCGGAGAAGGCGGTGGTGGTCACGGAGCGAGCCTGAAAGAGCGGAAATGGCGCGCAGTCTATCAGGAGACGGGGGCCGGCCCCGCAATCCTCGGGGGCGTACTGTCGCGCCTTTGACCGGCCCATCGCCGGCGCCTGTGCCTGCGCTTTCAACGGAAGCTCACGCCGACCGAGGGCGTACCGTCCAGCCCTTCGTACACCACCCGCACCTGCTGGCCAGTCTGCGGGAGCAGTGGCTTGGAGAACGAGCCCAGGCTGAGCAGATCGCCGGCCTGCAGGCGAATGCCGCTGCGGGCCAGGTCCCGGGCTAGCCAGATCGCCGCCTCGAGCGGGTGACCCATCACGTCGCTGCCGCGCCCGCGGTCGAGTTCGCGACCCTCGCCGTCGAGCACCCGCACGGTCATGTCGGCCAGTTGCGCGGTCAGCTCCGGCGAGGCCGGCAAGGGCTCGCCCATCACGCCCAGGCGCGCGCCGACGTTGAGGTAGGTGATCGCCGCGCCGTTCAGCGTGCCGGGGTCCCGCACCAGCAGGTCGGGCAGTTCGATGAAGGGGATCAGCGCATCGATGTACTGCATCGCCTGCTCGGGCGTGGTCGCCGAGTGGATCTCCGGGCTCTTGATACGCACCAGCAGGTCCGCTTCGAGGCGCGGCTGCGCGCCGAAGCGCGCCGGCAGTTCGGCACCGTCGGACAGCAGCATGTCCGCGAACAGCGTGCCGCGCACCGGCTGGTCGTGATTGAAGCGTTTTTGCACCGCCGGGTTGGTGAGTCCCGCCTTGTAGCCCACGATCCGGCCCATCTGCCGGCCGAGGAGGGCCACCACCCGGTCGCGTCCGCATTCGGCCTCCGCGAGGGTCAGCGGCGGCGGGGTTTCCAGCGCCTGGCGATCCATGTAGAGCGCCACGAGGTGGGCGGCCTCGGACTCGGAGGGGCAGGCGGCCTGCGCGCTCGCCGCGCCCAGCGCGCAGGCCCAGCCGGCCAGCAGAGGCATCCAGCGTGTTTGGGGCATGGTGTCGTTCCGGTGGAGAGAAGGGGCAAGGTTGGCATTTCGCGAAGGGAAACCCAAGGGGCGGACGCGGTGCCGGCACGGCTCCCTGCCATGTCTGTCGGCTGGGGGCTCGCCTTGTCCTAGGGGCTCGGCGTGTTCCCGAAACCAGCTGACCTCCTTGGTGGCCTTGGTTAAGATCCCGGGCATCAATCCGTCTGATCGCCGAAAGGATCGCCATGACTGCTCAAGCTGCTGCAAAGACCGTCGTCTTCTACGAAAAACCTGGCTGCGGGGGCAATCGCCGCCAGAAAACCCTGCTCCAGGAGCACGGCGTCGAACTGGAGGTCAGGGACCTGCTGAGCACGCCCTGGACCCGCGAGCGTCTGGAGGCCTTCTTCGCCGGACTGGAGAAGGACGCCATGGTCAATACCGCCGCGCCGAAGATCAAATCCGGCGAGGTGGATGTCGTGGCCCTGAGCCGGGACGAGCTGATCGGGAAGATGCTCGCAGAGCCGCTGCTGATCAAACGGCCCCTGCTGGAAGTGGGCGAGACCCGGATTTGCGGCTTCGACATCCCGCGCCTGAACGCGCTGCTGGGCGTGGACATGCCGGTGCCCGAGACCATCAACAGCTGCCTCAAGACGGACAAGTGCTCCTCGCACTGAGCGCCGGCGGCATCCCGTACCGGGCCTGAGCGCCACCCCTTTCAAGGTCTTTTACTTTTCGAGGCCTTGATGAGACGGTCGGTGGAGACATGGGCGCGAGCCGTCGCGGCATCGACCCAGGCCTTGGGCTTTTCCACCTTGGGGCCGCGCTTACTGGTCGCCACCTGGCTGGGCTTGATCTGTCGTGCCAATGCCAACAGGCGCTGTGCCAGTGTGCTGGCCGAATCGTCGGCCCAGGCGGGCCAGTGCTCCACCGCCAGCGCGACGAGCATCCCCTCGTAACGGCTTCTGACCTGCACCGCCAGGTGGTAGGGGGACGCCTCCCAGCCCTCGGGAAGCCGTTCGCGATGTGCCTGTTCCACGCTGCGCTTGA
>NZ_FOFJ01000119.1 GCF_900110885.1 Azotobacter beijerinckii | reverse complement strand
GCACCGTGCTCTGCGACGGACTGGCTTGTTTCGCGGCGGTCACCGCGGCGGGATGCCTGCATCAACGAACCGTGATCGCTGGACGCAAGCCCAGGGACTTGCCCGAGTTCCAGTGGGTCAACACGGTCCTGGGCAATCTCAAGACCAGCCTGGTCGGGAGCTACCCTGCCTTCAACTTCCGCAAGTATGCGGCCCGCTACCTGGGCGCATTCGCCTACCGTTTCAACCGCCGACTCGATCTGCGCACGCTGCCTGCGCGACTCCTCGTGGCAGTCGCGCGTTGCCCGCCACACCCCCTGCGGGTGATTCGGGGTGGCTGAGCATCATTGCTAATCAGGAGTCCCTTTACATGCGTTCCAGGGTTTCCAGGCCGAGCAGTTCCAGGCCCTGCCTGAGGGTGCGACCGGTCAGTGCGGCGAGCAGCAGACGGCTCTGCTGGCGGGCCGGGGTGTCGGCGGCGAGAATCGGGCAATTCTCGTAGAAGCTGGAGAATAGTCCGGCCAGATCATAAAGATAGGCGCAGAGCAGGTGCGGCTGACCCTTTTCGGCGACGTTGCCGAGCACCTCGCCGAACTGCGCCAGCCGGGCGGCCAGCGCCTGCTCCTGCTCGGCCTCAAGGACCAGGTCGCCGTCGATCGCCTCCAAACTCTTGCCCAGCTTGCGGAACACGCTGGCCACGCGGGTGTAGGCGTAGAGCAGGTAGGGCGCGGTGTTGCCCTCGAAGCTCAGCATCAGCTCGAAGTTGAAGCTGTAGTCGCTGGTGCGGTGCTTGGACAGGTCTGCGTACTTCACCGCGCCGATGCCGACCGCGCGGGCGATGCCGCGCAGCTCGTCCTCGGGCAGTTCCGGGTTCTTGCCCTTGACCAAGGCGTAGGCGCGCTGCTCGGCCTCGTCGAGCAGGTCGATCAGCTTCACCGTGCCGCCGTCGCGGGTCTTGAAGGGGCGGCCGTCGGCGCCGTTCATGGTGCCGAAGCCCATGTGCTCGAGGTCCGTGCCCTCGCGCACGAAGCCGGCGCGGCGCGCCACCGCGAAGACCATCTGGAAGTGCAGGGCCTGGCGCTGGTCGACGAAGTAGAGCACCCGGTCGGCCTCGAGCACCCGGCTGCGGTAGCGCATCGCGGCGAGGTCGGTGGTGGCGTAGAGATAACCGCCGCCGGCCTTCTGCACGATCACCGGCAGCGGGTTGCCTTCGGCGTTCCTGAACTCGTCGAGGAACACGCACTGGGCGCCGTCGCTCTCGGTCAGCAGGCCCTTGTCGCGTAGGGCCTGGACGATGCCCGGCAGCTCGTCGTTGTAGGCGCTCTCGCCGCGGATGTCGTCCGGGGTCAGGCGCACGCCGAGGCGCTCGTAGACCTCCTGGCAGTGGGACAGCGACACCTCGTTGAAGCGCTGCCAGAGGCGCAGGCATTCCGCCTCGCCGGCCTGCAGCTTGACCACCAGTTGGCGGGCGCGGTCGGCGAAGGCTTCGGACTCGTCGAAGCGCTTCTTCGCGGCGCGGTAGAACTGCTCGAGGTCGGCCAGCTCGCTCTCCGCGGAAGCCGGGTTCTCCTCGAGATGGGCCAGCAGCATGCCGAACTGGGTGCCCCAGTCGCCGACGTGGTTCTGCCGGGTCACCGCGTCACCGAGGAACTCCAGCACCCGCGCCACGGCGTCGCCGATGATGGTCGAGCGCAGGTGGCCGACGTGCATTTCCTTGGCCAGGTTGGGCGAGGACAGGTCGACCACCACCCGCTGGAGGTCGCCGTGCTTGCGCACGCCGAGGCGCTCGTCGGCCAGCGCCTTCTGCAGGCGTTGGGCCAGGGCATCGCTGTTCTGGAAGAAGTTGAGAAAGCCCGGGCCGGCGATTTCCACCTTGCTGATCGAGGGGTTGGCGGGCAGCGCGGCGATCAGCTTCTCGGCCAGCTCGCGGGGCTTCAGCCCGGCCGGTTTGGCCAGCATCATGGCGATGTTGCTGGCGAAGTCGCCGTGGCTCTTGTCCTTGCTGTTTTCCACCTGGATTGCCGGCGTCAGGCCCGCGGGGAGCACGCCGTCCTCGGTCAGGCGGGTCAGGGCTTGCTGGATCAGCTGGCGAATCGTGTCTTTCATGGTCTGCTCTTGGCCGCGAAGGGGCACTGCACCGGGGAGGCTGGTTGCGAAAACCAGGCATTATCCGCGGCGCGGACGGGCTTGCCAACCGCCGCGAATCCGGGCGGCGGCGCCGCCGATCGACAGGCCGGACCGGCTGGCACCAGGCGTTGTTGCTTAGTACAGATCGATCGGGTCGACATCCAGCGACCAGCGTACCGTGCGGGCGCCGGGCAGCCGTTCGAGGGCCGCCAGCCAGGGGCCGAGCAGGCGGTGTAGCGGCGCGCGGCTGGTGGCCTGCAGCAGCAGTTGGGCGCGGTGGCGACCGGCGCGGCGCTCCATCGGCGCGGGCACCGGGCCGAGCACTTCGATGCCGGAGAGCGGCAGCGCGTCGAGCAGGTGTTGCGCCTCGTCGCCGGCCTGTTCGAGAAAGCCCTCGGCCTGACCCGGCCGGTGCGCCTCGGCCCGCAGCAGGGCGAGGTGGGCGAACGGCGGCAGGCCGGCGGCGCGGCGTTCCTCGAGGGCCTGTGCGGCGAAGGCCAGGTAGCCCTGTTCGGCGAGCTGGACCAGCAGCGGGTGGTCGGCCAGGTGGGTCTGGAGGATCACCGTACCCGGCTCCTCGGCGCGCCCGGCGCGCCCGGCGACCTGCACGATCAGTTGGGCCATGCGCTCGCTGGCGCGGAAGTCGGCGGAGAACAGGCCGCCGTCGGCATCGAGGATCGCCACCAGGGTGACCCGCGGGAAGTGATGGCCCTTGGCGAGCATCTGGGTGCCGACCAGCAGGCAGGGCTCGCCGCGACGGATGATGGCGAGCAGCCTGGGCAGCGCATCCTTGCGCGCGGTGCTGTCGCGGTCGATGCGCAGCACCGGGTAGTCGGGGAACAGGGTGGCCAGGCGTTCCTCGGTACGCTCGGTGCCGGCGCCGACCGGGCGCAGGTCGACTCGGGCGCACTGCGGGCAGGCCGTCGGCTGGCGCTCGGCGTGGCCGCAGTGGTGGCAGCGCAGTTCGCGCTGGCGCTGGTGCAGGGTCATCCGCGCGTCGCAGCGCGGGCACTGGGCGATCCAGCCGCAGTCGTGGCAGAGCAGGGTCGGTGCGAAGCCGCGGCGGTTGAGGAACACCAGCACCTGCTGGCCGGCGGCGAGGGTCCGGCCGATGGCCTGCTGTAGCGGCGGGGAGATCCCGGCGTCGAGCGGCCGGCTCTTCACGTCCAGGCGCAGAAAGCGCGGCGGGCGGGCGTGGCCGGCGCGCTGGCGGAGCTGGAGCAGGGCGTAGCGGCCGGTATGGGCGTTGTGCAGGCTCTCCAGGGAAGGCGTGGCGGAGCCGAGCAGGATCGGAATCTCCTCCTGCCGGGCGCGCACCACGGCGAGGTCGCGGGCGTGGTAGCGCAGGCCTTCCTGCTGCTTGTAGGAGGCGTCGTGCTCCTCGTCGACGATGATCAGACCGGGGTGTTTGAGCGGGGTGAACAGCGCCGAGCGGGTACCGATGACGATGTCCGCCTCGCCGTCGCGTGCCGCCAGCCAAGCGTCCAGGCGCTCGCGGTCGCCGACGCCGGAGTGGAGCAGGGCGATCCGTGCGTTGAAGCGGCGGGTGAAGCGCTCCAGGGTCTGCGGGCCGAGGTTGATTTCCGGGATCAGCACCAGCGCCTGCCGGCCGGATTCGAGGACCTGGCGGATCAGTTGCAGGTAGACCTCGGTCTTACCGCTGCCGGTGACGCCGGCAAGCAGAAAGGCATTGAAGCCGCCGAGGCCGGCGCGCACCGCCTCGACCGCCTCGCGCTGTTCGTCGTTCAGCGGCAGTTCGGCCTGGAGCAGCCAGCCGCCGTGCCGTTCGCGGGGTGCGTGGTCGCGTACTTCGCTGCGCAGCAGGCCCTTGGCCTGTAGCAGATCGAGGCTGGCCTTGTTCAGCTGCAGCTTGCCGAGCACGGCCTGGGGCACGCCGTGGGGGTGCTGGGCGAGGGCCTGCAGGGCCTCGCGCTGGCGCGGCGCGCGGGCCAGGCGCGGGTCGTCCGGGCGGGCACCCTCGGCCAGCTGCCACCAGCGCTCCTGGCGCCGTTCGGCCGGTTCGCCCTGGCGCAACAGCGCCGGCAGGGCCCAGCCGAAGGTGTCGCCGAGGCTGTGCTGATAGTAGTGGGCCGTCCATCGGCACAGCCTGAGCAGGCTCGCCGGCAGCGGCGGACGGGGATCGAGGAGTTCGAGGGCGGCCTTCAGCTTGTCCGCCGGCACCTCGCTGTGCCCGCTCACCTCGACCAGCACGCCGACCACCTCGCGGCGGCCGAACGGCACGCGCAGGCGCATGCCCGGCTGCAGGGCGGCGATCGGCACGCCGGGCGGCGCCCGGTAGTCGAACAGGCGGCGCAGCGGCGAGGGCAGGGCGAGTCGGAGGATCGGGGCGGGCACGCGGGCAGTCCTTGGCGGGGAGAGGCGATCTTAGCAGGGCACGAGGCACGGGCGGCGACCTCTCGGCCCAGGGCAATCGCGCTATGAGGCATCCGGGCCAAACAGCAGTTGGGTTCGGTACTGCGCATTGGTGCAGGCCCGCATGCGCCGCCTGCCAATGCTCAGTTGACTGCTGTCGTTCTGTCGTATCAGGTTCAGTGCCGCGCGGCGTATCACGGCCAGGTTGCTGGCCGAGTGGTCCTTGCGACTGCGATTGGCATCCTCGCGAAACTGCACATCCAACACCCAGTGCTGGCTGTTCTCAATGGCCCAGTGGTCGCGCACCACGCCGGCAAAGCGTTCCAGGTCGCCGATCGAGCTCAG
>NZ_FOFJ01000120.1 GCF_900110885.1 Azotobacter beijerinckii | reverse complement strand
GCCAAGGCCAGGTTCTCGAGCAGAAACTCGTCGAGGGTGATGTTCAGGGTGCCGCTCTTGCCGGTGATCAGCGAGCCGTAGAGGCCGCGCGATCCGCCGAACGATTCGTTCTTGTCGGACTTGTTGGCGGAAATCGCCAGGGTGGCGGCCGAGGCGTTGCCGAGCCAGGTACGCTTGCCGGGCTTGCCGGTGGTGGCGTTGCGGACGGCAGAGAAAAAACGTCCCTGCAGGGAATAGAGTTCGCTCATGGAATTCTCCGGCTCAGAGGCCAGTGATGAAGGTGTGCAGGTGGACCGGGATCAGCACGCTGGCCGCGCGCTCGCCGTTGCCGGGCGGGAACTGCTCGGCACCGCCCAGGGCGATGTTCTGGATGCCGGCCGGCGCCCAGGGCAGCGGCCTGCCCTGCTCCGGGCGCAGGCAACACAGCAGGTCCAGCTCCAGGTCGTCGAGGGCGTCCTCGTAGTCGTCCAGGCCGACGTCGACGGCGCCGATCACGTAGTAGCCGGCGGCGACCTTGAGGGCACGCGGCCCCGGCACGGGGTCCTGGTCCTTGGCCTTCTGCACCACGATCAGCGGGAAGCCGACCTTCTCGCGCTGCAGGACCTCGTTGAACCAGCCGGTTTTCACGTTGGCACCGGCATCGGTCCGGTAACCGCTGGCGACGGAGATGGTCGAGAGGCGCCGGACCAGCGCCTGGCGGCCCTCGCTCAGGGGGTTGGTCATGGGGCCTCCATGCAGGCGGCGGTCGCCATCTGTCCGTCGTCGCTGACGATCTCCTCGACGAGATAACGCCTGCTGCCGACCACGAAGGTTCCGCCCCGCTCGGTGCCGGGCAGGTCCGCCGTGTTCCAGGTGATGCCGACGGCCGTGGAGACGAACAGTCCTTCCGGCCCGACGCGCTGCAGGTTGTGCTCGATGATGACGTCGATGCCGCGGGCCACGGTGCTCCCCTCGGCGTCGAGGCAGTCGGCCTTGCCATCGCCCAGGGACGCCATGATGGCGGCGCTCAGGTCGTCGCCGAACATCGCTCAGGCCCTGCCCAGTTTGATGATCGCCCGCGGGCGGGTGCAGATGCTCAGCGGGTTGGACTGCGACTCCAGGTCGACGCCCTTGTTGTGGGGCAGCGGCTCCTGGCTGGCGTAGAACTTCTGCCCCATGGTGTTGACCGTATCCATGTAGTCCGCCGGGGCATACTTGGTGACCAGCAGGCCGTCGACGCCGAGCGGGATCAGGTAGGCATCGTCGGTACCGATGAACTCAACATCACCGACCTTGCCGTAGAACTCCTGCCACTCGACGCCGCCGAACTGGAAACCCATCGGGCGCATGTCGGTGCGCAGGAACTGGCCGTCCTGGTAGCGATCCCAGGCGTCGGTGGTGGACTTGTGCCCGGTGAAGGCGTCCCAGAAGCCGCGCCCGCACACGGCCAGCCAACCGGTGATGATGCCGCTGTCGGCGATGGCGTCCTCGGCCTTGCGCTTGGCTTCGACGATCTTGCCGAGCACCTTGGTGGCGTCGCTGCCCAGCGCCATGGCGTGGCTTTGCTGCCCGATGCCGAACTGCCGGTGCAGGTCGAGCAGCAGGCGCTGGCCGTCGGCGTCGTAGATCTTGCCGGTGATCGCGCCGGCCCGCTGGAAGCGGATGGTCGCCTCGAGGCGTTTGCGCTGTTTGGCCAGGCGCTTGCCGACCAGCTCCATGACGGTTTCCAGTTCGCTCTCCGTGCCGAAGGCGCGGATGCCTTGTACCTCGTCGGCGCGGATGGTGGAGCGGGTCGGCAGGTGCAGGGTTTTGAAGGGGATGACGTCGCGCTGCGCGCCGGTGGTGACCTCGGCCGGCGCCCCACGTTCGCCGGCCGGGACCAGGGCGAGGCTGTCGTTTTCGCGCTCGATGAACACGGAGGTGGTGTTGACGCCCTCCTCCTCGAACAGGGCATCGAGCAGCGCCGGTACGCGCTGGCCTTCCGGGCTGGTGTTGATGGCGTTGGTCAGGCTGACGGCGCTGAAGGCGTCGTCGTTGAAGATGTCGAGACTCGGCATATCGTTCTCCGGAAACGAAAAAACCGCCACGGGGGCGGTTTTGAAAGTGAGGATGATGGTCAGTCTTGCGGTGTCATAAATGCGGAAGGGGTGCCGCAGCACCCCCTCCCTTCACACGGGCGTTACCCCGAATCAGTTCAGCAAGGTCGGCTTGTCGCCCTGCTTGATCTCGATGCGCCGGGGCTTGGCCTCTTCCGGAACGACCCGTTCCAGCTCGATGCTCAAAAGGCCATTGGACAGGTTGGCGCTTCTCACCTCGATGTGATCGGCCAGGTTGAACGACAGCTTGAAGCCGCGCTGGGCGATACCGCGATGCAGGTAGGTCACCGCCGATGCGTCTTCGCTGCTCTCCGGCTCACGCCTGCCGCCAGCCACGGTCAGCACGCTCCGATTCACTTGCAGGTCCAGGTCGGCTTCCTCGAAACCTGCCATCGCGATCACGATGCGATAGTTGCTTTCGCCATGCTTCTCGATGTTGTAGGGCGGATATGTGCTGGCACTGTCATTGCGCAGGGCCGCCTCGAACAGATCACTAAAGCGGTCGAAACCAACGGATTGACGAAACAGCGGGGCCATGGGGAAAGTTGCCATGTTCAATCTCCTGAATATCAGCGAGCTTGGTAAGTTCGGGACCCGACTTCGGCATCCCATACTTCCTCGACAGGAATAAAACTTTCTGGATAAAGAAAAATCAGTTCAGCGAACTAGACTTGCCACCCTGCTTGATCTCGATGCGCTTGGGCTTGGCCTCTTCAGGAACGATCCGCTCCAGTTCGATGTTCAGCAATCCATTGACCAGATTGGCACTTTTAACCTCGACATGCTCCGGCAGGTTGAACGACAGCTTGAAGCTGCGCTGGGCGATACCCTGGTGCAGGTAGGTCACCTTGGGTGCCTGCTCGCCCTTCGCCGGCTCACGCTTGCCGCCGGTCACGGTCAGCACGCCCCGCTCGACTTGCAGGTCCAGGTCGGCCTCTCCGAAGCCGGCCATCGCAATCACGATGCGGTAGTCGTTCTCGCCACGCTTCTCGATGTTGTAGGGCGGATAAGTGCTGCCACTTTCATTGCGCAGCGACGCCTCGAACAAATCACGGAAGCGATCGAACCCAGCGGATTGACGAAACAGCGGAGCCATTTGGAAAGCAGTCATGTTGAATCTCCTGAATATCAGCGAGTTTGGTAATTCCGGAACCCGACTTCGGCATCCCGTACTTACTAGATAGGGGCACCCAAGTGCCTTTCAAGAGCAGAGCCAAAAAATTTTTCGCTCTTTCGAGTTGCCCCCGGTTTCGCTGCCTCGAAACTTCCTCAAATTGCAACGGCAAACAGGACACGCAACTTTCCCACGACACGAAAGTGTCAGCGGACGACGATGCCCAGCGCGAGCAGGTCGGCCTGGCCGTTGGCGTCGAGGCCGATCAGCTTCGTACCGACCACCTCGGCGTCGCGGACGATGGCCACGGCCTTGGCGTCGCTCTCGGTGGCGTCGACAGCCGCGTAGAGGATGCCGGTGGCGGCCCGGCGGCCGTCGTTCGCACCGTCGTCGTCGTAAGCCACCCACTCGCCGAGTCCGGCATTGACGGCAATGTTGAAGGCGTCGCCGACGATGAAGTCGGTGCTGCCGTCGGACAGGGTGAAGGTCAGACCGCCGGCGCCGAACTCGACACCCACGCTGCCGGTCCCGATCACCTCGCCGAAGGGGTCGACGACGCGGAAGTCGCCGGCGTTGGCCGCCGCGGCAGTGACGGTCAGGACGTAGGTGCCGGTGATCGCGTCGTTGCCGACGGTTACGGCGCCGAGCGTGCCGTTGCCGGTGTTGCCGCCGGCGGCGCTCGGGGTGGCGGCATTGGCACTGGTGAGCTTGGCCAGCAGGGTACCGGCCGCCAGCTTGCCGGCGGTGGCGTTGACGACGATGGCTTCGCGGGAGCGCGCGCCGTTGGCCTCGGAGAGCAAAAACTCGGCGGTGCGCGGCCCTTGGGTGAGGATGGTCATGGCTTAGCCTCCGATCTTCTTCATGGTGCGGCTCCAGGCGTCCGCGGTGTCCGGGCCGGTGCTTTTCGGCGGCTGGGCACCGGTGGTGCCGGTGGCGTCGGCCTTGATGCCGGCGAGGCCGATGCCGCGGTCCTGGGCGGCCTTGAACAGAGTCAGGGCGGTGGCCTCGACGCTGCGGCCCTCCTCGATAGCGGCGGCGATCTCCTTCTCGAAGCCCTTGGCGGCCAGGGCGTGGATGCCGGTGATGCGCTCGCGTTCGGCCTTGGCGGCGGATGCGCCGGCTTCGGCCTTGATGGCGTCCAGGTCGAGCGGCTCGGCGGCGGCGATCTGTAGGGTCTTCGGATCGGTGCCGGCGGCGATGGCCGCCTGCAGCTCGGCGGTGGTGCGGACGATGGTCATGCTGGGTTTCCTCTGGGTGGCGGCCGGGCTGGCCAGTTCTGCGATCAGGGATTCGAGCGAGCCGAGGCGATGGGCCAGGCCGGCCTCGACGGCGGCGGCGCCGACCTTGAGGCCGCCGTGGTCGCCCATGGCGGGGACGTCCTCGGGCTCGACGGCGAGGTTGCGGGCGACCTTGGCGACGAACACCTCGGCCAGGGCATCGATGCTCTTGGCGATCTCGGCGCGGCCCTGTTCGGTGTCGAGGTCGGGCCGCTTGTTCGGGGCGTTGCTGCTGGTGACGGTGTAGCGCTTGATGCCGTCGGCCTCCTTGCGCACGGCCACCTCGACCACCACGCCGATGCTGCCGAGCAAGGCGGT
>NZ_FOFJ01000121.1 GCF_900110885.1 Azotobacter beijerinckii | reverse complement strand
CGCACCACGCTCAGTTTCTGGCAGGGCCAACTGGAGGACATCTACCAGCAGCGCTTCTACGGCATCAAGCATGCCCTGCCGCTGGGCGCCTGGACGCTGTCCTCGGACATCGGCTACTTCACCGCCACGGAGGACGGCCACAGCAAGGTCGGCAACCTCGACAACCAGCTGGCCTACGGGCTGTTTTCGGCCAAATACAAGGGCCACACCTTCCACGTCGGCTACCAGGGGGTCTACGGCGACGACGGTTTCCTGCGCATCGGCGACACCCTCTCGCCGCTCGGCAACGAGCTGCCGACCTACCAGTTCTCCGCGCCGGACGAGCGCTCCTGGCAGATCCGCTACGACTTCGACTTTGCCGGCGTCGGCCTGCCCGGCCTGACCAGCACCGTGCGCTACGTCAAAGGCGACAACGTCGATACCGGTGCGCGCGGCTTCGAGGGCGAGGACTGGGAGCGCGACCTCGACCTGGCCTACACCATCCAGAGCGGCCCGCTGAAGAACGTCAGTATCCGCTGGCGCAACGCGACGGCTCGCTCCAACTATGCCACCGACATCGATGAGAACCGTCTGATCGTCAACTATCCGATCAAGTTGTTTTAGTCGCCTTTATCCGCAACTCCCTGTGGGGGTGCAATTAACGCCAGGCCGTATGGGCATGGCGGGAAGTTGAAAGAAACAGGCTGCCGAACTGTTCCGCACAACGTTTTCAAAGTTTCAGGGTTATCTGCTCGGGAGGGCAATGCATAAATGCGAAACAGACTGTTGTCGTTTTGGTTGATGATCGTAAAAGACCGCCTTTTCGTCTTCGGCCAATTGCGCCCAAGCGAAAACCGGATGTCCGGCAAGAACATTTTCTTTAGCGCGGGCCGGCAACTTCCGGCTGCAGAGCAAGGCAATCGCCTGATGTGCCGGAAGTTCTTCGGCAATCGCGAAGAGCGAAATTCATCGATGCCTTATAGGCATCGTTTGGTGACTAGATTCGATTGGACGGCATTGTTGGCCCTGTTTACCTTCCAGCCACTCCCGACGCGTTCCGCTCCTGGCGGGCGCCTCGATACCGACAGCCCTTTCGTCATTCACGCTTAGTCCGCAGGAAAACCACTATGCGCCAAGCCCTGCTCAATCAATACGCCGACGAACTCTACCGCTCGCTCAAGGACCGTCGTCCCATCGCCCCGCTGACCGAGCGCGATCCCGACCTCACCCTGGAAGAGGCCTACCAGATCCAGCTGCGCCTGATCGCCCGGCGCCTGGACGCCGACGGCGAGACCGTGATCGGCAAGAAGATCGGCGTCACCAGCCGGGTGGTCATGGACCTGCTCAAGGTCGACCAGCCCGACTTCGGCCACCTGACCTCCGGCATGCTCCGCGAGGACGGCGCGGCCATCGAGGCTGCCGGCCTGATCGCGCCGAAGGCCGAGGGCGAGATCGCCTTCGTGCTCAAGCACGAGCTGGCCGGTCCGGGAGTGACCGTCGCCGACGTGCTGCGCGCCACCGAGTACGTGGTGCCCTGCTTCGAGATCGTCGATTCGCGGATCGCCGACTGGAAGATCAAGATCCAGGACACCGTGGCCGACAACGCCTCCTCGGCGCTGTTCGTGCTCGGCGACGCCGCCGTCGATCCGCGCCGGCTGGATCTGGGCGTGGTCGGCATGACCCTCGAACTCAACGGCGAGATCGCCGCCACCGGCGCCGGCGCCGCCGCGCTGGGCCATCCGGCCAACGCCGTGGCCTGGCTGGCCAACACCCTCGGCCGCCTGGAAGTGCCGCTCAAGGCCGGCGAGGTGATCCTCTCCGGCTCC
Organism: Azotobacter beijerinckii; assembly: GCF_900110885.1. Classification (GTDB taxonomy): domain Bacteria; phylum Pseudomonadota; class Gammaproteobacteria; order Pseudomonadales; family Pseudomonadaceae; genus Azotobacter; species Azotobacter beijerinckii. The sequence goes on along the minus strand of NZ_FOFJ01000121.1, from coordinate 2,767 downwards.
CTCTCCACCATGCTGCCGGTCAAGGCCGGCGACAACCTGCGCATCAGCATCGGCGGCATCGGCTCGGCCGGCGTGCGTTTCGTCTGACAGGAGAATTACGATGAATCTCGACCCGCAAACCATCGCGCGCCTCGCCGCCCACCTCGACGCCGCCGAAACCGAGCGTCGCGAGGTCCACAAGATCACCGACGATTACCCGGACATGGACTGGGAGGACGCCTACGCCATCCAGGACGCCCTGCGCGCGCTCAAGGAAGCCCGCGGCGTGCGCGTCGCCGGCCTGAAGATGGGCCTGACCTCCCACGCCAAGATGCGCCAGATGGGCGTCGTCGATCCGGTCTACGGCTTCATCACCGACTACGGCGCAGTGGCCGACGGCGGCGAGATCGACACCAAAAGCCTGATCCATCCCAAGGTCGAGGCGGAGATCGCCTTCGTCACCAAGCGTCCCCTGCGCGGCCCGGGCTGCCACATCGGCACCGTGCTGGCGGCCACCGACTTCATCCTGCCGGCGGTGGAGATCATCGATTCGCGCTACGAGAACTTCCGCTTCGACCTCAAGAGCGTGATCGCCGACAACACCTCGTCCGCGCGCTACGTGCTGGGCGGTACCCACCGCAACGCCGAAGGCATCGACCTGAAGAACCTCGGCGTGGTGATGGAGAAGAACGGCGAGGTGGTGGCCATGGCCTCCGGCGCCGCGGTGCTCGGCCACCCGGCGCAGAGCGTGGCGATGCTGGCCAACATGCTCGGCGCCCGCGGCCGGGAGATTCCCGCCGGCACCCTGATTCTCACCGGCGGGGTCACCGAAGCGGTGGCCGTGGCCGCCGGCGACAACGTCACTGTGCGCTACCAGCATCTGGGCAGCGTCTCGATGCGTTTCGTCTGACCACGAGGAAAATACCATGCCCATCATGCAGGTTTACCTGATCGAAGGCCGCAGCGAAGAGCAGAAGGCCCGCCTGATCGACGCCCTGACCCGTGCCACCGTGGATGCCATCGACGCGCCGATCGAGAGCGTGCGGGTGGTGATCACCGAGGTCCCCAGTACGGATTTCGGCATTGCCGGCCAGACCGCCAAGCAGCGCGGCCGCTGAGCGCGCCGCCCGACATCCAGCACAATGACAAGAGTCGAGGTTTTCCGTGGATAACTCTTCGCCCCGTTGCAAGGTTGCGATCATCGGTTCGGGCAACATCGGCACCGACCTGATGATCAAGGTGCTGCGTAATGGCAAGCACCTGGAAATGGGCGCCATGGTCGGTATCGACCCGGCGTCCGACGGTCTGGCCCGCGCCAAGCGGCTCGGCGTCGCCACCACCGCGCAAGGCGTGGAAGGCCTGCTGGCGCTGCCGGAGTTCAAGGACATCGGCATCGCCTTCGACGCCACCTCGGCCGGCGCCCACGCCCACCACAACCGCCTGCTCCAGGAGCACGGCGTGCGGGTCATCGACCTGACCCCGGCGGCCATCGGCCCCTACGTGGTTCCGGCGATCAACCTGGACGCCGAACTCGATGCGCCGAACATCAACATGGTCACCTGCGGCGGCCAGGCGACCATTCCGATGGTCGCCGCGGTGTCCCGCGTGGCCAAGGTCCACTACGCCGAGATCGTCGCCTCGATCGCCAGCAAGTCGGCCGGTCCCGGCACCCGCGCCAACATCGACGAGTTCACCGAGACCACTTCCAAGGCCATCGAGGTGATCGGTGGGGCGCAGAAGGGCAAGGCGATCATCGTCCTCAACCCGGCCGAGCCGCCCTTGATCATGCGCGACAGCGTGTTCGTGCTCTCCGAGCCGGCCGACCGCGACGCGATTGTCGCCAGCGTCAAGGAGATGGTCGCCAGCGTGCAGCGTTACGTGCCGGGCTACCGGCTCAAGCAGGAGGTGCAGTTCGAGCTGCTCGAGGCGCCGGCCAACGTGCCGGGCGTCGGGATGGTCTCGGGCCTCAAGACCTCGATCTTCCTGGAAGTGGAGGGGGCGGCCCACTACCTGCCGGCCTATGCGGGCAACCTCGACATCATGACCTCCGCGGCGCTGTCCTGCGCCGAGCGGCTGGCCGAGCGCGGCAAGGTACGCAACCTGCTGCCGTCGGCGCTGGTGTAGGCGGCAGGCCAGGGCGCGCGGGAAAGGCTATGAGCCGGCCTCATCGCGTCCTCGAGCAGGTCAGTGGCGAGGTGGTTGACGTGCGGCCTGGCGAATCGCTGCTGCGCGCCATGGAGCGCCAGGGAAAGAGGTGCATACCGGTCGGTTGCCGGGGCGGCGGCTGCGGAGTCTGCAAGGTCCGCATCGTTTCCGGCCGGTTCGACCACGGGCTCATGAGTTGCAGCCATGTGGACGTCGGCCAGCGCCGCCAGGGCCTGGCCCTGGCCTGCCGGCTGTTTCCGCTGGGCGATTCCGAGGTACAGGCATGCGGCGAACCAGGCCGCGCGACCCCAGAACAACAATAGGTGTCATCATGAAAAAAGGTGTAATGCGTCCGGGCCATATCCAGCTGCGCGTGCTGGACATGCAGGCTGCCCTGCAACACTACGTCGATCTGCTCGGGCTGATCGAGATGGACAAGGACGACCAGGGCCGCGTCTATCTCAAGGGCTGGACCGAAATCGACAAGTTCTCGGTGGTGCTGCGCGAGGCCGACGAGCCGGGCATGGATTTCCTCGGCTTCAAGGTCGTCGACGACGCCACCCTCTGCCGCCTGAGCGAGGAACTGGCCGCCTTCGGCTGCCAGGTGGAAAACCTGCCGGCCGGCGAACTCAAGGGCTGCGGC
>NZ_FOFJ01000133.1 GCF_900110885.1 Azotobacter beijerinckii | reverse complement strand
GAACGACACACGGCGATCAGCTCGTTCGCCATGATCAGCGATGGCGCGGATTGGGACGAGGAGGATTGTGGCTGGCAGGTGGTATCGGAACGGGGACAAACTGAACTGATAGGCGAGCGCCAGCCTGATCCGTCCTGAGAAACGCAGGAGAGGATTTCTTTCTCATCCCAAGCTGGCAGCGAGGCGGCCGGTGCAGCGTGACCGGCCCGATCACGGTTAAGCATTGAAGTGCTTACGCATTGAAGTGTTGAAGCGCACGAGCATTGAAGCATTTACGTGTTCTGACAGAGCCAGACCCAGCCGATATTTTCTGCCTTGATTCGCCAGGGCGCAGTATCTTCAGCCTCCTTTGCGATACGTTGTAAACGCCGTGACATGGCCGCAGCCAGATTTCGCCGGCCGGCGAGCAAGCAGAAGGAGCATCAGGAAGCCCGCCGCTGGGTTTCCCCCTACGAGCTGGTGATGGTCGACGAATTCCAAGATGTCTCCCGGGCCCGCGCGCGGCTGACGCGGGCGTTGGTTCAGTTATCTTCTGCAGCAAATGTGTTGCTTGCCCATTCGATAAATGCACGCAACCGAGGGGACGGCAGCCGGGTACGCGTATACACAATATTGACCGGGCTGGGCAATGGCGGAAAGAGCTCCAGCAATGGGATGAGCTTGCCAGTAGCAAAGTAGTCATCCAGCCGGTAGCGCGGAGCCTGGATGATGCCGAAGCCGGCAAACGCAGCACCGACATAGGAATCCGCACCGCTGACCCGCACGCGCGTGGGCAAGGTGACATGGCGGACGCGCCTTTCGTGCTGGAACTCTAGCGGCAGCAACGCACCGATGGCGGTGGATTTGAAGCCGACCATCACATGGCCGTCCCCCTGGAGGGCGTCGATGTCCGTCGGCGTGCCGTGCCGTTTGCAGTAGTCCGGCGAGGCTGCCGTGGCCTCGGCCAGCAGCGTCAGGCGGCGTGCGATTAGGTCGCTGTCGCGTAACTTGCCTACGCGGACGGCGCAGTCCACGCCTTCGCGCACCAGGTCGACATAACGATCGCCTTCGCTGACGTCCAGCTCGATGTCCGGATAGGCGTCCAGGAACGCGGGAAGCCGGGGAAACAGCAGGAGGCGCGCCAGCGTGCCGTGCACCTCGATACGCAACGGCCCGCGTGGGCGCGTATCGCGGAAGGCGCCTTCGGCATCCTCCATATCGGCAATCAGACGCAGGCAGCGGCCGTAGAAGACCTCGCCTTCCAGCGTGGGCGTGACCTGGCGCGTGGTCCGCTGCAGCAGCCGCACGCCCAGGCGTGATTCCAGCGCCTTGATGGCATCAGTGACCGTCGCCCGTGGCAGCGCCAAGTCGTCCGCAGCCCGGGTGAAGCTGCGGCGCTCCACGATCCTAGCGAAGACCCGCATGGCGTCGAAGCGGTCCATTGTCCGGATTTCCGAATGGTGTTCGCGGATTCTGCCAGATTATCCGAGTGTCACAAATGGATAAGGTCTCTCCGCCGCCAATCCGGCGGTCCACTCGAGACCTCCCTCATGAACACGCAAACGCATTCCCGTCCGGTCGCCATCGTCACTGGCGGCTCCCGCGGCATCGGCGCCGCCATCTCCGAACGCCTGACCGTCGATGGCTACGCAGTGGTCATCAACTATGCCGGCCGGCGCGACGACGCCGTGGCCTTGGCGAGCCGCCTCATTGCCCAAGGCGGCGAGGCCGTCGCCCTACAGGCCGACGTCAGCGATCCGGTCGCGGTGCAGCGGCTGTTCGACGCCACCGAGGCCCGCTACGGCGGTGTCGACGTGCTAGTCAACAATGCCGGTGTCATGGACTTGGCGCCGGTCGCCCAGGTCGACGATGCCGCCTTCGACCGACTGGTCGCCATCAACCTCAAGGGCAGCTTCAACTGCATGCGTGAGGCAGCGCATCGCCTGCGTAGCGGCGGCCGCATCATCAACTTCTCCTCCAGCGTGATCGGCTTGCGCCTGGAAACCTACGGCGCGTACTCGGCCACCAAGGCGGCGGTGGAAGCGCTCACCACTGTGCTGTCCCGCGAGTTGCGTGGGCGCTCGATCACTGTCAACGCCGTAGCGCCGGGCCCCACCGCCACCGACCTGTTTCTAGAGGGCAAGTCGCCCGAACTCATCGAACGGATGGCCAAAATGAACCCGCTCGAACGTCTGGGCACGCCGGCCGACATCGCCGCGGTCGTGTCCTTCCTTGCCGGCCCGCAGGGCGGCTGGATCAATGGCCAAGTCATCCGCGCCAACGGCGGCATGGTCTGAAACTTGCTGCACGGTCGAAGGTATCAGCCAGGGAGCCATGCGAAAATCAATCAATACTTCAATACTTCAATACATCAATGCGCAAGCACTTAAGTGCTTCACTCTGAAACAGGTATCCCTTCGCGACCGAGGATGGCGACAATCTCGTTCAACTGGTCCGCACCCCACTCTGGCGACTGACCCAGCACCGCGGCGATATCTTCGAGTGCAGCTTTGTAGTGTTCGCGCCTTGTGGCCACCTGAGAGGCAGGCTGGGCGGGCGCTGCCTGCTCGCCTAAGTCGTCGACCAGATTCTCAAGCTCGATCAGTGCATCATCCACCAGGCTCTGCACAGGGGCGGTGGTTTCGTGGGTCATTGGCTCTTCTCCTTCAGCTTGCTCACCGTGGCGATGGTGCTGCACGGCATTCGGTTTGACCGTGCGTGCAGCAGGTACAAGCCAAGCTATCGCGTGTTGAAGGAATCCCAAGCTGTGACGAGTGCCAGCTATGGTGCGGCTAGCCGATGATGTCGTGAGCGTTGACGCATTGAAGCGCTGAAGCAAGGAAGTACTCGCGCATTGATTCGTTGAAGCATTGACGTGTTGAATTGGGATTCTCCGGGCCGCAGGCATCCTGGGTGCACACTGCACAGGAGGTCATTCCATGAAACCTGATCAACTCCACACGTTCCTTAAACTCTGCTCGATAGCCGGCCCGGTGCT
>NZ_FOFJ01000123.1 GCF_900110885.1 Azotobacter beijerinckii | reverse complement strand
TGGCACGACATATCAAGCCCAGCCAGGTAGCCACCAGCAAGCGCGGCCCCCAAGATGGACAAGCCCAAGGCCTGGGTCGATGCCGCGAGGCTCGCGCCCATGTCTCCACCGACCGCCTCATCAAGGCCTCGAAAGCTAAAAGACCTTGAAAGGGGTGGCCTTCAGTGGCTGTCCGGTACCGGAGATGGCAAGGGCTGCCCGGCGAAGTGGGCCTGCAGATTGGCCACTACCAAATTAGACATGGCCCGACGGGTAGCCCAAGTTGCGCTTGCCATGTGGGGCGTCAGCAGCACATTGTCCAGCCCAAGCAGCCCCGGATGCACCCAAGGCTCATCCTCGAACACATCTAGGGCTGCCCCCAGCAGACGGTGTTCACCCAGGGCCTTGGCCAAGGCGGCCTCGTCGACCACGCTGCCGCGCCCTACATTGACTAGGATACCTTCGGAACCAAGAGCCTCGAGCACAGCGCTATCGATCAGGTGGTGGGTGTCCGTCCCGCCGTTGGCACTGACCACCAGGAAATCCACCTCCGCGGCCAGCTCACGCACGGTGGCAAAGTAACGGTAGTCCACCGGACGTGACCGACGCCCGCAATAGGCAATCTGCATATCGAATGCTAGAGCACGGCGAGCGATGGCTGAACCGATCCGTCCCAGACCGACGATCCCCAGACGCGCCCCGCTGACCTTGCGGGTGAACGGAAACGGCCCGTCCGCCCAAGCCCCCTCGCGGACGAAGCGATCAGCCACGGCGACGCGCCGAGCGATGCCCAGCAGCAGCGTCATGGCGAAGTCGGCGACATCGTCGGTCAGCACATCCGGCGTATGGGTGACTGAAATGCCTCGTTCGTGGGCGGCCTGCACGTCAACGCCGTCGTAGCCGACGCCGAACACCACAATGACTTCCAGGGCGGGCAATCGCCCGATCAGCTCGCGGGTCACCCGCGATTCGCCATTGGCGACCAGGGCACGGATATCCGCAGCGGTGGCGCCCAGCTCCGCACCGCTCTCGGACCCTTCCAACACCTGGTAATCCGCGTACAGGCGCTCGCTCAGAAGATCGGGCAGGCGAGCAATCTTCAGCACATTCGGCTTCATCAGTGGCTCCTCGAAGAATAATCCTGGACCAGGCGACGGACCTGTCCACCCCCCAGGTAGAGTCCCAGCAGACCGCCGACCAGCAGGGCACAGGCCACCAGCAGCAGGGCATAGTCGTAGCTGTGGGTGGTGTCCTTGATCCAGCCCATGACCGGCGGCAGTCCCAGGCCGGCGATATTGGCGATGGCGTTGATCAGGGCGATCGATACTGCCGCCGCCGGACCTGACAGGTACTCGGTAGTGGTCGCCCAGAACACCGGGGTCGCCGCCCAGTTCAGGGCAACGGTGAATACCAGCATCGCGTAGGCCAGCGGCTGGTTGTCGGTGAACACCGCGAGCCCCAGCAGAAGGCCGGCGCCCAGCAGCGGTCCGCCCAGGTGCAGGCCGCGCTCACCCGAAAGGTCGGAGTGACGACCGTTGAGGTACATGAACAGGCAGGCAAATAGGAAGGGTAAAGCCGACAACAGACTGACCGTGAAGGCCCCCTGCCCGGACACCGACTGCACGATCAGTGGCAGGAACAGGGTGATGCCGATGGTGCCGAAGGCCTGCAGTAGCCAGAACAGGCTGAGCAGCCAGACCTGGCGGCTGCGGAAGGCCACATGCCAGGCATCGTGGTGGGAAATTGCCGTGGTTTCCCGCTCGGCTGCCAAGGTGCGGGTCAGCCAGTTCTTCTGGGCGTAGTCGAGCCAGTGGGTATGCTCGGGCGACTCCGGCAGATAGCGCAGCACCACTACGCCGAGCAGCGCGGCCGGAATGCCCTCGAGCAAGAACAGCCAGCGCCAACCGGCCATCCCCAGCAGTCCGTCCAGATGCAGAAAGGCCCCCGACAGCGGCAGGCCGATCACCGAGGCCAGCGCCGCACCGATGTAAAAGAACGACATTGCCCGGGCCCGGTCGCTGCGCGGGTACCACTGCGCCAAATAGTAGATGATGCCCGGGGTGAAGCCGGCTTCCGCCGCCCCCAGCAGCAGACGCATCGCATATAGCTGGTTGGCGCTCTGCACCAGGCTCATGACGGCGGCCACCAGACCCCAGGTGATCATGATGCGGGCGATCCAGCGGCGCGCGCCGACCCGCGAGAGGATCAGGTTGCTGGGCACCTCCAGCAGGATGTAGGTCACGAAGAACAGCCCGACCCCGATGCCGTACATCCGGGTGGTCAGTCCGAGGTCGGCGTTCATCTGCAGGGCGGCCACCGAGATGTTCGCCTTGTCGATGTAGGCAACCAGGTACAGCAGCATCAGGAAGGGAATGAGCTTCAGGTTGAGCCGTGCCATGGTACTGGCATGGAGGCTGTCGCCCGGTGTTGCGTATGTCATCGAAAACTCCTCTTGTTTGTCGTTATTTATTTGGAAAGAAGAATCGACTCACTCTCGGATCCGCTCGACCCTGCCCACCACCACGCCGTAGCAGAGCGCGCCGAGCAGGGCCATGGCGGCGATGTAGGTGATCGCCGGGGTGAAGTCGTCGCCCTGCACCAGGAGGCCGATGACGATCGGCACGCTGACCGCGGACAGGTTGCCGATGAAGTTGAATACCCCGCCGGTCAGGCCGAGCAGCCGCTCCGGGGCCAGCGCCGAGACCAGCGACCAGGTGATCGAGGCCAGGCCGTTGCCGAAGAACGCCAGGGCGAGAAAGAAGATGATCGCGCTCGGCGTGTCGACGTAGTTGGCGCCGATGATGCTGGTGGAGATCAAAAGGCCGCCGATGATCGGGATCTTGCGCGCCAGGCCCAGGGACAGACCACGGCGCACCAGCCAGTCGGACAACAAGCCCGAGCAGATCACCCCGCAGAAGGCGGCGAGGAACGGCAGCGAGCCGAGGAAACCGGCCTTGATGAAGTCCATGCCGCGGTACTTCACCAGATAGGTGGGGAACCAGGTGAGGAAGAACCACAGGGTCGAAGTCAGCGCGTACTGGCCGAGGTACAGGCCCCAGAGCTTGCGCTTGTTAAGCACGCACAGCAGGTCCTTCCAGTCGAAGCGCTGGTCTTGGCGCTTGCGCTGGCCCAGGTCGACCAGCCCGCCGCCCTCGCGAATCAGCTCCCGCTCGGCGTCGTTGGTAGCGCGGAAATCGGCGGGCTCGCGGTACACGCAGTACCATACCAGTGCCCAGAGCATTCCGAGGCCACCGGTGATGATGAACACCATCTGCCAGCCGAAGGCCTGCTGCAGGTAGATCAGCACCGGGGTGAGGAAGGCCAGGCCGACGAACTGCCCGGAGGTGTAGAAGCCGATCGCCGAGGCGCGCTCGCTTTCCGGAAACCAGGTGGTGACCACGCGGTTGTTGATCGGGTAGGACGGCGCCTCCAGTGCGCCGACCGCCAGACGCAGGAAGAACAGACCGACGAAGCTGCCGACCCAGCCGAGCAGCAGGGTGGCCAGCGACCACAGGCCGATGGCCAGGGCATAGAGCCCCCGTGGTGGCACCCGGTCGACCAGCCAGCCGCCGGGGATCTGCATCGCGGCGTAGGTCCAGCCGAAGGCGGAGAGCACCAGGCCCATCTTCACCGGGTCGATACCCAGGTCCTGGGAGAGCAGCGGTGCAGCGATGGCGAGGTTGCTGCGGTCCAGATAGTTGATCACTACGGTGACGAACAGCAGCAACATGATGAAGAAACGCGAACGCGACGGGGCCTGACCGTAGGCCACGGCAGTATTGTTGTTGTTCATGGCGTTTGACCTGCGCTCTCCGACTGTTAGCAGAGAGCGTCTGTGGTGTGAAGGGGAACGGCGGCTAGCCGCGAGCTCAGACGGGCCGGTGTGCCGCGACCGGACTTACCATTCGGCGACGCTACCGTCGGCATGGCGCCACACCGGGTTGCGCCAGCGGTGACCGACCTCGGCACGCTCCCGCACGTACGTCTCGTTGACCTCGATGCCCAGGCCCGGCCCCTGGGGGATGTCGACGAAACCGTCGCGGTAGGCGAACACTTCCGGCTTGACCAGGTAGTCGAGGATGTCGTTGCTCTCGTTGTAGTGGATGCCCAGGCTCTGCTCCTGGATGAAGGCGTTGTAGCAGACCGCGTCCAGTTGCAGGTTGGCGGCCAGGGCGATCGGTCCCAGCGGGCAGTGCAGCGCCAGGGCGACGTCGTAGGCCTCGGCCATCGCCGCGATCTTGCGCGTCTCGGTGATGCCGCCGGAGTGCGAGGGGTCGGGCTGGATGATGTCGACGAAGCCGTCGGCCAGCACCCGCTTGAAGTCCCAGCGCGAGAACAGCCGCTCGCCGAGGGCGATCGGC
>NZ_FOFJ01000125.1 GCF_900110885.1 Azotobacter beijerinckii | reverse complement strand
GGGAAACCCCACACTACCATCGGCGATGCGTCGTTTCACTGCTGAGTTCGGGATGGGATCAGGTGGTTCCAACGCTCTATGGTCGTCAAGCAATTCGGTTGGGATGTCGCGTTGCGGCGCCACCCCGAATCGGGTATGTGATGTTCTGCTTCGGTAGCCTTGCGGTCCAGCCAAATTTTCGGCTTAGTCGGCTAAGACCTCACCCACTGTAGCGACCTTTTCGGTCGGCCAGATTGTTTGGGTGTTATATGGTCAAGCCTCACGGGCAATTAGTATGGGTTAGCTCAACGCCTCACAACGCTTACACACCCCACCTATCAACGTCGTAGTCTTCGACGGCCCTTCAGGGAGCTCGAGGCTCCAGTGAGATCTCATCTTGAGGCAAGTTTCCCGCTTAGATGCTTTCAGCGGTTATCTTTTCCGAACATAGCTACCCGGCAGTGCCACTGGCGTGACAACCGGAACACCAGAGGTTCGTCCAACCCGGTCCTCTCGTACTAAGGTCAGCCCCTCTCAAATCTCAAACGTCCACGGCAGATAGGGACCGAACTGTCTCACGACGTTCTAAACCCAGCTCGCGTACCACTTTAAATGGCGAACAGCCATACCCTTGGGACCGGCTTCAGCCCCAGGATGTGATGAGCCGACATCGAGGTGCCAAACACCGCCGTCGATATGAACTCTTGGGCGGTATCAGCCTGTTATCCCCGGAGTACCTTTTATCCGTTGAGCGATGGCCCTTCCATACAGAACCACCGGATCACTAAGACCTACTTTCGTACCTGCTCGACGTGTCTGTCTCGCAGTCAAGCGCGCTTTTGCCTTTATACTCTGCGACCGATTTCCGACCGGTCTGAGCGCACCTTCGTACTCCTCCGTTACTCTTTGGGAGGAGACCGCCCCAGTCAAACTGCCCACCATACACTGTCCTCGATCCGGATAACGGACCAGAGTTAGAACCTCAAGCATGCCAGGGTGGTATTTCAAGGATGGCTCCACGCGAACTGGCGTCCACGCTTCAAAGCCTCCCACCTATCCTACACAAGCAGGCTCAAAGTCCAGTGCAAAGCTACAGTAAAGGTTCACGGGGTCTTTCCGTCTAGCCGCGGATACACTGCATCTTCACAGCGATTTCAATTTCACTGAGTCTCGGGTGGAGACAGCGCCGCCATCGTTACGCCATTCGTGCAGGTCGGAACTTACCCGACAAGGAATTTCGCTACCTTAGGACCGTTATAGTTACGGCCGCCGTTTACCGGGGCTTCGATCAAGAGCTTCGCTTGCGCTAACCCCATCAATTAACCTTCCGGCACCGGGCAGGCGTCACACCCTATACGTCCACTTTCGTGTTTGCAGAGTGCTGTGTTTTTAATAAACAGTCGCAGCGGCCTGGTATCTTCGACCGGCATGGGCTTACCGAGAAAATCGTTCACCCTCACCGGCGCACCTTCTCCCGAAGTTACGGTGCCATTTTGCCTAGTTCCTTCACCCGAGTTCTCTCAAGCGCCTTGGTATTCTCTACCCAACCACCTGTGTCGGTTTGGGGTACGGTTCCTGATTACCTGAAGCTTAGAGGCTTTTCCTGGAAGCAGGGCATCGACCACTTCGCATTCTAAAAGAACGCTCGTCATCAGCTCTCGGCCTTGAACACCCGGATTTGCCTAAGTGTTCGGCCTACCACCTTAAACTTGGACAACCAACGCCAAGCTGGCCTAGCCTTCTCCGTCCCCCCATCGCAGTAACCAGAAGTACGGGAATATTAACCCGTTTCCCATCGACTACGCTCTTCAGCCTCGCCTTAGGGACCGACTCACCCTGCGTCGATTAACGTTGCGCAGGAACCCTTGGTCTTTCGGCGTGGGAGTTTTTCACTCCCATTGTCGTTACTCATGTCAGCATTCGCACTTCTGATACCTCCAGCAAGCCTCTCGACTCACCTTCACAGGCTTACAGAACGCTCCTCTACCGCTCATCCGAAGATGAACCCGTAGCTTCGGTGCCTGGTTTGAGCCCCGTTACATCTTCCGCGCAGGCCGACTCGACTAGTGAGCTATTACGCTTTCTTTAAAGGGTGGCTGCTTCTAAGCCAACCTCCTAGCTGTCTAAGCCTTCCCACATCGTTTCCCACTTAACCAGGACTTTGGGACCTTAGCTGACGGTCTGGGTTGTTTCCCTTTTCACGACGGACGTTAGCACCCGCCGTGTGTCTCCCGTGCTGACACTTGCCGGTATTCGGAGTTTGCATCGGTTTGGTAAGTCGGGATGACCCCCTAGCCGAAACAGTGCTCTACCCCCAGCAGTGATACACGAGGCGCTACCTAAATAGCTTTCGAGGAGAACCAGCTATCTCCGAGCTTGATTAGCCTTTCACTCCGATCCACAAGTCATCCGCTACCTTTTCAACGGGAGTCGGTTCGGTCCTCCAGTCAGTGTTACCTAACCTTCAACCTGCTCATGGATAGATCGCCCGGTTTCGGGTCTATACCCAGCGACTAAACGCCCTATTAAGACTCGCTTTCGCTACGCCTCCCCTATTCGGTTAAGCTCGCCACTGAATATAAGTCGCTGACCCATTATACAAAAGGTACGCAGTCACCCAACAATGTGGGCTCCCACTGCTTGTACGCATACGGTTTCAGGTTCTATTTCACTCCCCTCTCCGGGGTTCTTTTCGCCTTTCCCTCACGGTACTGGTTCACTATCGGTCAGTCAGGAGTATTTAGCCTTGGAGGATGGTCCCCCCATGTTCAGACAACGTTTCACGTGCGCCGTCCTACTCGATTTCACTTGCCAGATCCTTTCGTATACGGGGCTATCACCCACTATGGCGGCACTTTCCAGAGCCTTCTACTAGAATCAAGCAAGCTTAAGGGCTAGTCCCCGTTCGCTCGCCACTACTAAGGGAATCTCGGTTGATTTCTTTTCCTCAGGGTACTTAGATGTTTCAGTTCCCCTGGTTCGCCTCTTGCACCTATGGATTCAGTACAAGATACCTGCCTTATGGCAGGTGGGTTTCCCCATTCAGAAATCTCCGGATCACAGTCTGTTTGCCGACTCCCCGAAGCTTATCGCAGGCTACCACGTCTTTCATCGCCTCTGACTGCCAAGGCATCCACCGTATGCGCTTCTTCACTTGACCATATAACCCCAAGCAATCTGTGGCCTCGCGGCCTTGCCTGGATGGGGTGAAGACGACATTCGCCGAAAATTCGCGCTTGAACTCGCAAATTTACCTTGACCTCATCGATTGCAGTGAAACAATCGATCAGTCTACTTCTATCACATACCCGAATTTTTAAAGAACAGTTCTGGCGCAAAGACCAGAAATCAACATTTGCCTGCGGCAGGCGGCCGTCAGGAAATGCTCATTTCTGAGCTTTCAGCGATGGTGGGAATTGGTGGAGCCAAGGAGGATCGAACTCCTGACCTCCTGCGTGCAAAGCAGGCGCTCTCCCAGCTGAGCTATGGCCCCTCTACCCTCTTCACGAGGTCATGACCGGCCACGCCCCTTGACAATTGGTGGGTCTGGGCAGATTCGAACTGCCGACCTCACCCTTATCAGGGGTGCGCTCTAACCAACTGAGCTACAGACCCAATCGTCTCACTCTCGGGTCTAGACCCAATCGCTTTTCGCTAGTGAATCAAGCAATTCGTGTGGGAGCTTATGAGAAAGCCGGGATCTTCGATTAAGGAGGTGATCCAGCCGCAGGTTCCCCTACGGCTACCTTGTTACGACTTCACCCCAGTCATGAATCACTCCGTGGTAACCGTCCCCCCGAAGGTTAGACTAGCTACTTCTGGAGCAACCCACTCCCATGGTGTGACGGGCGGTGTGTACAAGGCCCGGGAACGTATTCACCGCGACATTCTGATTCGCGATTACTAGCGATTCCGACTTCACGCAGTCGAGTTGCAGACTGCGATCCGGACTACGATCGGTTTTCTGGGATTAGCTCCGCCTCGCGACTTGGCAACCCTCTGTACCGACCATTGTAGCACGTGTGTAGCCCTGGCCGTAAGGGCCATGATGACTTGACGTCATCCCCACCTTCCTCCGGTTTGTCACCGGCAGTCTCCTTAGAGTGCCCACCATGA
>NZ_FOFJ01000140.1 GCF_900110885.1 Azotobacter beijerinckii | reverse complement strand
AACCACTCTCCTGCGCCAGTTCGCCGGCCTGGGTCTGGAGCGCCTCCCGGACGAAACGACCATCCTCAACTTCCGCCGCCTGCTGGAGAAGCACGAACTGGCCGGAGGCATGCTGGAGGTGATCAACGGCTACCTGGGCGAGCGCGGGCTGTCGCTGCGCCAGGGCACCCTCGTCGATGCCACCCTGATCCATGCGCCGAGCTCGACGAAGAACAAGGACGGCAAGCGCGACCCGGAAATGCACTCGACGAAGAAGGGCAACCAGTACTACTTCGGCAGTGCGACCTGAAAGTCGCATGGGTTTCTGTTTCGCGGCCGCGTCCGACGAAACCGATTGTTCCACCAACCGTTCCCTACCCGGACAGGCGAAGCCGGCAACAGCTTGGTCTGAAGCTCTGGGGACAATGTAGCCACCGACGTCGTCGGTAGGTCGAGCCGCGAGGCAAGGCCGAATCTGCCAGCATCAAGGCGGAGAGGCGCTAGGGATGAATGGGTACGACCAACACACGTGAACCTCCTATAAACGTCGTCATAACAGCCAAGCCAAAGATGCTGACAGGCTTGAACCAAAAGGTATGCGGTCAGGCAGGGGCTCTTACCGATAGCCCCTCGTGGACGAAGTGCCGCCGGCGAAATCGAGGGGTCCGACCCATTCGGAAATCCATGCGGAACAGGGTAAGCCCGTAGCATCGCCGGACACGGCAGGCGGACCGCGAGGAACGCTGAGGGTGCTGCGGGTAAAGGAATGTGGAGAAAGCGAAGGCCGCCCTGTAACGGGGTGGATACGGGCTGAGACATGGCCTGGCGCGAAAGCGAGCAGACTTCCACAAGGTCTTCCATGGCGAAATAACCTTGCCAATCGTTGGACGGAGGAAAGCAGATGACAGGACCAGCTCGCCGTGCGCAAGCAGCGACGCCACGTTCTGGTGCACCTTCGCACGCCGAACCGAACTGGCCCCAATCCTGGTGCTGGATCGAATCGGACGTGAAACGACTCCAGGTGCGTATCGCCAAGGCAACACGAGAAGGCAGGTGGGGCAAGGTGCAAGCCTTGCAGAGGCTGCTGACTCGCTCGTACAGCGGCAAGCTATTGGCCGTGAAGCGAGTGACGGAAAATCGAGGGAAGAAAACACCGGGGATCGACGGCAAGATCTGGTCGACTCCGGTCGCCAAATCGAAGGGAGCATCGGCGCTGAAGCAGCGTGGTTATCGACCACAGCCGCTGAGGCGCCTCTACATACCCAAGAGCGACGGCAAGGAACGCCCACTGGGGATTCCAACGATGCGGGACAGGGCCATGCAAGCGCTGTGGAAACTGGCGCTCGAGCCGGTGGCAGAGACGCGTGCCGATCCCAACTCGTATGGTTTCCGGCCAGAACGTTCAACGGCCGACGCCATCGCACACGGTTTCACCGTGCTGGCAAAACGCAGCTCGGCAGAGTGGGTACTTGAAGGAGACATCCGTGGCTGCTTTGACAATATCAGTCATGAGTGGCTACTCGCCAATGTCCCCATGGACAAGACCATTCTGCGGAAATGGCTGCAGGCAGGGTATGTCGAGCAGGGAACCTTGTTCGCAACGGAGGCGGGAACCCCGCAAGGGGGGATCATCTCCCCGATACTCGCGAACTGGACCCTGGATGGACTGGAGCAGGCCGCTCTCACCAGCGTGGCTTCGACAGAACGCCGGCGAAGGCCCTTCAAGGTCCATGTCGTAAGGTATGCCGATGACTTCATCGTCACGGGGGCTTCGAAATCTCTCTTGGAACATCAGGTACGACCGGCGATCGAGGCGTTCCTGAAAGAGCGGGGCCTGGAGCTCTCGGCGAAGAAGACTCACATAACGCATATCTCCGAAGGCTTCGACTTTCTTGGCCAGAACGTACGCAAGTACGCCGGCAAGTTGCTGATCACTCCAGCTCGCAAGAGTGTGAAAGCGCTCCTGAAGAAAGTCCGGGAAGTCGTAAACGGGAACAAGGCAGCCACACAGGCAAACCTGATCCGGACCCTGAACCCGATCATCCGGGGATGGGCCATGTATCATCGCCATGTCGTTGCTGCCGCCCGCTTCGCATGGATCGACCACCAGATCTGGCGAATCCTATGGCGCTGGGCTGTGCGCCGGCATGCCATGAAAAATGCTCACTGGGTAAAGCAACGATACTTCCGCGTGGTGGGGCGACGACACTGGGTGTTTGCTTGCAAGGAAAGAAAGCATGGCATGAGCCAGCCCGTCTGGCTGTTTGCTGCGGCCAGTGTTCCGATCATACGGCACGTCAAGATATGCAGCGCGGCGAACCCGTTCGACCCTGCATGGACGCTTTACCTGGAGCGCAGGAGAGCACAGCGTCAGGTAGCCCGGTCACCCGGCTGCTGGAAGGCTTGAGCCGTATGAGGGGCGACTCTCATGTACGGTTCTCAGGGGAGGCAGGAGTGGTAACACTCCTGCCTTACCCGACTGAAGGCGCATATCGGCGTCGATGCCGAGTCGGGCCTGGTGCATCACGTGGTGGGCACGGCGGCCAACGTGGCGGATGTCACCCAGGTCGACAAG
>NZ_FOFJ01000128.1 GCF_900110885.1 Azotobacter beijerinckii | reverse complement strand
GGCCTCCAGGCGCTTGAGCCACAGACAGAAGCCGTTGCGATGCCAGTACAGAATTTTCACTTGGTTGCGTGTGCGATTGAGGAAGACGAACAACACAGGGTCGAACACCGCGACCTTGATATCCAACTCGACCAGGGCTGCCAGGCCATTGATGGATTTACGGAAATCGACCGGCTTGGGGTAGAGGTAAACAGCTTTGACGTTGGGGGCGGGACGCATCATGCGGGGCAAGTTCCAGAAGGAATCGGGAGCTCAGCATCAGATCTCAGGGCGCGGTTTCGAAGGTAGGGTTTATGGAGCGGTTACGCTGGAAAAACGCGGCGAGCGGGCTAGAAGGACTTCATCGCCACGAGTGACCAACACGATCATGCTCGGCGACAACCTTGGATAATGCTGCACCTCGCAGTGCGGGCAATGCATCGCCCGCTCTCCCGGCAGCAGCTCCATCGGTGCCCCGCAACTGCCGCAGAAGCGATGCTGCCGGGCCCAGGTACCAATCTGCGACGCATAGCCGAGCAGCCTGAAGGTTTCAACATCGCTTTCGAGCATCAATTGGCGCAGGGTCTGCCAGGAACAACCCGCTAGCTCGACGGGACGTTCCAACTCTAGCAGGCGAACAGGCTCACCATCGAAACTCCCGAGCACATGCTCGACGAGCACCGGAAAACCCCGCTCATGCAGCCATTGACAGGGAAACAGCGTGCCTTGAGGGCCAAGCAGAAAGCGCTGTCGACAATGCGCCAATGCCAAGCCACCTGACGGATAGCCGATGCGTGTTCCGGGACTCCAGCGCTCGCTCATCACTTCTCCTGCTTATCCCTTTGAAAGCTGGCCGGCAAACGCCAAGCCACTGGGCTACGGAGGCATAATGTAAATCAGGCCACTGCAGGCAGGGCCAAAGCACGCAGACTCTCCGAGGCCAGATCGAGTATATGGACTTGGGCGTCAGACGCGCCGCTCTCCAGATAATACTCCAAGCTGGTCAGAGCATCGGCCAGGATTTCCAGCATAGGCTCTGCAGGTATCTGCAGAGAGTCCAGCATTCGGGACTGGATATACTCAGCACAAACACCGATTAGCATTGAAGCACGCTCCAGACCAAGAAACCAAAGTCCACCGCGGACTGCATCCAAGCTGATCGGCACATTGGCCAAGTGTATCCGTTCCCCTTGAGACTCCAAGTAGGCGATGATAGCTCGCTTGGCGAGTGCAAGACTGGCCTTGGCCTCGTCCAAAACAACCATCCGCGCCTCGGTCAATTGATGACGAGCAAAGCAGTCAGCCTCCGGCTCCGGCTGCAGGGAACGCTCACCGCGCTCGAGGCCGGCAACGATGCCCTCCACATGTAGTAGAGCCTCCGCCAATCGGGCCAAGAATAGTGAGTCAAGCGGCTGTGTCGGGCTCCAATCTGCCAGCGTAGGCAACAATCTCTGCAAGAGGCTGCCCACCGGAATCAGGCCAACCATCGTAAGCGTTTTCACCAGCTTGCCCAACGAAACCTGCAGCCCACTCAGGTGCTCCTCCTCTCCAGAGCCACGCCCGATGAGATCGAGAGCATCCTTGATACTGGCCAACTCCTCACGGATGGCTGAGCATAGGGAACGCATAACCGATCGACCAGGACCCGACAAGCGCCGGTATCCTTTTTCTAGAAGTTGATCAGTGAAAGGCAAAGCCTGAAGACCGAATACCCCACGCAGCTCCCTGACGCGCGAGCCCCGACTTTCTGTTAAGGCCACCAAATAGAGCAGCTCCCCCAGCAAACTTCCAGGGGCCTCGTAATTGGAGCAGATCAAAGATTGCCTGAGTTCTCGCTCGACACGAGCGAACAAGTATTTGCGAGACTTACGAGGCGACAACTGGCCATCTAACAGGGCCTCAAGAGCTGCAGAACAGATCCAGAAGAAGCGGCTTTGAGGTTGGTTGGTGAAGATCCTGTCCAACCGAGACATTGCACGCAGCATAAGGCCCAAGCTAGCAGGCAGGCTCTGTTCACGAATGAAGCCAAGCAGGCCAATCTGGTACATGTGCCGTAATCGTGCCACTTCATCGGCCTGGATTCTCCCACCCGCTATAGACGACCGGCAGGAGGGTCGACTCGCGTCAAGGTGAACGCTGAAGAAGTGGCTCTCAGGCAACAGGGCAAGACCGGCGGCTTGACGCAAGTCGTTGACCGCTGGCAACAATAACTCCGGCAGGTCCTGATGGTGCATGTCGACCCCCTCAAGATACCGGCGTAGAACATGCAGCGCATTGCCTAAAGCTGCCAATCGGCCATCCTGCTCCTGTCCGATCCCTACAGGTATATCAATCGCCTGCTGCAGCACTTCGAGAGCAAGCAGTTCGGCACCGGTCAACTCAATCAGAGTGAGGATACCGCGTACTTGCTGTAGGTTCGCAACAATCTGCTGCAGGAAACTGTCATTATGGCGCTCGACAATGAATTGCTCAAGTCTCTGCTCAGCCTCCTCAATGGTAGCGAACAGCTCATCACGCACCAAAGTGAGGGACGTAGCACTGACCATGAATCTATTGCGCCTCCCGCGCCGAGTTTTCGTACAGCATCAGTCGATGAGGCTCCTACCTTTGCTTGCGCATGCACTCATTCCGTTTTCCATTGAAGAGTCTTGTAAGTGTCCGACAAAAAGTCAGGTTTCAACCCTTGCCGGATCCGGTCATGGGCAACCTCAAGGGTTTGATGGAAATGGTATGTGCTCGCAAATGACAAGCTGACTTTTTGCTAAGGAAGGTCTGAATTAGCCCCGACATTTTCTACCCGAGCACTCGATTGCTCAAAAAAACGGCAGTTCCGTGGCAATTCAGACCGATACCTCTTTGCAAATTCATGTTTTGCCCTTGAAGGGGCGCTTTGCCGGGATGATTTCCCGCATTACGGACGCACCTCTCCTGCCACCCGCAGATGTTTTCGCGCCATCCACAGGTTCGACAGGGCGAACAGCGTCACCAACTGCGCGGTGTTCTTCGTCAGGCCGCGGAAGCGGACCTTGACGTAGCCGAACTGCCGCTTGATCACCCGGAACGGATACTCGACCTTGGCCCGCACCTGTGCCTTGGCTTTCTCGATCCGACGTTTGACGCGATACAGGACACTGTGCTTGCCGTGCTTCTGGTAGGTGCTGCGGCGGGCCGCGATCTGCCAGACGACTTTCCGCCCGGCATGCTCCGGACGCTTCTCGACGCCGACATAGGCCGCATCGAGGCTGACCAGTGTTTCCTCGCCATGCAGCACCTTGTCGACCTGGGTGACATCCGCCACGTTGGCCGTCGTGCCCACGATGTGATGCACCAGGCCAGACTCGGCATCGACGCCGATATGCGCCTTCATGCCGAAGTAGTACTGATTGCCCTTCTTCGTCGAGTGCATTTGCGGGTCGCGCTTGCCTTCCTTGTTCTTCGTCGAACTCGGCGCATGGATCAGCGTGGCGTCGACGAGGGTGCCCCGCCGCAGCGACAGCCCGCGCTCACCCAGGTAGCTGTTGATCACCTCCAGCATGCCTGCAGCCAGTGCGTGCTTCTCCAGCAGGCGGCGGAAGTTGAGGATGGTCGTTTCGTCCGGGAGGCGCTCCAGACCCAAGCCGGCGAACTGGCGCAGGAGAGTGGTTTCGTACAGCGCTTCCTCCATCGCCGGATCGCTGTAGCCGAACCAGTTCTGCATCAGGTGCACGCGCAGCATGGCGGCCAGCGGGTAGG
>NZ_FOFJ01000130.1 GCF_900110885.1 Azotobacter beijerinckii | reverse complement strand
CGACCCAGTCGTCATAACCGCACAGAGTAGCGCAGAGCGTGATCATGACGATGTCCTGCAGGGCGTGCAGCTTGTTGCGGGTCTGGTACACGCCCAGCGTGCGGGAGGGCTGGCGGCTTTGGCGAGCCTGGCTGAGGCATGCCCGAGAGATCGGCTTGGCGCCACTACAACGCTTTGCCCGCAATCTCCAGCTTTATGTCCGAGGCATCCTGGCCAGTGCACGATTCCCCATGCACACCAGCCTGCTGGAGGGGGTGAACAACCGGATCAAGGTGATCAAGCGCATGGCCTATGGTTTCAGGGACGTGGAGTACTTCTTCCTGAAGATCAAGGCCGCCTTCCCCGGGAAAATGCGATGAACCAAAAAAAAGGGCGACCAAGTCGCCCAAAAGTGCCTTGCGTGCTCTGGATCCGAAGAACTTGCCTTATTTGTATTCTCGGGAGTCCTTCCAGACGAAATAACCGACTCTGCCAACGAAGACGAGCATCAACCCAATGACTGCCATTCCGACCAACAGCACTTCATCGATAAACATGGCTGACTCCTTTTACTTCACTGACCGTCTCTTCAATGGCTTCAAGGTAGCTGCACTAGCGACCGGAAAAATTGACCGGGATCAATGTCTACCAATAGCTACCTGACGGCCTGCTAAAGAACTGACATGGATCAACCGAAATGCGGCAGGCGGTCGCGGAAGGTACGGATTTCGGCGTATCTGGGAGTTAGACAGTTTTGAAAATAACCCGCAATACCAATAAGGATAATAGGCAGACTGCCCGTACAAAAACAAAAAGCTCATCCGCAAAAGACCACTGCACAATCACGAACAATTTCGCTCGCAATTGAGCGCATATTTTCGCTGCGACAGTTGCAGAACGAACTGATTGCACAATGAGATGACTCATCGGCAACAACATAAATGCCCTGCAAGCATTTGCCTGGAGACTCGCGAATACAAGCAGGAAGGCCCTTGCAGAAATGCTTCGGCGTTACACCAACTCATTCGCGAGTAACACCGTCACGGGACTGCGGGTGAGTCCACGGTTATCGGCAAGCCATGCCCCTGCCCTTGCGGCAGAGGCAGCTCTTCAGACCAACGCCAGCAGGGTGCGCGTCTTGTCGATCGCAATCTGCGCCCGCTCCAAGGCGCTGACGCCCTGCTCGAGCAACTGCCGGGTGGGGATTTCCAGGCTGAGCGGCAGGTTGGCCGGCAGGGTGCGCAGCAGACCAAGCAGGTCGCAATCGCCGTCGCCGGGGAAGCGCCGCTCGTTGCGCGCCTGGCGGAGAATCTCGGCCATGTCGGCCGGACGCGGCCCGGCCACGTCGCACAGCTGGGCATAGTGGATGCGCGCCGGGTCGAGCCGGGCCAGATCCTCCAGACGCGAGCCGGAACGGTTGAAATGGAAGGCATCGACCAGCACGCAGCCGTTGGCACGCCCGGCGCTCTCGACGATGCGCATGGCCTGGAGCAGATCGCGGGCGTCGGTCCAGGGCATGAATTCCAGGTGCGGATTGAGGCCGAAGCCGGCCGCCAGATCGCACAGCGCGGCGAAGTTGTCGGTCTGGCGCGCCTCGTCGGGATCGTTGCCGGCCACCAGCAGCTCGCTGGCACCCAGCTCGGCGCCAGCGGCCAGGATCTGCTCGAAGTCGGCGACGCGGGTTTCCGGCCTCAGGCGCAGGATCTCCACGTCGAACACCTTGATGCCGGTATCGCGCAGGCGCGCCAGAGTCTGTCGGCGCAACTCGGCGTCGGCGACCAGTGGGAAGTGGTATTCCTCGGGGGTGGCCGGTACCAGGCGCAGGCCGACGTGGCTGTAGCCGGCACGGGCGGCCACCTCTACCATTTCGGGCGGAGACAGTTCGAGGACTGTCAGGGCGGCCAGGGACAGGATGCGTTCGCTCATGGCGGATCTCTCCAGGGGGACGGAAATGACGTGGGGCGAGCAGGCGCGACCGCTTTCGGCGGCCTCGCGAATGGCCTCGATCAGTTGTTGTTGTGGATGGCGACCCCGGAAGCGGAGCCGGCGCTGCTCGCCTCTTTCGAGTGCGCCCTTAATTATTTGGAACCATATTCCAATTTTAAGCAAGCGGCCTCAACTCATGCTCGTGCGATTAACGGACAACCGACTACAGAAAAAACCGCCGGCCACGGCCGACTTGCCATGGGAGCCTGGCTGATTGGGATGGATGAGAAGAATGCTGAACATAGGTACGAAAATGGACTCGGTAGCTCTCCAGTACATTCATGAACCTGGCTCATAGGTCTATGTGGATTGGACCGGCTAATCAGGTGAGTTCGCACCCGGTACATTTGCATCGACTCGAAAGGGACTGCTCCTGCATATGACAGGCAAACATTCCCGGCTCCTGCCGGAGTGCGGCCAGAGCAGAAGGCGACTGACAGGCTGCAAGCCCGCCTCCCCTAGTCCGTATCGAATGACGGCTTCAAGGCCAGCTCTACCGATGGCGCTGATCGGTATCGGTCAGGGCGGGAGCCTCAGCCTCCTGACGCTCGCGGGCATGACGGCTGCCACCAATGAAGACGCTGGCGCGGCGTCCGGCACAGGCGAAGCTTTTCCATCACCCCCACCAAGGACTGCTGATCATGAAAACCATCGGATACGCCGCACAGACTGCCGGAGCGCCGCTCGTGCCCTTCACGTTCGAGCGCCGCCCGCTGCGCCCCAACGATGTCGCCATGGAGATCCTCTACTGCGGCGTCTGCCATTCGGACCTGCATACCGCCCGCAACGACTGGGGCTGGACTCTCTATCCGGCCGTCCCCGGCCACGAGATCGTCGGCCGCGTGACCGAGGTCGGCAGCGCAGTCAGCCGCTACAAGGTTGGCGATGCGGTGGCCGTCGGCTGCCTGGTCGACAGCTGCCAGGAATGCGACCACTGCCACCATGGAGAAGAACAGTTCTGCAGCAACGGCAGGACCGACACCTACAACTCGCCCGACCGCATCAGCGGAGCGATCACCTACGGCGGCTATTCCAAGCATCTGGTGGTCCGCGAGGAGTTCGTCCTGCGGGTGCCGGAAGGCCTGGACCTGGCAAAAACGGCGCCGCTGCTGTGCGCCGGCATCACCACCTACTCGCCGCTGCGCACCTGGAACGTCGGCCCGGGCAGCCGCGTCGGCGTGATCGGCCTCGGCGGGCTGGGCCACATGGCCGTCAAGCTCGCCATCGGCCTGGGCGCCGAGGTGACCGTCATGAGCCGCACGAAGGACAAGGCGGCCGACGCGCTGGCCCTAGTGCAGTTTCAACCAACATCCTGTTCAAGTGGCGGGAGCTGTTCACAACCGTAATAGGTGCAGACTCGCCCCATCACCTCGGCGCTGGTCA
>NZ_FOFJ01000132.1 GCF_900110885.1 Azotobacter beijerinckii | reverse complement strand
ATCGGGCAGTTCTCGGCGCAGGACTGCAGGCACTACTTCGAGGCAGCCGGATATGAATCGGGATAAGGTAAAAATGCTCTAGATCGAACCCTGCCAGGTGGCAATGGAGGCCTGCGGCAGCTCCCATTACTGGGCGCGCGAGCTGTGAGCTCTGGGACATGAGGTACGACTGATCGCACCGCAGTTCGTCAAACCCTACGCAAGAGCGACGCCAATGACGCCGAAGCGATTTGCGAGGCGGCCAGCCAACCGAACGCGCGTTACGTCGAGGTGAAGAGCGCCGAGCAGCAGGCCAGCCAGGGTCTGCACCGAATCAGAAGCCGGTTGATCCGGGCGCGCACGGCGCTGGTCAACGAGATTCGCGGCCTGCCGGGCGAGTTTGGCCTGGTCGAGGCACGGCATGGCGTTGCGGCTACCCGCCGACTGGCGCAGGCGGCCCTGGCGGATGCCGGGCATGGCCTGCCGGGCCCAGATGCGCGAGCTGCTGGTGGAGTTGCAAGACGAGCTGGTCGAGCATGAAGCGCGCTTGTCCCGTCTCGACGAAACGATCCAGCGCCAGGCTCGCGAGGACGAGCGGGTGGAGCGCTTGATGCTGGTCAAGGGCATCGGTCCAATCACGGCCACTGCCATCGTGTCGGCCGTGGGCGATGCCCGACAGTTCCGCAGCGCCCGTCAGTTCGCTGCCTGGCTGGGATTGGTTCCTCGCCAACACTCCAGCGGCGGCAAGGAGCGCCTGGGTCCGATCAACAAGCGAGGCGATACCTACTTGCGCACGCTGCTGGTCCACGGAGCCCGAGCGGTGCTCAGGCACTGCCAGGAGAAGGCGGATCGACGTAGTCAGTGGCTCCAGCGCTTGCTGTGTCGACGCAATGCCAACATCGCCACGGTTACCTTGGCGAACAAGAATGCTCGGATCGTCTGGGCGATCCTCAGTCGGGGAGATCGCTATCAACCTGGCTGAAAATAAAATCGCAGGCTGCACAGCCTGCAAAATGTTGAGCAGTAACCAGTAATCCACCCCGATTGCACAGTGACATGCAGTGATGACGAACCGGTCGAGCCCAACGCGTCGGCCCCCTGCAAGCAAGGCCGCTAGAGCAATCAGGCGCACATGAGCGGATTTTCATCATGGCTCGGGGCACCCAATGCCTCATCGGAAGCAGGATATAAGCAAGCAGTCGTGCCTACGCTCGTCGGCAGGGCAAATCACTGGCAAACCGGGGGGAGTCCATATAGGCGCTGTAGATCGTCTCGCGACAGACGTAGGCGTCTTCGAACTGGGGAAACTCCATGGAGCGCAGCTTGCCGGCAATCTGTTCGGGAGAAAAGCGTTTTCGCAGCAGATGGGCCGTCAGCTCGAACAGTTCGTTGCCGGGCTCGAGCTTCCGGCGTGGGCGGCAGGCCTGGCGACGAGCCTGCATGCAGTGCTGGGCCTCATGGGTGATGTACAGGCCATGGGCGCCACGATTGCGGCGGATCTCGCGGCTGACGGTGGAGGGGCTGCGGTTCAACAGGCGGGCGATCCTGCGCTGGCTCCATTGGTTCAACAAGCCGATCTGGATCGTGGCGCGTTCCACAACGCTGTGTTCGTGATAAGACATGGCAACACCTTACCGAAACGGTCAGGTGTTGCACTCAGATTTTGCCGCCGCCGAGTTTACGCAAACACCTTGAAAGGGCTGGCTCTAAAGGCGTGACAGGAGTGATGACGTTGCAGCAAGATATGCCCCTTCTAGATTTCAATAGCAATGTCGTGTCCAGCTTTCACGACTACCAAAATCTACTTGTTGGTTTTAAATCTCAAATGAAACTTCTTTTTGTGCACCAGAATTTTCCTGGGCAGTTCAAGCATCTTGTCCGCTTTTGCCAAGCGAAAGGACATGAGGTAGTTGGCCTGGGCGCTGGGAAGGTTGTGGAGGCTGAGGGCATTCGTGCGCTCAGCTATACGCTGGAGCGGGGCAATACGCCAGGTATTCACTCCTGGGCGCAGGAGTTTGAGTCGAAAGTCATTCGGGGAGAAGCCTGTGCATTAGCTTTGCAACGCTTGAAGACCTCTGGCTTCGAGCCTGACATAGTCTTCGCGCACCCCGGCTGGGGGGAGGCATTGTTTATCAAAGCGATATATCCAAGAGCAAAACTCGTCTGCCTGATGGAATATTATTATCGGCCCGATGGGCAAGACCTGGGATTTGATCCCGAGTTTCCCGGAGTGAGCCTTGAGGACCAAGCGCGACTGGCAAGCAAGAATGCCAATTTGCTGCTAGCGATGGAGGCCATGGACTATGGCGTATCACCAACACCATGGCAGGCCTCGACACTGCCTAGCTGGGTGGGCAATAAACTACGGGTGATTCACGAGGGCATCGATACCGATCTGTGCAAACCGGATCCTTCGGCCAGGATCGCGTTGCCAAGCCGGGGGGTGGGCATTCGCCCTGGGGATGAGGTACTGACCTTTGTGGCGCGAAACCTGGAACCAGTCCGGGGATATCACATATTCATGCGGGCACTGCCGGAAATCATGGCACGCAGACCGAAGGCCAAGATATTCATTGTCGGAGGCGATGGCGTGAGCTATGGACGCGCTCCCGAGAGTGGCTCTTACCGCGAGAGGTATCTGAGGGAGGTAGCCGGACAGCTCGACCCACAACGGGTATTTTTTCTTGGCAAGATTCAATACAAGGTTTTCTTGCAGCTGATGCAAATTACTCGTTGTCATGTATATCTCACATACCCCTTCGTGCTTTCCTGGTCAGTACTGGAGGCCATGAGCGCCGGTGCATTAGTGATAGGCTCCCGTACCGCTCCCGTGATGGATGCAATCAAGGACGGGAGTAACGGGCTACTACTGGACTTCTTCGACGTGGCAGGTTTGGCTGAGCGGGTATGCGACGTGCTGGCTAATTCTGATAGATACGATGGCATGCGTGCAGCTGCTCGACAGACGGTGCTGGAACACTTCGACCTAGAGTCAGTGTGTCTGCCCGCTTACGCCAGGCTATTGGAGGACTGCGCGGGTTATTAATGGCTATGTCTGAGTTAGCTGTTGCATGGCTGCTCGCCCCAGCGCCTCCCTCAAGCAAATCAATGGATTGAGCTGCGTCTTGTAGCGCTCGAGCA
>NZ_FOFJ01000134.1 GCF_900110885.1 Azotobacter beijerinckii | reverse complement strand
CCGCTTTCCGGGCCAGGGTATGGGCAAACGAGAGTCGGAGGTGTCGCCAGAACAGTTCGGTGAACCTGATCATCACCCGGGTGCGCACGAGCTGGACGCCATGCTCGCGAACCGCAATGCGTTCGACTCGTCGGCTGAGGTAGCCGGCTCTTTCCAGCAGCTTGAACAGCCGGTTCAGGGTGGCGGGCCGGAGACCGGCGTCGTAGGCCAGGCCCTTCTGGTTGTTGAGGCGGAAATTCCCCGTCTCGTCCAGCCAGCCGAGCACGCCGGTGGCCAGATCCAGGCGGACCAGTATGGGTTCGGCGGCGGCGGCCAGGTTGTGGTAGACCTCGATGCGGGTAATGCGCTCGTTGCCGTTAGTGCGAATCAGCCGGGGCAGCAGCTTGAAGCGTGTTTGGGGAATCGATTTCAGACACTCGAGGGCTTTCCTAAAGAACGGCAGCTTCAGCTGGGCCTCGGTGAGCTCTCGAGTCGGTCCATCGTAACCGGGGTTATGGCGGGCCGTTGCGGAGAGTCCGGCGGCAGGCGAAGCGGGGTGTCGGGAGGGGTGTGCTGATCGGGCCATGGGGTCCTCGCCGGCTTGGCAGCGAGGACGGGCGACGCTTCAAACTTGCACAAAATTTTGGGCGCAGTCATACTCAACTCACCAAATGGCTTGTTGGTCATTGGGGGTAGGGACTCCGTCGAAAAAGTGACCTACCCATGGTTTTGGTAGAAGGCCCGGTCTGCAAACCGGGCCTTCTGCTTTTCCGCAGTTGATTAGTTCGGTTGTACGAACGCTCCCCTCATATCAATCGAGTGAGCCTCTGGCGAGGCTGTATCGCAAGTTTTGTACGTCTTCACGATGGATTTTGCGTACGTGTCATTCGCTCGCGTGCGACCATCACTGCAGGAAAACTCGAGTATCCAGAGAAGTTTCTGATCAGCAGCGGGATGTATGGTTGCTGTAGCGATGGAGCCTTTGCTCATTGCTGCTATAGCAGTTGCTTGATCGAAGATCACAGCATGCTTCCCTGCTCTGCGTACTATCTAGAAATCCAGTCATAATGGATATTCATATCTTCGAATGCAAGAAAATCGGTTTTATGTTCTAAATTGAACAAAATAAGGTTAGAAATATTGCTCTGTACCTTTATGTCCAAAGGTGCATTTTTGCCATGCATGCTGAAGTTACAGCATGATCAAGCTGCTTAAATAAACCTTACTGCAGGGGGCTCTAAGTCCCGCATCGTCTCGAAGGAGGGAATGGTTCTCGCGCTGGTACGCAGAAACCCCAAGCCCAGCCACACCAGCTAGCGTCCACATCGCGGACAGATCTACCCACATGCCCTTCTTAGCCTCGCCCTATCGCCAGCGCTTGTAGCTCCAGCAACGACATCCTATCTAAAGTTTGACGTCTTCTAATCCTTCAGGGTCGAGAGGACGATGCCGAAAATTCTCCTCATAAGCTACAGCTTAGCGCTGCTCTCCTCCCCTTCTAATTCTCTTAAGCATACCTTTTTTCAGCAGATTACATAGGCTTTTCATGGTTTTTTTTAGAAAAACAGCCTAAAACTATGAAATGATTTATTTTTTTGCCATGTACTGGTATTGTGTGCGAAACAGTGAAAGCTCATGGAAATAAAATGGAAATACAAGATAAACCTTACACTGACTACGAGTCTCTTTTTCTTCCCCCACAGTTTGCAGCTGAAAGCTTAGGGCTGACTACTCGAACCCTAAAGCTTATCGAAGAAGAAAATGGCCTTGAGATTCATCGCGTGCCGCGGGGCAGTGTTTCTGCGCGCATGTATTTGGTCTCTGATCTCTTCCAGATGGCGGCTATCCGCCGTGCTAAAGGCGCTACCAAGGGGCTGGCTCACCCCATCACCTTGTCAACTTTTGTGCAGAAGGGGGGAACTGGGAAAACGACCTGTTCTGTCAACCTGGCTATTTATCTTTCTCTTGCCGGCCTTAGAACCCTGCTCATCGATAACGACCCACAAGGTGATGCGACGACCATGCTCGGGTATGACCCCGACCTGTTTCCCGAGGAATTAGAGGAAATGGGGATTCCTGGTTCTCGGGCTATTGATGGTTGCCTTTCGAACCTGCTGGGGATGGGCGGAATATCGCCTTTGAAAACGCTAGATGAAGTAATCAAAAAACCTTTTGGTGAGTATGGTCCACATCTGATCCCTGCAGAGCCCACTCTTACCAGTTTGGATCTCGCCCTGAATGCTGCCAACAATCCTGATTTTCGTTATGCGGCGTTTATCCAGAAAGCTCGTAGCGGTCAAATCGAGCACTGTGACCTTTCTGGCTATGACGTAATCATCTTTGACAATGCCCCTTCAGGTTCACGTCTGACACGCAATACCGTAGTTGCCAGCGATATGCTGTTATGTCCTGTAAGGATGGACAAATTTTCATTTCGCGCTCTGACCAGACTGGCTAACGACTTGGTTGAGTTCGAGCAAGACTTCAATCGCTCCGTTGGCATCTGTGCTTTGCCAACTATGTTCATCAAGAATCGCCCACGCATCCTCAATAATGTCGCGAAGCTTTCAGACATGCTTCCTGGCTGTGTGACAGATTCGCGTATTTATCATTCCGAAGACTTCTCCAAGGCCTTGGAGGAGTCGATTCCCCTTTTGTTATGGCGTGGAGCATCTGATAGCTCTGCTGGCGCAATGCGACGTGCGTTTGCCGAGATTCTGGAGCGTTTGAGATCGATTGGTTCCAAGTAGTGTTCCACAGTGGAACGGGCAGGGCTCGGTGGGGTGTTCCACAGTGGAACGGGCAGGGCTCGGTGGGGTGTTCCACAGTGGAACGGGCAGGGCT
>NZ_FOFJ01000174.1 GCF_900110885.1 Azotobacter beijerinckii | reverse complement strand
GCAACCACGCCGGCGCCAACGGTACGACCGCCTTCGCGAATAGCGAAGCGCAGACCGTCTTCCATGGCGATCGGAGCGATCAGGGTGACGACCATCTTGATGTTGTCACCCGGCATCACCATTTCAACGCCTTCCGGCAGTTCGCAGTTGCCGGTCACGTCGGTGGTACGGAAGTAGAACTGCGGACGGTAGCCCTTGAAGAACGGCGTGTGACGACCGCCCTCCTCCTTGGACAGCACGTACACTTCGGCTTCGAACTTGGTGTGCGGCTTGATGGTACCCGGCTTGGCCAGAACCTGGCCGCGCTCCACGTCTTCACGCTTGGTACCGCGCAGCAGGGCGCCGATGTTCTCGCCAGCGCGACCTTCGTCGAGCAGCTTGCGGAACATTTCCACGCCGGTGCAGGTGGTCTTGGTGGTCGGACGGATACCGACGATTTCCACTTCCTCGCCCACCTTGACGATACCGCGCTCGACACGGCCAGTCACCACGGTGCCGCGACCGGAGATCGAGAACACGTCTTCGATCGGCATCAGGAACGGCTGGTCGATGGCACGCACCGGCTCCGGAATGTAGGAGTCCAGGGTTTCCACCAGCTTGCGTACGGCGGAAACGCCAATGCCGTTGTCGTCCTTGCCTTCCAGCGCCATCAGGGCGGAACCGGTGACGATCGGAGTGTCGTCGCCCGGGAAGTCGTAGGTGGAGAGCAGATCGCGCACCTCCATCTCGACCAGCTCCAGGAGCTCGGCATCATCGACCATATCGGCCTTGTTCAGGAACACGACGATGTAGGGAACACCCACCTGACGGGAGAGCAAGATGTGCTCGCGGGTTTGCGGCATGGGGCCATCGGCGGCCGAACAGACCAGAATTGCGCCGTCCATCTGGGCAGCACCAGTGATCATGTTCTTCACATAGTCGGCGTGACCGGGGCAGTCAACGTGCGCATAGTGACGAATGGCGGAATCGTACTCAACGTGGGAAGTGTTGATGGTGATACCGCGGGCCTTTTCTTCCGGAGCGTTGTCGATCTGGTCGAATGCACGAGCGGAGCCACCCCAGGTCTCGGAGCAGACCTTGGTCAGCGCAGCAGTCAGAGTGGTCTTGCCATGGTCCACGTGACCGATGGTGCCAACGTTGACGTGCGGTTTGTTACGTTCGAATTTTTCCTTAGCCA
>NZ_FOFJ01000138.1 GCF_900110885.1 Azotobacter beijerinckii | reverse complement strand
TGCCGCGACGGCTCGCGCCCATGTCTCCACCGACCGCCTCATCAAGGCCTCGAAAAGTAAAAGACCTTGAAAGGGGTGGCTTTCACAACCATCTCTACGAAGCCCTCGGCCTGAACTACGCCTACAAGGCGTTCACCACCCACGACCTGCCCGCCGCCGTCGGCGGCATCCGCGCCCTGGGCATCCGCGGCTGCGCCATCTCGATGCCGTTCAAGGAAGCCTGCATCCCGCTGCTCGACGCGCTCGATCCGTCCGCGGCGGTGATCGACTCGGTGAACACCATCGTCAACGACCAGGGCCGGCTCACCGGCTACAACACCGACTTCCTGGCCATCGCCCAACTGCTCGACAGCCACGGGGTCTCGCCCGGCCTGAGCTTCGCCCTGCGCGGCAGCGGCGGCATGGCCAAGGCGGTGGCCTTCGCTCTGCGCCAGGCCGGCTTCCGCCAGGGGCACATCGTCGCCCGCAACCCGGCCGCGGGGCAGGCGCTGGCCCAGGCCAGCGGCTTCGCCTGGGCGGCGGAGCTGGGCGAGCTGCGCCCTGCACTGCTGATCAACGTGACCCCGATCGGCATGGCCGGCGGCCCCGAGGCACAGGACCTGGCCTTCCCCGCGGCGGCCATCGAACGGGCGGAGATCGTCTTCGACGTGGTGGCACTGCCCGCAGAAACGCCGCTGATCCGCCACGCCCGCGCGCTCGGCAAGCCGGTCATCACCGGCGCGGAGGTCGCCACCCTGCAGGCGCTCGAGCAGTTCGTGCTCTACACCGGCCGGCGCCCGAGCCCGGAACAGGTCGCCCAGGCCGCGGCCTATTCGCGCCAGAGCTGAGCGATCCACCTGCAGGAGTGCCCACTTTCTCCACGAGCGCTCTTGCAGGCGGACAGCACCTTGCCCCCGCAGGGAAGAACGCAACCCTTTGAAGACGCTTGCAGGTGTCGGCGTGCCCGCGAGCCGCTAGAATCGCCACTTCCCGTTCCCGGGCCGGCCCGGGACTCAACCGTCTGCGAGAGAACCGATATGGGCGCCCAGTGGAAAGCCAGACCCAAAGAAATTGCCGCCAACGCCAAAGGCAAGATTTTCGGCAAGCTGGTCAAGGAAATCATGATTGCCGCGCGCAACGGCGCGGACCCGGACATGAACCCCAAGCTGCGCCTGGCGGTCCATCAGGCCAAGAAAGCCTCGATGCCCAAGGACACCCTGGAGCGCGCCATCAAGAAAGGCGCGGGCCTCTCCGGCGAGGTGGTCAACTACGAGCGGACCCTCTATGAAGGCTTCGCTCCGCACCGCGTGCCGGTGATCGTCGAGTGCCTGACCGACAACGTGAACCGCACCGTGGCGGAAATCCGCGTACTGTTCCGCAAGGGCCAGCTGGGCACCTCCGGCTCGGTGAGCTGGGACTTCGACTACCTGGGCATGATCGAGGCGACCCCGGAGGGCGGCGCCGACCCGGAACTGGCCGCCATCGAGGCCGGCGCCCAGGACTTCGAGCCCGCCGAGGAAGGCGCCACCCTGTTCTACACCGAGCCGACCGACCTCGACGCGGTGTGCAAGGCGCTGCCGGAGTTCGGCTTCACCGTGCAGTCGGCCAACCTTGGCTACAAGGCGAAGAACCCGGTGAGCCTCTCCGGCGCCGAACTCGAGGAGGTCGAAGCCTTCCTCGAGGCCCTCGACAATCACGACGACGTGCAGAACGTCTACGTCGGCCTGAGCGCCTGAGTCCCGCGCCGCGCCGGCAGAGGCCCAAAGCGCCTGCCGGTGCGGGCCGCAGCGCCTGCAAGCCTTCGCGGCAGCCGTTTGCCTGCGCGCCGGGGACACGTTATAAACCAACCGAACAATCGTTCCATCACCATTGCCTACAGGATCCGAACATGGCCGAAAACCCGGTAAACATGGAAATCTTCGACATGGCCGATGAGTTCATCGCCGTTGCCAACCGACTGCTCGAGGAAGAACACAAGGATCTGGGGCAGATCAGCGCGGCAATCCGCTACGCCGCTGCCCGGTTCAGCGCCCACGAGGCCGCCTGCCGCTCCGGCGATCTGTCGATCGACAAGGAAAAGGCGCACAGCTGGTACAGCGACCAGTTCAACAAGATGCTGGAAGAAAACCTCGACCAGCATATCGAGATGTCGAAACAGCGCTAACGATGCGCCAAACAGGCGAGGCCCCTGCCGGGCCGCCTGTAGCGCCTGTCGATCTCCGCAAGATCCCCACGGGAAGCGCGCTATGCCGGTCGGCGGAACACGACCAGCTTGGCCAGCAACCGCTGCACCACCTCGTCGCGCTGATTCAGCGTCAGGCTTTCCAGGGCAACGATGCCGCGATCCGGCCTCGAGCGCGACGGCGTGATCGCCTGAATGCAGCTCTCCACACGCAGGACATCTCCCGCCCGCGTGGGCCGGGGCCAGTCGACCTCGCCGCCGGCGCCGATCAGCCCGTCGGCCAGCGGCATGCCGCTGGTGACCAGGAGACGCATGGTGATGGCCGCGGTATGCCAGCCGCTGGCCGCCAGCCCGCCGAACAGGGTCTGCCTGGCCGCCTCATCGTCCAGATGAAAGGGCTGGGGGTCGAACTGCGCAGCGAAGGCCTTGAGACTGGCCTCCTCCAGCACGAACTCGCCGCTGCGGAAGCGGGCGCCCACGACTAGAGCATTTTTTGAAAACACGAATTCGACA
>NZ_FOFJ01000141.1 GCF_900110885.1 Azotobacter beijerinckii | reverse complement strand
GTCCTGAGAAAACGCAGGAGAAAATTTCTCCCTCGTTCCCAAGAGGCTGGCGCTTGGGTTTTCCGAGGCAGCCCTGAGCATGGTCGGAGATAATGGAAGGAATCAGCATGGCAAAACACACTTCGAAGAATCCCCTTCACCAAGGTGCCCCTTTCAAGCGCAAGCCATGGCTCGGTCGCTACAACGCCACCCGTGCAGAGTGGAAGGCGGCCTATCGCGCTGCGCGGATCGCCATCGGCCAAGGAGCAGAACCTGACCCCGCAACCGATGGCGTGCTCTGGAAAGCGCAGTTGGTCGTTGCCTACGAGCGCAGCGGTCATGGCGACCGTCTGAAGCAGCCGGCCAGCGTCAAGCTGGCAGCGAAGCGGCTGATGGATGAGATCGTTGGCGCAGCGTGACCCGCTCGGTCACTCTGGCTTCCCGAGAGTTGAACCTGAGGAATTCCGCATGGCTCGCCCGCTTTCCATCATCCTGGCCGATGCCTTCGACAGTGCCGCGCGGGCCGTTGCCGAGGCTCCCCAGGCTCACGAGCACTATGGTCTTGCAGCCCCGACCACATGGGATAACTGGGTCTACTGGTGGCGTGGCTTCGCTGCTGGTTTGGCCGGGGATTTCGAATCCATGCCACTGATTGCCAGCTTGGTGGGCCCGCTGCGCCGAATCAAGAGCTGGTTCAAGCTCGTTCACCTACTTAGATAGTGAATACAGTCGAAAGTAATATGAAATGGATATTTAAATAATATCTAAGCAATAGTTTTTCAGGTGGGCCTATAACCGGCCGATAGCGGGGGATCTTGGAAGAAATCCCCCACCTCGGCAGCGCTTCAAACAGAAATTGCGTCCGTTACGATGTGGCCCGATTGCTGGTCGGAGTCATCGCAGAACGGTAGATTTCGCCAGAGATTTTCTCGGCCAGGGTAGCATGGGGTCGCTCATGCCTCGTCCTCCGAAACGGGAATCCCTTCTCGGCCGAGGATGGCAACAATCTCATCCAACTGGTCCGCTCCCCACTCCGGCGACTGGCACAGCACCGCGGCGATGTCTTCGAGCGCCGCTTTGTAGTTTTCGCGCCCTGCCGCCGGCTTAGGCGCTGGCGGGGCTGCGTAGAATGGTCCTCGTTCATCCAGCCATGCCTGAACCTCGCCGCCCGACCACATCTTGCGGAGCATCGTCGGGAAGCGCAGCTGGATTGGCTGCTGTGCTGGAGGGGGCGGCGCAGTGGCCACCGGGGCGGCCTGCTTGTCGAGTGCCGCCTGCTGCCGCCGGATCAACTTGGCAGCGCGGCGCAGACCGTCACCGTCTCCCCGGCCTGGGTAGGTTCCGTCCAAGTCGTCGGCCAGGTTCTCCAGTTCGTTCAGTGCATCATCCACCAGGTTCTGCGTCGGTGCAGTTTCGTGGGTCATTGGTCCTCTCCTTCGGCTTGCTCGCCGGTTGTTGAACATGGCGAACTGATGCTGCCCGGCATTCGGTTTGGCCGTGTGCGTGCAGCAGGTACAGGTCAAGCTATCGCGTGTTGAAGGAATCCCAAGCGGTGACGGGAGGCCTGGATGGCAGTGGCGAAACAGCAGGGCGGATGTCGGCGCCTCCGCAATGTGGGCACGGCGGGTGTCATCAGATTTTCACTTTTTTTAAAATGAAAATAATATGAAAAAACAATTAAAATAATGCGGTAATAAATGCCTTTACGGTGGTACGACAACAAGCCACTGGCAGGAGATAAATCTCCCGCCTCGGTAGCGGTTCACAGAGAATTTGGTGCGCCGACCTGTTGCCAGCGGTGCGCGCTGCACTGATCCGGACGGGCGCCAGCCTGCCCAGCTTTCACACGTGAGTGGCTTTCTGCTCCTGGTGATCCAATCGCTCGATCTCGGCCAGGATCAATGCCCCCGCCTTGACGAGGGCGCTGCGGGCGTCGCCAGGTTTCCAGCACCCCAGATTCCAAGGCCAGGCGTGGTCTGGCTCGCTCTTGCGAAGGCCCAGCATCTGGCGCTGCGCGAAAAGCGCATAGCAGGCTGCAGCGGCCGGAAGCTCGCCGAGGTCGTATTGGCGATCATGCTCCGGCGAAAAGCCTTCCACCTCGATCTGTCGGCGTCGCTCGGCAAGCACGTCGCGGGCGGCCGTGGTCAGCTCGGCCTGCTCCTCACCTGGGCTCGCCACTGGGTACTCGTGCTGTTTCAGCACCCGCAGCGGCTGGTCCTGTTCATCAACAATCGCCATGCATATTCCCTTCTGGATTGCGTTTCTAGGTGGGAATATCAATACGCGACGGACACCTCCGCTTGGGGGCTTTTCCGGCGATTTTCTGGCCTGAAAGCGAGCACCAGCTTACTTCCGGGAAGAAGAGGCGAATGCCGCTGAGTTGGGATTCTCCGGGCCGCTGGCATCCTGGGTGCACACTGCACAGGAGGTCATTCCATGAAACCTGATCAACTCCACACGTTCCTTAAACTCTGCTCGATAGCCGGCCCGGTGCT
>NZ_FOFJ01000173.1 GCF_900110885.1 Azotobacter beijerinckii | reverse complement strand
CCTGGCGCAGCAGCTCCCTGCAGTCCAAGCCGCTGACGCCGGAGATGAGTAGCTGGATCAAGGGCTACAACATCCGCCGCGCCAAGAGCCATGCCAAGTACGGCACGTGACGCTGCCCGGGGGGCCGGCCTTCCTTCAATTTCGGGTATTCGGGAAATCCTGTTGTTGCCACGGCCAAGCCGGATGGCTAGACTTTCTCCCAAAATGGGAGATGCGTGGCGATGAGAATTATTGCGCGAGGTACATTGCGCGCTTTCTGGGAAAGCAGCCCGGCCTATGCAGACGCCATGACACCTCTGGTGGAGTGGTATCGGCACATGGAGAAAGCCACTTACCGCACGCCGCAGGAGGTCAAGGCAGAGCTGCGTACAGCAAGCATCCTGAAAGGCGGCCGTGTGGTTTTTAACATCGCTGGTAACAAGTATCGGGTGATCCTGGCAATCGACTACGAACGACAACTTGGGTTCGTGAGATTCGTAGGCACTCACGTCCAGTACGACCAGATCAACGCGGAGACAGTGTGATGAACATCAAGCCGATTCGCTCCGAGGAAGACTTGGCAGCGGCCTTTGCACGCATGGATAGACTGTGGGGTGCCGAAATCGGCACTCCGGAAGGCGATGAGCTGGAAGTGTTGGCGGTACTGATCGAGAAATACGAAGACGAGCACTATCCGATCCCGCCTTCCGACCCCATCGAGGCCATCAAATTCCGTATGGATCAGCAGGGGCTGACCCCTCGCGATCTAGAGCCGTATATCGGCTCTAGCGGTAGGGTTTCCGAGGTATTGAACCGAAAGCGCAAATTGAGCCTGGCGATGATAAAGCGCCTTCATGATGGGCTGCACATTCCCTATGAAAGCCTGCTGGCTGGTGCTGCCTGACAACACCTTTTCACGAATACCCCTAATTTCGAGCCACAAAAGCGCCGGATTAGGCCGCCCGGCGCCCGCCAAGCCTGCCACCATCGTCGACCTCACCGGGCAAAAAGGATTCACCATGAAGTCGACAGCAGAACAGCTCCCCGTCATCCACTACGAGGGCCACCACCTGGTCGTGAAGGCCTACGCCGGCTGCGGCAAGACCACCTGGTGGCCTATGCCGAGCAGCACCGCCACCTGCGCATGCTGTACCTGGCCTACAACCGCGCCATCCGCGACGAGGGCGCGGCCAAGTTCCCCA
>NZ_FOFJ01000143.1 GCF_900110885.1 Azotobacter beijerinckii | reverse complement strand
CGGCCCGCCTACCCGCTGGCCGCCATGCTGCGCGTGCACCTGATGCAGAACTGGTTCGGCTACAGCGATCCGGCGATGGAGGAAGCGCTGTACGAGATGCCCCTGCTGCGCCAGTTCGCCGGCCTGGGTCTGGAGCGCCTCCCGGACGAGACGACCATCCTCAACTTCCGCCGCTTGCTGGAGAAGCACGCACTGGCCGGCGGAATGCTGGAGGTGATCAACGGCTACCTGGGCGAGCGCGGGCTGTCGCTGCGCCAGGGCACCATCGTCGACGCCACCCTGATCCATGCGCCGAGCTCGACGAAGAACCAGGACGGCAAGCGCGACCCGGAAATGCACTCGACGAAGAAGGGCAACCAGTACTGTGTGTCACGAACACAGGTCAAATGACCTGTGATGCTGTACCGAAGATGGAAGTAGGCCTTCCGAAGTCGGCTTGCAGGAGCGGGCTTCAAACCACCCGGTGCTGCTGCATCCAAAAGGTGTGGTGGTGAGCGACCGAGGAAAAGTCATTCCCCGAGGATGGCAGGTGAGTATGGAGAAGATGAGCGAAAGCAAACCGTCCGATGACGCATCGTTATGCCCAAAGGTGCTGTCGAAACTGAGGTTGAGTATTGGCTTCAGGACGAGTCGGGACGTTACCTGCTTACAGACCCGACGGCAGCCGGTGTATAGGCGGCATGATCTCCATACAGGCTTGGGTACGGAACGTGAGAACCTTGTTCCAGATGCGAAGGAAAATGACAAATGGCCAACACCATGAGGAAGAATACCGATGCTGGAACGAGGGGCGGAGCCTCCCGTAGTAGCGATGAAGCCTCTGTAATGGAGGTGGAGCGAAGGGGCGGCGTTATCCTGCCGACGAGCGCCGCCAACCGTCGGGGATGAACGGCGTGAGCTCGGCGAAACCTTATGACATAGCGAAGCGCACGGTATGGGAAGCCTACCAGCAGGTCAGGGCCAACCGCGGTGCTGCCGGCATCGACGATGAAACCATCGCCGATTTCGAGCGGGACCTGTCGAAGAATCTCTACAAGCTGTGGAATCGGATGTCGTCGGGGTCGTACTTCCCGCCACCGGTCAAGCAGGTAGAGATTCCCAAGGCATCGGGAGGCACGCGCAAGCTGGGAGTGCCCACGGTCGGTGACCGTGTCGCGCAAACCGTGGTCAAGCTTCTCATCGAGCCGGAGCTGGACTCGATCTTCCATCCGGACTCCTATGGGTACCGGCCAGGGCGATCAGCGAAGCATGCGGTGGCGATCACGCGTGAACGCTGCTGGCGATACGACTGGGTGGTGGAGTTTGATATCAAGGCAGCTTTCGATCACATCGATCATGGGCTGCTGATGAAGGCGGTGCGCGCGCGCATCAAGGAGGACTGGATTCTTCTGTACATCGAGCGGTGGCTGGTTGCGCCGTTCGAAACGGCGGATGGCGCGCGCGTTCCACGCGAGCGTGGCACCCCGCAAGGAGGGGTGATCAGTCAGATCTTGATGAACCTGTTCATGCATTACGTTTTCGACACCTGGATGCAACGCACCAGCCCTAACTGCCCGTTTGCCCGCTACGCCGATGATGCGGTGGTGCATTGCCGCAGTCGGAAACAAGCGGAGTTCGTGATGCGGTCCATTGCCTCACGGCTGGCTGCCTGTGGGTTGATGATGCACCCAGGGAAATCGAAGGTCGTGTACTGCAAGGACAGTAACCGTGGCGCAGACCATCCGCATGTGAGCTTTACCTTCCTTGGTTTCACCTTTAGGCCGAGGAAGGCACTCAGCAAACAGGGCAGGCTTTTCACGAGCTTCCTTCCGGGAGCGAGCGCGGATGCCTTGAAGCGGATGCGGCAAGCGGTGCGCAGGTGGCGACTCAATCGCCAAACCCACGTGACGCTGGCCGACGTGGCTCGGCTCTACAATCCGGTGATACAGGGGTGGTGGCACTACTATGGCTCGTTCTATCGGACGTCCATGCTTGGCATCTTCCAGCACATTGATCGCGCACTTGAACGCTGGGCCCGACGAAAGTACAAGGCCCTTCACAGGCGCAAGCGGCGCATTAGCCAATGGCTGGACAAGATGCGGACGGTGGCATCCCGGCTGTTCCATCACTGGCGAGTGGCTGGGCAGCAAGGTTGGATAACGGGAGCCGTATGACGCGAGAGTGTCACGTACGGTTCTGCGAGCGGCTGTGGGGGCAGTTCCTGCGGTCGACTCACCACTTCGGCATGAAGGCGCATATCGGCGTCGATGCCGAGTCGGGCCTGGTGCATCACGTGGTGGGCACGGCGGCCAACGTGGCGGATGTCACCCAGGTCGACAAG
>NZ_FOFJ01000144.1 GCF_900110885.1 Azotobacter beijerinckii | reverse complement strand
TGACTAAAACAACAAAACGGCCGTGGCAGGCGCTGCTTTGTAAGGTTACAGACCGCAAAGAGAGCGCGGTCTCGTCTCAGAGTCGAGAGGGATTCCTTATGCTTCCAGCTGCCTATACACCCGTGAGCGGGGGCGATATCCATCCTTCCCCTGAATGTCCTGCGTCTTTCCCTAGCAGACACTCTGCTGCAGTAAGACCATAAGTCCTGCCCAATATGCTCCTCTGCTATTACAAGTCGGTTTTTCCCGTCACCGATTTCTTGTCTTGAAGCCATTAACCCTGAGGTCGCATACCCTCAGGAAAAGCGCGATACGCAAGGGAAACGCGCACATTACTTACCCATAATTTTAACAATAGGAAGTTTGTATGTTTCGTCGTAAGTTCTTTGGCATTACCGCTATGGCCGCTGTGGCGCTGTCTTTGGCGCCGTTTTATGGAAGCGCCTACGCGGCCACTCCTCAAGCTCCCATTCCTCCCGGCGCGGCTTGGTGGAAGGAGGCGGTCGTCTACCAGGTCTATCCGCGCTCGTTCAACGATACGAACGGCGACGGGATCGGGGATCTGAATGGCATCACGGCGAAGCTCGATTATCTGAAGACGCTGGGCGTCGATGTGATCTGGCTGAGCCCGCATTTTGACTCGCCCAATGCCGACAATGGCTACGATATCCGCGATTATCGCAAGGTGATGGCCGAGTTCGGCAGCATGGACGACTTCGATCGCATGCTGGCCGAGATGAAGAAGCGCGGCATGCGTCTGATCATCGACCTGGTGGTCAACCACAGCAGCGACGAGCACCAGTGGTTCGTCGAAAGCCGCAAGTCGAAGGACAATCCCTATCGCGACTACTACATCTGGCGCGACGGCAAGGACGGTGGAGCGCCGAACAACTACCCGTCCTTCTTCGGCGGCTCGGCCTGGGAGAAGGACGAGGCCACCGGGCAGTACTATCTCCACTATTTCGCCAGGAAGCAGCCTGACCTGAACTGGGAAAACCCCAAGGTCCGGAATGAAGTCTACGACACCATGCGCTTCTGGCTGGACAAGGGCGTGTCCGGCTTCCGCATGGACGTGATCCCCTTCATCTCCAAGCAGAACGGCCTGTCCGACCTGCCTGCGGACAAGCTCGCTCATCCCGAATTCGTCTACGCGAACGGTCCGCGCGTCCATGAGTATCTCCAGGAGATGAATCGCGAGGTCCTGTCCCGCTACGACACGATGACGGTCGGCGAAGCCTTCGGCGTCACCTTCGAGCAGGCGCCGCTGTTCACCGATGCCCGCCGCAAAGAACTCAACATGATCTTCCATTTCGATATCGTGCGGCTCGATCGCGATGGTTGGCGCAAGAAGGACTGGATGCTGCCCCAGCTCAAGGCGGCTTATGCGCAGATCGACCGCACCGGCGGCACCCATGGCTGGAACACCAGCTTCCTGAGCAATCACGACAATCCCCGCGCCGTCTCCCATTTCGGCGACGACAGTCCCGAGTGGCGCGCCGTCTCGGCCAAGGCGCTGGCCACGATGATGCTCACCCAACGCGGTACGCCCTTCCTCTATCAGGGCGACGAGCTGGGCATGACCAACTATCCCTTCCGCGGCATCGAGGATTACAACGATGTGGAAGTGAAGGGCCAATGGCATGACTTCGTGGAAAGCGGCAAGGTTCCAGCGGAAGAGTATCTCTCCCACCTGCGTCAGACCAGCCGCGATAACGCCCGGACCCCGATGCAGTGGAGCGCGGCGCCGAATGGCGGCTTCACCAGCGGCAAGCCATGGCTGGCGGTCAATCCGAACTACACGCGGATCAATGCGGCGTCCCAGGTCGAGGATGCCGGTTCGGTCTACCACCATTACCGCCGCTTGATGGAGGTACGCCGCCAGACTCCCGCGCTCATTCATGGCGAATTCCGGGACCTCGATCCTGCTAACCCCAAGGTCTTCGCCTACACGCGCACGCTCGACGACAAGCGCTATCTGGTGCTGATCAACTTCACTCGCGAGACGGTCGTCTATGGCCTGCCGGAGGGGTTGAAGATCGCCGCCACTGTGCTGGACAACGGCGCCGCGCAGCAGCCGGTGCAGCCCGGCGCCGCGAGCGTATCGCTGCAGCCCTGGCAGGCGACGATCTATGAGCTCTGATTCACCGCCTGTGTGGTTAGAGCATTTTCACTGTATTCAGACTCATAGCCAGCCGCTTTGAAGTAGTGCCTTGAGCTTGGAGAAGGCCATCCTCGAGCATCACCAGATCGAACGGCCCGAGCCGCCGGCCGATCTCGGCGAAGGCCGGCGAGAGTCCGGTATCGCCG
>NZ_FOFJ01000159.1 GCF_900110885.1 Azotobacter beijerinckii | reverse complement strand
TACGAGGCGCTGCTGCCGTGGAACTGCACTCCGACGGCGCCACTGTAAAAGACCGGCTCGGCCGTTAACAGACGGGGTTCATGGATCACTTACCAACATACCGCCAGCAGAAGCCATTCATTATCAGCAACTTCCGAGTCTACCGTCCGGCGTGACTGACACGAATTTCACCGGGCCTGTGGCATAGTTTGAGCCAGATCGGAGCAATTCCGGCATCGGCACGTAGTAATTGAGGAACTCATGGCAACGACGAAATCTGCACCCGCCGGGCGCATTGGGATCGACTGGGCCGGGCTCGGCTGGATGTTTCTGTTTTTCTGGTACTTCTCCGGGGTTACCCAGACGCTGATTGCGCTTTCGGGAGTCGCCGGACTTCAGGGCTTGCGCCAGGCCTCAATGGCCAGCGCCCTGTGGCTGATACCGCTGCTGCTGTTTCCCGCGCGGACGAGGTTGCTCGCCGGGGTGATCGGCACAATTCTATGGTTGTGCTCTCTGTCCGGCTTCGGCTATTTCCTGGTGTATGGCCAAGAGTTCTCCCAGAGCGTCATCTTCATCATGTTCGAGTCGAACGTGAGCGAGGCGACCGAATATCTGGGGCATTACTTTTCTTGGTCGATCGTGTTCGCCGCTGTTGCCTACGGACTGGGCGGTTGGCTGCTGTGGCGCAAGGTGCGCCCGGTCTATCTGCCACGCCAGATGACACTCGTTGCCTGCCTGCTGCTGCTCGGCCTGTCGATGGGCTACGAGGCGGTGCGCCAGTACATCAAGCGTGATGACCTGCAGAGGGCTGTGGACGAGTTCGAGGAGAATATCGAAGTGGCCTCGCCCTGGCAGCTGGCGGTCGGCTATCACCAGTACCGTCGGCAGCTGGGGAACATGGAGAACCTGCTGGCCAGCCAAGAGCAGATTCCGCCGCTGAAGAACCTGGTCGATGCCCATGCCGGGCAGCCTTCGACCCTGGTGCTGGTCATCGGCGAGTCGACCAACCGCCAGCGTCTGAGTCTCTACGGCTATTCGCGGCCGACCACGCCCAATCTCGACAAGCTGCGCGGCGAGTTGCAGGTGTTCGACAACGTGGTGACCCCACGTCCCTACACCATCGAGGCGTTGCAGCAGGTGCTGACGTTTGCCGACCAAGAGCACCCGAATCTCTACCTGAGCACGCCCTCGTTGGTCAGCGTGATGAAGCAGGCCGGCTACAAGACCTACTGGATTACCAACCAGCAGACCATGACCAAGCGCAACACCATGCTTACCACCTTCTCCAAGCAGGCGGACGAGCAGTTCTACCTGAACAATAACCGCGATCAGAACACCACCAGCCAGTATGATGGCGACGTGCTTGACCCTTTTGCCAAGGTGCTGGCCGACGACGCGCCGCGCAAGTTCGTGGTGGTGCATCTGCTGGGCACCCACATGCGTTACCACTACCGCTATCCGGATGAGTTCGATCACTTCACCGACCGCAGCGGCGTACCGGCCAGCGTCACCGACGACCAGTTGCCGACCTACAACAGCTACGACAATGCCGTGCTGTACAACGACTACGTGGTGTCCTCGCTGATCGAGCG
>NZ_FOFJ01000148.1 GCF_900110885.1 Azotobacter beijerinckii | reverse complement strand
GACGCATCATGGCGACTGGCTCCAGAAAATAACGGGAGCAAAGCATCGTCGGGTCTGTACCTCATTTGAAGGTGGGGTTCATGGAGCGCTTTCCCCCCAACGCTGTGGAATCACAGGTACAAAAAAGAGCCCTTGCGGGATATGGCGGGGCTCTATCTGGATGGATCGACGCAGTCTGACCAAGGACCACAGCCAGGAACAGTCGCGAGACAGTGGCTATTTGGGGCAAAGTACGCTGTGTGCGTTGACGCTGGCAGCAAGGGGGCTGCTGCTCCCCAGGACGTGAACGCTGGACAGGATCAACGCGCCAACCCAGATGAACCTTGATGGCAGCCAGTATGTCCACCTTGGACAGCGCGCCAAGCTGGCCCATGAGCCCTTCATCCAGCATTTCGCCCGCAGCAAGTCCTGAGCGGGTGTTAGCTCAATAAGGAGAACACCTCATGTCGAAATCCGCTCTGCGCAGCCTGCTCCTGAACGGTGCACTGCTCATCTCCCTGCCGGGCCTCGCCCAAGGCGGGACCAGTCAAAAGAGCCCCCAGTACCTGGAGACGCGCTGGGCCGCGATCAACTACCAACTGCCCGTATCGCAGCAGGAGCCGGCCTTCGCCCGTCTCGCCAACGAGGCCAAGGCCGCGCTGCAAGCCAAACCGCGCTCGGCCGAGCTGTTGACCTGGCGCGGCATCATTCTCAGCACCTGGGCCGGTGTCAAGGGCGGCCCGGCCGCACTGGATCTAATAAAGCAGGCGCGAGACGTCCTGGAACAGACAATCAGCATCGATCCCAAGGTGTTGGACGGCTTGGCCCAAGCCAATCTTGGCTGCCTGTACTATCAGGTGCCGGGCAGGCCGATCGGCTTCGGCGACAAGGAGAAGGCTGAACAACTGCTGAAGCAGGCGCTCGCGCTAAACCCGAATGGTATCGATCAGAATTTTTTCTACGGTGATTACCTCTTCCGGCGAGGGCGTTATACCGAGTCGGTCGAGGCGCTGGAGAAGGTGCTGGCGGCTCCGCCGAGGCCAGGACACGAGGCCGCCGATAACGGTAGGCACAAGGAGGCCAAGGAGTTGCTCGCCGTCGTGAATGCCGAGTATGCCGAGCTGAAGACTCAATGAATTGAACCGGGGCCTGTCTGCAGGGCAATCGCATGAACGGATGCGCCCGTAGCTTCAAGCGGCTTCAGCCCGATCAGGTTTGGTGTAGCGTGTCTTTTCTTTGTCGAGAAGGGATACGCGATGCAGCAAGCAGACAGACCGAGCCTGGCCGAAGTCTTTGTTTCGATCG
This sequence comes from Azotobacter beijerinckii, assembly GCF_900110885.1. GTDB lineage: Bacteria > Pseudomonadota > Gammaproteobacteria > Pseudomonadales > Pseudomonadaceae > Azotobacter > Azotobacter beijerinckii. Next base: position 763 of record NZ_FOFJ01000148.1, on the reverse strand, counting down.
ACGACCCTCAGCAAGCGGGCAAGGTCGAACACGATCTGGTGGAGATGCTGGTAGTCGCTGTCGGCGCGGTGCTCTCGGGCGCCGATACGTTCGTGGAGATCGAGGCATGGGCCACGGAGAGGCTCGACTGGTTACGAAACTACCTGAAGCTGAAGCACGGGATCGCCTCGCATGACACCTTTGGCCGTCTGTTCGGGCCGATCGATCCGGCACAGTTCGTCAGGCTCTGGGTGGGATCGGTCGTTCCGGTGCTGGGGGCGCAAGTGGTCGCCGTCGACGGCAAGACCAGCCGGCGCTCGGGCAAGGTCGATGCCACACCGCTGCACTTGGTCAGTGCCTTTGCGGCAGATGCCCGCCTGGTGTTGGGCCAACACTCGACCGAGGCGAAGTCCAACGAGAAAACCGCGATCCCCCGTTGCTGGAAGTACTGGCATTGCAAGGTTGTATCGTCACGCTCGACGCGATGGGCACCCAGGCCAGCATCGCTCGGGCGATCCGCCAGCGAGGCGCGGACTATGTCCTGGCGGTCAAGGACAACCAGCCTACCCTGGCCGAGGCCATCGGGGATTTCTTCGCGTGCTACCAGGCCTCGCCCGACAAGACCCCGCATACGGTCTTCGAGACGGTGGAAAAGGATCACGGGCGCCTGGAGATCCGTCGCTGCCATGCGTTCGATGCCCTGCAGTGCCTGCCTCGCCCCGAACAGTGGCAGGACCTGAAATCCACCCCTTTCAAGGTCTTTACGTAAACTCCCTTCCCTAAA
>NZ_FOFJ01000152.1 GCF_900110885.1 Azotobacter beijerinckii | reverse complement strand
ACTCTCCAACCCGCCAGACTCCGCAACCAACTCCTTGATTTACAAGGACTTCTGCAGACCTGCTCAGGAAGTGGGGCGCATTATAGACCTCCAAAGCCCCTCGTCAAGGACTATTTCGGATCAGCCCCTCAGCCCTCAAGGTAATCCTAGCGAAAGACTTCTTGCCCGCCTGACAGATATGCGTTGCACCACATCGGAACAAGAACCCCCGATCTACAGCAACACCATCCACTCGCACACCACCAGAGCCGAGCAGATCACGCGCCACAGCTGCGTTCTTGACTAGGCCCGCTTTATTCAGCACCGCTGCGATCGGCATATCCTCCACCGAGAGCAACTCGATCTCGGGCAGATCCTCCGGCAACTCGCCATCCTTCATACGATTTCCGGCCGCACGATGCGCAGTGGCAGCCGCCGTCTCGCCATGGAAACGAGCGACGATTTCCTCCGCCAACTTGATCTTGATATCTCGCGGATTGGCGCCCCGCTCAACATCGGACCGAAAGGTATTGATCTCTTCCATCGAGCGAAAACTCAGGAGCTCGAAATAGCGCCACATCAGCGAATCAGGAATCGATACCAGCTTGCTATACATAACACCTGGCGCTTCCTGAATACCTACATAGTTACCTAGCGACTTGGACATCTTCTTCACGCCATCCAGCCCTTCGAGCAAAGGCATGGTGACGATGCACTGAGATTTCTGACCATAGGCCCGCTGCAGCTCGCGCCCCATCAGCAGATTGAACTTCTGATCCGTCCCCCCCAGCTCGACATCGGCACGCAGGGCCACAGAGTCATACCCCTGTACCAACGGATAAAGAAACTCATGGATTGCGATTGACTGATTTGCAACATAGCGCTTGCTGAAGTCATCGCGCTCAAGCATGCGCGCCACCGTGCAATGCGAGGTCAACCGGACAAAATCCGCAGGCGTCAGTTGCTCAATCCAAGAGGAATTGAAAACCACCTCGGTCCTGGCCGGATCAAGGATCTTGAAAACCTGGGCCTTGTAGGTTTCGGCATTCTCCAACACCTGATCGCGTGTCAAAGGCGGCCGAGTAGCGCTTTTGCCACTGGGATCACCAATCATCCCGGTGAAGTCACCTATAAGAAAGATAACCTGATGCCCCAGATCCTGGAACTGACGCAACTTGTTGATGAGCACGGTATGCCCGAGATGCAGATCCGGAGCAGTAGGATCGAAACCAGCCTTGATTCGTAGCGGCTGGCCAGCTTTCAGCTTCTCGACCAGCTCAGCCTCAACCAAAACCTCTTCAGCCCCACGCTTGATCAGCGCCAACTGCTCTTCAATCGACCTCATGAGAACCATCAACCACAAACGGGAAAGGTTAGCAACATTACAAGATTGCCCATGAATTACAAGGCTTAGCCCAGCTTCGCCACAAGCGAAGCAGCTGCCCCCACGAGCCACAGACGGAGCTCGTGCAGAAGGTGGATGCTGAGCATCGAGATCGAGTACATGACACTGCACAGAAGGTAATAGGCGGGAAGCCCTCGACGAACGCTATCCGCAGCAGGCTCTGTTCGACAGCCTTGCGATGCAGGCGCTGCACGATCAGGAACCCCCAATAAGCAGCAATACTCTGGCTGACGCGGTTATGGAGCCCTGCCCCAGCCATGCCCCTATTGAACGGCATGACAAATCGCATTCCCTCCTCAGAGGCACCCCTTTCAAGGTCTTTTACTTTTCGAGGCCTTGATGAG
>NZ_FOFJ01000153.1 GCF_900110885.1 Azotobacter beijerinckii | reverse complement strand
ACCATCGCCGAGGTAATGGAGCGGGTCTGCACCTATTACGGCTGCGAACAGCTCCCACCGCTTGAACAGGATGTTGGTTGATACTGCACTAGGTCGTCCAGGTAAAGGGCTGCCTCTCGCCCGTTGTCGCTCATGACGTACTCCTCTCGCTCCATGCTCGGCTCCGCCCCCGCAGGCTACGGCAAGTAAAGGGGGCCGTCGACGATGAAGCGGTGCCCATCGAACGCGTGGCCGTCCTTGCTCGGAACCGCGGGCACCGAAATCGACCTATCGAATCCACCACGGGCCGCCAGAGTGGCGGGCAGGCAGCAGCCCGGCAATAACGGTTTCAGCCTAATTCTGGATATTTCCGGACAACCGCCTCCCACAATCGCAGCCAGATCGCCCCGGCTCCGGGGGAACGAGGGAACGTGCGCCGCCGGGATGGCGCCGCGGCGGAAAATCCCTGCCCGGGATCTTGGGGGAAGAGGGGTGGAAAACCGCCGTGCAGGTTTCCCACCCGGCCTTGCGACGAAGGGGCCGACCGCTCAGGCGGCCTTGGGAAAAAGCGGCTTGCCGTGGTCGAGACACTGGTCGACCAGCCACTTGCCGTGGGCGATGGAGGCATGCTGGGCCTGCTCCAGCTCGGCCATGAAGGCATGCCCGAGCGGCAGGGGCAGCCGCCGGGTGGTGCGCCCCTCAGGCGTGGTGATATGGCAGCCGCCGGCCCAGGGCGTCGGACTGCCCGGATGCTCCATGACATCGGCGGTAATGGTGTGGTCGCGGTAAGTGCACTGCATCAGGGCCATGGTCTGAACCTCGCTGTCTGCAGGCCGCCAGCGAGGGGCACGACGTCATCTGCTTTCGTCGCCCCGCCCCTGCTGATGCGGCCCGGATGTCGCCGCCGACTCTCGGCGGCTCGCGCGCCGGCAAGGATCGCGGTCCTTGCGCCTTGATCCTGTCTTGAGGGTATAGCACAGGCCGCTGCCGGCGAGCCGCCGCCAGTCGGCCCCCGCTGTGACGGTCTATATTTGCCGGTAAGCCATGCGCCGATACAGCCCTTCACCACGGAGGAAACTCCATGACTGCCGGGCACCGACCGAACGAAATGCAACTTGAGCGAGGGAAAGATCCCATGTCCGATATGGATCACCGACCGGGAGTTCATGAAGCCTACCTGCTGAAGCGTCATCTCAAACTCGAAGATCTGGATGCCGCCAAGGCCGCGGCCATCGCCCAGGAGATCGATCGACTGGTGGGGGTGGACAGCGTCGCACTCGACAAGGACACCCGGCGTCTGGATGTCGCCTACGATGCCTCGCACCTGCGCATCGAACAGGTGGAGGAGATCGTGCGCAGGCACGGCACCGACCTGGATCATGGCTGGTGGACGCAGTTCAAGGAGGGCTGGTACCGCTTCACCGACCAGAACGTCAGGGACAATATCCGGCACGAGCCCTGGTCCAGCACCAAGCTGCCACCCAGGAGATAGCAAGGCGGCGGAAAAACGGGCGGTGAAATCGCAGCCGCCCGGCTCTTGCCCGCTTGCCCCTTGTGAAGCACCTGAGCGGGCACAGGGCAACCGCTCCAATTTCATGCGTACCCGCTGCCATAGTCTTACTGTGTCATAAACATGGATGTCCCAAACCTCCGTACAGGTCCCGGCAATACTCAAGCATCAGATAGACACCGAGTTGATGACGCAGCGTC
>NZ_FOFJ01000156.1 GCF_900110885.1 Azotobacter beijerinckii | reverse complement strand
GGGCAGCGTGAGGGTGACGTCCTCGGGAGCGTCCAGGTCGACGGTGAATTGGTAGTGAGGCAGAGTCGAGAGGACCACCGTTGCGATGGTTCCAGTGAAGGTCACGGTCGCTTCAAAATGTCGCCTCTGGTGCTTGAAGCGCACCTTCAGCACTTTGGCAGCAGAGGCATCCATTTTCAAAACCTCCCCGTCAGTTCAAACGCACATTTGCGATCGTGCTCTGTGCTGTTTCCGTTGCCCAGCTTTGCTGGGCTGCCTCGCTGATGAGAGGCACCTGAGCCGACAGCAAGGCTTGTCGCGCACACTCCGTGCACTTGTTCCATAGCTCGGTGGCAATCACGTACCGGGCCAATACATCCAGGTTCTCCAGATCGGACTTCATGATGATCGGCTGGTGGGAGACCGCAATGATACGCAAATCATAGACTTTGCTGGGTTCGACGTTATTTATCATTTCCATGGTTTTATCCTTAAATTTCCATGCAGGGCATTGCATATGGTGCAATGATCCTTTTTCAGAATTCTATTAATGTTCAAAGAGTGTCTGAGCAGGTGGATGGATCGGCTAGATAACTGCCTGTCTAATTCGAATGCCAGGCTTACGGTCCCTGTATTTTAAATTAGTCATGAAGTGCAAGGCAATAAATCACTATTGTTTATAGCGCAGGTATAAGCTTCACGGGCTCGTTTGAAAGCGGGGCTGGTGTAACTTAGAAAACATAAGTTACCGGGTTTTTGAGGATCGAGGGTGATCTCGATAGGGCCATTGCTGAAAATGGCTATGAAGTGACCCTGGAGACTATCGCGCTGACTTATTAAGGTGAATGCATTTCGCAAGTATTCCAACAGGTGCGGGTACTGGACCTTTTCGAACTGGAAGTAGAGAGCATCCAGACAATGGTCGCGGTTGAACGCCAGTTCCGCACCGAGAATACCTAACTCACTTAGTTCATAGGCAGCGATCCTGAATAGCGGTCCGCCTGTGTAGGAATGCCCAAATATTGAGTCCAGCGATTTGAACGTATTTCTGATGTCCGAAAGTGTTGCGCCAATATCCAGTCCGATTACCGCCGGGTTGGATAGAACACTGAAGCTCAGGCTCAGTGGGGTCACGGGGGGCTCCTTGATCTCGATTACGAGCCTTGAGTGTGCACGTCGATTTCGGCCGTGTGCGGTCATTTCAGGCCATTTTCTGGCTTGAATTCAGTGTTTCTGAACGCTTCGTTTTTGTCGGCTCGGTGCTGAGGGGCGATCGTCGATCCCCGATCAGCTTCTCCTGGTTGGGAGAGGAGGCCGAACTGCTACGCGACGGTGACGAACGAGCGCAGTGGCTGTTTGGGAATGCTGTTCGATCCAAGGCAAAGGCTTTTCAACCTAAAAGGTTGGTACTGGAGGCTATTTAAAATTCGACTTATCGACGTGCCGTTTTTCGTGTCGCCGGTTTGTGCGCCGAGCGACCTGCTCGATGGGCTGGAATGGGGCTGTTCGGGGGTCGGTTGGAGGCCTTGCTAGTGGCTCTTTGGCCTTGGGGAGGGCTGGATAGGCGGGCTGTTCGGTCGCCGGGTTTCCGCCAGGCACGGCAACGCCT
>NZ_FOFJ01000158.1 GCF_900110885.1 Azotobacter beijerinckii | reverse complement strand
GGGCAGCGTGAGGGTGACGTCCTCGGGAGCGTCCAGGTCGACGGTGAATTGGTAGTGAGGCAGAGTCGAGAGGACCACCGTTGCGATGGTTCCAGCGAAGGTCACGGTCGCTTCAAAATGGCGCCTCTGGTGCTTGAAGCGCACCTTCAGCACTTTGGCAGCAGAGGCATCCATTTTCAAAACCTCCCCGTCAGTTCAAACGCACAGTTGCGGTCGTGCTCTGTGCTGTTTCCGTTGCCTGGCTCAGCTGGGCTGCCTTGCTGATGAGAGGCACCTGAGCCGACAGCAAGGCTTGCCGCGCACACTCCGCACACTTGCTCCACAGCTCGATGGCAATCACGTACCGGGCCAATACATCCAGGCTCTCCAGATCGGACTTTACGATGATCATCTGGCGGGAAACCGCGGTAATACGCAGATCATAGACTTTGCTGGGTTCGACAGTGCTCGCGGTATTTATCATTTCCATAGTTCTACCCTCAAATGCTCCGTGCGAGGATTGCATATGATGCAATTATCCTCTTCTAAAACATTTACTAATTTCAATAGTGTCTGAACAGACGTATTAGTTCAGGTGCATACAGATTACCAGCTGTTTAATCCGAAGACTAGACTTATGGTCCCTGTGTTTTAAGTGATCCATGAAGAGCACGGTAATGAATCGTTACGGGCATGTTTGAAAGCCTGGCTGGTGTAACTCAGAAAACATGAACTGCCGGGTCTTTGAGGATCGAGGGTGATCTCGATAGGACCATTGCTGAAAATGGCTATGAAGTGGCCCTGGAGACTATCGCGCTGACTGACCAATATGAATGCATTTCGCAAGTATTCCAACAGGTACGGGTATTGGACCTTTTCGAACTGGAAGTAGAGGGCATCCAGACAATCGTTGCGGTTGAATGCCAGTTCCGCACCGAGAATGCCTAACTCACTTAGTTCATAGGCAGCGATCCTGAATAGCGGTCCGCCTGTGTAGGAATGCCCAATCATTGAGTCCAGCGATTTGAACGTATTCCTGATGTCCGAAAGTGTTGCGCCAATATCCAGTCCGATTACCGCCGGGTTGGATAGGACACTGAAGCTCAGGCTCAGTGGGGTCACGGGGGGCTCCTTGATCTCGATTACGAGCCTTGAGTGTGCACGTCGATTTCGGCCATGTGCGGTCATTTCAGGCCATTTTTTGGCTTGAATTCAGTGTTTCTGAACGCTTCGTTTTTTGGCGGCTCGGTGCCGAGGGTCGATCGTCGATCCCCGATCAGCTTCTCCTGGTTGGGAGAGGAGGCCGAACTGCTGCGCGACGGTGACGAACGAGCGCAGTGGCTGTTTGGGAATGCTGTTCGATCCAAGGCAAAGGCTTTTCAACCTGAAAGGTTGGTATTGGAGGCTATTTAAAATTCGACTTATCGACGTGCCCTTTTTCGTGTCGCCGGCTGGCGCGCCGAGCGACCTGCTCGATGGGCTGGAATGGGGCTGTTCGGGGGCCGGTTGGAGGCCTTGCTAGTGGCTCTTTGGCCTTGGGGAGGGCTGGATAGGCGGGCTGTTCGGTCGCCGGGTTTCCGCCAGGCACGGCAACGCCT
>NZ_FOFJ01000161.1 GCF_900110885.1 Azotobacter beijerinckii | reverse complement strand
GCATCATGCGGGGCAAGTTCCAGAAGGAATCGGGAGCTCAGCATCAGATCTCAGGGCGCGGTTTCGAAGGTAGGGTTTATGGAGCGGTTACGGCAGTTCCACCTGGTCGGCCATCGCGCCAGCGACGGCAGCCTGATCTACTCCAACGCGCTGCTGATCGACGCGCTGATGTAGCGATCCGCCGGGCGAACCCCGTCGGGTATTTTTTATATCTTGAATGCTATAGCGCTTTCGTCGATCCTAGTGCCCCACATCGGTCCGGCATTGGGGATGAGCATGAGCGCGGCAGGGGTAAACCTGGCCTTGTTGGCCAAGGTCAATCATTTTCTGGCGGCGAAAGGGGAGCGGCAGATCAAGCGCTGCCCGCCCGACAGCGAGAGGCACGAGGAATTGGGAGGTCTGTATCTGATCGACATGGCTTCGGGCAAGGTGCTCGACCACCATCTGGATGTCGAGGCGTTCGCAAGGCAGATCGGTGTCGTCTAGGCGCACGAGTGTTTTCTCGGAGCCCCGGCTTATTGCCGGGGCTTTGCGTTTGTGGGGGTGGGAAACGGGGGATCGACGGAGGCACGCACAGGCTGGACAAGCCGGCCCGTCCGGCCTAAAAAGGCTCGCGCCGCGCAGGGCGGGCTTCCGTCCGCCGCCGAGGCGGTATCGACGGCTCGCCAGAGCCGCCGTCGTTGTGCATTCGTTTTGGTTTATCGAGAGGCAGGTGGAGCTGTGAGACAGAAGAAACCCTTGGACCCCGTTCGCCAGGCACAAAAGAACCGGGCCTATCGGATCGGCTACCTGATCGCCCTGGCCGGCATCCTGTGCGGCTTCGTATTGCTGAAGCTGAAGTCGGCGTGAGGGATCTTGCCGCTGGCGGATCGAGCGCTTCTCCGTAGGCTGAAGAAGCCGCGAAGCGGCTTTCCCACGGAGAAGGGCAGGCTGCTTGCTGGGCCGCGTCGCCCCGTGCGGCGTACAATCCGCCCATGCCGCCCCTTTCCCGCACAGGAGGGGGCAGGACGGCAGCCGGTTTTCGCCCTTGGCGCCGGTTGCTGCCGATTGTCGATCACGCATCAACCGCGAGAGCACTACCCATGCCGACCTACGATTACCGTTGCGAAGCCAACGGTCAGGTATATGAAGTCCAGCATCCGATGGCGCTGAGCCCGAAAACCTGGGGCGAACTGCGCGCCGCCAGCACGCTGGCGGAAGACCCGTCGATCCCGAACGACGCGCCGGTGACCAAGCTGATGAGCGCCGCCGGCGTGGTCAACAGCCGGGTGCTGAAGAACCCGGAACCCCCGGCTTGCGCTCGGGGCGGCTGTGCCGGCAACTGCCGCTGAAGGGGCGGTGTAGGGTGACGCTCTAGGTGCCCCGGCATGCGGGCACGGCGGTAGCTGGACTGAGCCGTGTGCCTGCCGCCGCCTTGGCCGGTGGACAAGCAGAGCGTTGTCCACCCTACGGAAGCCGACACCCCCGTAGGGTCACCCCTTTCAAGGTCTTTTACTTTTCGAGGCCTTGATGAG
>NZ_FOFJ01000162.1 GCF_900110885.1 Azotobacter beijerinckii | reverse complement strand
CATGGGGAGCTGCTGCATGGCTTGCCGGTATTGACCCGCCGACTGCCCGGCGCGCTGCATGGACTGGCTGTTGTCGTTCAGACCGCCGCGCATCGAGCGCAGCTGGGTGAGCGTGGATGCCACGCTGTTCCGATAATTCGCCTCGGCCTCGGCCCGCTGCTTGGCCGATAGGCTGCTGTCGCTGGCGACCAACCGGTATTGCTGCCGCAGATCGACCAGCTGCCGCTGAGTCTGCTCGATGGCCCCGACACCGAGGGAACTCCGGGCCGAGTTCAGGGCAGCATCCGCACGGCCGGCATCCAGGCGCGCGGAAAACTCCTGGGCCAGCCGGCGCTGCTCGGCCGCCAGGTTGCGCACGTCGACGCCGGCGGCCTGCAGTTCGGTGCGCATCTTGCCGAGCTGGCCGATCTGGGAGGCCTCCTGGCGCTCGAGGGCCTTCAGGCTGGAAACCGCCTGCTGGTACTCGGCCGACAAGCTCTGGCTCGGCGTCGCGGCCGCCGCCATGGCATTGCCCAGTTCGCGCACCCGGTCGCGGGCCTCGCGCATCTTGCGGCCGGTCTGCTCCAGGGCGTTTTCCAGCTCGCGGAAGCCGTTGACCTGGCGCAGCGGCTTCTCCACCTCCCTCACCAGTTCGGCGTACTGCTTGCTGAAGCCGGCGACGTCCTTCATCGCCTCGCTGACGTTCGCGGAAATGTTCAGCTCGATCTTTTCCGCCATGGGTTTCTCCGGGCAATAAAAAACCCGCACCTGGCGGGATTGGTGTCCTGCTTCAGATCACGTCATGCAAGCCAGAAAACACTGACTTTCAAACTCGGAAGCAGGTCTTTTCTGGTATTTTTCGAATACGTAAAGACACGTTCTCCCGACACCTCGCCAGACCCCGCAACTCCTCGCGCAAAGCCAGGCTGAGCCAATGGAAAACCAAGCTCGAGTGGCTCGCCTGTGCGCGAAATTGCAGGAAGCTCTACAGAGCACCCGGCGAGCAAAGAAGAACCAGAGGAATAACCCCCCACCACCAAGGAGCCCCCCATGGACACTCTCTGGATCACCGCCTCGGCGATTGCCGCTCTGGTAGCCGTGGCAGTAGCGCTCCGCATAGCCTTGAAGCCCCGCCGCTTCAAACCCAAAAGCGACGCCTATTGGAAAGAAAAGGCCCGGGACATGCAGAAGAAGCACACCGGCCAGGTCATTTCGTGGAATCCGCGCTTCACCAAGGGGCGGTCAAGGACGACAGACAAGCGATAGCCAACAACCGAAAGCCCCGCGGCGGGTGCGACTCGTCACCGGGCAGCTCCCATCCTTGAGCCATTCGGCCCAGCCTCTACCCTGCCAACTGCCTGACCAGCGCCTGCGCCTCCTTGCCGCCGGCCATGCCGTACCCCACGTCGACGATCCGCTCGGCGCGCAGCCGGCGCTCCCGGCGCAGGGCGCAGTCGTAGTGCAGGAGGATCTGCCGCTGGGTCATCCGGCCGA
>NZ_FOFJ01000164.1 GCF_900110885.1 Azotobacter beijerinckii | reverse complement strand
TGAGCGCCCTGGCGGCGGCGCTGGCGGGTCTGTCTCTGGGGGGTGTTGCTTTCGCCTCGGATAATCCCGCCCCGGCCAATCCGCTGGGCGCCAACGTCTACCAGTCGGCCGATCTTCCGGCCACGCTGCTGGAGCAGGCCAGGGACCTCTCCCTGCAGGGACGGGCGGGCGCCCAGGCCCTGACCGACCGGGGCGAGCTGGAGTGGGTGCAGGCGCTGTCGCGCAACACGGTGGTGCAGGCGGCGCAGGCCCGGCGCGAGGCGCTGGATCTGCCCGCGCGCGATACGGCCCCCGCCGAGCGGGCGCATCCGCTGGGCGAGGGCTTCCGGACGCTGGTCTTCGTCTCGTGGTCGCTGGGCGAGGCGGCGCTCGAGGACATCCTGCGCCGCTACGACGGCCAGCCCGGGGTCGGCGTGGTGTTTCGCGGTATCCCCGACGGCCTGCGCATGGTCGATGCCATGACCCGGATGCACCGGCTCACGCAGGCGACCGAGAGCCAGGTGCCGGTGCTGCTCGATCCGCTGGCGTTCCGGCGCCACGGTATCCAGCTGGTGCCCGCGGTGGTGATCGAGCGTCCCGACGAGTCGCTGGCGGCGAAGGTCGTGGGCATCGACTCGGTGACCTATGTCGAGGAGGCGATGCGAGAGGGCCGCGCCGGCGACCTCGGCACGCTGGGGACACCCCGCGACATCCTCGAGCCCGACCTGTTGGAAGTCGCCAAGGTGCGCATCGAGGGCCTGGATTTCGCGGTCATGAAGCAGCGCGCCCTCGACCGCTTCTGGCACGCCCACAGCGGCCATGCCCTGCCGACCGCCACCGTGAACGCCACCCGCCGGGTCGATCCCTCGGTGGTGATACCGCAGGACATTCTCGACGCCGAGGGCCGGGTCGTGGCCCAGGCCGGGAGAATAAATCCCCTGCATGTGCGGCCCTTCGATCAGAAGCTGGTGGTGATCGACCCGACCCAGCCCTGGCAGGTGGCTCTGGCCCAGCGCGAGCGGGCCGACCACGGCCGCGGCCTGACCGTCACCGTCATGGCCACGCAGATCCCGCCCGACGCCGGCTGGCCGCTGTTCGAGCGCACCCAGCAGGCCATCGACGCCCCGCTGTACCTGCTGCCGGGCGACCTGGCCCGTCGCTTCCAAATCCGGAAAACGCCCTCGGTCGTCACGGCCGAGGGGGAGGTTTTCGTGGTGCGCGAGTTTGCTCGCGAATCTGTCCAAGCCAAGGAGGAAAACCATGCTCAAGCGCACCCCTAAGTGGCACCCCTTTCAAGGTCTTTTACTTTTCGAGGCCTTGATGAGGCGGTCGGTGGAGACATGGGCGCGAGCCGTCGCGGCATCGACCCAGGCCTTG
>NZ_FOFJ01000165.1 GCF_900110885.1 Azotobacter beijerinckii | reverse complement strand
TTCGACCGCGATGCCGACGCGGGCGGCGCCCAGTACTGGCTCGACCAGGTCGACAACGGTACATCGTTGACCGACATCGCCAACGGCTTCCTGAGCTCGGCAGAGTTCCAGGACACCAACGGCTCGCCGGACAACGCAGCGTTCGTCGACCTGCTCTACCAGAACGCCCTGGGCCGTCCGGCCGACGAGGCCGGCAAAGAGTTCTGGGTCTCGGCGCTCGACAGCGGCGCCACCCAGGCCGAGGTGGTCATCGGCATCGTCGGCTCGGATGAGGCGGCAAATGCCATCGACAATGTCCACATCATTCCTGGCAATCAGGTCTGAGCCGGTTCCCATTAACTAGCCCGTAAATACTCCGGCCGAAAGGTCGGGGTATTTCTTGGCGGATTTCCAGTTCCCCGCGAGATCCTTCAAGAAATACCTGAATCCGGTTCCGTTGACATATATATCGGCGTGGCTATAGCGGAATAGCAGCAAAGGTTAGCATTCCTTGAGTTCCTTGAAATGGCTGGCCTTCTTCTCCGCCATGAGTTGGACGTCTGATTGGCCGCCTGCCCGACCGCATGCACAGGGATTGCGAGTAAGGGACTTGTCGGTACCGATGTACCGAGGATCGGCCTCCCGAGCAGCACCTACAATAATAAGTAATGCGTACCTTCTCCTTACCGGAGGGTCCCATGCTGCAAAACGTCACCCAGAAGCTGATCGCATCGCACCTGCTCGAAGGAACAATGCGCGAGGGTGAAGAGATCGCGATCAAGATCGATCAGACCCTCACTCAGGACGCCACAGGCACGATGGTGATGCTCGAACTCGAGGCGATGGGGCTCGAGCGCACCAGGACGGAGGTTTCGGTGCAGTATGTCGACCACAACCTGCTGCAGACGGACTTCAAAAACGCCGACGACCATCTCTTCTTGCAGAGCGCTTGTCGGCGCTTCGGCATTTGGTACAGCCGCCCGGGCAACGGGGTGAGCCACCCGTTGCACATGGAGCACTTCGGCCGGCCAGGATGCACCCTGCTGGGCTCCGACAGCCACACCTGCGCGGCCGGATCGATGGGGATGCTCGCCATCGGGGCCGGGGGGTTGGAGGTAGCAATGGCGATCGCCGGAGAGCCCTTCTACGTCAAGATGCCGCGTATCGTTGGCGTCAGGCTGATCGGTAGCCTGCCCGACTGGGTCAGTGCCAAGGATATCATCCTGGAAATGCTACGCCGCTACGATGTCAGCGGAGGAGGCGTTGGAAAGGTCTTCGAGTAAGTACCTGAACGTAAATTTTCCCGCATACTAAGCACCTCGCCCCAGCAGCGCCAGGATCCGCCCTTGTGAAGTTCGTATCGCCCCTCTCTGAC
>NZ_FOFJ01000167.1 GCF_900110885.1 Azotobacter beijerinckii | reverse complement strand
GTGCCGACCTTCATCGCCAGGGCGATGCGCTGGCCGTTGAGGGTCAGCCAGTAGTCGATCCGCTGGTTGTGCGCCGGCACGCCGGAGAGCCGCGCGCCGGGCTGGGTGTCGAACGAGTTGCCGGCTACGTAGCCGGTGAACACCCCGGCCAGCAGGTTGTAGTAGTCCGCGCTGGCGTCGTGGTAGGTACGGAAGCCGACGAAGATTTCCTCGGTGCGGCTCAGGCCGGAGCCCTTGAGGATCAGCTCGCGGTTGGTCGAGACGGCATCGTAGCGAAGCACCTCCCATTCGGCATCGGCGGCCGCCGCGGCACCCTGGGTGACGGGAACGGCGAAGGTGTCGCCGACGAGGAAGTCGGTCGCCCCGTCGCCGATCGTGAACTTGAGCAGGCCGTTGTCGTAGGCGGCGCCGACCGTGGCGTCGGCCTTGGCGCCGGAGACCGAGCCGACCACCGAGAAGGTTCCGCCGTTGGCCGCCGCGGCCGTGCAGGTGAGCGTCCAGGTCTCGGTCACCGACGCGGGCGAGGCCTCCAGCCCGGCGAGCGTGCCGGTGCCGGTGCGCATGCCGCCGAGGGTGCCGAGCACGCCGAAGCCGCCGCAGAACAGGCGGAGGGCGGCGAGCAGGTTGTAGTGGGCCAACTGGCCGTTGGCGTTGTCGACGTAGCCGATCTGGTTGGGCATAGTTCGGCCTTACCTTTGTAGGGGGATCGAGTAGTGGGTGAAGTCGTTGAGTTCCCGGTCCATGACCGGACGCTCCAGCAGACCGAGAGCTGGGTCGTGAAAATCTGCATGAAAGAAGGGCTGACGCGAGAAATGGCCCTGGAGGTGGCAGCCGAATACCAGCTCATCCATGAAAACCTGTTCGACATGGAGAAGAGCAAGCTCAGCATCCCGCCCGAAGCGGCCCTGAGCGACCAGCAGGTCGCGGCGATCATCCCGGCGGTACGCAATCTCTACGTGGGGCAACTTGCCCGTGCCGCGCACATCATCATTGGCCTGTTGGCTCGCGAAAAACTGAAACTGCATTCCTGACCTCACACTTGCAGGATCGACCGGTATTTGGCCGGGTCCTTCGAGAGCATCACGACGAAATCCTCCTCCCCTTGGCGGGAGTTGAATGCCGCCTGGGTAATTCGCATCGGATCGTCGTAGACGTGCAGATTCACAGCATTCTTGACGGTGGCCGCCATCGCCTTGGCCGGCTCGGCCAGGCGGGTGGTGCCCAGGCTCGGCGCCGGCAAGGCCGGTGCCGGCACGCCGGC
>NZ_FOFJ01000168.1 GCF_900110885.1 Azotobacter beijerinckii | reverse complement strand
GCGCAGGTGATCTTCGATACCACCGGCTTTTGGCTCGCCGCCGCGGTCCCGGCGCTGGCGACCTTTGGCCGCGTCGCGATTATCGCGGCGCCGGTCGACGGCCAGGTGCAGTTGCCCGCGCTGGACCTGTATCGCCGCGGCGGCTCGGTGGTGGGCATCAACTCGCTGCTCTACGGCTGCGCCGAATGTGCACGGATGCTGGAACGCTTCGGCCGGCACTTCGACGACGGCACACTGCCTGCTCCGGAGGGGTTGATCGAGTCCCCCCTCGCCGAGGGTCTGGCGCGTTATGCCGACATCGACGAAGGGCGCAGCGAGAAGGTGATCCTGATTCCCTGAACCGGACCGGTTGGCGTTCGCCGCTTTGCAGGCCCGGCGCGGGCGCTTACCGAACGGGGTGTCGAAGCCCCTCTCCTGGACAGGCAGGGGGGCGTCTTGGTAAAGCACGCTAAGGAATGCTCGATCCAGCAGCGGCGCGGCTTTGCGCTTGGCTGTGGCCGCAGGAAGCTCCGTCATGACCGTTTTCGAAACTCGAGGTGACCAACGCTGGCTGCGGGCTGCTTTCTCGCGACGGCCTCTCGAAAAGGATCGTTTTGTCGGTCCGTTGCAGGGCTACCCACTAAAGGCGTATAAACACATAAACACCTATACACGGGGAACGCCATGAGTACCGTCCGTTGGAATGTTGCCGTCTCGGCCGACACCGACCAGTCCCTTCGCATGTTCCTGGCCAGCCAGGGCGGAGGCCGAAAGGGCGATCTGTCGCGCTTCATCGAAGAGGCGGTACGCGCCCATATCCTGGAACTGACCGCCGAACAGGCCAAGGCGGCCAATACCCATGTGAGTGAAGAGGCGCTGACGGCGATGGTCGATGAAGCCCTCGACTGGGCGCGCAAACGCTGATGCGGGTCGTGTTGGATACCAACATCCTGTTCAGTGCCCTGATTTCACCGCATGGAGCACCCGACGTGATCTATCGGGCCTGGCGGGCCGCGCGTTTCGAGGTGGTCACCTCGCGGATGCAGCTCGACGAGATCCGCCGAGCCAGCCTCTATCCCAAGCTCCAAGCCGTTCTTCAGCCCGCCAAGGTAGGCACCATGATCAACAACCTGCAACGCGCCGTGGTTTTGGAACGCCTGGATATCCAGGACGAAGCCAACGACCCGGACGATTGCAGGTGAAGCGGATTACCTGGTGACCGGGGATCGCCGCGCCGGCCTGTTACAACGCGGGCATATCGAGCGCACCCGCATCGTCACACCGGCCGTGTTTTGC
>NZ_FOFJ01000169.1 GCF_900110885.1 Azotobacter beijerinckii | reverse complement strand
CGGGATGCCCCGGTACCGCCTCGAGGGGCTCGCGCACCTGGCGGATCAGTTGCCGCGGCGTTTCGTCCATGCAGACCACCGGATGGGCTGGGTCATGGGAGCGGCTGTAGACATCGAGCACCTGCTCCATGGCCGCCACGAATTCCCCGCTGGCCTTCGGTGGGATCACCCAGCCTACCTTGCGCCAGGGCTTGAGGGCTTGAGTGCTGTAATGGACTCTCCCTGCACCACACTTACCCGCACCAGCGGTGCCGTGAGGTAAGCGTCTGGCCAAGTCATCTGGCTTGAACCCGCCAGGCTAAGAGATGGTGTCCACCTATTTATCGTGGACACCATTTCAAGGCTTTCAAGCGGGGAATCATGCAGCGACGTTCTTATTCCAAGGCCTTCAAGGCGCAGGTCGTGCAGGAGTGCAGCCTGCCCGGCAACTCGGTTGCCAGCGTGGCCCTGAGCCACGGCATCAATACCCATGTGGTTCATCGCTGGAGAAGACTGGCCGCATGTTCCCCATCGACCGGGACACTGCCCGCCTTTCTCCCGGTGGCGCTGGAGCCGCTGGCTCAGTCGGCGACTTCCGACTAGGCGGAGATCCGCATCGAAATTCCTCATCGCCGTACGACCTTGACCGTGCACTGGCCGGCGGGCGATGCCGAAGGCTGTGCCCGGTTCGTGCGCGAACTCCTGCGATGATCCGTATCGATGCCATCTGGCTTGCTACCGAACCACTGGACATGCGGGCCGGAACGGAAACGGCCCTGGCCAGGGTGGTGGCGGTCTTCGGTGCGGCGAAGCCGCACAACGCCTACCTGTTCGCCAACAAGCGGGCCAACCGCATGAAAGTGCTGGTTCACGATGGTTTCGGTATCTGGCTGGCCTCGCGCCGGCTGAACCGGGGTCGCTTCGTCTGGCCGGGCAGTTGGCAGGGTACCCAGTTTGAACTGAGCGCCGAGCAGCTTCAGGCCCTGGTGGTCGGGCTGCCCTGGCAGCGGGTCGGATCGGGGGCCGAAATCCGCCTTTTATAGTTGGCCGTCAGGGGGTGCCTGCCGCGCAATTGACCGAACGGCCTATCGTCGATAGCGGTCAAGGCAGGCACACTCGCCCCCATCACTTCTGCCTGCTTCGACCATCTGACTCCCGAGCAACTGCGCGAACTGGCGGCGCAGTTGACGCAGCAGGTCCATTACTACAAGGCTCTTCATGGATTCCGGACTGTTACGCCATCAGGACCCTGAGCAGGGGTTGAAGCAGCCCTTTGCCCCGTATCCGGGCATTGTGGACGAAC
>NZ_FOFJ01000176.1 GCF_900110885.1 Azotobacter beijerinckii | reverse complement strand
AAGGCTTCGAGGTGGCGCGCTGCACGGTCGAGCGGCTGATGCGCAGACTGGGCCTGCAGGGCGTGGTGCGCGGCAAGACGCCTCGAACCACGGTCGGCGACCGCGCGACACCGTGCCCGCGGGATCATGTCAATCGCCAGTTCCAGGCCAGCCGGCCGAATGTATTGTGGGTATCGGATTTCACCTATGTGTCGACCTGGCAGGGCTTCGTCTACGTGGCCTTCGTCATCGACGTCTTCGCCCGGCGGATCGTCGGCTGGAAGGTTTCCAGTTCGGCACGTACCGACTTCGTGCTGGATGCCCTGGAGCAGGCGCTGTATGCCCGTCAGCCGGTACAGGGCGGGCTGATCCATCACAGTGACAGAGGGGTGCAGTATGTCTCGATCCGCTACACGGAGCGCCTGGCAGAGGCTGGCATCGAGCCATCGGTGGGCAGTGTGGGTGACTCGTACGACAACGCCCTGGCCGAGACGATCAATGGCTTGTACAAGGCGGAGGTGATTCATCGCCAGTCCTGGAAGAACCGCGAGGCCGTGGAGCTGGCCACGCTGACCTGGGTGGACCGGTACAACCACCGTCGACTGCTGGAACCGATCGGCAACATCCCGCCGGCGGAAGCTGAAGCGGCGTATTATCGACAACTCGACGAGTCCGCCCTGGCGGCATGACTCACACCAAAGAGCCTCCGAGATTCCCGGGGCGGTTCACTTTCAAAGACCTTCCTCCTACCACCCTACGAGTCGCCGACAACCCGAGCCGACGCCCTGGCTGGTGCCGCGTCCCTGATCCGGCAAGCAATCGAGCTTTCTATCCGTGGCGGCCGTGATGACCTGGCTTTCCGGCTGCTCGACATCGTGCAGGAGCTGGAAGCATGAGCAGACGAGCGCGCCGGGACCCCGACGAAATTGAGGTTGGTTGGGGCGACCTTGTTGACCAAGTGTGCGGCCAACCGAAATTTCTTCGGCGAACCACGCCCGCGCCATCGGCGTAACTGCCTTAATCTGGCGGAAGCGGCGTTGAAAAGGGTCGGCGAGGAACAGCTCGCGGCCGAGGTCGCGCAACTAGGGCCTGTTGACGTTTCACATGGGGAGCCACAGGAACCCACAAGCCATGGCCACCATGCTCTCGTAATTTCGCTTCAGCTTGTCGTAGCGGA
>NZ_FOFJ01000177.1 GCF_900110885.1 Azotobacter beijerinckii | reverse complement strand
AAGGTCTACCACCTGCCGGTCGGCTGCCCGAGCTACGAGCAAGTGCAGGAAAAAAATCGTGTCTCGTTTGGCTCGGCGGCGGATGCCGAGGCCGCCGGGTTCCGCCTGGCAGGGAACTGTCGATAGGTCCTGGAGTGCGGGCCGATCCGGGGCCCGCGTGATATTGGTGTGAGGGGAGGCTTATCCCCTGGGTGACGCCGGCGAAACAAGCAGCCGGCGCGCGTCCTTGAGCAGCAGCAGCAACTGTTGCTCACGAACAGGCGATGCTTCGAAGCCGAAGCGCAGGTAGAAGCGTGATGCCTCCTCGTCGATCGGATGCGTCAGCAGCGCCCGAACGCCGGCCTGCTCGGCGATGGTGAGGGTACGCCGGATCGCGTCCTGCAACAGGCCCACGCCAATTCCGAGCCCTTGGTTCCGCTGGGCTACGGCCAGCCGCGCCAGGATGACAACAGGTATGGGGTAGGCTCCCATGCCCCGGCGGACACGATCGGGAGCCTCCAGGGTATCGATCTGCCCTACGGTGAGGCTGTAGTAACCCGCGACGCGCACGCCGTCAGCGACCACGTAGGTCTTGGCCGAGCCGCTGGCCTGCGCTTGCCGGGCATGGCGCATCAGCCAATCGTTCAGGCTCGGCTTGCCGCAATCGAAATCCTCCAGTGAATGGCTGGCACCCAGCGCCTGAGGCGCGGTCAGCGACATCACTTGTCCCAAGGTGCCGATCGCGAGAACAAATCCTGCAGGCCGGGATTGTCCTGGGCAGGCCGGTCCAGCATCTCCAGCAAGGCTTGGGACTGGCTGCCGGATACCAGAAACAGGCGTTGATCGAGCAAGGTCCGCTCGGCAGCCTGACAGGCACTGTCGAGGATGAAATCGGTCATCGATTTGTTTGACACCTCGGCTGCGCGGCGTAGCACCGCTTCCTGCTGCGGCGTAGCGCGCAACCCCAGGCGAGCGGAACGGATGGTACTTGCCATGGTCGCGAATCTCCTAGTCAACTTTGTACGTCATGTTATCACAACTGTCGTACAGAGCTGGAGTCCGGTGGGGATGCTTCGTCTACAGGAAGACCAGCGGCGTGTCCGGTTTCCTGCCGTCGCGGCGGTCGACGAACTCCTGCATGATCTCCAGTACGGTCGAGTTGACGGC
>NZ_FOFJ01000181.1 GCF_900110885.1 Azotobacter beijerinckii | reverse complement strand
CGCATCATGCGGGGCAAGTTCCAGAAGGAATCGGGAGCTCAGCATCAGATCTCAGGGCGCGGTTTCGAAGGTAGGGTTTATGGAGCGGTTACGTACAACCTGATCTCCGACCAGTTCTCCGGGCTGAACGCTATCACCGTGCCCGGCACCCTGCGCGACAGCCTGGTTCTGCTGGCTGTGGTCCTAGAGCAGCAGACCGAGTTGCAGCCCACACAGATCATGACCGACACCGGCGCCTACAGCGATGTGGTGTTCGGGCTGTTCCGCCTGCTCGGCTACCACTTCAGCCCGCGCCTGGCCGACGTCGGCGGCATCCGTTTCTGGCGCTCGCACCCGGACGCGGACGCGGACGCGGACTACGGCAAGCTCAACGGCCTGGCCCGGCAGTCGGTCAAGCTCGACCTGCTCGCCGAGCACTGGGACGACCTGCTGCGTCTGGCCGGCTCGCCCAAGCGCTGGCTGAGTTCGGCCGCATCGAGAAGACCCTGCACACCCTGACCTACATCGACGACGAGTCCAAGCGCCGCGCCACCCTGACCCAGTTGAACCGGGGCGAGGGCCGGCACAGCCTGGCCCGTGCCGTATTCCACGGCAAGCGCGGCGAGCTTCGCCAGCGTTACCGCGAAGGCCAGGAAGACCAGCTCAGTGCCCTGGGTCTGGTGGTGAACATCATAGTGCTGTGGAACACCCTCTACATAACGGTCGCCCTGAAGCAGCTCAAGCGGCAGGGGCATCCGGTGCAGGAAGAGGATGTCGTCCGGCTCTCGCCGCTGATTTACGAGCACATCAACATGCTGGGTCGGTATTCGTTCGCAGTGCCGGAAGAGGTTGCACGCGGGGAGCTACGGCCGTTGCGTAATCCAGACGACGATCTCTGATCGAGACAAGCCCAGAGCTTACGTTGGTTTTTGGTTCCATTGCTCCCCAAACCCCAGGACGGCTGCGAGCCAAAGGACATTCGCCCCATGATGCTCGACGCCATCACCGAGCGACCGCTTGAGCGCCTGCTGCGTTCGCTTCAATGATCGA